>JAXMHJ010000016.1:0-73462 GCA_046346795.1 Kiritimatiellia bacterium
GGCGGAGGCCGGGGCGGGCGCGGCGGGCGTGGCGATCGCGGGGGCGGGCGTGGCGGGTGCCGGGGCGGGCGGGGCGGGAACCACCGGAGCGGGGGCGGCCTCGGGGGCCTGGCCGTCGGCCTTCAAAATCTGCATGATGGCGTTGACGTCGCGGCCCTTGAGGGCGCTGTTCACATTTTCATCGGCGCAGGCGCACGATACGGCGGCGTAAACACCCACGAGTGGCAAGGCCACCCTGACAACCCTGGTAAATCCGGACATGGTTTCAATCCTGTTGAATTGGTTATGGAAAGCGCGACATCCTATTGGAATCCGGAAAATCGGCAAGCGGGATCGTGAGAAAATCGGAATTTCCGAATAAAACCGACCCTGCAACGCCCATACGCGGAGATGGAAGTCAGTCCGCGACAAGGTTTAGCATCTTGCCCGTTACAAAGATTTCCTTGCGGATGACCTTGCCCTCGAGTTGCTGCATGACCGCCGGGAGCTGGATCGCCAGCGCCACGACCGCCGCCTGCGCGGCGTCGGGGGCGATGGTGAGCTTGCCGCGCAGCTTGCCGTTGACCTGCACGGGGATCTCCACCTGGTCGAGCTTGAGCAGGGCCTCGTCATGGACCGGCCAGGGCTCGTGCGCAAGGGAGTCGGAATGCCCCAGCTTCCCCCAGAGTTCCTCGGCCAGGTGCGGCGCGAAGGGGGCGAGCAGGAGCAGGAACGAGGAGGCGGCCCCGCGGGGGATCTTTTCCCAACGGGTGGCGGCGTTGAGGAATTCCATCATCGCCGAGATGGCGGTGTTGAAGCGCATGGCCTCGATGTCCTCGCCCACCTTGCGGATCGTCTGGTGCAGCGCGCGCTGCTGTTCCACGGTGGCGGGATGGTCGCCGACGGACGCGTGCACGACGCCGGTCTCCTCGTCGCACAGCCATCGGTAGACGCGGTTGAGGAAGCGGTGGACGCCCTCGACGCCCTTCATGCTCCAGGGCTTCACCTGCTCGAGCGGCCCCATGAACATCTCGTAGAGACGCAGGGAGTCGGCCCCGTAGGCCTTGATGACGTCGTCGGGGTTGACCACGTTGCCGCGGCTCTTGGACATCTTTTCGGCGCGGCCGGTGATCTCCAGTCGACGCCCTTCACATAGGCGCGGCCCTGGCGTTTCTCGACCAGCTCGTCGGGCAGGTTGGACAGCGCGGTCCTCCTGGCGCGCTTGACGACGACGTGCCGACGATCTTGTCGTCCTGCTTGATCTCATGCCCGGCGAGGCCGAGCGCCTCCAGCTCCGCGGCGCGGGCGGCGAAGGCCTCGGGCGCGGCGTGGTATTCCATCTCGCCGAGGATCATGCCCTGGTTGACCAGCTTGTGGAAGGGCTCTCGCGTGCTGACCACGCCGCAGTCGAAGAGCACCTTGTGCCAGAAGCGCGAGTAGAGCAGGTGCAGCACGGCGTGCTCCGCGCCGCCGACGTAGAGGTCGACCGGCATCCAGTATTTCTCCAGCGCGGGGTCGACCAGGCACCGGTCGTTGCGCGGGTCGATGAAGCGCAGGAAGTACCAGCACGATCCCGCCCATTGCGGCATGGTGTTGGTTTCGCGGCGCGCGGGCTCGCCGGTGGCGGGGTCGGTGGTGTTGATCCAGTCGGTGATGTTGGCCAGCGGGCTCTCGCCGGTGCCGCTGGGCTTGTACGACTGGACGTCGGGCAGGCGCACCGGCAGCTCGGAGGCGGGCAGCGGGCGGGGCTTGCCGTCCACGAAGATGACCGGGAAGGGTTCGCCCCAGTAGCGCTGCCGGCTGAAGAGCCAGTCGCGCAGCTTGTAGTTCACCTTGCGGACGCCGAGGCCCTTCTGCTCCAGCCAGTCGGTGATGGCGCCCTTGGACTGCTCGACGCGCATGCCGTTGAGGGAGATCTCGGCGTTGGCGGAGTTGACCAGCTCGCCGTCGCCGGTGTGCGCGGTGGCGGTGATGTCGCCGCCGGAGATGACCTCGACAATGGGCAGGCCGAAGGCTTTGGCGAAGGCGTAGTCGCGGTCATCGTGCGCGGGCACGGCCATGATGGCGCCGGTGCCGTAGGAAGCCAGGACGTAGTCGGAGATCCACACGGGGATGGGCCGGCCGTTCACCGGGTTGATCGCGAAGGCGCCGGTGTGCACGCCGGTCTTTTCCTTCTGCAACTCGGTGCGTTCCAGATCGCTCTTGGTGGCGGCGGTCTTCTGGTAGGCCTCGACCTCGGCGCGCTTCTCCGGCGTGGTGATGGCGGGGACGAGCGCGTGTTCGGGCGAGAGCACCATGTAGGTCGCGCCGAAGAGGGTGTCGGGGCGGGTGGTGAACACCCGGATCACGCCGGCGTGGCCCTGGATGGCGAAGTCCACCTCGGCGCCCTCGCTGCGGCCGATCCAGTTGCGCTGCATTTCCTTGATGCTTTCGGGCCAGTCGAGGCCCTCGAGGTCGTTGAGCAGGCGTTCGGCGTAGGCGGTGATCTTGAGCACCCACTGGCGCATGGGCTTGCGGATGACGGGGTGGCCGCCGCGTTCGCTGCGGCCGTCGATGACCTCCTCGTTGGCCAGCACCGTGCCCAGCGCGGGGCACCAGTTCACGGCGATCTCGGCCTCGTAGGCCAGGCCCTTCTCGTAGAGCTTGAGGAAGATCCACTGGGTCCAGCGGTAGTAGTCGACGTCGGTGGTGGAGACCTCGCGGTCCCAGTCGTAGGAGAAGCCGATGGCCTTGAGCTGTTCGCGGAAGCGGTCGATGTTCTTCTTGGTGGTGACGGCGGGATGCGTGCCGGTTTCCACGGCGTACTGTTCGGCGGGCAGGCCGAAGGCGTCCCAGCCCATCGGGTGCAGGACGTTGAACCCTTTCATGCGCTTGTAGCGCGACACGATGTCGGTGGCGGTGTAGCCTTCCGGATGACCGACATGCAACCCGGCGCCACTCGGGTACGGGAACATGTCGAGCGCGTAGAACTTGGGGCGGGCGGGGTCGGGTTTTCGGGGGTGCGGAAGGTCTTGCGGGCGTCCCAGAACGACTGCCACCTGGCTTCGATGGATTGGAATGGATACGGCATGGGGGTTCCTTGGCGAAAAGTCAGACTTTTGCTCCGGCCGACGGCAAAAGCAAGGGGAGATGTTCCCCGAGGCGGTCGGGGGTAGAGCGGGCCTGCGGACCCGCTCCCGGCCGGGGAGGTTGCGGCCGCGGCGAAACCCAGCATGCTCCCGCCCGGCGTTTCCGGTCGCGGGAACCCGGCCGACTTAAAGCTTCCGGGGGCGGGAAACGCGCGTTTCGATCAGGCATGACGATGCCGAAACCGTGCCGCAGGACGTCGCCCGGCCGATGGCGGGCGCGGTAATCCCGCGGGCTGCAGCGCATCTGCCGGCGGAAGATCCGGTTGAAGAACGAGATCTGGCTGAAACCCGAGGCGAGCGCGATTTCAGTGATCGGCAGATCGGTGTCCCTCAATTCCCGGCAGGTTGACTCCAGGCGCAGGCTCGCGAGGAACGCCCCACAGGTCTTCCCGGAGTGCTTTCGGAACTGCCGCGAGAAGGTTGCCTTGCTCATGCGGGTCAGTTCGAGCAGATCACCCAGGCGGACCTGGTCACGGAAATTCGCCAGCAGGTAGCGCACGGCCTCGCTGATCGCCTGCTGGTGGGTCGTCGATTCCGGCCTTGCATAGGACTTGCCGGAGAGGTGCGCGCGTTCCGATGCGGGGGCGGCACCCAGCCGCGCCAGCAGACACAGCAACCGGCCCAGGCGCTCGGCCCCCGCGCTGCCGGCCAGGCCCGAAAGACCGGCCGCCGCCGCGGCCGCCGTCGCGCCGGTGTAGCGGATGCCGCGCCCCGCCTCCCGGAACAGCGCGCCCAGGGGAAGCGCCTCGGGGAGCGACCAAATGGCGTGCCCGTGGGGGAACCACCACTGCGCCGCCAGTCCCGCGGAGCGGCCGCGCGCGTGCCAGTAGTGCGGCAGGTTGTCGCCGAGCAGCACCACATCGCCCCGGGCGAACGGCCCGATATGATTGCCGACAAACCGCACGCCCTCTCCCTCCTCGAACCAGGTGAGTTCCATCGCCGAATGGTAATGCCAGTGGTCGCCCTCGCCAGTGAGGCGTGCGGCGAGGCCCGGGGCGAGCATCGACTCCACGTCCCGCACGCTGCGGGTCCAGCGGAGCACCCGGAAGGAGTGCCCGCCCGGCAACTGGATCTGCTCTCGACGCCCGCGCATGGCACTTTTGTGGCATGACGAAGCCACTGTGGCAACATGAATGAGACATTTGACATAGTGATTGAGACGGTCGGCGTAGCGGTCCCGCGCGCCGTTCCGTAAAAGGGTTGCCATGAAAACAAAAACCCCCCGCTCCCTGGACGCACCGGTCCGCTATCGCTTCTCCTTCGGCCCCTGGAACATCAGCGAGGGCGCCGACCCGTTCGGGCCCGAGGCCCGCCCGGTGTTCCCGCATGAGAAGAAGTTCGCGCTCTACCGGCCGCTCGGTTTCGAGGGCGTGCAGTTCCACGATGACGATGTCGTGCCCGGTCTGGACGACCTCTCGCCCCGGCAGATCGCGCGCCGCGCGGCGTCGGTCAAGGCGATGCTGGACCGGCAGGGGCTGGTCCCCGAGTTCGTCGCGCCGCGGCTGTGGTTCGCCGGGCAGACCATCGACGGCGCCTACACCTCGAACTCCGCGACCGACCGCGCCTACGCCTGGGAGCGCACCCGCAAGTGCATGGACATCGCCCGCGCGATCAACAGCAAGGCCATCGTCCTGTGGCTGGCCCGCGAGGGCACCTACATCCGCGAGGCGAAGAACGCCCGCACAGCCTACGAGCGCCTGCTCGCCACGATCAACCAGATGCTCGACTACGACCCGGTCCTTGAGGTGTGGATCGAGCCGAAACCGAACGAACCGACCGACCAGGCCTATGTCCCGACCATCGGCCACGCCATCGCGCTGGCCTATGCGTCGCAGGATCCGGGCCGGGTCAAGGGGCTCATCGAATCCGCGCATGCGATCCTGGCCGGGCTGGACCCGAGTGATGAGATGGCCTTTGCGCTCGCGCACGACAAGCTGGCCAGCGTACACCTGAACGATCAGAACGGCCTGAAGTTCGACGAGGACAAGAACTTCGGCGCGGCGAATCTCCGCGCGGCGTTCAACCAGGTGCGGGTGCTGGAGGAGAGCGGCTATGGGCGCCGCGGCGAGTTCGTGGGCCTGGATGTGAAGACCATGCGGACGCAGCGCGGGAGCCCGGTCACGGAGCACCTGAAGAACAGCCGCGCGCTGTTCCTGCACCTGGTCGACAAGGTCCGTTCGCTCGATGGCAGGCGGGTGGAGAAATGCCGGGACGCGCGGGACTATGAGTCGCTGGAGCGTTATCTGCTTGAGCATCTGATGGGTATCAACAACAAGGAAAGGGGTTCCCGATGAACTTCAGCCGACGCTCGTTCATGGCCGTGACCGCGCTGGGCGGGACGGGTTTGGTATCCGGATGTGCGACGACGACCCCGCGGCGGGTGTGCTCGCCGAACGCCAGGCTGCAACACGCCTGTGTGGGGGTTGGCGGCATGGGAGGCGTTGACCTGTCCCACTTTCTCGGCAATCCGGATGTCCAGGTCGTCGCGCTCTGCGACGTGGATCGCAATATCCTGGACGCGGCCGCGAAGCAGGCGCCGGGCGCCCGGTTATACACCGACTGGCGGGAGATGCTGGCGGCGGAAGGGGACCGCGTGGACTCGGTCAACGTCGCCGTCCCGGACCACATGCACGCCGCGATCGAACTGCCGGCGCTCCGGTCCGGCAAGCACGTGTACGGGCAGAAGCCCCTTGCGCATGACGTGACGGAGTGTCGGGCCCTGGCCCGCGCGGCGCGGAAGGCGGGCGTTGTCACCCAACTGGGCACGCAGGCCGCATCGGGCAATGGCGACCGGGCGGCGGTGCGGTTTCTGCGCGAGGGCGTCATCGGCAGGATCAAGCGCGTGATCCTCTTCTCCAACCGGCCGGGCGCGGAGGGCTACCGCCTGGCCGGGCCGCGCCCCGCGCAGGGAAGCCCCGCGCCCGGGAACCTGTCCTGGGATCTGTGGCTGGGCACGGCGCCCGAGCGCTCGTTTTCCCCCGGGATCTACCATCCCGGCATCTGGCGTTGCTGGTTGGACTTCGGCACCGGATGGTCGGGGGACATCGGCTGCCACATCTTCGATGCGGTGTGGAAGGGGCTCGGCCTCACGGCGCCGCGGACGGTCAAGGCCGAGGTGCAGGAATCCTGGGTGGCATCGCCTGAACGCCGTGCGGACGTCTGGCCGCAGGCGAACCACATCACATGGGTTTTCCCGGGCAACGCGCTGACCGCGGGCGCCGATCTGATGGTTGAATGGATGGACGGCGGCTACCTGCCGGAGGGCGATCTTCAGGAACTCATGAAGTCGGGCCGGATCGACGCCGCGTCGTACGAGGGTTCGCTGGTCCTGGGCACGGAAGGCGCGATGATGCTGCCCAACGGATCCGGCCCGATCCTGCTCCCGCACGAGAAGTTCGCGGGCGTCGCCCGGCCGAATCCGAAGGGTCCCGACCATTACGAGCGCTTCGTCATCGCCTGCCGGGGGGGCGAGATGACCGAGTCGCACTTCGAGCAGACAGGTCCCATGGCGGAGGCCATCCTCCGCGGCACGGTGGCGGCGCGCGTGCCCGGGACGGTGCTGCAGTGGGACGCCCGCCGGATGCGCATTCCGAACTCCGACGAGGCCCAGCGCCTCCTGCGCCGCACCTATCGCCCGGGCTGGGACGTGGACCTGGGGGTTTGAATCCGGGGTGCGGGGCGTGAAGGTGGGACCGCGGGGTTCAGCGGAGCACCGATGAGCTGCCATGAGTCCGCAGGTGCGGATTTCGCACACTCCTCTGCTGAACGTCCGGGAACAGAGGGTCGCGGTCGGTGTCTGTCCGCGCGGTCAGAGCCATCGGTTCACGGGTTGCGCTGGCGGGCACCGCGATCTCCCGGCTGAATTTCATGGAGGGCCTGACGCAGCACCTGTGACGGGTGAAGTGCGCCGCGACCGGTTCCGTCGTGGATCTGGTGGCGGCAACTGGTGCCGGGGGCGGCGATGATCGCGTCCGCCGCCACCTTGCGCACCGCGGGGAACAAAACGAGTTCCCCGACCTGCATGGACACGGCGTAATGCTCCGCCTCATAGCCGAAGGAGCCGGCCATGCCGCAGCATCCGGAGGGAATCACCTGGACGCTGAAATTCTCCGGCAACGACAGCATGCGCACGGTGGGCTCCAGCGAGGCGAGCGCCTTCTGGTGGCAGTGTCCGTGCAGATGGATGACGCGCGCCTCGCGGGTGAACTGCGCCGGGCTGATGCGTCCGGCGTCGATCTGCCGGGCGATGAACTCCTCGAGCAGCAGGCAGTGCGGCGCCAGGGCCCGGGCCGCGTCGCGCAGCGAGGGGTCGACCAGGTCCGGAATCTCGTCGCGAAAGCCCAGGAGGGCGGACGGCTCGATGCCGAGGAGGGGTTCCTCCGCCGAAACCAGGGGGGCGAGGCGGCGGACGTTTTCCTCCGCGAACGCGCGCGCCCGGCGCACCAGGCCTTTGGAGAGCGAGGCGCGGCCGCTCTCGGCATGGACCGGTAACACGACCTCCCATCCCAGGAGTTCCAGCAATTCCACCGTGGCGATCCCGGCGTCCAGATCATGGAAGTCGGTGAATTCGTCGCAAAACAGATGGACCCGGCCGAGCCTGCCGCCGGGCGGGGTGAGGGGCGCGCGCCGGGCGAACCAGTTGCGAAGCGTGGTGCGGTTGAGGCGCGGCAGGGTGCGCTCCGGATGGAAGCCGGCGAGGCGGTTGACCATTCGGCGCAGCACGGGGGTCCGGGTCACGGCGTTGTACAGCCGGGGCGCATGCGAGGCGAGCCGCGCGCTTTCCGCGAAGCGGGCGACCAGCCGGGAGCGCATGGGCACGCCGTGCGCGTCCTGGTAGTGCTGGAGGAATTCCGCCTTGAGCCGGGCCATGTCGACGCTCGACGGGCATTCCGATTTGCAGGCCTTGCAGGAGAGGCACAGATCCAGGACCTCCTTGATCTCCTCGCTGTCGAAGGGGCGGCTGGCGTCCCGCGGATTTGCCAGGACCTGCCGCAGGATGTTGGCGCGGGCGCGGGTGGTGTGCTTTTCCTCGCGGGTGGCCATGTAGCTGGGGTACATGGTGCCGCCCGCCAGCGGCCCCTTCCGGCAATCGCCGGAACCGTTGCACTTCTCCGCCGCTCCGCACGACGCCGCCCGCGTCGCTGAAATCGAACAGGGTCGGGTATTCGGGCGTGGGGTGGTTTGGCGCGTGCCGCAGCGAGGTGTCCATCGGGGGCGTGTCGATGATCTTGCCAGGATTGAAGACGCCCAGCGGATCAAACAAGGCCTTCACCGCGCGCATGAGTTGATAGCACGGGTCGCCCACCATCAGCGGGATGAACTCGCCGCGCAGGCGTCCGTCGCCGTGTTCGCCGCTGAGCGACCGGTACTTTTTCACCAGCAGCGCGATGCCCGTGGCGACGGCGCGGAACAGGTGGAGGCCTTCCGGTGTCTTGAGGTCGAACAACGGGCGGGTGTGCAGTTCGCCGGTCCCGGCATGCGCGTACATCACGCAATCGATGCCATGCTTTTCGCGCAGCAGCGCCTGAACTCGGCGATGTACGCGGGCAGGTCGCGCACATCGACCGCGGTGTCCTCGACCATCTCGCGGGGTTTGGCGTCGCCCTTCACGTTGCTCATCAAGCCTTGGCCGGCCCGGCGCAATTCCCAGACCTTGTCCCCGTCGGCGCCCCACAACACCGGCGGCGTAGCCATGGCCGGCGGTGGTCCAGGCCTGGGTGACCGCGGCCACGGCGGCCTCCGCTCTGGCCCGGCTGTCGCGGCGGATCTCGACCACGAGGAGGGCGCCCGGATCACCGGAGACAAACGAACGGTTGCGCTGCTGGACGAGGTTGACGCGCATGGCGACCAGGCAGCGCCAGCAGATTGGCGCGCAAGGCCTCGTCCACCGACTGGAAATGCCCGCAGATCAGGGCCGCGTGGGTGGCGGTGGCGGCGGCGAACAGTCGAGCTCGACGGCGAGAAACATCAGGGTGCCTTCCGATCCGGCGATCAGTTTGCACAGGTTGAAGGGGCGGTCCGAGGCCGGATCGAACACTCCGGCGTCCATCAACAGGTCGAGGGCGTAGCCGGTGTTGCGGCGGGGAATGGAAGGCAGGGGAAAGTTGGCGGTGATGTGCCGGCGGTTCTCCGGGTCCCCCAGCAGGCGTTCCAGATTTTGATAAATCCGCGTTTCCAGCGTGGCCGGCCCCGGCATTTGGCCTGAATCCGTCCCGCGACAGCGGTCCGAACACCACCGGACCCATCGCTGAGGAATCCGCGCACCGACACCAGGTGATCGCGAGTGCTGCCATACACGATGAATTCGATCCGCAGGAATTGTTCCCGACCATGCCGCCGATCATGGCGCGGTTGGCCGTGGACGTTTCCGGACCGAAGTACAGCCCGTGGGCCGCCAGGGCGTGGCGGCTGAGCTCGTTCCTCACCACCCCCGGCTGCACGCGCACCCGCCGCGCCTGGCGGTCCACGCCGAGAATGCGGGTGAAGTGGCGGGAACATCCACGACCATCCCGGCCGCCGACGCACTGCCCGCCAGCGAGGTTCCGCGGCCCGCGGGACAGTCCCAGCCCCGTGGTGCGGGCGAAGCGGATGATTTCCCGAAGGTCGTCGTCGGTTCGCGGCAGGACGACGGCGGCCGGCAGTTCCTGATATTCCGAGGCGTCGGTGGTGCAGAGCCGCCGAAACGTTTCCCCGGTGTGGAGTTCGCCGGTGATGCGGGAGGCGAGTGGTCCGAACGAGATCATTCCGTCCGTTGAGGGGGCGGTCCTCCGGACCATTCGCGGAGGAAACCAACCAGTTCCGCCTGGCTGGCGCTGCGGGCCTGACGGACGTAAAAGCCGGCGCTGGCGCAGCCCAGTGCGAGCGCGTCGGCGTCGTCCAGCCCGAGGGCCAGCGCGAGGCAGCACCCGGCGTTGAAACGATCTCCCGCGCCGGTGCTCTTGGGGTTGGCGCAGTACGGGCCGGGTTGAATCCCGGTGCCGCCGGGCCCGGCGCTCACGGCGAAGGCGATGCGGTGAATGACCACCCGGCTGATGCCGAGTGCCGCGCGCAACGCAAGGGCCTGGGTCAGGGTTTCCTCCGGCGTGGGATCGTGTGAATCGGAGGGTGGCGCCGCAGGCGGCAGAGAATGTTCGCCTCGTTGCCGTTCAGCCCGAGGGTCAGCGGTCCGCAGGCCTCGAACTCATGCAGCATGCCCGTCATCGCCGTGATGTCGCGGGCCGATCGTCCGGACGGATCCACCAGATCGATGAAAAAGCCCGGCCGGTGGGACTGCCGGCCGAACACCTCTTCCAGCAGCAGCCGCCACACCGCGGTCATGTGCGGGTACAGGGTCCAATCGGTCAGGGCGATCACCCGGGCGGAGGCGCAGGCGTTCGCAAACCCGCCGGCGGCGAGCTGCTGGCGCACGTGGTCCGGCGTGAAATCAGCGAGCTGGGTGACCGCGCTGAACATCATTTTGCCATCGGCGAATTCAAAGGCGAGGGTGCGGCCCGGCTGGCGTCCCCAGGAATGAAAGCCCCGGCATTTGGCCGCGATCCCGGCGAAGGCGGGATGCACCGGTTCGCCGGCCGTGGCGAAACAATCAACCCGCGCCCCGAGGCTCGCCAGGCCGTCCGCGAGGTTTACGGCGCAGCCGCCGGGGTGGGTGTCGGTGACGATGATCTCGCGCAGGCTGCTGTGGCCGGCCGCGGCCGCAACCAGCCGGCCAAAGGTGGAAATGTCGGGCACGGGGGTGAAGTCATCCAACCCGCGGCGCTCGCCGACCAGGGTGATCATTTCATCCACGAAACCGTCGAAACCGGTGACCACCCGGCAGGCGCCGGTATCGGCGGCGGCGAGGAGGTTGGCGAGCTGGGCGAAATGGTTCATATCAGGTTTGTCACCGGTAGCTCATCTTGCTGGTGGCAAGCTTCAGATCCATCTGCAAATGCCGCTGCGGTTTGATCCCGCTTTTCTGGAGCACGTCATGGTAGGCCTTGACGGCGTCCACCGGGGTGACCTCCCCGTCGACCACCCGGCGCAGGAATTCGACGAAAGCGAGGGGATGCTCGGAGAGGTTGATCTTGCGGCCGAAGAGGGCGACCCGGGCGCCGTATTTTCGCGCATCGTGGATCAACTGGAAGGCATCCAGCGTGGTGCCGGCTCCGCCTCCGAGAATCCCCACGACCAGCCGGGGGTCATAGGACACCAGTTCCTCGAGCGGCCCCGGACCGTTGTAGGGCACCTTGAGGAACAACGGCCGGCCGACTTCGGTCACCCCGGCCAGGGTCCGGATGATGTGGTCGTTGAGGAAGGCGGCGACCTTCCGGTCAGGGATGCCGGGATCGACGTTCGGGTTGAACACTTCGAGAAAATACCGGAAACGCTTGCGTTCCGCCTCGATCCGGAAATCCTGGAAATCGAGGAGGGCCTTGTGGTCCCAGTCGATGTTGTTGGTGAAGGTGATGGAATACAACCCGAGATCCGCGCCGATGAACGGCGCGCTGTGGTCCTCGGTCAGCCGGCCGTACTTGATATGATCAAGGGAGGCCGTGCGAAACGAGCGCGATGGGTGCTCGGCCGGATATTTGCCCCCGCGGACCGCCCACACGTCGGTGGTGTCGTTGGCGCGGGCGGCCGGGGTGATGGCGGAGGAGCGGAACAACCCCTCCCCCATGCCCAGATACTCCAGGTTCGAGGCCGACAGGAGCATGATGTCGACGATGTCCTGCGCGATGACGGCGCGGATCTGTTCGCGGTACTGGGACAGTGATTTCCAACAGCCCTCCGATTCGTTGTAGCCGTGGTGGCAATGGCCTGACTGCGGACCGGGAGCGGTGAGGCCGAAGGCCATGTCGGCATCCTTGGCATCGGCGATGATGAAGTCGGCGGATGCCGTGGAGCCGTTGCGAATGTTTGCGAGTTTCCGGTCGAGGCGTTTCATGGCAGGATGATTCCGAGGGTTTTGCGATGGAAGGCGCGGGGAGGCCGGGTGTCGGTGAAGAACTCCTGGAATTCGCCCCAGGCGGCAAAGCGAATGGCGGCGGGCTGCCGCCACTTGGACGCATCGGCGAGCAGGCAGACGCGCCCGGACTTTTGAATCCACTGTTGCTTGATCGAGGCTTCCAGCAACTCGGTGGTGCTGGCGCCATCCGCCGGGTGGAGGCCGGACGCGCCAATCAGGGCCACATCCGCCCGCAACCGCGCCAACGCATCAAGTGCGATCGACCCGACCAAAGCCCCGCTCACAGCCCGCAGTTCGCCCCCCGGCACAATCAGCCGGGCGGCGAAGCGTTCGTAGCCGGCAAGCAGCGGCAGCGAGTTGGTGACGAGCGTGAGATCGGCCCGCCGGCGGAGCAGCAACCCCGCCTCCAGACACGTCGTGCCACCGTCAATGAAGACGGTCGCGCCCCGGGGGATGGTCCCCGCGACACGGGCTGCAATTCTTCTCTTGGCCTGCATGGCCGTGACGGACTTCTGGCGGAGGGACGCCTCCTCCGCTCCGTCGCCCGGCAGGAGGACGCCACCATGCACCCGGCGCACCAGATTGTTCCGGTCGAGGAGACTCAGGTCGCGCCGCAGGGTGGCGGAGGAGATTCCCAATGTGCTCGCGAGTTCGCGAACGTCGAACCGACGGCGCTTGCGCAGCATTACGATGATTGTTGCCTGACGCTCGTGAGCGAACATGATCGATAGGTACTATTCGCTCGATATCGCGCAACCTCAAATGACGAATATCCAGACGTAAAGGTGCCCGCTGGCGTCTTGCGGCGTGACGCCGCCCCCCGGATGGCGGCGGGAGATGACCGGGAAGGGCTCCCCCGGCAGCGCTGGCGGCTGAAGGGCCCGTCGCGCAGCGTGAAATTCACCTGGCGGGTGCCGAGGCCCTCTTGCACCTGCCCGTCGGTGATGGCGCCCTTGGACGGTTCGACGCGCATGGCGTTGCGGGAGATTCCGGCGTTGGCGGAGTTGACCAGTTCGCCGTCGCCGGTGTGCGCGGCGGCGGTGATCGGCCCGGGTGCTCCGTTCCCCGGGGAAAGCGCGCAATAGGATGGACATCGCCGAACACGCACTCTACTGGGAAATCACAGATTTCCCGTTCCGTGTCCTCCCCCGCCATTCCCATTCCGTCCGAGCCCCCGGAGACAGACAGCATGAAATCCTCCAGCCCCTGCGAGCTCGCACCGGCAGCGGTCGCGCTCCTTCTGACGGTCATGACCTGCCTGGCCGCCCCGCCACCCAACGACTCCTTCAATACTTCCGTGCTTGTCAGCGGCTTCCCGGCTTTGAGCACCGGGAGCAACGTGCAGGCCACGCTGCAACCCGGGGAACCCGAGCCCTCCGATTACGCGGGAAATGTGGGGGCGTCGGTGTGGTACCGGTGGGTGGCGCCGTCCACCCAGGTGGTCCAGGTGGACACCTTCGGGAGCGCGTTTGACACCGTGCTTGCGGTCTGGACGGGCTCCGCTCTTACCGGCCTTTCCGAGGTGTCGGCCAGCGACAACAGCCTGAGTTCCCATCAAAGCCGCCTCTCGTTCGTCGCGAACGCGGGCGTGACGTACCGGATCGCGGTCTACGGATATGTTTACTCAGACGGTCTGGATTTGGAAACCGGGGACATTGTGCTGAATATCGTCGCTCCTCCGACGGGCGGGATCAGCGGGATGGTAAGCGGGCCGGGAGGCGCGTTGGCAAACGCGCGGGTGGAATTATATCCAATGTTCGGTGTATCCCCGGCAGCGCTTGAAATCACCACCACCGACACCGATGGTCGCTATGGGTTCCTGCATCTCGAACCGGGCTACTATTACATCCGGGCCAACCATCCTTCCCTCGTCGAAGGAATCAGCGCGGACATCTTTGTGGATGCGGTCATGGTGCCAAACGTCAATATCAACCTTGATCCCGGGGCAACCATCCACGGGCTCGTCACGGATGACACCGGAACGCCCCTGGCCGGGATCGAGGTGCGATTCATCCGGGATTTGCCGTATGCGATCGAAACCGTGCTGACCGAGTCCGACGGGACATATTCCAGTCCGGTGCTCCTTGCGGGGCCCATACATTATGTCAGGGTTTCCAATTCAACGGACCCGTGGCTGGACCAGGCATACACCGACTCCTCGGGGTTTATCAGCCCCATTGTACTGAACGTCGGACAAACCCTGACAGGCATTGATTTCAGACTTACGCGAGGCGGGAGCATCTCCGGTGTGGTGAGGGATGCAGACGGCCAGCCCCTCGTGGGAGCGTCGGTGCAACTTTACAACAGCCAGGGACAATCCCAGGCCTATGGGAGCCCCGATGGCGGCGGCGCCTATTCCTTTCAGGGCCTTGCCGGCGGCATTTACTATGTCAAGGCCAGCCACGGCGGTCATGTGGATCAATGGTTCAACCCGGCGCATGAAAACGCAAATCAGGGAAACCCGCTTGGAGACAATGCGTCCATTGTTCCGGTGGTGGTCGGCGAGGAAACGGCCGGGATCGATTTCGCGCTCAACCTTGGCGGCGGTATCCGCGGCCGGGTCCTGGATTCCCACGGCGACCCGGTGAGCCTCCTCGTCTGGGCGCAGCGCCAGGGGAGCATCTTTGGCTTGGGGGTGCCGACGGACCCGCTGACGGGTGACTTTGAATTGCGTGGTCTGCCCGCGGGTGATTATATCTTGCAGACGGAAGACGATGCCAACGCGCCAGTGCCCGCCAGTCTCTCTGTTCGACATGAATGGTATGATAATCTTCCCGCACCGGTCTTCATGTACTCCCCCCATATCGCCCCGGATGCCGCCGAGCGGATCACCGTGACGACCGGGCAGACCGTCATCGCCAGGAACTTCGTGCTGGCGCCTGTCGCACCCATGACCAACGACGCCTTTTCCGCCGCAATTCCGTTAAGCGGGGATTCCGGCCGGTTGGCTTGGGACAACCTATGGGCCACTTCGGAAGACTTGGAGCCATACGTGTTTTACGGCGGTGGCAGCGTTTGGTTCTCCTTCACCGCCCCGGAGAGGGGCCTTCTTTCCCTGGACACGGAGGACAGCGAAATAAACACCATGCTGCGTGTCTGGAGGGGGATGTCCCTTTCCAATCTGGTGGAGGTCGCGGCAAACGATAACGGACTCAACGGCATCTCACCCAGTCTGCTTGAGGGAGTACCTCTGATGGCCGGGCGAACCGTTTTTATAGCCGTGTACAGCGTCGCCCCCGCAGGCTTTCCCATGCAGACGGGTGGTTTCCTGCTGCGCTACGCCTTCACTCCGGAGCCGGCGCCTCCAGGCCGGGTGATGGACGCGAGGCCTGCCGCAGCCACCTGCACGTTGACTTGGACAGGGGTCCCCCAGCAGGAATATTTCGTATGGAAATCGGCCTCGATAGCAGGACCCTATTTCCTGGCCCCCGGCGGGATGCTGGAGCACCAACAGAGCCACCTATTCAGCGAAGATGGCGGCATTTTCGAATATGAGGACCCGACCTTCCCCCCCTCGCCCGCCGCGTTCTATCGGGTGGAAACGCACCCGCCGGCGCCGCTCGAGCCAGCGGGTACCAGTCCCTGAATCCACCCCGCCCCACGGTGGGACGTGGGATTGATTCCGGAAACCGTGTGCAGATTTCATCACGGATGCGCCTCACCGCAGGACCGGGGATGGATGAAGGGGTGACAGCATTTCAGCGGGCCGGGACGGGATGTGGTGCGCGGCTGACCGGAACGGCTCCCTCCCACCCTTGCGGATCTTTCCCATCGCGGCGGAAACTTTCCGGAAGTGCCCAAAAAAAGGCCGTCCTTGCGGACGGCCTTCTGGCTTGGATCCCGGGGTGGGTTACCAGGTGTAGCCCGCGCGGATGACGGAGAGGAAGTCGTCGCCGTTGTCGAGCGCGCCGCCGGCGGAGAAGACGGTGGTGAAGCGCTTGCTCCAGTCGTAGGAGATGCCGGCGAGGGCGTCGGCCGAGTAGTCGTCGCTCTCGCTGGAGGGTTCGTCGGTCACGCGGATTTCACCGATGACCGAGAAACGCTTGCTCACGTCCGCGATGAGGGAGAGGGAACCGCCGACCACGTCGTCGATTTCGCCGTGGGCTTCGTAGCTGGCGTCCAGGATCCAGGTCATCCAGTCCCAGGTCACGGTTCCGACGGACAGTCCGTAGGTCAGGATGCTTTCGCCGTTGCCGGTGCCGGAGTCTTCCTCGCCGGTGGGCAGGGAGACACTCAGGTGCGGGATGACGAAGGGGTACTCGAAGATGTCCTCATAGGCCTTGAGCTGGAGGCCGAGCTGAATGTCGCCCAAGCCGGTTTCGGATCCGCCCGGATCCGGATCCGATTCCACGAAGGGGAGCGTGGCCGAGGCGTTCAGGTTTTCCCAGATGCCGTAGCGCCCGTAGGCCCCGAAGGAGGTGCGGCGGTAATCCTGGAAGATGACGCCGTCGTTGTAGACCTCGATTTCCTGGAAGTTGATTTCGCCCCCCATCTCCAGCCGGCCCTCGCCGGGGAAGCGGTTTTCGAAGCCATACGTGGTGCGCTGCGTGTCGGCGCCGGCCAGCACGGGCAGGATTCCGGCGGCGGCGAAAAGAAGAAGTTTGCGGACGGACATGGGTGTGAACTCCTTGGGTGACGGATGAGGTACGTGTGTGGAAGATAGCTTGGGGACGCGGGATACGCGATAAAAAACTGGAGGATCAAAACGGCAGGTCGTCGTCCGCCTTCGCCGCGTCCTCGCGGGGAAGCGCGGCTTCCTCGTAGAACTTGGAGTTTCCGTCCTCGCCGGGTTTCTGGACGCGCAGGGCGTTGAGATTGACGTAGTACCGTTCCTTGTACTCGTTGCCGCGGATGACGAACCCGACGACCACCTCGTCGCCCACCTTGAGGGGGTCCAGCAGGGCGCATCGCTCCTTGGTCACCTCGAACTTCACGTCCTGGGGGAACTTCTCGCTCGTGGTGACCACGAACTCGCGTTTGACGAAACCGCTGGAGAAGGTCTGCGGCTCGGAGATCAGCTTGATGCGTCCTTGGAGGTCGTACATGATGATTCCGGGCTCAGGCGCCCTTCTTCTCCTCCAGGGCCTTCTCGGCGGACTTGGCGGCCTCTTCCGCCTCGCGGCGGCCGGCCTCGAGTTCCTTGGCGACCTCCTCCTTGCCCCGCTTGAATTCCCCCAGGCTCTTGCCGAAGGAACGGGCGAGATCGGGCAGGCGCTTGGCGCCGAAGAGCAGCAGGACGACGAAGGCGACGAGGATGAGTTCCTGCGGGCCCATGCCGAGGAAACCGGCGCCGGTGATGAAGGGGATCAGTTGGATATTCATGGAGTAACCTTTCCTTGGATGTTTGGAGAATGCAAGACCGGAAACGAGGAGAAGAGACGCAATCGGGCGGGGAATGTTCAATCCGGAGGAACATGGCAGCGGACCGGAGCGGCCCGATCTCGCGGCCAGACCTCCATCGCGAGGGCGACCACGACCTCCCGGTGGTGCAGCACCCCCCGGCCGATCCCCGGACAGACCCGGGCGCGCTCCTCCCAGGCCTCGGGGGAACGGATGTTGTCCAGCCAGAACGGGTAGGTCCGGCATTGCCGGGGTTTGCACGCATGGATCGAGCACCGCCCGCCCTGCAGGAACTCGCAGTCGCCGCCTTCCCGTTCCCGGAGGCTCCAACCGCCCGGGTCCGCGCGCAGATGCCGGGCGCGGAAATCCGACTCCGGCATCCCGAGACGGGCGGCGATGGCGCGGATCTCGTCGTCGGAAACCAGCACCCGCCCCGGCGCCCCCGCGCAGCAGGCGCCGCAGCCGGTGCACTCGAACCGCAGGCCCGCCTCGAACCAAACCGGCCGGTCGGGATATCCGGTCATGGGCTCAGGACGCGCAGGAGCACAACTGCTGCAGCGCGGGCTCCAGATCCTGCCCGATGTAATCCCGCAGGCACTGCTGCACGTCCGGCCACGCCGCCAGCAGATCGACCGCCTCCGTCCGGAGCTGCTCCATCCGGGCGAGCGCCGCCCGGGCCCCCCGCCCGTTCAGATCCGCCGCGGAGGGAATCTTCCGCTTCTCGTCCGTGCCCAGGGTCTTGCCCGCCAGCTCGGCCTTGCCGTTGGCGTCCAGAACGTCATCGGCGAGCTGGTAGGCCGCGCCGATGCGGTAGCCGGCCTCGCGCAGGGCCGCGGTCAGCGCCGTCTCGCGCCCGCCCGCGGCCAGCGCCGCGAAGGCGAACAGCGCCCCCGTCTTGCGGCGGGCGATGCTTTCGCAGATATCCAGGGTCGAGGGCTGGTCCTGAAAGACGATCTCCTGCTCCGATTCCGCCTCGCACACCTCGCCCGTCAGCCGCACCAGGTCCTGGGTCAGCCGCCCCTGCTCCACCTGGCAGATCAGATCAATGCCCTTGAACAGCAGCAGGTCGCCGAGAAGAATGGCGGCGCTCGCCCCGCGCCGCACCCAGAAGGTCGGCAGGTTGCGGCGGAGAATCCCGCCGTCGATCACATCGTCGTGCAGCAGGCTCGCCGCGTGGATCATCTCCACCGCCGCCGCCGCGTACACCAGCGTGCGCCGCTCCGTCCGGCCCGCGCGCCCCAGCCGCCAGGCCAGACGGGAGCGAAGCATCTTGCCGCCCGCCAGCACATTCTCCGATTCACGGGTTACAAATCCAAGGGAGGTCGCGGCCACCGTGGCAACCATCAGGCTGCGGACGTCCTCGAGAAAGGCTTGCGGAGATTCCAACTTCAGCGGGTTCATGCGGGCTCCTTGTGGCGGCAATATCCGCCGGCCCCGCGCTCCCGGTCAACCCGAAATTTTCAGTTTTTTCTGAAACTTCCGAACCTCACCGTTCCGGTCGCCGGAACTCCCTCTCCCGCGGCGTTCCGGTGACCGGAAATCCGCCCCCAGGCCCCACCCGGGTGGTCCGCGCGCGGGGCGGAGCAGCGGCGCTGGACGGCGGCCGGCGATTTCACTAATGGCTTGTTCCGACCAACCTAGGAGACCCCGTCGTGCGAATGCCCCCGTCCCTTATCGCCCTGGCCCTGCTCGCCTCTTCGATCCCAGGCCGAAACGGTGCGCGTGGACACCGCCGACCGTCTTGCGGCGGCGGTGCGCGACGCCCCGCCGGGAACGGTCATCGAGCTTGCCGCCGGCACCTACGCCCTCGAAGCCGTGCTGGAATTGAAGACGGGGATGACCCTCAAGGGCGCCGGCATCGACCGGACGGTTCTCACCCATGCGGAGAACTGGCGTCCCGCCACCACCGCGCTGCCCGACCCCCGAAATGAAGTTGGAGGGCCTGGACACCGACGCCTACCTCATCCGCCTGCAACGGGACACCGCCGGCGTCACCATCTCCGACCTCACCCTGCGCGCGCCGCGACCTGCATGGCGCCGTGTTCGCCTGGTTCCACACCGGGCTGCATCTGCACCACGTGCGCTTCCAGGAAACCCTCTGGTGCGGCCTGCGCACCTTCGGCATGAAGCAGGCCCGGATCCACGATTGCGAGTTCATCGACGCCGGCGGCCGCTGGGAGCGCGGTCACCCCGGCGACAAGGGCGGCATCACCGGCGGCGGCATCTTCGCGGTCTGGATGTCCGACTGCGTGAACGACAACCGCTTCGAACGCACCCGACCCGAACCGCAGTGCACGAGTTCTACGGCATCAAGGTTCGCCAGTCCGTCCGCAGCCGGTTTCACCACAACACCATCCGTACCAACTTCTCGATGGAGTTCCCGTTCGAGAACGACGAGGACAACGAGATCGACCACAACTTTCTCGCCGGCACGGTTTCCATTCCGAAACACGCCGGGGGCGCCGTGCCCGCCAGTGGCCGGACCTTCCACATCCACCACAACCTCTTCCGCGACACCTATTCCATCGAGTTCGTCCGCAACGGCGTCGAGACGACCACAACCTCTTCGACTTCGACCCCGCGCGGGACCACGGCAATCTGATCTCGGCCTTCGGACAAGCCCCGCCCCCGGCCCCGCCTCCTTCCATCACAACCTGGTCAACAACCCCGGGCGCGGCGTCGTCTGGATCAACGAGGTCTTCAACCGCCTCGACATCCACAACAACCACGTCCGCTGCCGCACCACCGCCACGCCGCGCACCGACGGGCTCTTCGGCTTCAACCCCGCATGTGATTTCGCCACCCTGCGCATCCGCGACAACATCATCGAAATGCGAGGGCCGGCCCCGCCCCCTGCTGCGGGCGCCGGAGAGCTACCGGGCGCTCATCGAGAACAACCGGCTGACCAACGTCTCCGACACGGAGAAGTTCGCCAATGCGCCCGCCGACCGACCGGTCGGCCCTGGGGACCCCGTCCCGTTTGAATGCGGCTTGAAGGGCGGATTCCAGGTGAACGGATGGGAGGTGCAGGAACAAAAGCCGTGAGTGGATTCGTCCCCGCGCGTCTATAACTTTCGTTCCGCCGCCCCACCCCTGAAGGCCCGCCATGCCCCGCCTCCCCTCCTCGCGCTCCTCCCCTCCTCGCCGCCGCAAGCCCCGCGCAGAACCCCACCCGTCCCAACATCGTGTACATCCTCGCCGATGATCTCGGCTATGGCGACGTGCACCACCTGAACCCGCAGCGCGGGAAGATCGCCACCCCGAACCTCGACCGCCTCGCCGCCCGGGGCCTGGTGTTCACGGAGGCGCATTCCGGTTCGTCCGTGTGCACGCCCACCCGCTACGGCATCCTCACCGGACGCTACGCATGGCGCACCCGCCTGCAAAACGGGGTGCTCCACGGCTACAGCCCGCCCCTCATCGCGCCGGACCGCCTCACCGTGCCCGGCCTGCTGCGGCGGCACGGCTACACGACCGCCTGCATCGGGAAGTGGCACCTGGGCATGGACCTGCCCCGCAAGGCCGATGGCAACCCGGTTTCCCAAGGCCCCCTGTCGCGCGGGTTCGACCGCTACTTCGGCATCAGCGCGTCGCTCGACATGCCGCCCTTCGCGTTCATCGAGAACGACCGCTTCACCGAGGAACCCACGGTGGAAAAGGAGTGGCTGCGCAAGGGCGCGGCGGCGCCGGGATTCGAGGCCGTGGACGTGCTGCCGGAACTCATCCGCCACGCCGGCGCCTTCCTCCGGGAGCGTGTCGCGGCGAAAACCCCCTTCTTCCTCTATCTGCCGCTGAACTCCCCCCACACCCCGCTCGTCCCCGCGCCGGCGTGGCGCGGAAAGAGCGGGCTGGGAGACTATGGCGACTTCGTCATGCAGACCGACGCGGCGGTGGGCGAGGTCCTGCGCACCCTGGATGAACTCGCGGCCGCGGCCAACACACTGGTCATCTTCACCAGCGACAACGGCTGCTCCCCCGCCGCCGGGGTGGAAAGGCTGGAACAGCAGGGGCATTTCGCCAGCGCCAACCGCCGCGGCTACAAGGCGGACATCTTCGACGGCGGCCACCGGATCCCGTTCATCGCCCGGTGGCCCGCCGTCGTCAAGGCCGGCACGACCAACGACCAGGCCGTCTGCCTCACCGATCTCATGGCCACCTGCGCGGACCTCGTCGGCACGAAACTCCCCGACAACGCCGGGGAGGACAGCTTCAGCCTCCTCCCGGTCCTGCGCGGCACCGGCCCCTCCGCCCGCGAGGCGGTGGTCCACCACTCCATCAACGGATCCTTCGCCCTCCGCCAGGACAAGTGGAAGATCGCGCTCTGCGCCGACTCCGGCGGCTGGAGCAAACCCGGCCCCAAGGAGGCGGCCGGACTGCCGAAGATCCAGCTCTACGACACGGAGTCGGACCCCGGCGAGACCCGCAACCTCGCGGACCTGCAGCCGGAAACGCGGAACCGCCTCACCCTCCTGCTCGAAAAGATCGTCAACGACGGCCGCAGCACCCCCGGCCTCCCGCAGAAAAACGACGTGCAGGTCAGCATTCGGAAGACGTGAGTCCGGGAAATCGGGGGACGACCGTTTTAGTTTTCCGAATGAATAGAGTCCCCGCCGGATTCGTTTCAGGGACATGAACAAAATCACTCGCCGTCAGGCGTTGCGGCAAGCCCTCGCCGCGGGCCTGTTCCCCTCCATCATCCCCTCCTCCGCCCTCGGCAGGGACGGCGCGGTCGCCCCCTCCAACCGCATCAACATCGGGCAGGTCGGCCTCGGCTGGATCGGCGGCTCGCACCTCAACACCATCCTCGGCCGCCCCGACGCGCAGTACGTGGCCGTGTGCGACGTCAATCCGCAGCGGGCCAAGAGCGTGCAGGACCGCATCAATCACCATTATGCGGGCCGGTCCGGCCGGGACGCCTACCAGGGCTGCGGGGCCTACGCGGATTTCCGCGGGATGCTCCGCCACGACGGACTCGACGCGGTGATCGTCGCCACGCCCGACCACAACCACGCCATGATCGCCTGCGCCGCCGCCCGCGCGGGCAAGGACGTGTACTGCGAAAAACCGCTCTCGCTCACCATCCGCGAAGGACGCGAGGTGGTCGACACCATGGCGCGTTATGGAACCGTCTTCCAGACCGGCAGCCAGCAGCGCTCCAGCGTCTTCGGCCCCTTCCGCCACGCCTGCGAACTCGTGCGCAACGGCCGCGTCGGCAAGGTGGTGTCGGTCGACGTCTCCACCGGCGACCCGCCCAAACCCTGCGACCTGCCGGAGGAGGCCCTGCCCGAAGGGTTCGACTGGGACATGTGGCTCGGGCAGACGCCCTGGCGGCCCTACCACGGCAAGCTGGCCGACAAGTCCTGGCGGCCCTATCGCGAATATTGCGGCGGCGGCTTCGCCGACATGGGCGCGCACCATTTCGACATCGCCCAGTGGGCGCTCGACATGGACGCCTCCGGCCCGGTGGAGGTCCTCGCCCCCGACCCCGCCCGGGGCCGCGCGCGCGTCAGCTTCCGCTACGCCAGCGGCATCGTCATGAACCACGTCGGCGGCAACAGCCTCGGCCTCACCTTCACCGGCACCGAGGGCAAACTCTACGTCGGCCGCGACGGCCTGCGCGCCGATCCCGCGACGCTCGCGCGCGATCCGCTGGGCGCGGGTGACGTCCGCCTCTACAACAGCAACGACCACCACGGAAACTGGCTGGACTGCATCCGCACCCGCTCGACCTGCGTCGCCGCCCCCGAGATCGGCCACCGCTCCGCCACCATCTGTCACCTCGGCAACATCGCCTACGAACTCGGCCGCAATCTCAAATGGGACCCGGTCCGCGAGGTGTTCCCGGACGATCCGTCCGCCAACCGCCTCCTCACCCGCTCCCGCCGCGCCGGGTATTCCGTCTGACGCCCGCGTCCGCCCTTCTCCCCCACCGCCTCCCGGAAACCCCGCATGACCCTCCGCAATCTCCTCCTGGCGCCATTCCTCGCCTCCGCCCTCGGCCGCGGCGCGATCGCCCGACCCCTTCGCGCAGATCGCCGCGTACGATTTCGGCGCGGACCGCGCGGCGCTCAACGCCGTCGACCGGCAGATCCTCGACGCCGGAACGACCACGGAGACCCTCCTGTCCATCGAGGAGAAACTGCTGCCGGTCCTCGCCACCCCGCTCAGCCCCGCCCCGCTCACCTTCGTGTGCGAGGCGCTGGGCCGGATCGGCTCCGCCCGCTGCGTTCCCGCCCTCGCCCGCTGCTGTCGACCGCCGACGGCGCCGACGACGCGCGCATGGCGCTTGAACGCCTCCCCATCCCCGAGGCCGGTGAAGCCCTGCGCGCCGCGCTCTGCCACCGCACCCGACGCGGCCAAATCCGGCATCGCCAATTCGCTGGGCGCGCGCCGGGATCCGGCCGCGGTCCCGCTCCTCGCCCCGCTGCTGGCTCACGCCGACGGAAAACTGTCGGCCGCCGCCGCGCTCGCCCTCGGCCGCATCGGCACGCCCGCGGCCCTCGCCGCGCTCTCCGCCGCCGGACATCCGGAGCAACCCGCGCTGGCCGACGCCATCCTGCGCTGCGTCGAGTCGCCCGAAAACCTCGGCACCCCCGCCGCCGGTGAGGCCTGCCGCGCGCTTCTCGACTCCACCGCCCCGGCGACCCTGCGCGGGCCGCGTTCGCCGGATATGCGTTCCGCTCGGCCGCCGCCGAACGCCTGCTCGCCCGCCTCGCCGATTCCGATCCCGCCGTGAACGAATCGGCCATCCGCCTCGCCCGGCGCGTCAAGGCCCCCGGACTGGCCAAGGCCGCGGCCGAACGCCTCCCCCACCCTGCCCGCGAAGGCCCGCGTGCCGCTGCTGTCCGTCCTGGGCGAACTGGCGGACCCGGCCGTGATTCCCGCGGTGACGGCGCAGACCGCCGATACCGACGAGGCCGTGCGCCTCGCCGCCATCGCCGCCCTCGGGCGGCTCCCCGCGAACCGCGACACCCTGATCGCCCTCGCCGGCATCGCCGCCTCGCCCGCCCGCCTGGAGGCCAGGGCCGCCGCCACAAGCCTCGCCCGGGCGCGCGGCGAAGGCCTCGACGACCTCCTGCTCAACGGCGCGAAGACCGGCTCCACCGCCGACCGCAAGGCCTTCATCACCGCCCTCGGCGAACGCCAAACCCCCGGCGCCGAACCCCTCCTGCTGGGCCTGCGGTCCGACGCCGAGGTCGGGATCCGCCGCGCCTCGCTCCAGTCGCTCGAAAACCTGGCCGGCCCCGACGCCCATCCCGCCGCCCTCGCCTGGATGCTCGCCGCGCCGGATCCGCGCGAGGCCCTCGACGCCGAACGCCTCGTCATCCTGCTGGGGCCGAAAGTTCCGGGAGCGCTCGACGCGCTTCTTGCCGCGGATGCGAGCGCCACCGACACCGTCCGCGCGCAACTGGCCCGCTGCCTCGCGCGCACCGGCGGCGACGCTGCTCTCCGACGCCTGCGCGACTACCTGGCGCGCGGCAACGCCGACCTGACCGCCGCGGTCGTCCGCGCCTTCGCCACCTGGCCCGACGCCGCGCCGGTGGACGACCTGCTCAAGCTCGCCACCGCGGGCGGCGACGCGCGCACCGCCCACCTCGCCATGCAATCCTGCCTGCAACTGCTCGGTCCGGACAAGTCGCGCACCCCGGCCGCCAAGGCCGCCCTGTGCGCCACGATGCTCGAGAAGGCCGCCCGGCCGGACTCGCGCAAACTCGTGCTCGGAAGCCTGGCGCGCATGTCCTGCCCCGAAGCCATCGCCCTGGTGACGGCGCACCTCAAGGATCCCGGCTGCGAGGACGAGGCCGCCGCCGCTCTCCGCCGCCTGCAATACGCCAGCCTCGGCCCGCCCGTCCTTTCCTCGTCCAACAATTCCGGCGCGCTCCCGGCCGCGACCGACGGCAATCCCGGCTCCCGCTGGACCACGAATACGCCGATGCGGCCGGGCCAGTGGCTCGCGCTGGATCTGCATGTCCCGTGCACGGTGAGGAGCGTCGTGCTCGACACCACCGGGTCCGACGGCGACTACCCGCGCAGCTACGAAGTCTGGGTGGGCGACACCCCGGAACCCGCCGGTCCGCCCGCGCTCGAAGGCATCGGTTCGGCCGCCGTCACCGAAATGATCTTCGACCCGCCCCGCACCGGCCGCCATGTCCGCATCGTGCAAACCGGCAGCGACGGCGGCGCCTACTGGTCCGTTCACGAACTGAAGGTCGATGCCGAACCCGTCTGCGATCCGATTTCCACCGCCACCCCCTGAACCGAGGCATGCCATGAACGCACGACACTCCGCCCTTTTGGCCGCAGCCGCAACCGCACTGGCCGCGCTCGCCTTCCCCTCGCCCGCCGAGGAACTGCGCGCCGACCACGCCGCCGCCCGCTGGGACCACGCCTATCCGGTCGGCAACGGCAGCCTCGGCGGCATGAGCTACGGCGCCTTCCCCGACGAGCGCATCGTGCTCAACCACGACACCATCTGGTCGCAGCCCAGGCGCGCCGCCCTGGCCGCGGGCTGCCGCACCAACGACATGGCCCAGGCCTTCGCGCTCGCGCTCAAGGGCGATTACGACGGCGCGCAGGGCGCCTACTGCCGCGCCAAGAACAAGGGCAACTCCATCGCCACCTATCAATGCCTCGGCGAACTCGCCATCACCCATCTCTCCGGCACCAACGCGACGGCGAAGATCGAACGCCGCCTCGACCTGATCACCGGTGAATCCTTCGCCACCGCCCGGATCGACGGCGGCGAGGTCCGCGAGACGCTGCTGGCGAGTTATCCCGACCAGTGCCTGGTGGTGCGCCTGGAATCCACCCTGCCGGGAGGACTGCACTGCCGCCTCGCGCTCAACCGCCCCGCCGCCCTGACCAGTCGCACCGTCCGCGGCAACGAACTGGGCTTCGAGGGCGACACCGGCACCAGGTTCGCCGCCCGCGTGCGCGTGCTCCCGGGCGAGGGCGGACAGCTCACCGAGGAGAAGGACTCCCTCATGCTCAAGGGCGGGACCTCCGCGACCATCGTGATTTCCGGAGTCAGCAACTACAACCGGGCCGATCCCCGCACTCCGCGCACCGACGACTGGGCCGCCGCGGCCACCGGCATTCTCGACAAGGCCCAGGCCCTCGGCTGGCCCGCCCTGCGGCAGCGGGCGGTGGACGATCACGCCGGTCTCATGAATCGCTGCCGTCTGCGCATCGGCGTCGACGACCCCAAGCTCTCCGCCCTCACCACGCCGGAGCGCATGGAGTTGCTGCGCAAGGGCGGCAGCGACCCCGGGCTGATCACCACCTTCTTCCAGATGGGCCGGCACATGCTGGTCAGTTCCAGCCGCCCCGGCTCTCTGCCGCCCAATCTCCAGGGTCTGTGGGAGCCCGGCCTGCATGCGGCCTGGAACGGCGACTTCCATCTCAACATCAATGTGCAGATGAACTTCTGGCCCGCCAATCCCACCGGCCTGGGCGAATGCAACGAGCCCTTCTTCGCCCTGCTTGGCATGCTGCACAAGTATGGGCGCGAAACCGCCGCCAGCCTCGGCTGCGAAGGATACGCCGCCGGGCTCGCCAGCGACGCGTGGGGCCAGTCCGACTGGCTGGGCGGCTCGCCCGAATGGGATTCGTTCATCCTGGGCGGGCACTGGGCGCAGCAGCACCTCATGGAATACTACCGCTTCACGCAGGACCGCGCGTTCCTCGAAAAGACCGCGTGGCCCGTCCTGCGCGACGGCTCGCTCTTCCTGCTCGGCTGGCTGCGCGAGAATCCCGAAACCGGGCTGCTCATCGCCGGCCCCGGCGGCTCGCCCGAGAACAAGTTCGTCTTCCAGGGCGCGGACGGCAAGGACCGCTCGGCCTACATCGGGATCGGCAATTCCCTGGACCAGTCCATCGCGTGGGAGACGTTTTCCGACACCCTCGAATGCGCCGGGCTGCTCGGCGTGAGCGACGATCTCACCGCGCGCGTCGCCGACGCCCTCAAGCGCCTCCAGCCCCTGCAGATCGGCGAGGACGGCCGCATCCTCGAATGGTGGAAGCCCTTCGGGGAGGTGTGGAAGGGCCACCGGCACAAGAGCCATCTGTACGGCCTGCATCCCGGCCACCAGATCACGCTCGCCGGAACGCCCGGGCTGGCGAAGGCCGCCGAGGCTTCCCTCCGGGTCCGCATGGACCCGAAGAACGGCGACTGCGCAGGCGGAGGCCACACCGGCTGGAACCTCGCCTGGACCGCCAATCTGTGGGCTCGTCTGCAGAAGGGCGATCCCGCCCTCGACGCCCTGCACGAGCAGTTGCGCACCCAGGTGAACGAGAATCTGTTCAACCGGTGCGGAGGCCCGTTCCAGATCGACGGCAACCTCGGCGCCCCCGCGGCCATCGCCGAGATGCTGGTGCAGAGCCGCCAGGTCCCCGACAAGGAATCTCAAATCTCAAATTTGAAATTTGAGATCGAACTCCTCCCCGCCCTCCCCGCCGCCTGGCCCGAGGGTTCGGTGCAGGGCCTGCGTACCCGCGGTGGATGCGTCGTGGACATCGAATGGCGCGACGGCCGCGTGGTCCGCCACCGCCTCGCCGGCCCGGCCGGGGCCGCCGTCCGGCTGCGCGTCAACGGCGAGTGGCGGACCGTTCAACCCGAGCCCGTTGGCGCGCCGTAACTCGATCGCGCGGCCGCTCAACAGTTCTTGACCGGCGGGTGTTTGCGGGGGAAAATACGTCTGTTCCGGCCCACGATTGCCACACCCCAACCGCACGAGGTCACCATGAAGCCCGCCGTCGTCGCCCTGCCGTGCCTTTCGCTCCTCATGGGCGCAACCCTGGACGCCCGCTCCGAAACGGTTTCCCTCACGCCCGTCGCCGACGCCGTGATCTATTCCCCCAAGGCGGGCGACTCCTTCGAATACGCCAACGGGGCCGGCCAGTTCCTGCACGCGGGCGTCAATGGCCCCACGGGCGGCAACCGGGTGCTGCGTTCCCTTCTGCGGTTCGATCTTTCCGCCCACATCCCGCCCGGCGCCACCGTCACCCAGGTGGTGCTGCGCGTGACCAAGGACTCGCAGGGCTCGACCGGAATCCTCCGGCTGCACCGTATGACGAGCGCGTGGTCCGAAGGGGCCACCGACCCACCCAACGGCGAAGGCCTCGGGGTGGCGGCCGGAAGTGGCGACGTTACGTGGACGGGGACGCTTGGTTCCAGCGTATGGGGCGTGGCCGGCGGCGATTTCGCCGCCACCCCGAGTGCGCAAGCCTCCGTCACCGCACCGGGCCCGGTGACCTTTTCCTCCCCGCAATTACTGGCGGACGTCCGGGCCATGGCGGCCAGCGCCTCCGCCAATCACGGGTGGATCATCCGCAACGCGGACGAGGCCACGGGTGGAAATTCACTTCAGTTCGACTCGCGCACCAACGGCTCCGCCGCCGGCCGCCCGGTGCTGGAAATCGGTTACACCACCCAGCCTTATCCATTGCTGTATTACGATTTCTCGGAGGGCGGCGGCACGGTGGTCACCAACCTGGGTTCGCTCGCCGTCAACGGAACCCTCCTGGGCGCGGCCGGGGATGAGCGATGGGTGTCCGGCCCGCACGGCGGTGCGCTGGAATTCGACGGCCAGGATCTCCCCGCCGGCGACCGCATCAGCACCGGCCTCACCGCGGCCACGCTTGGGTTCAACAGTTCGAACTACACCGCGGCCGCCTGGATTCTGTTCACCAAGCCCATGGGCGACAACATGGTGTTCGGCCAGGTGTCCGCCACCAGCAACGTGCTGCACCTCGGCGTGCGCGACAGCCGCGCACACCTCGGCCATTGGGGCAATGACGTCACCGGTGTCACGCCGATTTTCACCAACATCTGGTACCACATTGCCTGGGAGTACCGTCAGGGGCATCAACGCATCTTCCTCAACGGCAATCTGGACGCCGGCCCCGCCGCGCGCGGTCTGCTCGCGGCCGCCTCCGAAGTGGTCATCGGACAATCCGGCCCCGCCACCTGGGGCTTTCAGGGCCGCCTCGATGACGTGGTGGTGTACAACCAGCCCCTTCACCTCATGCAGATCCGCCACCTCGCCGCGGGGGGCGATCCCCGCGCGCTGCCCGCGGACGAACTCACCGGCAATCCGACCTTCTACACCGCGCCTTTCGGACCCGGCGGCACGTGGAACCTCTACCAGTACCGCGGCACCCTGGCCGACCGCCCCCGCACCTGGGTCGACGCCGAAAACCAGGCTGCGGCCACGCCGGATCCCTCGGGTATCAGCGGGCTCCCCGGCCACCTCGCGGATGTAACCGGGCGGCAGGAGAACTTTTTCCTCGAGCGCATCACCGGCTTCGTCCAGTTCTGGATCGGGCTCACCGACCACGAAAACTACGGCGGCACCGAGGCGGGAACAAATCGCAACGGAGCATGGAAGTGGACCTCCGGCGTCCCGTACTCCTATCAGAACTGGAACACCAGCGAGCCCAACAACACCGGTGTCAGCGGCGAGGATGGCGTGCAGATCCTGGCCAATACCGGCCTGTGGAACGACTCGCTCAACGGCATCGCCCCCCAGGATGTCGGCGCGCCGCTCAACCCCTGTGTCGTGGAGTGGCAGATTGCCTCGCCCACGCCCGTGCCCGGGGCGCAGGTCATGCCGCCCATCCTGCCCACGCCCCTCGCCGGCCGCGGCCCCGCCAACGCCGCCTTCGGCGTGCGCGCCGTCTCCAACGCCGGCACCCTGGACAACATCGTCCGGGCCGTCACCGCCCTGCAAAGCGGACTGGGCACCATCCTGGAGGGCGCGCCGTCACCATCAATGCCGCCGATCCCGAGGCCGGTGGTTGATCGGCGGCCCTTCCCGGCGACATCCCCTTCCTCGGCAACACCGCGGCGGACGACAACGACATCCTGCATGTGTACAAGGGGCGAATCATCGCCACCAACAGCACCGCCTGGACCTTCGTCCTGCGCAGCGACGACAGCGGGGCCATCCGCATCCCCGGCCAGGTCTGGACCACCGCCTACGCGGGGTCATCGATATACGCAGCCCGGACACGCTCTATCGCGAACGCGGCGCCGAGGAAAATCCGCCGGCGTCATCACCCTGCCCGCCGGAGGCATGACATTGAGGTGCTCGCCTATGAACGGAGCGGCGGCGGCGGCCACGAACTCTACGCCGCGCCAGGCCAGAACGATCTGGACACCGACACCCCCGCCTGGCGTCTGGTGGGCCATCGCTCCCGGGGCGCCATGCCCGTGCCGGGCATCCGGCTGCAAAACGGCACCAACTGGCTGGTGCGCGCCTCCCCCCGGCGGCAACACGGCCATCACCAATCTGACCAGCCTCGCCAACGCCGAACTCGAACTGACCTCCGACCCGAACGTCATCCAGGTCGGACGGGACTATATTGACTTCACCGACCCCCAGGATGGCCGGCGGGGCCGGCAGTTTCTCCAATAACCTGCCCTTCCCCAACGGCACGGGCGCGGCCGACGACGACTTCGCGGTCGAGGCCACCGGCCTGCTCGAGATTCCGGTGGACGGCGATTACCAGTTCGGCTTCCGCAGCGACGACGGCGCCAGCCTGCGAATCACCGGACAAACCTGGAGCAACCTGACCTTCGCCGTAAACGCCAACTCCGTCATCAGCGGGGACACCCTGATTCACAACGCCCTGACCGGAGACAGCCACACCCGCGCCAGCATCCGCCTCGCGGCGGGGACCTACCCCGTCCGGGTGGTGTATTTCGAGCGCGGCGGAGGGGCGCATCTGGAAGTCTACGGCGACAGCCTGCTGAACATCCAGCCCGACCTGCTCCGCGGCGGCGGCTTCGTTGCGACGGATCCTCCGGGCCTGGCCCTGGCCGTGGTCGAGCCCGTCCAGATCGCCGCGCCTTCCGTGCACCCCGTCTCCGGCGATTTGACCCTCTCCTGGAATTCCATGCCCGGAACCAGTTATCGCGTGGAGTGGTCGGTGGACTACACCACTGGCATCCGCTCCCTCTCCGGCGTCGCCTCCCCAGGGCGCCACCACCTTCCTCACCTTCGCAAACACCTTCGGCTCCCCGTTTCTTCTATTCCGCATTCTGAGGAAAACTGATGATCACAGGAACCTGTTATTGCGGGCAGTCCTGACGAGAGCACCGGGAAAGCCCTGATCTTTGCCTACTGTCACTGCCCCGACTGCCGCAAGTTCTCGGGCTCGGCCTTCTCCGCCGTTCTGGCTCAGGGCCTGCGCCCCGGGTGGTCGCCGGGGAGTCCAATCTGGTCCCCTTCCCCACCTCGCCCGGCAAGATCCCCACTTCTGCAAAACCTGCGGATGCCATCTCTTCGCGCGGGCGGAACAGCGGCCGGGCATGGTGATCCTTCGCGCCGGCACCCTCGACGACGACCCGCAGGTCAAGCCCCAGTGCCATGTCGGGTTGGCGCCAAGGCGCCCTGGGACAACATCTGCGACAACCTCACCCAATACCCGGAAGGCTTTTCCGAAGTGATCGCCCCGGTGCCCGGGTGGATGGTTTCGAACAGAAGATCGCGAAGGCCGCGAAGGGGAACTCCTTTGCCTGACTTTGCTACCTTCTGTATAATTTTTTACAGAAGGCAGCAGGAGCAAAGAACGCCGGGTGGCCCTTGGGGTGGCGGCATTCTGGTTCTTCATGGGAACTCATTCCTGCAAGCCATCCCATCGTTTTAAAATTTATCCCGCGGAGGCGCAGAGGCGCGGAGAAGAGGGCGGGATGTCCAGCCTCCACCTCAAATTCCAAGTGGCTTTGCAAGGGCTTGTTGTCTGGCTTTTCCAAAGCCTTCTCTGCGCCACTGCGCCTCTGCGGGAGAAAAGTGAGGTTCAAGAACATCCAGACATGAACGTTCCGGATGGGACGGTTTTCCAGCCTTCCAGCATTCCTCATAAAAAACTTTTTAGGCGATACGCAGGACAACAAGAGGGTCGTCCCTCAAGCTCTCAACCCGGGGCGCGGGCCAGATAGATGCCGTTGGTGGAGGTTTTCCCGGTCAGGGGGTTTTCAAACACGGACACCCTCCCCTCCGCCGCGCCGAACACCGTTTTCATGAGTTCCAGAAAGGCCGCGTCGGGCTTGTCATCGGACCACAGGGCGAACACCCCCCCGGGCTTGAGGAAGCCCTGCAGTTTGCGCAGGCCGGCCTCCGAGTAAAAATCCGCGTGGGCGCCATTGAGCAGATGCGAGGGCGTGTGGTCGATGTCCAGCAGGATGGCGTCCCAGCGATGCCCGGGCCGCGCGGGATCAAACCCGGCGTCGCGCGCGAGCGCGAAAAAATCGGCATGCAGAAAGGTGCAGCGCGCATCCCGGGCCAGCGCGACCCCGTTGGGCACGAGCCCCCGTTGATGCCACTCGATGACCGGCTCCAAGGCTTCGACCACGACCAGCCGCGCCACCTGCGGGAACGACAGTGCCTCGACCGCCGTATAACCAAGCCCCAGCCCCCCGACCACCACCTCCCAGGCTCCGGGCGCGAGCAGGCCCAGGCCGAGTCGCGACATCTCCGACTCCGCCTCGTGGAAGAGGCTCGACATGAGATATTCCCCGTTCAGCTTGACCTCGTAGGCATCCACACCCTCCAGGGCGAGGATGCTTCTGCGTTGCAGGATCAACTCACCCAGACGGGTCTTGCGGTAGTCGAGTTCTTCGAATTGCGGCTTCATGGCCCACCCGAAACACACGCGGACTTCGAATACAACCCCTCCTCCGGACTTTATGCCCGCGGGCTCTCTTCTTTTCGCCGCAGCCGCAAGCACCACGGCTGGGCATTCGGGATCGGGATCTGAAACATCGGGCGGGGTTTGACGTCTGATGATCCAACCGGCAGGAGTACCACCATGAAACCGCCCCCCCTTCCCCGCTTCTTCCTCGCGCCTACGGTCGCGCTCGTGTGTCTGCTCGCGCACGGGAGCGGGCGGGCGGCGACGGAGGTGAATCTGGAAACCCTGCTGGCGGAAATGTGCGATCCGCGCGGTGGTCGCGCGGCTCCCCGGACCCGCCCTACCAAAGCCTGCAGGCCTCCAGCTACAACCGGGCCTCCGTGGCGCGCGATCAGGCGGATCAGGGCGCGACCGGCTGGTTCGCGGACAGCGACGGAACGGGTTCATCCGGGTGGAGAAGAACGCGCGCGGCGAGGACGAATGGGTGCTGATGGAGCACTCCGGGCCGGATGCATCACGAAGATGTGGACGCCTGTTTTTCTACTTCAACTTTCAGGAGCGCCACGGGCCGAACCTGCGTGTGTACCTCGACGGCTCCCCCACTCCGGTCCTGGACGAGCCCTTCATCGCCCTGACCCGCGGGGAGGGCAGCTTCAAGCCGCCGTTCGGCGCGGCCACCGCGCGGGCCGGCAACACCTACCTGCCCATCGCCTTTGCGCGGGGCGCGAAGGTCACCCTCACCGCCAAGCCCTTCTACAACATCATCAACTACCGCGCCTACCCCGAGGGCACGCCGGTGCGGACCTTCCGGCGGGAGGATCTGGTCGAACACGCGGAGCGGATCGCGGAGGCGGGGCGCACCTTGTACGCGGCTCCTGCGTGGCAGCCAGGGCGGGAGGTCCGGCTGCTTCCGCGGCCCCGCGGCCATCTCGTGGTTTTCCATCCACCTGGGCCCCGAGTTCAAGACCAACCCCGGCTTGTTGCGCTCAACCATCCTTAAGATCGAATGCGACGGGGAGACCACGGTGTGGTGCCCGATCGGCGACTATTTCTCCTGCCCCGACGCGATTCATCCCTACCACACGTGGCAGCGAACTGTAACCGCGGACGGCGTCCTGACCTGCCGATGGCCCATGCCGTATCGCGAGGAGGCGAAGATTTTTCTCGGCCGGATGAACGGAGAAAAAGAGATCAATCGAGATCCTTGCACCGACCCCTTGGAACTGCGGACGACCGGTCCATGCACTTCCCACGCGATCTGGCGGCCGGATGAGCTGCTGCCGGGCACGCCGTTCCAGGATTGGAACTTCGTGGAGGTGGAGGGCGCGGGCGTGTACGTCGGCGACGCGTGGACAGTGCTCAACCCCACGCACGGCTGGTGGGGCGAGGGGGACGAGAAGATCGATGTGGACGGGGCGTGGGACGCGAAGTTCGACGCACTTCCTGGCACAGGGAACCGAGGACTATTACGGCTGGGCGGGCGGGGTGAATCCGACGCGGGAGGACGAGTTCGACGCGAGCCGTTCCCTGGCGAACGTGCGCGTCGGGGGCGTGGACGGAGATCACACCCGGGGTTCAACATCCTGACCCGCACGCGCGCGCGCTGGACGCGATTCCGTTTGCGAAACGGCTGCGTTTCGACATGGAGATTTCGCCAGGCACGGGCCACGCGCAGGCCGTCGGATTTCCTCGGCTATTCGGCGGTGTCGTTCTGGTATGCGCGGCCGGGGCGAAACACAACCGGCCGGCGGATCCCGCGGCCTCGGGGCGGCCAATCATGTCGCTGGCGGATATCGAGCGGGCGGCCGCAGCGGCGAAGAAGGGCCCGGCACCGGTGGTGTTGAAGGGCGCGGTGGAGTGCGAAGGGATGACGCCGGTGGCGATATCGCCGGGGCTGGCGGCGCAGCATCAGCGGCCGCACGAGTCGATGCGCCCGGAGCAGTGGAGCGGCGGGGCGCATCTGTTCATTCCGGCCCGGCAGGCGGGCGATTTCGTGGAGCTGGCCTTCACCGAGCAGTTCGCCCCGGCCGATTTGGAGTTGTTCGTGACGCGCAGCTTCGACTTCGGGGTGGCGGACATCTCGGTCAACGGCCGCAAGGTGGCCGAAGCCGTGGACCTTTACGCGGAGAAGCCCGGGGTGATGTCGTTGAAGCTGGGCCGCTGCGAGCCGGTGGACAACCGCTTTGTCCTGCGCATCGAGCTGAAGGGGCCGAACCCCGAATCGCGCGGCGCACGGACGTTCATGGGGGTGGATGCGCTGCGCATCGTGCCGGTGAAGCCGTGAGCGGGGACGGGAAACAGGTGTCGGGGTTCTAGCCCCTTCGGTCGCGCCTGCCGGGCCGGGTGCTGAGAAACCAAACGGCGATGGCGCTCCCCAGCAGGATCACGAACGAGACCAGAACAACGCCCTCATGAAAGTCAACGCGTGCCTGCCAGTTTGGCCGGTCGAATCCATGGGACCGCATGGCCTTTCGGATCAACAACTTGGACAGCAGGGAAAGCGATGCCAGACCGCTGACCATCGCCAGCGGACCGGTGACGTAGAACAAACGAATCCATTTCGCCCGGGCTGGAAATTCGGTCCTGATCTTCATACCCCGGCATGCCTGCCGCAAAGGAAATCCATGCATGGCCGCCATCTCATTTTCCCGCGCTCCGATTGATCACCGCGTTCCCCGGAAGGACCTTGCCGGAGAGAAACCCGAACACGCTGCCGCAAACGCCCCCCAGAATGTGGGCGAACTGGGAAACGCGGTCGTTGTGAAAGGCGTCGACGACCTCGCGCCCCAGGAACAGTCCGGCGACGAGGAGGAAGGTGAGCGGAATCCGGCCGCCCTTCAGATTGGTGACGGAGGAGAGGACGATGAGCATGAAGACGAGTCCGCTCATGCCCATGAGACCGGCGTGGAACAGGACCAGGTTCAGCACGGCGGTGACGAGGGTGGTGATGAGCGCCATCTCGACCAGCATGGAGGAACCGTATTTCTCCTCGATCAGCGGGCCGATGACGAGCACCATGACCAGGTTGCCGGCGAGGTGGGACCAGTCGGCATGGCCGAACGGCCAGGTGACCAGCCTCACCCAGTCGAGGGGGGCGTTCCAGTGAAACCGCCCGGGCAAGGCGAAGAACTCGCGGGTGAAATGGCCCGGGGTGAGGGCGTCCACGCCATGCACGGCAATGGCGAGCAGGGCAAGAGTCAGGATGACCGGTGAATTGTAGGTGATCCGGAAACGCATTGCCGATTGGTGGCTCCCGGCAGGTTTCCGAGGCAAGCAGAAACGCAAGGATGAGAATCATTTACGAATAGCGTTACGCATGGTACAATTCGGGGTCGCCCCTGGGAATCACCGGGAAGCACAAGTTTAACACCTCCACCATCTTGAACAAAATCATCGGCCTCATCAAAAATACGGGTATTGCGGCGGCCATCCTGGCCTCCGTCACGGTGGCGCACGCCCAGGCCCTGACGAATCTGTGCTTCACGGTTGCCGACGGGGGTGACCGGGGCGGAACGCAGGACACCCGGGCGGAAGATTTCCTGGCGGTGGTGGACAAGACGACCGGGGTGGAATCAAACATCGGATTCACGGGAACCTTTGACATCGAGGCACTTGCCTACTGGCCCAACGCCCAGGTGCTCTATGCGGTGAACGGCGGGCTGCTGGTCCGTCTGGACTGGAAGATCGACGGGCGTTTTACCGCCATTGGCAACTGGGATCAGCCGAGCAGACCTGGGCGGCATCAGCGTGACGGATGTGGACGGGCTGGCGTTCGACGCGTCCACCTCCCCGAAGCTCTACGGCACGGTGCGCCGGGCGCTTGCCGCGGCGAACGACCTGCTCATCCAGATCAACACCAACACGGGCCAGCGGGTCGCCAACGCGTTGGCGCGAGAGGACTATCTGGTGGTGTCGAACGCCTCGCCCGTCGCGGGGGTCATGTGCGACGACGTCGACGACATCGCGTTCGATCCGTCCACGGGCGAGTTGTACGCCATCCTGAATGACGGGGGATCAAACGACCTGCTGGCGAAGATCAGCCTCGCGGATGGATCCGTGACTTCGATCGGCCCGCTGGGAGTGGACGACGCGGAGGGACTGGCCTTCACCATCGACGGATCCCTCTTCGTCTCCACCGGAAAGGACAGCCGGAATCAGGCGCGGCGGGATTCGCTGTTTGATCTGAACAAGGCGACCGGGGCGGCTTCGAACCAGCGGCGCCTGGCCAAGGAGGACGTCGAGGCCGTTTCCTGCTTTACGGCCAACGCCTCCATCATCGGCGATCTGGTCTGGCGAGACGACAACCGCAACGGCGTCAAGGATCCGTCGGAGAACGGCATGTCCGGCGTCACGGTGCGGCTGCTGCGCGCCGCGGACAACGCCGTGATCGGCACGCGGGTCACCGGCGCCGGCGGCACCTATGCGTTCGTGGCGCCGGCGGGCGGCTACAGGATCGAGGTGGCGGTGCCCGCCGGTTTCGCCGTTTCGCCCCGGGATGCCGGAGGCAACGATACGCTGGACAGCGACATCGACCCCGCCGACGGACGCACCCCGGCGTTCACGGTCGCTTCGGGCGCGAACGACGTGACGCGCGACGCCGGACTCTTCTGCCTGCCGCCCGCGATCACCGGTCCCCCGAACCTTGTGCTGCAATGCCCCGCCGGAACCACCACCAACGCCACCGGGGTGGCCACGGCCGCGAGCCCCTGCGGCTGCGTGACCAGCCTGACGTACCAGGACACGACCACCCCGGGCTGCGGGTCGACCTCCACCATCACCCGGCGCTGGACCGCGACCGACGCATGCGGGGGCGTCTCCTTCTGCGACCAGACCATCCAGATCGTCGACACCACCCAGCCGGTTCTCGCCGGCGTCCCCGCCGGCACCACGGTCCAGTGCAACGCCGTGCCCGCCGCTCCCACCGTCACGGCCACGGATGCCTGCGACACCTCCGTGGTCCCGGTGCTCACGACCTCCACCACCCCGGGTTCCTGCCCCCAGTCCTACATCCTTACCCGAACCTGGACCGCCACCGACGATTGCGGCAACGTGAGGACGGCCAGCCAGGCGATCACGGTGCAGGACACCACCGCCCCGGTGTTCAGCGGCGTCGGCGACCCGGCCACGATCCAGTGCGACCAGCCCATCGTCTTCTCGACCCCGACCGCGACGGACAACTGCGACGCGACCCCGACCCTGACCTTCGCCGACGCGACGGTCCCCGGCTCCTGCCCGCAGAACTTCGTCCGCACCCGCACCTGGACCGCGACCGACAAGTGCGGCAACGTCCGCACCGCCAGCCAGGCCATCACCGTGCGGGACACCACCAAGCCGGTGCTCGTCGGCGTGCCCGCCAACACCACCGTCCCGTGCGACGCCATCCCCGCCGTTCCCACCGTCACCGCGACGGACAACTGCGACACGTCGGTCATCCCCGTCCTCACAACCGCGACCACCCCCGGCTCCTGCGCCCAGTCCCACACCCTGACCCGTACCTGGACCGCGACGGATGACTGCGGCAACGTCCAGACCGCCGCGCAGGTGATCACGGTGCAGGACACCACCGCCCCGGTCATCAGCGGAGTCGGCCCGGCCGCAACCATCCAGTGCGACCAGCCCATCGTCTTCTCGACCCCGACCGCCTCGGACAACTGCGACACGACCCCGACGTTGAACTTCGCCGACGCGACGGTGCCCGGCTCCTGCCCGCAGAACTTCGTCCGCACCCGCACCTGGACCGCGACCGACAAGTGCGGAAACGTCAAGACTGCCAGCCAGGCCATCACCGTGCAGGACACGACCAAGCCGGTCATCACCTGCCCGAACGCGTTGACGGTGCAGTGCGTCTCGGATGTTCCGGCAGCCTCGCCCGCCTCGGTGGTGGCGACGGACAACTGCGGCACCGCGACGGTCACGCATGACGGCGACACCGCCACGGGCACCCCGTGCAACCGGGTGATCACGCGCACCTACCGGGCGACGGACGCCTGCGGGAACTTCGCGACCTGCACCCAGACGATCACCGTCGTCGACAACTCCCGGCCGGTGCAGACCGGGTTCCTGCAAGACCAGATTCTGCAGTGCGTCTCGCAGATCCCGCCGCCGGTGCAGCCGGTGGTAGTGGACAACTGCGACACCTCGCTGACCGTGAGCATGGTGACGCTGACCGACTTCTCGCCGGTGAACTGCAGCCGCTCGACGCGGTATGTCTGGACCTTCACCGACGACTGCGGCAACCGCCTGCGCATCACGCAGACCTTCTTCATCCGCGACCGCACCAAGCCGGTGATCACCTGCCCGGCGCCGGTGACGCTGACCGGGGACGGCAACTGCCAGGCGCCTCTGCCGGCGCTCGCCCCGGTCGTCTCGGACAACTGCGGGGCGGGCGGCGTGACCCTGGTGCAGAGCCCGCCCGCGGGCACGCTCGTATCCGGAACCACCGCGTGACGCTCACGGCCACGGACGTCTGCGGCAACTCGCAAAGCTGCCAGGTGAATGTCGCCGTGACATGCGGCACCCCTTCGGTCCAGCTCACCAAGACCGTGTATCCCGGGCATGATGGAGGCGCGTTCTGCCCGGGCGGCGGATTCCTGGCCGCCACCAACGGGGCGCCGGTGACGTACTGCTTTGAAATCAGGAACACCGGCGCCCTCAACCTGGTCAATCTGGTCCTGACGGACCCGGCGCTCGGCATCGCCCCGGTGGCCGCCGGCAACCTCGGCGTCGGGCAGTCGGTGATGCTGCATCTGGACGCGGTCCTCGCCGCGTCGCTGACCAATGTCGCGCAGGTCGCCGGCACCTCGGCGACCGGTCTGCCGGTGATCGACACGGACGAGGCCGAGGTGGTGAAGATGCGACCGGCGCTGCAATTGACCCAGACCGGGCGGCTTACGGGGAAAACGCGGCCTGTCCAGGAAGCGCGGCCATGTACGCGGTCAACGGCCAGTATGTGACCTACTGCTTCGCGGTGACCAACACGGGCGATGTGCCGCTGGAACAGGTTGTCCTCACGGACCCGGACCTTGGCGTCGACCCCATCCCGCTCGGCGCCCTGGCGGTTGGACAGAGCAAACAGACGAAGTTCTGGGTGATCGCCGACGGCAGCCTGACCAACATCGCGACCGTGGCCGCCCTGCCCCCGGCCGGCCCCCCCGTGGCCGCATCGGCACAGACGACGATCACCGGCCTCGGTCCCTCGGTCCGGTTGTTGAAGACCGCCTACACGGGCCACGACAACGGCGCCTCCTGCCCGGGCGGTGATGTCGCGTATCTCGGCGGGCCGGACACGCCGGTGACGTATTGCTTCGAGGTCCGCAACACCGGGGACAGCCTTCTCTATGATCCGACGCTGTCCGATGCGGACATCGGGCTGGCCGGTCTGATCCTTGTCCCGACGCTCAACCCCGGACAGTCGGTGACCCACCACGAGGAACGCCTGGCCGGCCAGCCCCTCCTCAACACCGCCATGCTCGCCACGCTCCCGCCCTCCGGTGGCATGATTTCCACCAACGACATCGCGACGCTGGTCGTGCCCGCCGCCGGGATGACGCTGGACAAGAAGGCGGCCGCGGGGTTCGCGGGGTATTCCGGCTGCATGCTCGGCGGCGTGGACGTGCTCAGCCTGCCGGAGCCCGGCCCGGTCACCTGGTGTTTCCGGGTGCGCAACACCGGCAACACCTGGCTGGCGGGCATCACCCTGACCGACGCCACGCTGGGTCTCGGCGAATCCGGCATGGACTATTACGGCCCGCCGCCGCCGCTCGCCCCGGGTGCGGAGGGCGTGTGGGTGGTGAAGGCGTACGCATCCGGCTCCCTGCGCAACCAGGCCGCGGCTTCGGCCATTCCGGTGTCGTCCCGGGGCGTGCCCGTCGCGGGGGTTCCGGCGGTCCAGGCGTCCGACAGCTCCGATGTGATCGTCAACGGGCAGCCGGTTCCCTGACGCCGGTTACTTGAGGTTCTTTTCGATCAGCTTGCGCAGCAGGTCGTCCGTCGTGTTTTCCAGGGCCTTGGTCCCCGCCTCGCGGGTGAGCCGCTCGAGTTCCTTGAGGAACCGGTCGCGGTCGATCCGGGGTTTGTCCAGCGTTCCGCCGAGGGGGAGCGTGATCTGTTTTCCGGGCAGGTACTCAAACACCTTTTTTCCGACGAGATCCTCGGTGACCGGCACATCGATGCTGTAATCCAGGGAGCGGTCCAGGCCCATTCCGCCCCGCAGCAGCATGTTGATTTTGCCGATGGAGGCCTGGAGCGGGCTGGTGTCGATGCGCCCCTTTTCGCAGGTGAAGGTGATGGTTTGCGATCCCAGGTCCACCGTGCGCTCCCGCACCCTGGCCAGGTCCAGGATCTCGTCGAACCACCCGTCGGCGCGAAGGCTGGTGTTGGCCAGCACCAGCCGCCCCTGGAAGGAGGCGTACTTCCGCCACGTGGCGTCCATGGGCACCTGGACGCGGTCGAGGTGGAGGCTGGCCCGGCCCTTCAGTCCGCTCGCACCCTTGAAGATCGGGTGGATGCGCGAAAGGAGCTGGCCCGCCAGGGCGTCCGTCAGCGGCAGGTTCTCCAGCACGGGGGGCTTGAGAGCCCAGTTCAAAACCGGTTTGGTTCCGAGGCTGACCCGCGGGAACAGGGACAGGGCCGAATCCCCGAGGCGGGCGGTCGCATCCACCGAGAGCCGGTCCTCCGAAAGCCGGGCCGGGATCTTCAGATCCTGGAGGACCAGATCCGCGAAGCCCAGCTTCTCCGCCGCCAGATCCACCTCGAAGGCCGCCTTGGGCCGGACCTGCCCGTTGGTCGTCACGCCCATGGGGATGCCCACGCGGAAGGCCCGTTCATCCTTGCCCGCCAGTTCGATCCCCCAGGAGGAAAATCCGGGGACGAAACCCGCCAGGGTGGCCAGATCATAGGAAAGATCGCCGGCCACCTCCAGCAGGGCGCCCCGCGCGGGCGTGGCGGCCGTCAGCACGGCGGAGCCGACCACCCCGAGGGCGGAGGAGTTCAGCTCGAACGCGTCGGCCCGCCAGCCGCCATTGGTGCTCACCGCCACCGTGGCCCGGGCCGAAAACGCGGGCTCCACGACGGGACGGGCCAGCCACGGCGCGTCCAGCCGCATGCCCCCGATGTTCACCGCGGCGCTGAACAGGCCGTCCGATGCGCTCGCCAGCACGCGCAGGTTGCCATCCGCCGACCGGAGTTGCTCCGGGGAGACCATGGGACGGATCAGTTGCAGCAGGTCAGCGACGTCGGCGTCGAAGGTGGCGGAGCCCTCGATCAACTCCGCCCGCAGCGGCGACAGGGGAATGCGGGTGCGGGGGGCCTGCAGCCGCAAGCTTCCCGCCGCCGCCGAAAACTCCCGCAATTCGAGCTGCCCCTGCGCCTGGTCCCACCGGGCCACCGTCTCGATGTCCAGCCCCCCCGGCAACAGGGAGACGGTTCCCGCGGGCACGCGCAGTCCGCTCAAGAGCAGACGGATCCTCGGGGCCTGCCAGACCCGGTCGGCCCTCACCGCCTGCATCGGCGCCAGCACCACCACGCCCTCCAGGGCCGGCATGCCCGGAAACCACTTCGACAGTCCGCCCAGATCGGCCCGGGCGGTCACCGTCATCCGTGGCGCGGCTCCCGGAAAATGGCCGAGATCGAATCCATTGCCGCCCGCGGCCACGCTCACATTGCGGTTGCTGGCGGTGAGGGAGACCGCCGCGGCGGACCAGTCCGGCGCCGGGCCGCGGTTCAGCGAGACCTCCAGGGCGACGTCCTCGTTGCGGATCGCCGGCCCGCCGGGCGTGGCCCACAAGAGACCGAGGGCGTCCGCCTTGACGGACACACCCTCGAGTTTCAGGTCCCCCTCCGTCCACCGGGTGCCCAGCGAAAACCGGAGCACGCCGCCCAGGGTGCGGGGCCCCAGTTGCATGAAGGTTCCCGCCTGCGCGGAGGCCTTCGCGAGATCCAGACTCCCCGTGGCGGAGAGCTGACCGGGCCTTCCGGAGGCCTCGAGGTTTGCAAAGCCGCTCCGCAAACGCATCATCTTCATGTCCAGGCCGTCGGCCCCCCAGCGCACATCGGCCTCGACCGACACGGGTTCATCGAGCGCCAGCGGCTCCCCGCCCATCCGGCCCTTCAGGTCGGGCAGTTGCGCGAGCAGCCGCACCTGGATGTTCGACCCCAGCTCCAACTGGCCGCGTAGCTGGAGATTGCCGCTGCTGATCACCACGTCGGGGCGCAGGCGCATGGTGCGCGGCAGCAGCGTGGCCAGTGACGGGACATCCAGGGCGGCGATCAGGTTCAACCGGTCGCCGATGCCCGCCGCACGCGGATCCTGGTTGACCTGCATGCGCAGGAAGGGCGTGGTGATGTTCACGTTGAGATTGGTCGGGATCCCGTTGGTCACCGCGCCCTGCACCGCGATCTGCAGCCGGTCCACCAGCGGTTCGTCCCCCGCCGGGAAGACGCCGCGCAACAGCAGGTCGTCCACATCCACGGCCCCCTGCGCGCTCAGGTTGGAGATGCCGTTCCCCCGGAACCGGAGAGTGGCGCCCGCCTGCCCCTCCGAGGTGGACGCGCCCGGAGGCAGCGACGGCAGGAGCATGAGCAGGGGCTGGATCTGCATTCCCGCGAAGTCCAGAACGCCCTCATGACGGATGTCGTCCAGCGTCAGCCCGGTGTCGGACGGGGCCGTCGACAGCAGCTTGAGATCCAGCCGGCCGCCGGTGGACGAATTCCGGGCCGAGGCCTTCACCTCCAGCCGGGGCGGACGGGAGGCCAGGGACGCGTCGGCGAGGAGGGTGTCGATCTTCTCCTGCTTGCCGGAAAGGCCCGCCGGCATCGTGACGATCCCGTCCTGGATGCGGAGGCTAACCGTCCAGGCCGGCCAGTCAAAGCGGACCAGATCCCGGAGCGTCGCGCCGGCCCCCGGAACGTCCGTTCCGGACGATGACGCGCCCCGGGGTGCCGGCGGACGTCCCGCGCCGGGGGCGAGGACCACCTCGGGTTTCTCCACGCTCACCAGGCCCGCGCTGTGGTCGCGCAGAATGGCCAGGAGGCCCTTCTCCACGGTGACCTTCTCCACCTTCGCCGTGAAGACCCCCGCCCGCGCGATCTGGAGGTCCTGAACGTCCAGCCCCGACAGCCAGGAGAAGCGCAGGCGGGTCGCGTCCAGCACCAGACCGGTCTGACGAGACACCTGCGCGAGCAGGACGTTGCGGGCGGGCGCGGTGGAGAGAAGGGCCGGCAGGATGAGGACCATTCCGGCCAGCAGCAGGATGAGGATCAGCAGATTCCGAATGGTGCGGCGGCGGGAACGGGGGCGGAAGGTTGGGACGGGTTCAGGCATGCGGGCAGAATCAATCAGGATGGGCCGCTGTCAACCACGTTCCCGTCCGGCGCCGGGTTTGCGGACGGCCGCCCGATCGACTGTCCGACGGTCCATCCCCCCGTCCAGGCCGCCTGGAAGTTGAATCCGCCGGTGATCCCGTCGATGTCGAGCACCTCCCCCGCGAAGAACAGACCGGGTTGGACGCGGCTTTCGAACGTGCGGAAATCGATCTCGGAGAGCCTCACCCCGCCGCAGGTCACAAACTCGTCCTTGTTCATCGACTTGCCCCCCACCTCCAAAACCAGCCCGGCCAGCGCGGCGGCCAGTTTCTCCGCCGCCGCCCGCGGAAGCATCGCCCACAGGACGTCCCCCGCCCCGGCCATCCCGACCAGCCGCTCCCAGAGGCGCTGGGGCATGTCCACCAAACGCTGGTTGACGACCTTCGAACGCCCGTGCTCCGTGCGCATCCGGAAGATGCCCTCGCGGATCCACGCCTCGTTGCGGCCGGGGGCGAAATTGACCTTCACGGGAAACCGGTACTCGCGCCCGTGCAGGTCCCGCGCCCCCCAGGCCGACAGCTTCAGGACCGCGGGGCCGCTCAGCCCCCAATGGGTCACCAGCAGCGGCCCGCGCTGGGCCAGGCGCGTCCCGGGGATGGAAAGCTCGACGTCCGGCACCGTGATCCCCGAGAGCCCCTCCAGCACGGGGTCCGCGATGTGAAAGGTGAAGAGCGAGGGCACCGGGGTCTCGATGGTGTGGCCCAGTTGCGCGGCGGCCTCCCAACCGCCCGAGTTGAGATTGCCCCCGGTGGCGATCATCAACCGGTCGGCCGCCAGCGTGGTCTGATCCGACAGCCGGACGGAGAACCGGCCGCTGGCGGCTTCGAATGAGGCGCCCGCGACGCCCCGCAGGTTGTCCATGCGCACACCGGCGGCCCGCGCCTCGCGCAACAGGCAGTCCACGACGGTCTGCGACGAGTCGGTCACCGGGAACATCCGCCCGTCCGCCTCGGCCTTGAGTTCCACGCCGCGCGACGCGAACCACCCGGCCGTGTGCGCGGGGTTGAACCGGTGGAACGGTCCCAGCAACTCGCGGGAACCCCGCGGATAGTTCGCGGCCAGCCGCTTCGGGTCGGCGCAGTCATGGGTGACGTTGCACCGCCCCCCGCCGGAGATGGACACCTTGGCCAGCCATTCGCGGCTCTTCTCCACCAGCAGCACCTCCGCCCCGGGAAAATTCCGGCGGGCCTCGATGGCGGCGAAAAATCCGGCGGCGCCCCCGCCTGCGACGAGGATGTTCACGCCTGGAGGGAGGCCATGTCGATGACGAAACGGTAGCGCACATCCTGGCGCAGCAGCCAGTCCCACGCCTCGTGCGATCTCCTGGATGGGAATCAACTCGATGTCCGACACGATCCGGTGCAGCGCGCAGAAATCCAGCATCTCCTGCGTCTCGGCGATGCCCCCGATGGCCGAGCCGGCGAAGTTGCGGCGCGGCAGGATCAGGTTGAACACGGCCACCGGCAGCGGCCGCTCCGGCGCGCCCACCAGGGTGAGCGTGCCATCCAGCTTCAGCAGGCCCAGGTAGGCGTTGATGTCGTGCTCCGCCGACACCGCGTCGAGGATGAAGTCGAAGCTGGCCGAATGCGCTGCATCGCGCCGGCATCGGTGGACACGACCACCTCGTGCGCCCGGACGGAGACCGTCGTCGACCTTTCCCGGGGAGTGGTGAACAGGACCGTGCGCCCCGAACGCACGGGCGAACTTCACGCCCATGTGTCCGAGCCCGCCCGGGCCGACGATGCCCACCTTCTGCCCGGGCCCACCTTCCAGTGGCGGAGCGGCGAATGGGTCGTGATGCCCGCGCACAGCAGCGGCGGCGCGGTGGCGGCCAGGTCCAGCCCCGCCGGCACGCGCAGCACGAAGGCCTCGTCCACCACGATGTGCGAGGAGTAACCCCGAACGTCAGCCCGCCCGTATGCTTGTCCAGCCCGTTGTAGGTGAAGGTGGGGAAGGAATGGCGGTATTGCTCCAGGCCGCCCGGCGGCTCGGACAGGTCGGCACGAGTCCACCATGCACCCGACCGCGCTCAGGTCGCCGGGCTGGAACCGGGTGACCCGCGGTCCGACCCGGGTGACGCGACCGACAATCTCATGCCCGGGCACGCAAGGGAGTACACGGTGTTTTTCCATTCATTCCGGGCCTGGTGGAGGTCGAATGGCGAGCCCGCGGTGGGATCTCGATTTCAACATCGAGCAGCCCCGGTTCACGCCGGGATATCGGATGGGGGGAAAGGGCGGACGCGGCGCTCTGCCGCGTAGGCTCGGACGGTCGTGTTTTCATGGCGGCCAGTATACCTGAATTCCGCCCGTGTCACCACCGGGACGCCACCCCGGGCGCGCGCCTCCCCCGCCCGGGGTTCTCGACAACCACCCGGATGCTCTCCAGCCCCAGCAACCGGCCGAGCTTGTCGAGCTTGTCGCCGATGTGGCCGAGGCCGACGGCGCAATGATGCGCACTTGAGCCCGGCGGCGTTCCAGCAGTTGAGGAACTCGCGCGCGCCGCAGGCCGGCGGTAGCGGCTGTTGGTGTTGCCGATCTCGAGGATCGGGCCGGGCACCGACTCGGCGTGCGCGTGCAGCAACGCGAGTCTGCCGCCGGGACGCTCGATCACCGAGAGCAGCGTGACCGAGCCGTGCTTGACCGCCATCTCGACCGAGACGCCGCGGCCGACCTTGCCGTGGTACAGCCCCTGGCGGCCGGACCTTGGTGCGGCCCTGCGCGATCGCGATGTGCCCGGGGCCGTCATGGCCCATCAGCACGACATCGTCGGTGAAGTCCATCGCGTAGTATTCGGTGAACGACCCGCCCGCGCCGAAGAGGTCCATGATCTTCATGGCCTGGACGTTCTTCACCTCGTACTCGCCCGCGACCGGGATGCCGCGCCCGGTGAGCTGCGAGGTGCCGAGGATGATCGACGCGACCGCGGCCTCGTTTTCGGCCACGCCCGTGCCCTTGTAATAGTAGGCCATCGAGCCCAGGCGATACTCCGCCACCAGCCGGTCCAGCGCGACCGCGGTGCGGGCGGCCTCGTTCAGGTCGTCCGCGGGGCAGTCCGGCTGCACGTCGAAGACCTGCCGGAACTCGCGCACCCGCGCCTCGATCGCGGCGGCGCCGACGTCGCGGCGGAGCGCGGCCAGCTCGTCCACCTCCAGCAGTTCCACATGCGTGCCGAAGACCGCGCTCTGCAGGGTGACGTCGGAATAGATGTCGAGCATGCCGGCGTAGTAGTGGCCCATCAGGCCCAGCCGGTTGTTCGCCATGCCGGCCGCCACGCGCGCGGCCTCCACCCAGGCGTCGATCTCGTTCCAGCACACGGGGTCGTGGTCGAGCACCCCGGTGATCTGATGGAAGGGGATGCCCGCGCGCTGCAGCACGTTGGAGATCTCGGGCACGGGGCAGGCCGAGCAGAAGGCCAGCCAATCGCCAGTCATCTTCGTGCGGTCGCCCAGCGCGTTGAAGGCCGCGTAATCGATGGCCGGCTCCGGCGCGAGGTTCAGCACGACGACCAGGACCTTCGCGCGGCGGATCACCGGCAGCACCGTCGAGGAGAGCGCGTAGGTCGTCACATGCAGGAAGATCAGGTCGACATCCGCCTGGCGCAGTTCCCGTCCGGCCGCGGCCGCGCGGTCCGGGTTGTCGACGAGGCCGACGTTGACGATCTCCACGCCGGGGCGCTCGAGCTTTTTCGCGACGCGGGCCACGTGGCACCCTCGGCCGCTCCTTCAGGCCTGCGAACTGGGGCCAGTAGGTGTCGAGACCGATGCCGAAGAGACCGATGCGCAGGGAGGTGTTGCATCGCCCGGTTATACAGCCAGCGCCGTTTTGTGGAATCGAAAATCCACTGAAATCATCAGAAAATCATCACGGCTGCGCGGATCGTTTCTTCCCGACCCCGGTCGTCGGAATGCGCCGGGGAAAGGTTGGAGCCGCCCGGCAGCCGCACCTCAGACGACCGAGGCGGGGTCGAACCCCTCGCCCGCCAGCGCTGCCGGCAGGGCGGCCCAGAAGGCGTCCCCGCTGTCGGAAAGAAGGAAGCCCAGGTAGATCGCGGCCACCCGGTCGCCGTGTTCCCGCCGCAGGGTGCGCACGCCCGTTGCAGAGGCCTCGGTGGTGGGAGGCGTGGCCTCCTCGGCCAGAAAGCCATCCGTATGGGGGACGGCCATCGAGTTCAGGAAGGTTTCCAGGACCGTTTTGCCGGGACCGATCAGCCAGGCCATGACCAGACCCCGGAGGTGCGTCCGGAAGCCGGGGTTCTGCCGCGAGGACAGCCAGCGGGCCGGCACCTCCGGCGGCTGCTTCAGCATCTGCATCGGCCGGAACCGCATGAGTCTCGCGAGTTCGGCGGTGATTTCGGAGGCGACGCCGCCGGCCATGTGTTTCGAGGTCCACACGGTCCGGCACGCCTCCAGTTTTTCTTCCGGAGTCAAGGCATCCCACAGTCTTTTCACGGACAGATCGCTCATCTCATCCTCGTTTTGCTGTTTCACCTGCCAACAACGCCGCCGCATCGAAACGCGAAAACGCCGGAAAACAAGGGAATATTGGTCGGAGCGGTGGGATTTGAACCCACGACCCTCAGCTCCCAAAGCTGATGCGCTAGCCAGACTGCGCTACGCTCCGAACGGCCCAACGCGGTAGCGTTCCCGTCCTTGCCTTTCAATCGAAATCATGCAATGCCCCCAGCCCCATGAATCCAGACCCATTCGGCACCCTCCTGGCGGGAGATCCCGCCCTCCTGCGGCAATCGTACGCGTCCTTCCAGGCCATGCCGGTGGACCAGAACCTGATGGACACCGCCCCCGCGCCCCTCCTGCGCCGGGCCAGGACCATCCGCGAACCGGTCACCGTGCGCGGCCCCGGCACCTTCTTCGGCAAGGCCATCCGCACCCTCACCTTCGCGCCCACCGACCGGGAAGGATGGTGGTTCGACCGCACCGACCGCGCCGACGACCTGCCCGTCAAGGTCTCCATCCACAACGTCTGGACCACCGGCAACATCGTCAGCAACATCGTGCTGCGCTCCGGCTCGCCCCACAACTACATCCGCCTCGTCGAACACATCATCGCCCTGCGCATGGGGTTCGACATCGACAACCTGATGATCCGGATCGACTCCGGCGACCCGCCCCTCTTCGACCTGGGCAGCCTCGACCTGGTCGACGCGCTGGAAAAGGCCGGCAGCGTCGAAACCGCCGCGCCCGTTCGCTACGTCACCGTGAAGGAAAAGGTCAGCTTCGTGACCCCGCAGGGCAAGTTCCTCATCTTCGCGCCGGCCGACCCCGCGCGCCCCGCCCTCGACCTCGACTGCGCCATCCAGTTCCCCCACGCCATCGGCCGCCAGCGCATCCAGTTCCCGGTCAACCGGGAACACTTCCGCCACGGGGCCGTCGCGCGCACCAACACCTCCGCCTCTAAAAAGCTCTACTGCCAGACCATCGGCAAACTCTTCGCCGACGTGCGCAACCTCGGCTACACCCGCCGCAACGTGCTCATCGCGGGCAAATGGTTCTACCACAACAAGCCGCGCTGCGTGCACAACGGCAAGGGCCTCGAAGCCGTGTGGCACCGGGCCGTGCTGGACCTGCTGGCGGCGGTGGCGCTGATCGACGAGGGCCGCTTCCTCGGCAAGATCACCTCGTTCAAGGCCGGCCACGCCATCGACGTCGAGGCCATCCAGATGCTGCACAAGCGCGGGCTGCTGGTGGAGGTCGGCGGGATCTGATTTGATGAGGAATGCTGGAAGGCTGGAAGAAGCCTGGAGCCCGGGGCCACGGGGCTTGCGGCTGCGAGGCAATCTGGAAAACGCGAAAGCTATTGAAGCGAATTCGGGTTTTATCAGGAACTCAGGAACTCAGGAAGAAACCCTGCTTGAAAACCGCGCGTTGCGGGCGCTGAGCTGGCCGCAGCCAGCGGCGACGTCGATGCCGCGGCGCTGGCGCAGGGTGCTGGGCAGCCCGGCCTCGCGTAAAATCCGGTGAAAGGCGCGGGCGGACTCCCCGGCGGGGCCGTCGCCGGCAAATCCGCCGGTCGGGTTCAGGGGGATCAGATTCACATGGGCGTTGAGCCCCCGCAACAGCGCGGCCACCTTGCGGGCCTGTTCGGGGGTGTCGTTGCGCCCGGCGATGAGGGTCCATCCGAAGAAGATCTTGCGCCCGGTGCGTTCCGTGTAATCCCGGCAGGCGGCGATGAGTTCGGACAACGGCCAGCGGCGGTTGACCGGCAGGAGACGGGAGCGCTCCTCGTCCATCGGCCGCGTGCGGCTGACGGCCAGGTTGTACGGACGGCCCTCCTCGGTGAAACGGCGGATGGCGGGACCAGGCCGACCGTGCTCACACTGACGCGCGCGGGGCCGATGCCGTGGCCGCGGTCGTCGCGAACGATGTCGAGCGCCTGCATCACGTTCTCGTAGTTGTGCAGCGGCTCGCCCATGCCCATCAGCACCAGGTTGCGCGGCCCCTTCAACCCGCGGTCGTGCAGGAACACCGCCGCGCGATCGCGACCTGGGCGACGATCTCCCCGGCGCGCAGGTGCCGCGAAAACCCATCTGTCCGGTGGCGCAGAAACGCACCCGAGGGCGCACCCGGCCTGGGTGCTGAGGCAGGCGGTGAACCGGCCGGGATAGCCCATGACGACCGTCTCGATCTCCTGTCCGTCGGCCAGGCGGAGCAGCAGCTTGTGGGCGAGGCCGTCCTCGCTGGGCACGGCGCGGGTCAGCTCCGGCAAACGGGCGGTGAGATCCACCTCCAGGTGTTCGTCCAGCCAGCGGCGCGACGGCGGGACCAGGGCGGAACGGTCGTCGGCGCCGAGGCGGCCGGCCCCTGGTGAAGCGCCCGCCAAAGCGCCCCCGCGTGCGCGGGCCGCAAATCGGCCTCCAGCCTCTGCCCGAGTTCGGCGAGAGGTGTGGCCCAGCAGGGGAGGGGAGCATGTCGGCGGCGACGGTCATGTGCGAGAGCTGGCATGGAGGTGATTTCAGGCGCGGGCAAGGAGAAAAGCGGAGGATGGAAACCGGGGAAGACGCGCCGGATATGTTGCAGAGGATAATTTTTTGAACGACTTTCCTTCGCCGGGCTCCATAGGTGCTTCATGGAAACCTCTCCCTCCTGATCGCCGCCGCCCTCACCCTCACCCCCGCCGTGTTGCGCGCGCAAGCGCGGAGCGCCTGTCCGAGGAAGCGGTGCGGCGGGTCTTCCCCGCTTTGGTGCGGATTTACGTGGTCAGCGACGAATCGGAGAACGGTCGCATCAAGCGGCAGCGCGCGCGGCTGGCAGCGGGGTGATCATCTCGGAGGACGGCTACCTGGTCACCAACCACCATGTCGCCGGCCGGGCCAACCGCCTGGTGGTGAATCTCGCCGACCAGCAGGAAATCGACGCGGAGCTGGTGGGCACGGACCCGCTGACCGACATCGCGGTGCTGAAGCTCAAGCTGGACCAGCGCAAGGACCCGAAGGCGCCGCTGCCAGTCGCGGTGTGGGGCGACTCGGACCGGGTGAAGGTCGGGGACGCGGTCTTCGCCCTGGGCAGTCCCGGGGCGCTGAGCCAGTCGGTGACGCAGGGCATCGTGGCCAACACGAGGCTGATCCTGCCCAAGATGATGGAGGGGACGCTGCGCATGGAGGGGGAGGACGTGGGTTCGCTGGTGCGGTGGCTCGCCCACGACGCGGTGATCTTCGGCGGGAACAGCGGCGGTCCGCTGGCCAATCGCGCGGGCGAGGTCATCGGTATCAATGAGATCGGGGTGGCCTCGCTGGGCGGGGCGATCCCGGGCAATCTGGCGCGACAGGTGGCGGAGGAAATCATCCGCCAGGGTTTTGTGCGCCGCAGTTGGACGGGCCTGATGACGCAGCCGCGGCTGCGGGGCGTGGAGAGCAAGGCGGGCGGGGTCCTGGTCGGCGGGGTGCTCGACGACTCCCCGGCGGCGCGGGCGGGCATCCGGGCGGGCGATGTGATCGTGCGATTCAACGGTGTCGCCACCGACGCGGCCATCCCGGAGGACATGCCGGTCTTCAACCAGATCGTGGCCACGACACCGGTCGGGCGGGAGGTGGAGGTCGTGCTGGAACGGGCGGGTGAAACGGTGGCGGTGAAGCTGACCACCGAGGAGCGCGAGCATGCGCAGAAGCTGCCGCGCGAATTGAAGGAGTGGGGCATGACCGCGCGGGACATCACCAGGATCGCCGCGATCACCATGAACCGCAAGAACACCGACGGGGTGCTGGTGGACACGCTGCGCGAGGGCTTTGGCGCGGCGGCCGCCAAGCCGGCGGTGTCGAAGGGCGACGTGATCACCGCGGTGGAGGGCCGGCCGGTGAAGGATCTGGCCGCGCTGGAATCGCTCACGGCGGAATTGCTCAAGGGAGCGGACGAGCGGCGGGAGGTGCTCGTCGCATTCGACCGCAACAAGGAAAAGATGATCACGGTGGTGGAGATCGGGCGCGAGGAGGATCCCGACCGGCCGGCCAGGGCGAAAAAGCCGTGGGCGGCGATGCGCACCCAGGTGCTGACGCTGGACATCGCGCGCGCGCTGAAGATCGAGAACGGCCGCGGCGTCCGCGTCACCGCCCTGTTCCCGGGGCAGGCGGCGGAGAAGGCCGGCTTCCAGGTCGGCGACATCCTCACCCACCTGGACGGCGCGGCCATCGAGGCGTCGCGCCCCGAGGATTCGGACGTCTTCCGCACCATGGTCCGCCGCAAGCGCGCGGGAGACAAGGTGGAGTTCACCGTATTGCGCGAGGGCGCGAAGACCACGGTTCCGATGACCCTGGAGGCGCCCCCGACCGAGGAGGAGTCGCTGGCGCAGCACAAGGACGGCGACTTCGAATTCGAGGTGCGCGAGCTTTCCTACCAGGACCGCCTCGACGCCGACCTGCCGGAGGACGTCAAGGGCCTGATGGTCACCAACGTGGAACAGGGCGGCTGGGCCTCCCTGGGCGGCCTCCGCAAGCAGGACATCCTGCTGACGGTGCAGGACCGGCCGACCGGTGATGTCGACGCGCTCAAGGCCGCGCTCAAGGCCGTGGACCAGGCCCGCCCGCGCCATGTGCGCATGTTCATCCAGCGCGACGTCAGCACCCAGTACATCGAGATCGAACCGAACTGGAGCGGCAGCGCTCCCCAACCCAAAACCTGAAAGCACCCATGAAGAACCGCATGATCCTCGCGGCCATCGCCGCCCTTCCCTGCCTGCTCCGCGCCGACGAGGTGGCCGACGCCGGCCGCAAACTCGCCGAGACCAAGGCCGCCTCCATCCTGCAGATCGAAGGCGTGGTCGAGATCTCCGTCGAAGGCAAGCTCGCCGCGATGGCGGGCGGCAACCAGGAGCAGAAATCGGAGGCGCTCGGCACCGTGATCGACAAATCCGGCCTCATCCTCGTTTCCGACGGCATCCTCAACCCGGCCAAGATGATGAAGCCCATGACCGTCAACGTCGGCGGCGAACAGCAGACCATCACCGTGAGCGGCCAGCTCAAGGAAGTGCGCATCAAGCTGCCCGACGGGACCGAGTTTCCGGGCCGGGTGGTGCTGACGGACGATGATCTCGACCTGGCCTTCATCGCCCCCGAAAAGCCGTTGACCCCCGAGCAAGCCGCCCGGCTGGTGCCGATCGAACTGGGCGCGGGCGCCGCCAAGCCGGCCTGCTGGACTACCTCCTGTCGGTGACCCGCCTGAGCCGCGAGATGAACAGCGAGGTGTCGATCCGCCCCGGCCGCGTGCTGGCCTCCCTGACCAAACCCCGCACGGCCTGGCTTGGAGCGAACGATCCCGGCGCGCCGGTCTTCAACCTGGCCGGCGAACTGCTCGGCTTCACGCTGGTGCGCCGCGATGGCAACACCTCGACGAGCGAAGTGCGCCCCGGGGCCATGCAGATGGGCGCCCGCGCCGAACCGGTCCTGATCCCGCTGTCCGACATCCTGCCGGTGGTCGAACAGGCGCGCGAAGAGGCCGCCAAGAAGGCGAAAAAAGCGGAATAAGACCCCGATTCCGGTGACCGGAACCAGAAAGAAGCCCGGGTTCCGGTCATCGGAACCCGGGCTTTTTGCCAGGCGGATTATTCGACCGGAATCAGCACGATATTGCGGAACTCGACCTCGGAGCCCTCGGACTGGAAGCAGATCTTGCCGGGGGTCGCATCGCATCCGGTCGCGGTGTTTTGCAGGAGGCGGTTGACGTAGATCTCCAGATCGCCGCCCTTGAGGACCATCTCGTAGTCGTTCCAGCCGCCCAGCGGCTTCTCGTTGTCGGGGTGCATCTTGACGGTGTGGCGGCCGTCGGTGCGGGCGGGATCGGTCTTCATGGGGAAGTTGTCGATGTTCCAGATGTCGCCCTTGGCGCGGAACTGGCCCTGGCATTCGATCGACTTGGGCCAGACCTTGTCGCCGCCGGCCATGCGGAGCAGGACGCCGGAGTTGCCTTCGGTGAGATGCCGGATCTGCAGGCGCAGGACGTAGCTGCCGAAGTCGTCGGTCGTGCGGATGTACCCGGCCGGATTGCCGCCGTCATGCAGCACCCCGTCCTTGACGGTGAACGTGCTGGCGGCCTTCACGTTTTCAAAGGGCACGGTCCAGCCGGCGAGATCGGTGCCGTTGAAGAGCCGGCGCGCGTCGCCGTAGCTCCCCTTGAGTTCCTTGATGCGGAGGTCCTTGTAATCAACCACCATGCCGGGACCCGCGTGGATCTGCAGTGCGATGACGCCGGAAAGGTGGCGGCCTTTCACGTCGTTGTCGATCAATTCCACCGTCGGATGGCCGTTCAGGTAGTGCAGGACGTGGTTGCCGCGGCAGATGATGTGGTACTCGTTCCAGTCCTTGGCGTGGTAATAGCCGGTCTTCTTGAGTTCCTCGACGTTCGAGACCTTGCCGACGACCTTCTTCTCCCCGCTGGCGGTGATCTCCATGATGTCGCCGACGTTGACGAGCCATTCGCGGGCTTTTTCGTCGTAGAGGAACCCGACCTTGCCGGGGGCGTTCTCGACCTCGGCCTGATAGCCCTTGACCGCGAAATCGGGGAGTTCCTCGCTCCGGTACTGCACGCCGCCATTGCCGTTCTGGATGCGGAAGGACAGCTTGAGTTCGAAGTTGGCCGGTTTGCCCCCGTCCCAGATCAGGAAGGTGTTTTTGCCGAGCGGCTTCTTCGTCGTGTCGCCGCGGATCGCGCCGTCCTGGACGGACCAGTAGCCCTCCTTGCCACGCCAGCCGGTGAGGTCGGTCCCGTTGAACATGGGGGTGAAGCCCTCCTCCGCGCGGACGAGGCCGGCCGCGGCGGCGAGAACGAGGGTGAGCGTGCGCAGGGGTTGCATGGGGTCTCCGGGGTTGTGGCGGGATGGACGCCGGGCGGGGTGCGAGCATTCAGAAGGGTGCGGTGTCACCAATAGTAGGCGCGAAGAAACGCCACACCACTGCCGGGTGAGTGCCATACCCGGTAATTGCCCCCGCGATCAGACAGGCTGATGGCGTACTCGATCATGGAGGAATCGCAGGACGCCCCAATCGGCTTGAAGGTCTCCACAAAGGTCGAAGGCTCGAAATTACCGGGTTTTTCGCTCTCTTGCCGCGATGGCGCATTCAGATCCGGCCGGATCGCCCGCTGCGCCTTGATCCAGGCCATCAACTCGGGGGTGGTGATGGAAAATTGTGCGAGATGTCCCTTGCTGTGCTTGAACAACTCGATGTTGGTGGCTCCGGCAGGCAAGATCACGTACTTGTCGCCGGCCAGCGACCGCATGTTCTCGTGGTGAAACCGGCCGTATCGAAACGAATCCATGAGGAGGGATATCCCGGTGCAGGAAGGGATGAACGCGAGGAACAGACAAAAGATGCGCAGATAAGCCTGGGAAGATTTTTTCGCGGTGGCGACCGCCCAGACGAATCCGATTCCCAGCAGAACCAGTGTGATCTTGAACGGCCATACCAGAGACGCGAACATGCGAACAAAATCGATTCGCTCGCCCCGGATGTCAACTCTTCAGGAAAACGCCGCCCGCCACGGAGGCTGCGGCTGCGATGCAAATCCGGAGATTGGCGTGCCCGGGGATGCGCGGCGACGAAGACCGAATCATCGCCATGGCCGCGGGACACATCCCATGACCTGTATGACACACCCAATTTTCCAGCCTTCCAGCCTTCCTCATAAACCCTCATTCGAATTCCTGCTTTGTTCGTTTCCTGACACCCCCCGTTTGTCTTCGGACGGTTCGGCGTTGACGACGGCCGCCAAGCGGGCATGGGTGGGGCATGTCTTCTCCGGCCAAACACCTTGCCGAACAAACCGCCCGCCTGGCCGCCGGCGGGGTGCCGGAGGCGCGGCTCAAGGCCGAACTGGCACTGGCGCGGGTGCTCGGGGTTCCGCGACTGGAAATCGGCCTGCGCGGGCCGCCGGTTTTGTCGCAGCCGCAAGCGGACGCGTTTCTGGAGTTGATCGAACGCCTGCTGCGCCACGAGCCGTGGCAGCACATCACTGGCGAAACGGATTTCCTCGGACATGTGATCCGCTGCTCCCCGGCGGCGCTGATTCCCCGGCCCGAGACGGAACAACTGGCGCTGCTGGCGTCGGAGTGCCTGGCCACCCGCGGACCCGGCGCGGTCGCGGCGGACATCGGCACGGGCACCGGGTGCATCGCGATCCATCTGGCCCTCGCGCATCCGTCCGCGCGAGTGCTCGCAGTCGACATCAGCCCCGCCGCCCTGGACCTGGCCCGCGACAACGCGGAGCGGCTCGGGGCGGCGGTGGTATTTTGCGAGGGCGATCTGACCGCGCCGCTGCGGCCGCCGGTGCATGTGCTGGTCTCCAACCCGCCCTACATCGGCGAGGAGGAGCGCGACCGGCTGGAGTCGCAGGTGGTCTTGCGCGAGCCGGCGCTGGCGCTGTTCGGGGGGCGGCGCGGGCATGAACTGCCGGTCCGGCTGCTCGCGGAGGCCCGCGGCATTCTCGCGCCCGGAGGGAACATCCTGCTTGAAATCGGGGCGTCGCAAGGCATGGTGATGCTCCACCACCTGCAGGAGCTGGGGTACGAGCACGCCCGCATCGTGAACGACCTCCGCGGCCTGCCCCGCATCGCAACCGCGACCTGGAATGGGACTCTTCGTCGTAACACAACCACCTAGACGCAGCCGCCTGCCGTAATCCACCGGACGGCGCGCCTACCGGAAGCCCACCGCGGGCCGGCAATGGCTGATCCTCCTTCCGCTCGCGGCTGCGGCGGCCTACTTCCAGTACAAATGGGCCGAAAAAAGGGATCTGCGCCCGAAGCCGATCAGCGAGAGGACCCAGATCGCGCCCACCCGGGAGGTGGCCTGTCCTCATTGCGCAGGCGATGACGGGCGGCCGAAGGGGGTGGTCCGCCATCCGGACAGCCCCGAGTTGTGGATCGACTGTCCGGTGTGCTTTGGCACCGGACGACGCCTGATCAAGATGCCCAATCCTTCCAACCAGGAGCTGTGCCCGAGATGTTCCGGCATGGGGCGTTACGTGAAGGATTCCAAGGTGGTTCCCTGCGAACGCTGCGAGGAGTGGGGGTTTGTCGACACCACCGTGATCAACCGCACCGTCTTGATTTCCGACGAGGGCTCACGCCGGAGGCCCCCCCCCTCCCGATGCCGGGCTCCCCCCGATCAAGCTCAAACCCTGACGTCTCCCCACACGAACCCCGAAGACCCCTCCATGTTTGAATCGCTCACCCAGTCCCTGCAAAAGACCTTCAAGAACCTCCGCGGCCACGGCAAGCTGTCCGAGTCCAACATCCAGGACGCGCTGCGCGAGGTGCGGCTGGCGCTGCTGGAGGCCGACGTCCACTTCGAGGTGGTCAGGAAATTCATCGCCGACGTCCGCGAAAAGGTGCTCGGGCAGGCCACGCTCGACGGCGTCAACCCCGGCCAGCAGTTCGTCGCGCGGGTGCACGACGAGCTGGTGGCCCTGCTTGGCGGCAAGTCGGCGGAGTTCGACCTGTCCGGCAAGCCGGCGCAGATCCTGATGCTGGGTCTGCACGGCGCGGGCAAGACCACCACCACCGGCAAGCTGGCGATGAAGTGGAAGAACGGCGGACGCCGGGTGCTGCTGGTCGCGTGCGACATCCGCCGCCCCGCCGCGGTGGAACAGTTGCGGGTGCTGGGTGAACAGGCGGGTGTCGAGGTGCTCGCCCCCAAACCCGGCGAGACCGTGCCGGACCTCGGCATGCGGGCGCGCGACTTCGCCCTGCGCAACGGGCACGACCTGGTCATCTACGACACCGGCGGCCGCTTCCAGATCGACGACGAGCTGGTCTCCGAGTTGAGCGACCTCAAGGCCTTCATCCAGCCGCGCAACACGGTGATCGTGCTCGACGCGGCGATCGGCCAGGAGGCGGTGCACGTCGCGAAGACCTTCCATGAGAAGGTCGGCCTCACCGGCATGATCCTCACCAAGCTGGACGGTGACGCCCGCGGGGGCGCGGCCCTGTCGGTCAGCTCGGTGGTCGGCTGCCCCATCCTGATGATCGGGGTGGGCGAGAAGCAGGAGGACCTCCAGCCCTTTCATCCCGACCGCCTCGCCTCCCGCATCCTCGGCATGGGCGACGTCGTCAGCCTTGTCGAGCGCGCCCAGGAGTCGATGGACGAGAACGAGATGAAACGGATGGAGGAACGGCTGTTCAGCAACCAGCTCGACCTGAACGACTTTCTCGCCCAGATCCGCCAGATGAAGAAGCTGGGTCCGGTCAACAAGCTGATGGACATGCTGCCGGGCATGCCCAGCATCCCGGCGGACCAGCGGGAGAAGGCGGCGGAGCTGGCGCAGCGGAAGTCGCAGAAGTTCGAGGCGGTCATCCTCAGCATGACCCCCGGCGAGCGCCGCAAGCCGGCCACCATCCACGCCAAGCGCCGGATCCGCATCGCCCGGGGCAGCGGGACCACCGTCAAGGACGTCAACGACCTGCTCAAGCAGTTCCGCCAGACCCAGGAAATGGCCCCCAAGTTAAAAAAGATGCAAAAGATGTTGCTTCGCATGGGCCGGGGCAGGTAATGTTCGCGGCTCTTTAAGGAAAACCCGCGTCCGGAACCCTCCGGACCTTACGACCCCAAGGAAAACAACTGGTATGTCCGTCAAAATCCGCCTCCGCAGGACTGGTTCCAACAAGGCCGCCTCCTACCGCGTCGTCGCCTGCGACTCCCGCTATGCCACCGATGGCCGCATTCTCGAGACCCTGGGTTTCTACGAGCCCCGCAAGCCCAACGGCGACGTGTTCCTGAAGATGGACCGGGTCGACTACTGGAAGAGCGTCGGCGCCATCATGTCCGACAAGGTGGCCGCCCTCGTCAAGCGCGCGAAGCCGCATCCGGGCGACACCCACGCCAAGCTCGCCGCCAAGACCGCCGCGTCCTGAACGGAACCGCCATGCGCGCCTTTTTGAAGACCGTGATCGAGGCCCTGACCGAGGATCACAAGCAGATCGCCATCACCGAGGTGGCCGGTCAGAAGTCCACCATCTACGAGATCCGGCTGAGCAAGCCCGACTTTGGCAAGATCATCGGCAAGAACGGCAAGACCATCTCCGCCATCCGCGCCATCGCCGGCGCGGTGGCCGCCCGGGATGCGCGCCGCGTGACCGTTGAAGTCGTCGACTGATTGGAGCCCCGCGGATGGGCGACCCTCTCCGCATTGACGTTCTCACCCTCTTCCCCTCCCTGCTGGAGGCCTGTCTCGGCGAGAGCATGATGAAGCGCGCCGCCCGGCTGGGGGCCGCGCGATACCGGGTGGTCAATCCGCGCGATTTCACCACCGACATCCACCGCACCGCCGACGACCGTCCCTATGGCGGCGGCCCGGGAATGGTGCTCAAGCCCGAACCCATGGCGGCGGCCATCCGCTCCGTCCTCGACGACGACGCCTGGGTCATCCACATGTCCCCCCAGGGCGTCCCCTTCCGCCAGTCCCGGGCCGAGGAACTGGCCGCCCGGAAACACCTCGTCTTCGTCTGCGGCCACTACGAGGGCCTGGACGAGCGGATCTGCGACCTGTTCGTCGACGAGGAGATCTCCATCGGCGATTATGTCCTCACCAACGGGGCGCTGCCCGCCGCCGTGGTCATCGACGCCGTGGTGCGCCTCCTGCCCGGCGTCGTCGGCGGCGAGGGCGGCACCGCCGCCGAGTCCTTCAGCTCCGGCCTGCTCGACCATCCCCACTACACCCGCCCCGAGGTTTTCGAAGACCTCCCCGTCCCGCCGGTCCTCCTCTCCGGCGACCACGCCGCGATCGCGCGCTGGCGCCGGGAGAAGGCGCTGGAACGGACCCGCGAACGCCGCCCGGACCTGCTCCCGCCGGTGGATTGATTTTTAGGACGAAAGATGTTGCCGGGGCGCCCGGGAAAAGACTATTTTTGCAGCCAACCCGGGGTTTCACCATGAAAAAAACAGCCATCCTCCTTTCGCTTCTCGCCGCGACGGTTTCCGCCCAGGCCCAGTCGGTTGTTTTCGACACCACCGGCGGCGCGGTGTTCAGCGCGCTGACCACGGCCAACAACCAGCGCTATGCCGACGACGCCAAGCTGGCCAACGCCAGCGGTGAAACCATCGGGCAGATCGACATCAGCGTGCTCCTGCAGGAAGACAACACCACCGCGGATGTCTACGCCTACCTCTTTGACGCCACGGGGACCGGCGGATCGCCCGGGGCGAGCCCCCTCTGGTCCTCCTCGGTCCTCGCCTATGACTTCACCGCGTTCGAGGATGTGGTGAGCTTCGCCGTCCCCAACATCGCGGTGCCGCAGAACTTTTTCTGGGCCGTGGAGTTCCGCAACATCGTGAAGCTCGACGACGGCACGCCGGTTCCCAGCTCCATCTTCGGCCCGCAGATGTATCGCCCGCCTCGTCCAGCCGGCGGAGCCAGTACCTCTCCGCCTCCTCCTTCTATCTGGACGCGGACGAGGCGAACAGGTCCCGCGCCGGATTCAGCCAGGTCAACGTCATCGGCGCGGACTCCACCTTCGCCGTCAAGGTCTACAACGCCGTCCCCGGAACCCTTGGCCGCCTCGCTGCTGACCTGGGGGCGCGGGCATCGCGCTGCTGCTGCGCCGTCGCCCACCGCGCCCTGAACGCCCGGCTCGGCACCGAAACACCGCGGCCCCCGGTCGCGGTGTTTGTTTCCACCCGACTCCATGCCCGCTCCAGAAATCATCACCAGCCCCAGACCGCGGCAAGCGCGGTAGCCGCGGCTGCGCAAGCGCACGGCGAACGGGACGCGGAGGGCTGGTGCTGATCGAAGGCTACCACAGGATCACCGCGCGGTCGACAACCGCCCGCACATCACCACCCTCTTCCACAGCGAACACTTCCTCGGCAACGAGGCCGAGCTTCGATCGAGGACCTGCGCCGCGGCCAGGCCGAGATCATCGCCGATCACGGCGGCCCCGCCTTCACCAAGATGTCCTATCGCGACCGGCCCGACGGCCTGCTCGCCATCGCCCCGCGGGTGACGCCTGGCCAGCCGGTTGAGCTGCCCGCCAGCACCTGCTGGTCTGCGTCTCCATCGAGGCCGCGGCCTCGGCACCATGCTGCGCCTGCGCCGACGCCGCAGCCTGGATGCGTGCTGGTCGCATTCCTACCGACGATCCACGAATCCCGGCGTCGTCCGCGCCCAACTCGGCGCCCTCGCCGCCGGTAATTCGATTGCGGCTCCGCCGAGGCGCGTGGCGCGAGACGCGGCATCAGACCCTGGCCACCATACGACACCAGCGGGACATCTTTCATCGCGTCGACGTGCGCCCCACCGCCCTCATCCTGGGCTGCAGGCGACTCGACCTCGATCCGCGAATGGCTGGCCCCGGGCCGTGCAAGATCCGCATCCCCATGCTGGGCCAGGCCGACTCCTCCAATGTCTCCGCCGCCTGCACCTGCGTCCTCTACGAAGCGGTGCGCCAGCGCAAATATTCCGGTTGACCAACCGTCTCCGTCTATGTTCCCCGTCCCACTCGGAGGGATGGCAGAGTGGTCGATTGCGCATGACTCGAAATCATGTTTGCGAAAGGCAACGAGTTCAAATCCCTCTCCCTCCGCCATTTCCCGCACCGGCAAGCCGTTCCGATCACCCGGAACTCCGCCGGCGTAGACGATTCAGTCTGCCGGAACCCGACCACGATAGGTCTGACCCTGCCGCGGGTCTCAGCCTGCGAGCCGCCCTACTTTCATGCCATCCACACGGTCCGACCTGTCCGTTCCGTCCGTGCGGGGTTGGGGACAAACCTTGGGGGATTGGGACCTTAAGGATTCGCAGGTGCTGACGGGGCTGGATCCACCTGGACCGCGTCGAGATAATCATACTGGACTCAAGTTGCGCTCCCGCTCTCGCTAAAACGATAAATGAGGGCAATAATCCGATGATAATCAATGAAAAATAGAACAACCGTCTGGGTTTGGCCACCGGCAAGCCTGTTTACAGAACGAGCACACGGCGTCGAACACCCACCTCATGACCGCAATTAAAACAAGTCGGCACACTCCAGTTTCAGGATAAATCGGTTCATCCTGATCCGTTTCCGGGAGGGGAGCCATCGGTGGTGGGGGCAACCGGGGGATAAAGCCAGAGAAGCCATCCGGTCACCTCCTTATTCCGATACGCCAAGAGTCTGAAGCAACCCGGGACGCTTTCCCGCAGGGCTGCATCGACTCCTCGACATACGTGCAGGTGCGGTTTGTGAAGATGCTATAACCTCGCGGATTTGACGGGAGAAGAGCCCTTGCCGTTAGCAGCGTAGAGCACGTAACCTTCGCCATCGCACGCGCGGGGAAAGGTAGCCCAAGCGCTGATTAGTGTGGTGAATTGCGACTCCCTGCACATGGCCGACTGGCGGTATACCCGTGAAGCATTGCAGGCGGGGATGCAAAAGCCAAAATAGACCGAGGTAAGATCAGTGAGCTCTTCCTCCCGCTGCAAATCGTCCACCACTACCCTGCGGCGAAAACGGAACGCATGAAGACCACTTCATGCCCCATGGCGGCCAGGAGGGTTTCAGGTTGGGTGATCTGGGTGCTTTCAGGTGAAGGCCTTGTGATCCGAGATTCGTTGGAAGGTTGCGACGGGATATTGAAATTGTTTTCCGCCCGCCCGCATCAAAGGCGAGCACCTCCGGATCGGTATGGATCTCAACCTCCGGTACGATGTCAATCCAGCGTAAAGCAACACCACTTCGCCAGCACGGTCAGCCCGGCACGCGTCGGCGCCATCCATCCGGGAAGCATTCCCGGGTCGGCGTGAAGGATTCTGGACCTGAAAAACGGCTCTGGACCGCACGCCTGAAGAATGCCGGCGAGTCTCGACGGCAAAGTCGTCCTCATCTATATCCGCGCCGGGATCATTTTTGGCATCAGGGCCTCCTTCCCCTCCCACTTCTAAGACATTCTCCCATCGTTTGGCACTTCTTCCCAATCGAAAATTTCGTCCCCAGCCCCAGTTATCGTCCCGTTTCACCGTTTTCCGCTCCGGGGCGCCAAAAGTGAGCGGTGCGGGTGCAAGGTGATTCCGAGCAGGGCCTGGGGATGGCGGGGAGTCGCGGACATGAAGGATTCTGCATTCAGGGTTTTCTAATCCCTCAACCTACCGCGTCGAAAGCTCGGGGAGCAAGCGCTGCAACGCAAGAGGAGGGACTGCGATGACAGTCGATTGACCAACTCGGTGTGCCCCCGGCGACTCGGGGGCCACCCAGCGGTGGCGATCCGGGCGGGCTCCGGCGGAAGACGAGGGTTGTGCGGCCGGTCGCAGCCGGCGACCGGAGGCGAAGGCTTTGGCGAGGCCGCGGCCGCTCTCGCGTCAGGTCTTCGCCGGAAAAGGCGGTGGGACCCTCCCCACCTTCCGCCCCTTCCGCCCGTCGTTTTCCCGCAAAAACCGCTGGACATGCCCCCAGTCCGATGCTCTAAGGGTCCCGCTCCGCATTTCGCGGCCCGGCTGTTCGCCGGGAGGAACAACCCGCCGGGGCCCGCCCCGTGGAGATGGATTCATGGCCAAATCTGGAAAAACCCGCAAAGCTGTCGCCAAACGGTTCAAAGTGACCGCCAATGGCAAGCTCAAGTTTCGCAGCCCGGCGACGCCGCCAGCAGCAAGTCCCGCAAAGCGCAAACGCGCCCTGGGCTCCGCCAAGGTGTAGCAACCCGCCGATCATGACCGCATGATGCGCTGCCTGTAATCAAACGTAGGAGTTCACACCATGTCACGCGTAACCAGCGCCCCCGCATCCGCAAGCGCCGCAGCGCCGCTTAAACTCGCCAGCATTACTATGGCGCCCGCAGCAAACTCTTCCGCACGGCCGACCGAAACGGTCGACCGCTCGCAGGCTTGAGCCTTCAACCACCTGCGAAAGGGGCGGGCTACCGCAGCCATGTGGACCATCCGCCTGAACACCGCCTGCCGCGAACGGGACATCACCTGACGTTTTCGTAAGAAGGCATGACGAAGGCGGTATCGCCCTGGTGGAAGATGCTCTCGAAATCACCATCCACGATCCGGAAGGCTTCGCGGGCATCGTCAACGCCGTCAAGGCGCAGTTGCAGGTCGCCTGACCCGGCGTCCCCGCCCCGTCGAAAACGCCACACCCGGCCTTCGCGTGGTTTCTTCGAAGCCCCCCGCCCGTTTGATTTTCACCCCCACCCGCGATGATGTCCGGATGAAAAAGCAAGTTTCCGGGGCCCTCAGGACCTGCTCCGACGCGACACCCGGTACACCGAGGCCGCGTACTTCTTCGTGGGGGCCTGGACCACACCATCGAAGCAACTGGCCAAGCCGCCGAGGACCGCGCCCGCCACATCACCCGGCCCGCGAGCTGTGCGAAGGCTTGCGCGACCTGGCCCTCGGGAGTTCGGCCCGATAGCCCAGGTGCGCTCCGTCACTGGGGCCTCAACGCCACGGCGGACTGGCAGCATCGTCTTCAACCTGGTCGACATCTGGAAAACCGAGCAGGACCGGCAGGAGGACTTCACCGGCGTCTACGACTTCGACGAGACCTTCAGCCGCCCTTCCGGCCGGCGCGGGCCGGCGCCTCCGGCCGCCATCCCCACCGGCCTGAGGCCACCCTTCGTCGACCACTCGGGCCGCGAACATGAACCTGTTGCGGGATTTCATCTCGTTCTGGACCTCCGTGTGCCGGCGGAACTGGCGAAGATATCCGCCGACCAGCAAGGGGTTCTGATCGCCTCGCCCGCTCACCCTCGCACCACCGTCTTCCTCAGCCGCATCCTCGACGGGACCCGGCTGGAATCACCGTTCCGCCGGACGATTCCCCGGCGCCGACCGCCCAGGAGGGCCTGGCGGTGCAAACACCCCGGTGGAAGCCCCCGGACCTCAAGAAGCCGGTGCGCGCCGTTCCCAAAACCTTCCGCATCAACGCCACCATGCCCGCCATGGGAGAAGGGGCGGCGTCCGGCTCCATCGAGGTCTTCTCCTTCAAACCGGAGCGGGACCTCGTCCGCGTCGAGGACGCCCGGGTCTGGTGGGAGAGCGACAACGACGACCACACCGGCGACCAGGAGGACGACCATCTCATGCACTGGGCGCTGGAGGAACCGTTCCGCCGCCTGGTGGAGCTGCTCCGCCAGAACGGCACCGGCACGCTCAAGGTGCAGGACATCTACCGGGCCGAAGGCATCCACGGCGTCCGCTCCCTGCACAAGCAGGGCCGCGCGATCGACATGACCGGCGACGGCATCGCCCTCTCCGATATCGCGCGCTTCGCCTGCGCCGCAGGCTTTGACTGGGTGTTCTACGAGACCCGCGGCGGGGCCCACATCCATGCCTCGGTCAACCTGCGGGGGCGGGTCCGCCCGCCCCCGGGCACCCGCCTCGCCCCCGCCCCATGAACCCTCCGCCCATCACCTGGCTGGGCTGGATGGAGGAGGCCCTCGGCGCCCCGGACCTGTCGTCCGCGCTGCAGGGTTTTCTCACCCGCTGGGCGGACGCCGGCGGCGCCCCCCTGGGGGTGCTGCTGTACGAGGGCGCGGAAGGAAGACTCCTCCTGGTGGATCTGCAAGCGCCCGCCCTCGACCATCCGGGGATCCGGACGCCCGGCGGGGAGGCACCCGCGTACCTGGAGCAGGTGCCGGTTCGCACCCGCGGCGAGCCGCAGGCCATCGTTTCCGTGCTGCCGGTGCGCGACGGCGGACAGGTCCTGGCCCTCCTGCTGGAAGGTCCGCCGGGAGACGCGGCCGTCCACGACGCGCTGGTCACCGCCCTGCGGACGTTGATCGTGGCGCACGCGCGGCTGCGCAGGTCCTCCGAGGAGGACGGACTCACCGCCCTGCCCAACCGCCGGGCCTTCGACCGCATCCTGCGGCGCGAGGCCGACCTGACGGCGCGCTACGGGGGCGGCTTCAGCGTGGTGGCCCTGGACCTCGACCGGTTCAAGGAGATCAACGACCGCTTCGGACACGCGGAGGGCGACGCGGTGCTCAAGGCCGTGGCCCGGGCCATGCGCGAATGCGTCCGCGTCTCGGATGCCGCCGCGCGGCTGGGTGGCGACGAGTTCGCCCTGCTGCTGCCCCGGACTTCCGCCGCGGCGGCCGGCACCGTGGTGGACCGGCTGGCCGCGACCCTGGCCGCGCTGCAGCCCTGCGGCCCCGTCACCTTCTGCTGCGGCATTCTGGATGTGCAGGCGGCCGCCAGGCCCGCCCCGGCGGCGGAACATCTTCTCTTTCAGGCGGACCGTCTGCTGTACGAGGCGAAAAAATCCCGCCCCGGCGGCCGCAGCACCGGCCTCTACCGGCCGACCTGGCCTGCAGCAGCCACGGCAAGGCGAGCAGGAGCAGGAGGAGCCGGCGGACCTTCCCTCTCCCGGCCGGCGCGGGAGATCGCGCACGCCACCACGCCCAGAACGTCCCCCTCCTCCAGCCGGACGTCGCCACCGTTGCCGTCGCCCAGGGTGAGCAGGCGCTCTCCCGCCCCGCCGGCGGATCCAGCCCCGGTGCGCGATTCTTCCCGCCGTCGCGGTGCGGGCCAGCACCACGTCGCCCAACCGGGGACAGCGGTGCGCCGCGCGCACGCGTTGGCTACGGCCCTCAGCACGCCGCGCCCATGCCGCCATCGACCGGAACGCGGCTGGAAGCGGATGCCTTCACGATCTCGTCCGCCACCGCGGCGCCCGCCCGTCCATCATGTGAGCGCCTCCCGTCCCAGCAGCGCCCGTGATGGATGCGCAGGGAATGCGCGGTGCTTGAAGGAAGCCGGCCGGATTTCTTCATGCCGCCACTCGGTGTCGGTGACCAGGGTCGCGGATCCGTTCCAGACCCGGGCGCGGCGACATGGCGAAGAGTTCGGGATCTGCTGGGTGTGTCGCCGCTCAGGACAGATCGCCACCGGAAACCTCGTCAGGATCCCCTCCAGAGGGCTTGGCGTCCGCCGGGTCGGCGAAGAGGCTGGCGCCGGTGCGGTCCTTTCACCCGGAACAGTTTGGTTAGGTACCCGGAAGCCGCATTCCTCCTCGAGCGACAGTTCAAGCTGCCAGGAGCCGGGGTGGAATAGCCAGAAGATGCACCCCCGCCTCGATGGTGCACTGCGCGCCGCCCTGCTGGGAAAGGCCTCGGGGGCTTGGAGAGATTGTCCCGCAGAAGATCCTGCCTGGACCGCGATGCGCCGGTGATCTTCAGGGTGTCATCAATATCACTACGACGAGCGCCGAAGGAAGTTGCGGCGGACGGAGAAAATGAGCAGCCCCTCGAACACCCGGCCGTCCGCGCGCACGGATCGGTGCGGACAGTCCTTGATCGAACCCAGGGAGCGCCACCGCACCATGTCGAACGGAGGAGACGGAGAAGTGGCCGTTGGCCCCGGACGCGGCGGAGCAGGCCGACGCGCCGGCCAGATGCCGAAACCAGCCGCTTTGCCCCGTTTTGTTGTCCGACAAGGAACATCCGGCTGCGTTGTTCAAACAGGGCGAGCGGATCAGATTTGAGCAAGCCCCAGCCGGCGCCGGGTCCACTCGATGAATCCCAACGCGCACGCCAGGGTCGTTCGAGACAGCAAATCCATCCGGAGATCACCACGCCAAGGTGCGCGTCCGAAGGAGGCGGGCGACGGAGGGGAAGAGAAGAACCTCCTGGTCCTCCCGGATCGCGGAGGGGGCGCCGGAGTTGCGGAACAGGCTCATGGCTGCGTGACGGGCTCCAGGTCGGCGACCAGCATCGCATGGTCGGACAGCAGCGTCCAGTCCGTGCGCACCGCGCCACGCCCGCCAGCCGCGCGCAGCAGGGTGTGGTCGATGGCCGTCCTGGGGAACGGCGCCGGCCAGGTGAGGTCGAAGCCCTCCCCGCCCGGGCGAAGGCGCGGGTGAGGACGGTCCTCAGCGGGGCCAGGGCCGTGGCGTCGGCGGGGGTGTTGAAGTCGCCGGCCAGGATGACCGGTCCGGCATGTTCGTCCACCAGCCGCAGGACTTGTTCCACCGCGCGGGACCGGTGATTGCGGACGGGGCTGCTGGCGACGTCGGCGACCACCACCCTCGCCTCCCGCCCTCGGCTGGCGCAGGCGGACTCCATCAGTCGCACAACGCCCCTTTTCAACGCTCACCCGCACCACGGCGGAATCGCGGGCCAGCGGCGAGACCTACTGGTCGGTGTGGCATTCGTGGTAGTCCGGCATCGAGCAGGCCAAGGCGGAATAAAACTCCTCGCTCATCAAGACCTCGACCAGAGACGATGAAACGTCGAGACCTTCGCCTCATCGCCGCGAACAGGCGGTCCTTGAAATCATCGGCCCGGCGATGTTCCAGAAGACAGGCGGAGGGTGTTCCGGCGACGCGGGGACGGAAGAGGCAGGTGGAAATGGCGCCGGCTCCGCGCCCGCCGAGTCCGCGGCGACGGCGAGGATGGCGAGCGCGGAGGCGGGCGCCGCGGACGAGCTGCAGCAACGCGAACACCATCAACCAGCAGGCGGCAGGGACCGGTGACGGCGTACGTGACCGGGGTGCTCCACCGGTGCCGGTCGAACGCGGTGGCGCGGACGGCCAGGCCGGCCAGGGCGGTCAGGAGGCAGAACTTGACGCGCCCGCCGTGCAGGGCGTGTGCAGCCGTCGGCGCGGCCGGGCGGAAAACGGCGCGGTCGGCGGCCGGGTCAATCACGCCCGACAGTGGAGTTTCGCCCATCGCCACGCTGGCGGTGTCGGCCAGTTCGCGGGCGGAGAACGGTTTCTGCAGGAAGTGGGTCTTGCGCATCGCGAGGGCTTCGTTGATGTCGGCCTGGTTGGGCGAGAGACCGCTCCACCAGCAGCAGGGGCGCCAGGGCGGCCCCGGACTGCATCCTGGCGGATTTCCAGGCCGCTGGCCTCCAGCAGGTGTGGTCGTACACCACGAGGTCGGGCTTGGAGTTCCGGGCGGATCCACTGTTCGCGCAGGGCGATGCTGTCGGCGAAGATGCGGACATCATGGCCTTCCGCGCGCAGGATCCCCGCGCACATCTCGGCGAAGACGGGATCGTCGTCGGCGATCCAGATGCACGGCTGGCGGTCCGCCGCCCAGGCTACCCGACGGGCCGAGGACCTTGAACTCCTCCTCGGTGCACAGGGGCAGGACCTCGACCTTGGTGACGGCGTCGCGGTCAGGTGGAGATCGCATGATGGTGCCGTCGAGTTCCCGCACCATGGCGTAGAGACCGCCAAGCTCCTCCTCCTCCCTCGCAGCAGGTTTCCAGCGCGGGCAATTCCTGCAGGCGGGTCGATGCCAGGCATGGTGGCCAGGCCGCGCTGTCGGCGACCTCGATGCGCGAACTCCCGCGCGCCGGAGGATCGCCGGCTCCGCCTTGACGTTCTTGGTCTTGATGCCGATCGGGCCGCCGGCCGCCGGCAGGTATGCGATGGCGGTGACCAGCATGTTGAAGAGCACGCGCTGCACCGCGCTGGGCAGCGCCCCGCCACCGTGTCGCGGGCGGCCTTGAACTGGGTGGTGAAGCGGACGCGCCCGGTCTTCTGCGGCTCCAGCAGCGCGAGCACGCCGAGGATCATGTCGTGGGTGGACAGCGAGACCTTCTCGGCGGCGTGATTGGAGGAAGCCCAGCCACTCGGTCGTCACGCAGCGCGCCGCTTCCTGGGCGGCGTCGCAGACGGCTTGCCATGATGGCGGCCCGGGATTCGGCGGACAGCGCCTCCTCGCGGTTCTGGACCGACGAGGCGTAACCGAGCACCACGGACAGCAGGTTGTTGAGATGGTGGGCCAGGCCGAAGTTCAGCTCGTCCATCGAACGGCCGGGGCCGGCGGCGGGGCGGCAGGCGGAGGCGGCGGCGAGCAACTGCTGCAGCGACCCGGGCGGTGGACTTGTGGAGGTCGATCCAGCGGTCGATCTGGGCGGCGCTGTAGACCGGCAGGCCCTTCACGGCCCTGGCGAGCACGGCGGCGTCCACGCCGAACACCCGCGCCAGCGTGGCGATCTCCATCTCGCTCCAGACGTCCTGCTTCATCGGCCCGGTCATGAGGATGTGGGCCACCTGGTTGTTCACGACGACGGGGAAGACCCCCTCGACCAGCCCGTAGGGGCCCGGTTGACCTGGGGCTGGCAGGTGGAAAGGACCCGGCGGAGCAGGCTGGTTTCCACCCAGCAGCCGCTCGCGGCGGCCCTGCGGCAGGGTGGAGGCGCAATGCCATCGACAAGCGGGCGGTCTCCGCGCAGATCAGGGCGGGCCGGGCGGGATGGAAACACGGCGACCAGCGCGGCCTGCAGCTCCCCGGCAGGGCGGCGGGAGGAGGGCGCCGGCGGCGAATTGCGGCGCGTCGCGGGCAGGCCTCGGCCAGCAGCCGGTTGCGCTCGTCGTGTAACTCGGCAGGGGATTTTTGTGCGGTCACGTTTCAGGATCTGGGTTCAGGGCAGCAATTCGGCCAGTTCTTTTCCAGGCGCCTCGCCCCGCAGTCCGGTGGCGATGATGGTGCCCTCACTGGTCGAGGAGGAAGATGGAGGGGATGGAGGTGATGCCAGATTTCTCGACGAACCCGTGGTTCTCGGCGCGTCATGGATCATCCTGGCGGACAGCCCCTTGTCGGCGACGAACATCTTGAGGGCGTCGTCGTCGTCGAGCGAGATCCCCAGCACCTCGAACCCCTTGCCCTTGTACGTTTCCGGCAGGCGCGCTTGACGTTGGGGAATCTCGGCGACGCACGGCCCGCCAGGTCGCCCAGAAATCGACAGGCACATAGCTGCCCTTCAGCCGGGCCAGATCGAACGCCTCGCCCGACCCGAACAGCGTTTCCTGATCTCATCTTTTGCCCGCCAGCTTGTTGAACTCGCTCTGGAAATGGTCCAGCATCGACGTCCTCGAAGTCGGCGTGCCCGCCCAGATGCCCGTTCGAGAAAGGCCGCGCCCTGGTTGTTGTCCCCGTCTCCACCAGCAGCGCCGGCATGGGCTGGATGACGCCGAGCAGAAGCTGGTCCAGCAGGATCGGCGTCTGCTTCACCAACTCGTCGCGCCTCACGGGCATCTCCGGGGACGCGCCCGTCGCCAAGGAATTCGTTCTGCAACTCCAGGATGTTGTCAGCGCGATGGAACGGTCGGGGCCTCCGGCTGGGCGGCGAGATAGGCCTTGAGGTCAGCCAGGGCCGCGCGCTGGTGCCGCTCGGTGATCTCCTCGGCGGACACCAGAAGGGACGACAACAGCTTGAAAAAGGTGGCGATGCATGGGATTCCTGAGGTTGGACTGCGGGGAGGTAAACCGGTCGCGCCCGGACGGAAGAGGAAAACGGCGGCAAGCGCAGCCCGCGTCCGCCTCACGGGGTGACGCGGACCCTCCCGGGCAGAATGCGCAAACCGTTGAGAATCATCTGCACGGAATACAACACCAGCAGCATGCCGACAAAACGCGCCATGGCGCACGGGCGCGGTCGCGCAGGACGCGGAGGAAGAACGACGAGGAGAGCAGCACCACCGAACACACCAGCCAGGCGATGGTGAGCGCCAGCGCCGGCCCGGCGATCGCCCCGTGGTTCGTCCGGGACATGAGCAGCAGCGTCGCCAGCGCCGAGGGTCCGGCCACCAGCGGGATCGCCAGCGGAACGATGAAGGGTTCCTGGTCGCCGGGCTCGCGAATGCGGTCCGGCCCCCCGGGAAACACCATGTTGAGCGCGATGAGGAAGAGCACGATCCCCCCGGAGATGGTGATGCTCTCGGCGCTGATGCCCACCATGGCCATGAACCGGTTGCCCACCAGCAGGAAGACCAGCATCACCGCGTAGGCGATCAGCAGCTCCCGCAGGATGACCTTGATTCGGCGCTCCGCGGGCACGTCGCGCAACAGGGAAAGAAAGGTCGGAATGTTCCCGAACGGGTCCATCACCATCAGGAGCACAAGCACGGAAGAGGCGATGTCCATGGCTATTTTTCCGGGGTGAAGAAGGCGGAGGTCATTGGTTGGAGGGTGAAGACGGCCTTTCCGTTCAAGACCCGCGCACGGCCGCCGCCCAGGGCGTCGACCACCGGTCCGTCCGGCATCTCGGGGCCGGCGTCGAGGGTGAAGGTCTTCGGGGCGTCGGACCGGTTCCACGCGACCAGGACCGCGTCGTCGAGATGCCGCCGCACGAAGGCGTAGCCCGGGCCGCGCGCCTCCAGCACCCGCCGGCTGCCGTAACGCAGGGCGGGATGGGCGTGCCGGATGGCCGCCACCGCCGACACATGCGCGCGCACCGCCTTCTGTTCGGGCGTCAGCGCGGATTCGAGCGGCATCATGCGGCGGTTGTCGGGATCGCCCGCGCCGGTCAGCCCGACTTCGTCGCCGTAGTAGATCATCGGCACGCCGTCGAGCGACAGGATGAAGCTGAACGCGAGCTTGAGCCGCTCGTACGACGCCGGGTTGTCCACGCGCGGCGGCTTTTGCCAGCCCAGCTCCTCCTCGTCCGGAATGTCCGCATCGGGCACGTCGCCCTCGGCGAAGGCCATGAAGCGGCTCTTGTCGTGATTGCCCAGCAGCGGCGACATCAGTGTCTCCTTGCCGTAGACGGCCTCGGAGGCGGCGAGCGCGGCCTCAAGCGCCTCGAACCCGGCCGCATGCTTCGCGAACACCTCGATCAGCACGTCGTAGAGCGGGAAATCGAACTGGCCGTCGAGCATGTTGGGGCCGACAAAGGACATGATGCCGCGGCGGTCCATGAAGGTCTCCC
>JAXMHJ010000017.1:0-68965 GCA_046346795.1 Kiritimatiellia bacterium
GGCGGCACGTCCCGGACCGCCTCCCCGTTGACCGCGACGGTAAAACCATCCCCCGCCCACGACGGGCGGCGCAGGGACAGGCGGAACCGGCGCGGGGCGCCGCAGGTCAGGCGGATCGAGACGGCGTCGCCGACCGGCAGGTCGGTTTCCACCGTCAGGCCGACACCCGCGGAGCTCCATTGCGCGGTGGAGGGCGTGTAGAGATTGACCCACAGCCGGTCGCCCGACTCGAAGTAGATCCCGTCGCCATGCAACGCGTGGCTCTCCATGCCCGATCCGACGCAGCAGGTGAAGCTGTCGGACATGTCCTGGTATTCCTGCCGCACGCCCCGCCCCACCGGAACCATGTACGCGGTGCGTCCGTCCTCCGGATCCATCGACGCCAGGATGTGGTTGAACAGCGCCCGCTCGTGGAACTCCGCGTACCGCACGTCGGGCGTCAGGGCGAAGAGCCGGCGGGTCAGCTTCAGCATGTTGTAGACGTTGCACGTCTCCGCGGTGCGGCCGTCGACGCGGTCCGCCAGCCGGTCCGGCGGGCCGAAATACTCGTTCCGGCCGTGTCCCCCCGTCGCATAGCTGTGATGATGCGCGACCCGCTCCCAGAAGAACGAGGCGGCGGCCCCGTCCGCGGCGTCCCCCGTCGCCACGTGCCGCGCCAGGGAGCCCAGCAGCTTGGGCACCTGGGTGTTGCCGTGCAACCCGTCGAGCCGGTCCTCCCCCCGCTTGAGCGGGCCCAGGACGGCTTCGTGCTCGAAGCGGCGGGACAACTCGAGCCAGCGCCGGTCCCCCGTGTCGACAAAGAGGTCGACCAGCACCTCGTTCATCCCGCCGAACTCCGTGTTCAGCATCCGTTGCACCTGCGCGGCGTCCAGCTTGCCGACCACCGACTCCGCCCACTCCGCGAAGCGGACCTCGCAGGCCAGCGCGTCCCGGTTCCCGGTGAACCGATAGGCGTCCCGCAGGCCCGCATAGATCTTGTGGAGCACATACCAGGGCGACCAGAGTCCGTTGAGGTCGAATCCGCCCGAGCGGACGTCCCCCTTCGCCACCTCGGCGAAGCGCTCCCGCCCGCCGGCCAGGGCGCCGAGATATCCGTCACCGTACCGCGACTGCACCTCCTTCATTTCCGCCACGAGACGGTCGGCGCGCTCCTTGAAACGCACGTCGCCGGTGGCGGCCCACATCAGGCTGACGGCCGAGAGATAGTGGCCCGCGATGTGTCCGGTGAGATTCTTCCCGCCACCGTCCCATCCCCCGTACCCCTCCGCCTTGGGACGCAACCCGGCGCCTTTCCGGAACCAGGCCATCATGCGATCCGGCTCCAGGCTGAGCAGGTATTCGGCGTCCAGGTCCTGCGCGTGTTTCAAGGGACCACCGGTCAACCGGACCGCGGAAAGCGGAAGCGCCCGGACGGTCTCCGGGCCGGCCGCCCCGGGGTCCGGCGCCGGTTTGCGGGCGAACACCTGGAAGCTGTAGATGCCCGCGCCGTTCTCCGGGCGCTGGCAGGCCTGAAGGGTGATGCGCACGAACGCGGCCCGGGCCTCGCGCAGGTCCCGGCGGGGGCTGACCGCGGGCGTGAAGGCGGTGGAGTGGTCCGCATAGGGCTCCCAGGTCTTCCCGTCGAGCGACGTCTCGACCGTGTATTTGTAGGACAGGGTCGGATACTCGAAACTCGTTTCAACGCGGCCGATGTCAAGGTTCGGCCAGGTCCACGGTGAGCGTCTGGGGAAAGTCGTTCGTCGCCGCCAGCCACTTGCTCGCGTTGTTGTGATCCAGGGCGAACTCGGGCGCGTACGCCCCGCTCCGGACGCTCGTGGCGGTGCGTACCGGCCGAGGGCGAGATCCTCCTCCGGGGCCGGCGCCGGCCCCAGCGCCCCCACTCCGTGCCGGGTCGGCCGGACCGGTTTGATCGTCCCGTCGTCGTTGAACTCCAACAGGTCGGCGCAGGTCTGGCGGAACACCAGCGCGCCGCCCTCGTGGGGCTGGTTGTGCTGATGGTACACGATGATGTGACGGTCCCCGTGCTTCAACACGGAGTTGTGGCCGGGGCCGCGGGTGGTCTGATCGGGACTGGACTGCAGGATCACGTGACCGGGAGGGGTCACGAACGGCCCGAACGGGTGGTCGGCCATGGCATACCGCACGTTGTAGGTGCCGTCGTGCAGGGCCCCGGACGAGTAGAGCAGGTAGTATTTCCCGTTCCGCTTGATCAGGTACGACCCCTCCACGAAGTCCGCCAGGGCGGGTCCGTTCGAGGCGTCGAGCGCATTCGCGGGCTCCGAGCCGGCCCCGCGGCTGGACGACGCCGCGGCTTTCCCCTGGCGCGAGACCAGGCGGTCGCCGGCGAAGACCGAGAAGTCGTAAAGTCCCGCCCAATGGCCGCCGCAGTGGTGGAAGGTGATGCGCACAAAGCGCGCCGGCGCCGACCCCTCGTCGATGTATCCGTCCCCCGGGGTCCCGGTCCGGTTTTCACGCCGGTCGGCAAACCCCCGCCACGCAAGGCCGTCCAGCGAGGTCTCGATCACAAAGCCGTAGGCCACGTCCCGGAATTCCGGCGAGGACACCACCCGCGTGACGGTCACCGTCCCGCCGAGATCCACCGAGAACCATTGCGGCAGTTTCCCGCCGTCGGGCAGCCACTTGGTCCCCTTGAGAAAGTGCACGTCGCCCTCGATCTCCTTCAGATCCGGGGTCAGTTTCGCCGCCATGGCCTCCGACCACCCCCAGTACATGTACGCCTGGCCGTCCTCATCCAGGAACGGCTGGGCGTCCATGTTGTAGGCGGGCACGATGCGTCCCGCCCGGCCGCCGCCGCTCACGATCGGCGTATCGTCCCCGCGCAGATTCCGCCACGGTCCCTCCGGATGATCCGCCACGCCGACCCATGTGTCGTAGCTTCCCGAACGGGTCACGAACTGGTGGAACCGCCCGTCCTTCTTCAGGATGTCCGGGGCCCAGATATCGCCGCCGAACGTCCCGTACTCCGGCCAGTCGGTCAGTTTCATCTCCCAATTCACGAAGTCGTCCGACGACCACACGGAGGCGCGTCCATAGGCCCCCGCGTCGTTTTCCATCGAGGTCGCATAGATGTAAAAGCGCCCTTCGTGCTCGAAGACGTGCGGATCCGGGAACATGCCCGGCAGGATCGGGTTTCCGAAGCCCGACCCGGCGGGATCGACGTTCAGGGACGTCGTCGCCGTTGTGGCGGCCCCGTCCCGGGTGGCGGTCAGCTTGAATTCATAGCGCCCCGGCTCCGCCGCCCGGCCCCAGGTGACCGCCGCATGCGGGCGTTCCAGTTCCCGCGCACGGGCCCGGCCGTCTGCGTCCATTCCCAGGTGATCCCCCCGCCGGAGGAAGGGCCCGCCGCCGCCAGCAGGATCTTGCCGGGGAGAATGGCGGAATAGCCGGGCGCGATCGTGATCTCCGGGCCGGGCGGGGACGCGTGCGCAGATCCGAACATCATCAGGCAACAAACTGCAACCGGCATGGCATGTTTCATCGGACTCAATCCTTTGGGCCTCGACGGGGAGGACATCGATCAGAACGGGGTGGTTTTCATGACAACGGCATCATACCTGTGCGCACCCGGGTCCCAAAGCAATCCCGGAGTGGCGCCCTCCCCGGCCCCGGAGCTTGCGGCCGCGGCCAGATCCCCCGCCCTTTCCCCAGCCTGCCCGCGTTGCGGGTGGTTCATCCCGAACCGTCGACCCAACCCACACTCGGATCTGTATGCCCCGGTCACTCGCCAACATCCTTGTGCATCTGGTGTTCAGCACCAAAGAGCGGGCACCCTTGCTCCAGGACGCGTGGCGCGATGAGATGCACGGCTACATCGGCGGCATCGTCCGCCGGTGTGGCGGAGAACTTCTCGCGGTCAATTCGGTGGCCGACCATATTTTTATTTGTTCTTCCCGATGCCCCGCACCATCTCCGCGGCCGATCTGGTCAAGGAAATCAAAACCGGCGCGACAAAATGGATTCATCTGAAGGACCCGCTCCTCGCCGGATTTCACTGGCAGGCGGGATATGGCATCTTTTCCGTCAGCCACAGCCACAAAGAGGCCGTCATCCAATACATTGCCCGGCAACAAGAACATCACCGCGACGTTTCGTTCCAGGACGAATACCGCCTCTTGCTCAACAAAAACGCCATCCCATATGATGAGCGCTATGTGTGGGATTAACCGCCCCCATCTCCCGCCGCAACGCGGCGAACGGTGAAAGCCCAGGGTGGAGCGAAGCGCAACCCCGGGGGGGCGCCCAAAATTGCCCCCGCCCCAACGGGGCGGACGGAACGGACGATGGTTCATTGCGTCCCCGTCATCCCGCGCCGTCATCGGCGCCCTCTCCCCCGGTGGCATGCTGGACTGCCTCCTCGCCGACCTGCCCCGCGACATTCCGATTCAATATCTGCATGCGAGTCCGTCGCTCTAGGAATGAGGATGTGCGTCACAACCGAAGCATCGGTCGCGATCCCGGCAAGACCGGCTGAGGGAGAATCCATGAGGACTTGCGGGCATGTTAAAGTTTTCCTAAACAGCGTCGGTCATGCATCGTGAAGAATTCGATTTTCTCTTGCGCAACAGCCCGTCCCTCCGGTCGTTCCTTCCGCACTATTCAGACCGCAAGGCATGCTACGCGGACTACGCAACGAAGGTTAGGGAAATGCATGCAGAGCCCGGCCCGCGCTGCGCTGGCTGCGGCTCTGACTTGGATATTGCACGATATGTTGCCTTCTGGAACGTCCACTATCAATCGCGTGCAGACATGAAAAAAGCGTTTTATCGGACACTTCATTCCCAACGCGATGAACTAAAAGGAATGAAGTCTTCTTTCAAGCATCTACTCCTCTATGCCGCTGGATTGCTGACCAGCTTGAACCCTATCGAATGCCTCAAATACGTTGACTTTCGAGACTCAGCATACCCTTTGCCGGGGTTGCCGGAATCGGCACAGGTGGGAACGGTTTCTGTCTTATCCCGCTGGACTGACGACGATTCTTGCAGCGTGGAGTGCATTGATCACCGCAGTGGTCTCGACCATGTCCATTCTCGTCGGGCTGTGTATAGGCGAAGATGTGAACATCGGTACATGGAAGCTTTGGTTTTGTTCCTGTGGACTTGCCCTTGTGCTGTTTCCATTGATCCGTGTCCTCCGGCTGAAATGTGTTCCGGCACCATTGCGTGCCATCGCGAAGCCACCTGTTGTTTTTCAAGGATTGATGAAAGCATGAAAATCGGCGTTAGAAGCCCGGCTTGAGCAAGCTCAAGCCCTACAATGCCTCACGGGCCGGGCAGCACCGTGAGCGGTGCGGTGGAGGGGAGGTCGGAGGAGGAGGGGCCGGCGAGGAGGTGGTAGGGGCCGGGTTCGGTGCGGAAGGTGTGGAGGGTTTCGTCCCAAAAGGCGAGATGGGGGGCGGAAAGGGGGAAGGTGACGGTGCGGGTTTGGCCTCGGCACCGGGGCGCACCTCACGCCTTCCAGTCGTCGCCGCCCATGGTGCGCTTCATGAAAGCGTCGAACAAGGGGACGGTGAACGCGGTATCGCCGTGGCTTGGGCTCCAGATCATGCCCTTCTCGATCAGTTGACTGCGGGTCGGGCCAAGGGATGTCACCCCGCGTCGCAAGACTTCGGCAATATCGCCGGAACGATGGGGACCCGCCCCCAGTTCGGCCATCGCGCGAAGATATCGCTTCTCCATGGGAGTCAGCCGGTCCAGCCGGACTCGGAAAAAGCTCTCGTCCAGGGCGGCGACGGCAAGGGAGGTGGCCTTCTCCACATCCGCCAGGGTGATGGGCGATCGGGACGCCACCTCCCATGAATGCTTGCCCCATTCCTGCAAGAAATAGGGATAACCCTGGGTTTCCGCGTAAATGCGGGACAAGGCGTCCTCCTGGTAAACCACTCCCAGGGTTTCCACCGGCTTGGTCAGGGCCAGACGCGCCGCCGACTCCTGCAACCGTCCGATGAACGGGAAGTCAAACAAGCGCTCCGCGTAGGATTTGGCCCGCCCCATCTTGCCCGGCAACTGCGGGAGACCCGCCCCCACCATCGCCACCGGCAGGCTCCGCTGAGAGACCCGGTGCAGCGCTGTGATCAGCGAGGCCAACTGTTCCTCCTCAACATATTGCAGTTCGTCCACAAAGATGGCCATCGCCGTGCCCACCTTGCGCGCCGCCTCCCCGGCCACTTCCAGCAAAGCCTGCAGGTCGTGCTCCAGGTCACCGTTGTCGGCCAGCCCCGGCTCGGGGGGCTGATCCAACCCCACCTCGATGTCGCCGTACTTGACCTTCAAGCCTTTGGCGAATCCCGCCAGAGCGCGTAGCGCCCGGAGGGCGTAATGCCTGGCTTGCTCGTTCAACGACAGCCGCAAAAGAGCCTGGCGGAGTTGCGGCGCGAGAATGGCCGGCAAGGAGCGGTTTTCCGGCGCCTCGATCCGCAGGGTATGAATGCCAGCGGCTTCGGCTTCCTGCCTCATTTTGTCCAGCAGCACCGTCTTGCCGACACCCCGCAGACCAACCATCAGGATGCTCTTGGCGGCGCGACCGGCTCGAATCCGGGCCAGGGCGATTCGGACTGTTTCCCGTAATTCGTCGCGGCCTGCCAACTCAGGCGGAGGTGTGCCGGCTCCGGGGGCGTAGGGATTTGTGATGGGGTCCATGCGGCTATTTATACTGAGTTTATCTAAGTTTACAAGAAAACGATAAACCGCCTAAACTTGGTCAAATTGCCGGGATAGGCACCATCCGACGCGCAGGGCAAAAGCACCAATCGGCTTGAGCAAGCTCAAGCCCTACAAGCTCTTATGGAGCAGGAAGAACAGTCAGCGGTGCAGTGGAGGGGAGGTCGGAGGAGGAGGGGCCGGCGAGGAGTTGGTAGGGGCCGGGTTCGGTGCGGAAGGTGTGGAGGGTTTCGTCCCAGAAGGCGAGTTGGGTGGCGGGAAGGGGGAAACTCACCGTGCGGGTCTCGCCGGGTTGGAGGGAAACGCGGGCGAAGGCGCGCAGCTCGCGGGAAGGTCGGACGACCGACGGCTTCAGGGCGCGGGTGTAGAGCTGGACGACCTCGTCCCCGGCGCGGGTTCCGGTGTTGGTGACGTCGAGCGTGGCCACCAGACTGCCGTCCGGGGCGACCTCGCCGCTGGACAATTGCAGAGGCCCGTGGCGGAAGGTGGTGTAGCTGAGCCCGTGGCCGAAGGCCCAGAGGGGCTCGCCTTTGAGGTACATGTAGGTGAAACCCTTGGAGACGTCGTACTCATCCACGGGCGGGACCTGGGCGTCGGAGGCGTACATGGTGTAGGGCAGCCGGCCGGCGGGATTGACCAACCCCAGCAGGACCTCGGCGATGGCGTGACCGCCCTCCTCCCCCGGCCACCAGGCCTGCAAAACGGCGGGGACTTTGTCCTTGATCCAAGGGACGGCCAGGGGACCGGCGCTCATGAGCACGACGATGGTGCGGGGGTTCGCCGCGACGACGGCCTTCACCAGTTCCAACTGGGGCGCGGGCAGGTCGAGGGTCTTTCGGTCGCGGCTTTCGTGTTCGATGGTCTGATTGGTGCCCACAAAAACGATGGCCAATCCGGCCGCAGCCGCAGCCTCCACGGCCCGGGCTTTTTCCACCGCCGCATCCACGACGGGCGCGTCCTCCTTGAGCCATGGATGGGGTCGGCCGTCGAGGGGCGCGCCGACGGTGTGGGAGATCTCGCAGCCGGGCGGGAGGGCGGCCCGGAGGCCCTGCAGGGCGGTGACGGCGTCGCGGAAGCGGCCGTTGTAGTTGTTGACGGTGATGCGGTCGGCGTGGGGGCCGATGACGGCGACGCGCTTGAGCGCGGCGGGGTCGAGCGGGAGCAGGCCGCCTCGGTTTTGCAGCAGGACGATGGACTGGCGGGCGACGTCGCGGGCGAGGGCGCGGTGGGCGGGGCTGTCGACGACGTCAAGGGTGAGGCCGTTCCAGGGCAGGCGCTCGGGCGGGTCGAATTCGCCCAGGCGCATGCGCACGCGCAGGACGCGGCGCACGGCGTCGTCGAGGCGTTCCGGGGCGAGCTTGCCGGAGCGCACGGCCTCGGGGATGTAGCGGGTGTATTCCTTGTCGGAGAAATCGCAGCCGGCGGTGATGCTGTCGGCGACGGCGTCGACGTAGGCCATCTTCTTCGCGCCGTGCCCCTCGACCATGGTGCGGACACCGCCGAGGTCGGAGACGACGAAGCCCTCGTGGCGCCATTCGGTCTTGAGCAGGTCGGTTAGCAGCCAGCGGTTCTTGTTGTTGGGGGTGCCGTTGATGGCGTTGTAGGAGGCCATGAGCGACTGCGCGCCGCCCTCGACCACGGCGTCGCGGAAGTGGGGCAGCCAGTATTCGCGCAGCCAGCGTTCGGGGACGGCGGCGTTGAGCTTCTGGCGGTCGGTCTCGACGTTGTTGACGGCGAAGTGCTTGAGGGTGGCGGCGATCTTGAGGTACCGGGGATCGTCCCCTTGCAGGCCGCGGACGTAGGCGACGGCCATGCGGCCGGTGAGGAAGGGGTCCTCGCCGAACACCTCGTGGATGCGGCCCCAGTACGGATTGCGGCTGATGTTGATGACGGGGGCGCGGTAGATGAGGCCCTTCTTTTCGCCGGTGCAGGCGGGGTTGCGACGCCACTCGTTGTGGATGGCGCGGGCCTCGTCGGAGAGGGCGGTGGCGACGCGGTGGACGAGGGCGGTGTTCCAGGTGGCGCCCATGGCGATGCAGGTGGGGAAGAGCGTGGTGGGGCGGTCCCACTTCACGCCGTTGAGGCACTGGTTCCACTGGTCGGAGGGCAGGTGGAATCGTTCGAGCGTCGGGCCGCGGTGGTCGAGCGCCATGGCCTTTTCCTCGAGGGTCATGCGCCCGACGAGGTCGGCCACGCGCTCGTCGACGGGGAGGTCCGGGTTTTGCCAGGGGTCGGCGGCGCGGACCGCGGGGGCGTGGGCCAGGGTCAGGGCGGAGAGGAGAAGGAGCTGAAACTTCATCATGTCAGTCCCAAACCCGAAAGCCTTCCTTGCGGGCAGACTCGGTCAGGCGGTCGTCAAGGCAAACGAGATCCAATTGAGAGGGATTGTGATCCGCGGCGATCAGGGCTGCCGCGAGTTGCAGTGATTCCGCCGCCCTCAAGGGATGAACTCGCAGCATTCGTTCCGCCGCGCGCCGGCAGGCCTCTCCGGGAATGACCTCGTCCCAGGTGCTTCGAAAGTGTTCAAGGCGTTGTTCAGCGACACGGACATCCGTTACGGCGAAACGGCCTTCCCTCACCAGCCGCATCAAGGCCGAAAGGCATTCCACCGGGGTGCCCCACCAGACGACCATGCCGGGATCCTGTTTCAAGAGGCGTTCCATGGCGGCGGTTTTCTCCTGCCGGGCAAGAAGCGGCACGATCGCCGAGGCATCCCAGAACTTCACCGCCCGTCCTCCCGGTCGGACAAGAGCGCGGAGAGCACGTCCCCTCCGTTCTTCGTCCGGGGCAACGGCAGCGCGGCAAGGGCCTTGATGTTTAACGGATTCCGCCCGGCGCGGACCAATCCGCGCCGGACCAGATCGGCATTCGAGCCGGCACGGCCACCCGCATGGCTGCCGACCGGCTCCAATCGGGCGACCGGTTGATTCCGGTCCATGATCAGGATCGACTCGCCCTCCTTGACGAGGGACAGCAACTCGCTGAGGTGATTTCGGGTGTAGGAAATGTTGGTCGTGTTCATAGCGCCATAATAGCCATTTTGATCTGTACTTCAAATCATTCTCGGCGCGACCGCGGTGTCCCGGGAGATGGCACCGGCCGGCCAAGGCGCATGTCGCGGGGCCGGATCATGGCCCGGGGTTTTCGAAGCGGCAGCCGAACAGCCCGCCGGCCTGGGCGCCGGGATGGGCCTGGAACCGGACGGTGACGAACTGTTTCCCGCGCACGAGCCCGCCGGGGACGCGGTAGGTGACGTCGAAGAATTCGCCCGGCCGGTTCTTCCGCAGGGTCTGGGTGGCGATCATCCGGTCCTCGACGAGGATGTCGAACTCCCGGTTGCCGCCGTCCCCGCCCCAGTAGGTGCAGACCAGGTTCACGTCGGCGTCGGCGTCCACCTGCAGGCGGTAGGAGAACCAACCGCCGTTGGAGGCGTCGCGCCAGGCCCGCCCCTGGTGACGACCGGTGGCCGTCCCCTCCCCCTGCAGGTTCAGGGCCTGCTCGGCGGCGGCATCGCCGATGAAGCCCGCCGGCGGGGCCACCGCCCGCGTCGCGAGCAAGGCCGCCCGGGCGGGGGTGACCACCTTCCAGTAGACCGCGTACCGCTGATGGTGCACGCGGTGGAAGGGTTCGAGTCGCACCTCCACCTCCTGCTTCAGGACCGGGTCGTACATGCGGGCCCGCCAGACCAGGGGATTTCCGGGATCCGGCTCGACCCGCAGGTCCGGATGCTCCGGGTTCGCATCCACGAACACGGGAACCGGCGCGGGCGGCTCGTTGGCGTGGGCCATGTTGCCGCCAACATCCGACTCCGGAATGCCCGCGCGGCCGAGCGCCCCCGCCAGCAGGACCGGCCCGTGGAACAGAGAAACCGTCGAGGGGTCGTCGCCGGCGGTCCGCACCCGCAGGGACAGGGGCAGGCGCAGCTCGACGACATCCCCGGAGTTCCAGGTGCGCCGCAGCTCGGCGTAACCGCCGGACGGGACGTCCACGGCCGCGGCCTCGCCGTTGACCCGGATTTCGGCGCGGCCCGCCAGCCAGGCGGGGATGCGGAGACGGAGGGCGGCCTCCACCGGCTGCACGGCCTCCAGCGCCAGGCGGATGTCGCCGTTCGCGGGATAGCGCGTTTCGAGCCGCAGCCGCAGGCCCTGCTCCCGCCAGTCGAGCGTCGAGGGAATGAACTGGTTGACCCACAACGTGTCCTCGTGGTGGAAGTAGACGGACTCGCCGAAGCGGGCCGCGTTCTGCCGATGCCCGTGCCCTGGCAGCAATACGGTCCGTCGAGGGCGACGCCGGAAGTGCCCGGAGCGCAGCGGCGAAGTACACCACCCGGCCGTCGTCCGGGGCGATGGAGGCGAGGATGTGGTTGAACAGCGCGTGCTCGCAATAATCGGCGCACGCCGCGGAGGGTGCGAGTTCGAAGAGCGAGGACGTGAGCTTGAGCATGTTGTGGGTGTTGCAGGTCTCGGCGGTGAGCGCGTTCAATTCGGCCGGGCCGGTTCCGGCCACCTCCACCCCCGCCGCGCGCAGTTTTTCCTGGAAGGAGTTGCCGCCGTTGACAAAGGAGTGCCGCTCCACCACCAGCCGCCAGAAGGCCGCCGCGGCCTTCGCGGTGCGCTCGTCGCCGGTGACCACCGCATACCGGGCGAACGCGGCCGCCTGGGCGGCGTGGGTGTTGCCATGTTGTCCGTCGAGGCGGTCCTCGCCCCGTGCGAGCGGATCGATGAACCAGGGCCGGTTGAAGACCTCCGCCAGCCGCAGGTGGCGTTCCGCGCCGGCCTCGCCCGGTCGCGCGCCAGCACGTACAAATCGGCGGTCAGCGCCCGCCCATGCCGCCGAACTCGTTTCGGGATGGCCCGGCAGTCCGTCCTGGCATCGCCTCGATCTGCTCCGGGGTCAGCTTCGCGACGCGCCCGGCGAAGTAGTCGGACATCTTTCCGCAATGTCCAGCGCCCGCGTGCGCACCATTGATGCGCATCCAGCAGGCCCGCCAGGATCTTGTGGATGGTGTAATACGCGGCACGTTGGATTCGTACGGCGGGTTTTCCAGCCGGTCAGATTTTCGGCGGGGAAAGGCCGAGGAGAACATCCCCCGCCAGCTTCTGCTGGCATTCCGCGGAACCTTCACCAGGTACTCCACCTTGCCGCGGAACGTCATCCCCGTGGCGGCGTACATGCGCAGGAGCGGCGCTGAGGTAAGGTACCAGCGTAGTGGCCCGCCACGAATCCTCGTCCCACCCGCCGTAACTCTTCACGCCTTGCGGCTGCGGCAGTCCCGCTTGCCGCCGGAAGGGCGCCAGCAGGCGGTGGGTTCCAGTTGCCCGACGCCAGGCGGTGCGATGCAGTTCCTGGATCTCCTTGAACGGCCGTCCAGCAGGCGGTTGAAGTCCAGGGCAGGAACGCCTGCGCCGCGGGATTCCGCCGCGCGCAGCGGCGCGGACAGCCAGAGGACGGCGAGGCAGACGGATCGGGCGGGACTGGAAGCCATGACAGGACCTCTTCTGGGGTGGCGCGGGCGGGTGTCCGCGGCGGCTATCCGTGGAATCCGACGGCGTATTCAGGAAACCTGATCTCGACTTCCTTCCGACCTGTAAAGAAATCCGTGGAAATCCTTCAACAATCCCGCCGCGGCCAGCTCTCATACTGGAGCCCGGACACGGTGCTCCGACCGCCGACTGTCGTCCACCCAACCCGGATCCCGCCATGATCAAGACCCGTTTCGCCCTTCTTGCCGGCCTGCTGCTCAACCTGTCCTGCCATGGGCGGGGCTTCGCGGCATCGGCGCCATGCTCGAGAAAGCCGGACGGCCATTGCGCCATCGGGCAACTGATGGAAAACGGGCCGGCCGCGAAGGGCGCAGTCTGCTGAGGGCCGGCGGCGTGCTGCTCTCCATCCAGGAGGAGGGTCGCGACATGATCAGCCCTGACCCGGATTGAAGTCCGCGGACATCGCCGCCAAAATCCGCGGTGCGGACGGCAGCAGGATCGTGTTGAAGGTCAAGCGGGGCGACCAGGAGCTGGAGGTGCTGCCCGTCACCCGCGGCAAGGGTCGAGATGCCGAGCCCAAGGAACCGCGCGTTCCGCCGTGGGCGAGGTCGCGCCCGACATCTCCTTCGTGCGTCCTCGACGGCAAGACGGAGAAGGTGTCCGATTTCGCCGGCAAGGTGCGGGTCATCGACTACAAGGCCACCTGGTGCGGGCCCTGCCAGGGCCCATGGGCAAGATGCAGACCGCGCGGAAAAGCATCTGGAATTCGGCGACAAGGTCGTTTTCATCGCCTGCAGCGTCGACCAGGACAAGGACCGTCTGGTGAAGCATCTGGAGACCAAGGGCTGGAACAAGACCCACAACGTCTGGGACGATGACCGCGAAAACGACGCCTACGGGGTGACGGGCATACCCACCGTGTTCATCATCGACGCGGACGGCAAGATCGCCGCCTCCGGCCACCCGGCCAGCATGGACATTGGCGAGATCGTCACGAAGCTTCTGGCGGGCAAGAAGGAATAGGCGCCGCGGGAAAGGCGGGCCGGGGATTCAGAGGACCTCGATCCGCACGTGTCCTGAATCCTCCCCGTCCGGCCGCCAGCCGTTCCAGGTATGCGTGGCAGGCGCAGGCCGCCCGCCGAGAAAGACACCCGTGGAGGCCGGGGCGGCGGGTTCAGGCGGGGGGAGGCAGATGAGGGATAACCTGCGACCGATCGGCGGCGACGAGGTCCGGATTTTAGAAAAAATGCGCGGAGGCCGATGTTTTCTTCAGGCGGGCGGGGTTGGGCGCATCCGCAGACGCCACCTCACGGCGAAGACCAGACTGGCGAGCAAACCTGCCAGTCCTGCGCGAACGGAGATACGGAAGTCATCGTCGTAATGATACCGCCGGCGGATCGGGTGGTGCCAGAACGCAATGTCATCCGGGTCGTTGCCGCCGGTTTCACTGATGCCGTCCGCCCCTTTGGAGTAGAAATCGAAGGACTGTGGATTGTGAAGACCGGGCTGCCTGTAAACGTATGAATTGCCCCAGCCATCCTCCATATCCGGAAGCTCCAGAAACACTTTGCGCTCCTTGTTGATCACTTCACGACCGGCGGGGATCAATTCGTCTGCCCAAGTGGCTTCGGGGGGAAATCGCCCGTATTGCGCGTGGAATCGTTCAAGAGCGAACTGAAAACCTTGTACATCGCTTGCCGCTCGGTCGTGCACATAGTTGATGAACACGTGAGTGGAAGGCAGAAGGGACAAAACCAACGCGGACAATAGGCCTAACAGAATCAACAGCCGTTTGAATGATGATCGTCCTGTTGACGCCGACTTCATGCGGCCATTCTACCCATGCCCCAAAGCCTGCGGCAAGGAGTTTCGGGCCGGGCGGGTTGCGGCTTCCGGCAATGAAGGGGCGGGATTTCAAATTTCAGATTTAAGATTTGAAATGCACACCCGTACGTGTACGTTGGTTTTCTTTTTAAGGAGGAGTCGGCATGACATACGAACGCTTCGAAGACCTGCCCGTCTGGCAGGAGGCCATTCGCCTCGCCGAGGGATGCGAGGATTTGATTCTGGCCGCGAAGGATCGGATCACGTTTTCCAAGCGTGACCAGCTCGACCGTTGCTCCCTTTCGGTGTCAAATAACATCGCCGAAGGTTTCGAGCGCGGCACCACGAACGAACTGCTGGCCTTCCTCTACATTGCCCGGGGTTCGGCGGGGGAAACGCGGTCCATGTTGTGCTATTTCGAGCGCCGTCCGGGCTTGCGGGATTTCAAATCTCAAATTTCAGATTTGAAATCACGGGCGGAGTCCTGCTCCCGGCAACTCCGGGCGTGGGCGGAATCGTTGCAGAATTCGGACATCACGGGACAACGCCACCTGAATGACCGGGCGCGTAAAACATATGAGCAGCGCAAAGACTCTGAGCGACGCCGTCAATCGTTCGAGACCCGCGAGCGCGAGTTGCTCGGCGGGCTGCCCTCCAACCATCCGGCACGCCTCCAATGGGAGCGGCGATACGGGCCTCTCCAACCGGAATGATCTGAAATCTCAAATTTCGGATTTCAAATCCATCCGGATGGGGCCCAGGCGGTGGAAAACCTGCGACCGTTCGGCGGCGACGAGTCCGCTAGGCGGTCATCAACGCACCTCGGCGGTCAGGCTGCCGGATACTTCCCGGCTGACCCGCCAGGAAGCCCCTTCCAGGATGGCCGGCTCGGATCGACCGTCAATCCAGACGCCCTTCGAGCCGTCCGCGGCGGGAAGCATCAGAGTGGCCAAGACGCCTCCCGGCACCCGGAGGGTCATGCGGAATGTCGCTGTGTTTTGCCAATCGACAAGGATCTTCCCCCGGGGCGTCGGGACTTCGCCCTTCGCGGCGGTGAGGTCCCCGGGCAGCGGCCGGACGAGCACCCGCCCCCAGCCCGGCTCGAGGGGCTGCGCGCCGAGGACGAAACGGGGCAGCAAATTGGCCGGCGCGGCGCCCCAGGCATGGTTCCAGTCCAGGTTGGGCTTGTATTTCCGGTCCCACGCCTCCCACGTGACGGTGGTGCCGCTGTCCACCATGTGCTTCCAATTGCGGTCGCCCGGGGCCGTCATCAGGGCCAGCGCCTCGCGGTCGGCGCCGTTCTGGAACAGGCCCTCCAGAAGATACTGCGCGGCATACACGGAGCACGCCATGCCGCGGCCGGCGGTCCACGCGGCGACGCCGGCCCGGTGCGGCTCCGGAACGAGGCCGAAGGCCAGCGGGAAGAGGTTCGCATGCTGCGAGGCGTGATCGGTGCCCTCCCCGTCCCGATACAGGCCGCGGGCGGCGTCGAACAGCTTCTCCTGGAACGAGACCCGTGCCGAGGCTTCCCGGCTCCGGTAATCCGCCGCCTCGGCGTCCCGGCCGAGGGCGGAGGCCAGCCCGGCCATCAGCGTCAGGGTGCGGAGGTGAAAGGCGTTGACCACGGTGTTGACCGGCCGGAAGACGAAGCCGTCGCGCTCGGAGGCCGGCCAGTCCACGATGTCGTCGCGCCTGACCTGCGCGGCGTTGCTGACCAGCAGCCCGTCGGCGCGGGCGCGGGAGAGCAGCAGCTTGGTCTTGAGCGCCTCGCAGCGCGGTGCAGCCGCAACCGGTCAACCCCGCCTCCCCGGGGAATCAGGCGCCCCGGCGCAGCCGGCGGGCGAGCAGCATCAGACCGGCGGCGAGCAGGCCGGCGGTTCCGGCCTCGGGCACGGCCACCACGCTCAGGTAGACCTTGCTGAAGCCCGGGACGCTGGTGTCGGTTTCGACCGCGTAGTCCAGCCCGGGCGACAGGGCGGGCGAGGAGGGATCGACGGCCAGGGCATTGTCGGTGATGGTGCCGCCGGCGGTCATCAGCAGCCATTTGTCGCCGGCCACCGGGGTCCCGAATCCGGGCAGGGTCCGGGGGGTCACCAGGAGGACGCCGTCGAGGACCAGGTTGCCCGCGACATTGAGGTAGTCGTTCTGGACGTTGATGTTGACGTCCGGGGCGTCGAGCTCAAACGCGAGGAAGCTGCCGTTGCCCAGGGTAAGGTCGTTCATGGCGAACTGGTGGACGGTGGCGCTTCCCGGGGAGAGGGTTCCGTTGTCGGCCACGGTGACATTTCCCCCGGAACCGGACCCGCCCAGGGTGGCCAGCGCGGAGACGTTGATCAAACCGGTGGAGGCGGTCGAGCCGTTGATCAGCAGGATCCCCTCCTCTACCGTGGTGGTCCCGGTGTAGGTGTTGGCGCCGGTGAGGGTCAGGGTGTCGGGCCCCTTCTTGGCGAGGGCGGCGGCGCCGGAGATCAGGCCGGAGTACGTGGAGGGCGAGGCGGCGGCGGTGTTGACGGTCAGGGTGCCGGGGAGGGAGGCCTTGATCTCGTTGGTGGTTCCGCTCACGACCGAGAGGCCGGCGATCTCCTGATCCTGCCCGTTGAGGTCGAGGATGCCGGACACGGCGGCGGAGCCGAACAGGAGCCTGGTGCCCACGGGGAGCCGGTTCGCCCCCCCGGCCAGTTGCACCACGCCGGTGGCGGTGACGAGGGTGGTGTCGCCCAGATAGGTGTTGGCGCCGGAGAGCACCAGTCCGCCGGTATTGTCCTTCAGGCGGAAGGTGATGCCGTGGGGACTGGCTCCGCTGCTGATGACCCCGGAGACGGTGAGGGTGCCGGTGCCGTTGACGCCGATGCGCGTGCCGGCGGATCCGATGATCACGCCGCCCGCCCATTCGTTGCCGCCGCTGTTGTTGCTGAGCGCGCCGAAGAAGCCGCCGAGGCCCCCGCCGTTGATCGTGAGGGTTTTGCCGGCCCCGGCGACGACGCCGCCGTCCAGGGTGAGGCCGGGATTGCCGGCGCCGCCGGTGACGAGGATCGCGCTCCCGCCGATGGCGCCGGCGCTGTTGATCTGCAGGGAGCCGCCGGAGACGGTGGTCAGGCCGGTATAGCTGTTGACCCCGGAGAGGGCCTGGGTGTTCGCGCCGGTCTTGGTCAGCGTGAGGCCGGGCGTGCCCTCACCCAGGCTTCCGCTGTAGGTGACGACGGCGCCGGTGCCGTTGTTGAGGGTCAGGCCGGTGACATTGGCGGGCGGAGTGTAGTTGCCGGCGCCGGTGAGCCCGCCAAAGGTCGGGGTGTTGGTGGCGGACAGGTCCAGCAGGCCCGCGCCGGACGGATCGAACGGGCTGCCCTGCAGGGCCAGGTTGTTGGTGAGGATGAGGGAGCCGCCGTTCACCTTGGTGATCCCGGTGTGGGTGTTCGCGTTGGACAGGATCCAGGTGCTGGTGCCGCTCTTGGTCAAGGTCAGGGCCCCGGAGATCACCCCGGTGATGGTGTTGCCCGCCATGGTCCCGCCCAGGGTGAGCGAGTTGGCCTGGGCGCCCGGGCGGGTGACGGGGCCGTTGACCGCGATCTGGGCCGTGGTGGGGTTCAGGGTGGCCGTCCCGAGACCCGCCGCCCCGGCGCTCAGGGTGAGGCCGGTGAACTGAAGGACCGGGGTGCCGCTGGTGACGTTCGCACCGGCCTGTGCGTTGAGCATGGAGTTGCCGATGGTCGGCAGGCCCAGCGCATGCGTGATCGCCGCGCCCGGGGTGGCCCGGTCGACCAGGACCGTTCCGGTGTTGCCGCTGCCGACATTGATCACGTAGGCGTTGGCCGAGGTATCGGTGGCGAAGTCCACCACGCCGGTCGTGCTGGCGGTGCCCAGGGTGACAATCTGCCCGGCCGCACCGAGCGCCGCGGTGGCGCCGGCGGTCAAGGTGCCGTTCTGGATGTTCGTCCCCCCGGTGTGGGTGTTGGCGTTGGGCAGGGTGAGCGAGCCCGCGCCGGTCTTGGTCAGCACCAGGTTGTTCTCGTTCGCGCCGGCGCCGCCCAGCGTTCCACCAAAGGTCTGTGAACCGGCGATGTTCAGGGTGAGCGTGCTGTTGGCCGCGGCACCGCCCACCACGGCCCCGCCGTTGCCGGTGGTGGTGAGGCCGGCCAGGGCCTGGGTGCGGGCGGTGCCGTCCCCGATCACGAGGACGCCGGCGGTTCCGGCCGCCCCCAGCACCACCGAACCGGCGGTGGCGAGGCGGTCGTTGCCGCCGCCGATGATGATCTTTCCGTTCTCGATGTTGGTGCCGCCGGTGGCCGTGCTCACCCCCGCGAGGGTGAGACTGCCCGTTCCCGCCTTGGTGAGGACCACCGAACCGGCCCCGTTTTCAATGACCCCGTCAAAGGTGGTGTTCGAGGCCTGGTTCACCTTGAGGATCGAGGTGGAGGCCGCCTGGCTGTTGGTGATCTTGCCGTTGATGTTGAGGGTGGCCGTGTCCTGCAGCACCGCCACCGTCTGGTTGAACCCGGCCAGGTCGAAGATGGCGACGTCGGTGACGCTGTTGACGGAGTCGACGTCGAGGGTGGTGCCGACCGGCAGCGCGTCGGTCTTGCCGAGGCGCAGGATGCCGCGGATGACGCCGGTGGTCCCGGTGTAGGTGTTGGCGACGGCGGGATTGAGCACCACCGCGCCCGTTCCCGCCTCGCCGGAGACGTTGAAGCCGGTGCCGACTCCGTTCACGATGGCCCCGGTGACCGTCAGCGTCTGCGCCGCCAGCGCGCCCAGGCGGACCGCCGCGTCGGCGAGCGTGACCTGACCGGCCCACGTGCCTCCTCCCGAACCGGCCCGCAGCGCGCCGAAGTTGAGGGATCCGGCCCCCGCGACGGAAACCGTTTCTCCGGGGTTGGAGGTGATCCCGCCGCCGACCTCCACGGAGCCGCCCGCGCTCACGGTGGTGCCGGTCGCCGTTCCGCCCAGCGCGTTCGCGTGCTGGATGTTCAAGGTGTAGCCGCTCGCAATGGTCGTGTTTCCGGCATAGGTGTTGTTGCCCTTGAGGGTCAGGGTCCCGGTCGTGAGCCCGAACGCGCCGCTGCCGAGGTTCAGATTGGAGGCGCCCGCGCCGGAAAGAACTCCGTTGAACGTGACCAGGCCGCCGCGGAAATTCGTGGTGAAGCCGTTGGCATTGATCGGATTGTTGACGGTCAGGACGCCGCCGTTCTGCGCGCCGAAGGAATTCGCGGCGTTCAAGGTCATGATCCCCGTATCACCCGGACTGCCGATGGTGACGTTGCCGTTTCCGCTGCCGCCGGTGACCGCGGCGTTGATGTTGATGGCGAAGTTCTGCAGTGTGACGTTCGACGCCCCGGTCGCGCCCAGCCGGATCGTGTAGGTCGTTCCCGCCCCCGCCCCGGTCATGAAGGCCTGGTTGCTTCCGCCCGGCCAGGTGGTCATCGTCCCCGCGCCCCCGGTGGCGTCGGTGTTCCAGGTCAGCGCGGTGGTCCAGTCGTACAGGCCGGTGTCCGCGACCCCGAAGCCCGCCGTCACGCCGTCGTTGTCGAACCAGTAATTGGCGGCTGGCGCAGGGCCGGCGGCCAGGAGGGGGACAAGGATGACGAGAGCCCGTTGGATGTGGTGGGTTTTCATGCTGCCAGTGCTCGCAGTGGGAAGTTGCCGGGGACGGTCCGCCGGTTATGCCGGTAGAATAGCCGACCGGGCGCAAAGCGGATAGACGCTGGTGCGTATATTTTAGTTGTTTTTGCGTCGCATCCGGAGGGCGACCAGGAGCAGTCCGGCCGCAAGCAGGCCGGCGGTTCCGGCCTCGGGCACGGCCACCACGCTCAGGTAGACCTTGTTGAAGCCCGGGACGCTGGTGTCGGTTTCGACCGCATAATCCAGCCCGGGCGACAGGGCGGGGGAGGAGGGATCGACGGTCAGGGTGTTGTCGGTAACCGCGCCGGCCGCGGTCATGAGCAGCCACTTGTCACCGGCCACGGGGGAGCCGAATCCGGGAATGGTGCGCGGGGTCACCTTGAGGACACCGTCCAGCAGCAGGTTGCCGGCGAGTTGAGGTAGTCGTTCTGCACGTTGATGCTGGGATCCGGGGCGTCGAGTTCGAAGGAAAGGATGCTGCCGCTGCCCAGCGTGAGGTCGTTCAGGGTGAACTGATGAACCGTCGCGGTGCCCGGGGCCAGGATCCCGCCGTCGGCGACCGCCACGTTGCCCCCGGAGCCGGAACCGCCCAGGGTGGCCAGCGCGGAGACGTTGATCAAACCGGTGGAGGCGGTCGATCCGTTGATCAACAACGTCCCCTCCTGCACGGTGGTGGTTCCGGTGTAGGTGTTCGCGCCGGTGAGGGTGAGGGTGTCGGGCCCCTTCTTGGCGAGGGCGGCGGCGCCGGTGATCAAACCGGAGTAGGTGGAGGGCGAGGCGGCGGCGGTGTTGACCGTCAGGGTGGCGGGCGCGGCGGACTTGATCTCGTTGCTGACGCCCGTCCCGGACACGGAGAGGCCGGCCACCTCCTGGTTGCGTCCGTTCAGGTCGAGAATCCCGGAAACCGTGGTTCCGCCCAGCAGCAGGCTGGTGGTCACCGGCAGACGGTCGTCGCCGCCGTCCAGACGCGTGGTTCCGTAAATCAACTGGGTGCTGCCGGAGTAGGTGTTGGCCGCGGAGAGCACCACCACCGCGTCCGCGAACCTGTTGCGCACCACCAGCCCGGTGTTGGCCACGGCGCTGGAGATCGGGCCGGAAATGGTGAGCGTCGCGCCCGCGGCGTTCGTGCCGATGCGCGTCCCCGCCGTGTTGAGGACCACGTTTCCCGCCCAGGTGTTGCTTCCCGTCATGCCGCGCAGCGCGCCGAACACATCATTGCCCGTGCCGCCGGGACCGGAGAGGGTGAGGGTCTCCCCGGTCACGGTGATGCCGCCCTGCACCTCCAGCCGGGCGCTGTTGGCGACCTGCGTCCCCCCGGCGACCGTCCCCAGGGCGGAATCGTGCTGGATGTTGAGCACCCCCGCGCCCACGGAGGTCAATCCCGTGTAGGCATTGGCCTTGGTGAGGGCGAGCGTGCCCAGGCCGCCGACCTTGGCCAGGCCGCCCCCTCCCCTCCGTCGAGCAGGGACTGTCCGATGGTGGCGCTGAAGCCGTTGGTGTCGATCACCGCGCCGCCGGACTTCACGTTGACGGAACTGAACGTGGAGAAGCCCGCGGTCCCGGCCCCCATCTTGTACGTGCCGCCGTTGAAGTTGAAGACGTTCGTCCCGCCGCTGATCGTCACCGTGCCCGCCGTCAGGGTTCCGCCGTTGAGGTTCACCGTTCCGTTGGTGTTGAAGAAGGAAAGGGTGGTGACCACGGCGCTGCCGCCGTTCAACGTCAGGATGCTGTTGGGGCCGCCCCCGATGCCCAGGGCGAGCCCGAAGCTGCCGCTGGTGTACGCACCCCCGTCGATCGTGAGCACCCCGGTGTTCCCCGCGACGTTTCCGATCACGTCCGCCGCCGTCGATCCCGTCGTGGAGAAGCTCCCCCCCGTGATGCGCATGCTCCCGGAACCCGATGCGCCGCTCCCGATGACCAGCCCGCGGCTCGCGGCCGCCGTGTTCCCATAGACGGTGTTCCCCTCCGCGGCGGAATAGACCAGTTCCTGCGCCCCGTTGACATTGAGCCGGCTGACAAAGGTGCCGTTGAATTCTGTGTTGGCCGCGTTCGGATTCCAGTTGGCGGGGGTCTGCCAGTCTCCCGTCGCGGCCCCGCCGTCCCATTGCCAGGTCGCGGCGGACACCCCGCCCGGCAGCGTGAGGACTCCCGCCCAGAGGAAGGATGCACGAACAAGAAGGAGACGAAGGTGCGTGGTTGTCTTCATGGGTGGAGTTCCTGACGACACCCTACCCGAAAACCCGGAATCCCACTAGGCGTGTTTACATATTATTTCGTAGGTTTTGCGTTGATCGTTTTCCAAAGGCCTACTGCTGAATCCAGAACTCCCAGCTCATGTCGGGCAGTTTCGGGGAAATCGTGCCCCCCTCCAGGCTCCCGATCTCCACCCCGATGAAATCCGGCCCGGCCTGCTCCGGGGTGTAGCGAAAGCCCTTGAACGCGGCCTTGGTCAGCCCCGTGTTCACATGGAAGATGTGCGGGGCGAAACTGCGGTTGGAGAGGACGATGCAAAGCTTCCGGTCCGGCCGCCAGAAGGCCAGGATGCGCAGGTCGTCGTCGGGCTTCTCCTCCACCACCTCCACCGCGGTGCAGTCCCACGGCATGTGACGGACAAACCCGGCGACGGCGTGCCAGTTGTACTTGTTCCAGGTCCAATGGCCGGGCTTCAGGCCGGAAAACCGGGCGGGGGGCGCGGGGGATTTGTCGTCGGAGGGCCGCCAGTACCCCAGGCAGATCCCGTCGGCGCCACCCGTGGTGGTCGGCTTCAACGCGTGCAGCCAGAACCAGGACGGCGCGCCCCCGAGCTGGAACCAGTTCATGATGTGCTGCACGGTGTTGAGGCAGCGGGCGGGCGTCGCGGCGCCGGTCTGATAATAATACTCGTTCTGGAAGACCAGCATCTCCGCCCCGAACCGGCGGTGGACGTCCTGGACGTACGGCCCGATGATCCGGGAGTCGGAACCGTTCTGGTGCACCGTCAGCGCGTCCACCCGCCCCTTGCCGGCCGGATCCTCCAGCACCTTCGCGGCATAGGCCAGCCGGCCGCTGTCCGCGATGATGCGGATCTTCGGATCAAAGCAGCGGATCGACGGCGCCACCGCCTTGAACACCTGCGCGTATTGCTCCGCCGTGGTAGGAACAGGTGCTGAATCCAGGGTTGCCGCCCTGCACCTTGGGGTCGTTCGCCAGCCCCCAGAAGGAGACCGGGATCTCGTTCACCTTCAGGGTGTTGAGATCGCGGACGCAGGCCGCGGCGAAGTCGGACAGGAACCTGTCCATGTCGCCCGCGTAGACCGGATCGCGGGCGAAATCCGGCCCGAAACACCGCAGCACGTTGGTCTTCTGGTCCGAACCGGTGAGGCTGTTGATGGCCTTCCAGAATGGCGCCGGGGACCAGTACTCCAGGCTGACCCCGCGCATGCCGGAGGCCTTCATCATCTCGCGCAGCTCGTCCATCTGTTCGGGCCAGCGCCCCTTGAAGTTCTTCCCCTCCGCGTCCAGCCCCCGCCAGAAGACCCCGCCGGCGAGACGGCAGTACCGGAAACCCCGGAACATCTCCCGGTACAGGCGCTGGCGCTCCTCCGGCGCGAGATCATGGGGAACGGACAGGTTCGACTCCGGCATGCCGCTGTTGAAGCTGCCGATGGAGTCGCATTGCAGCTCGAAGCCCAGCCCGCGGATGATCTGCTTCTGCCGTTCGGGATAGACCGTGTGCGTGGACTCGGCCGGCGCGGGCCGGCTCCGCGCGGGCCGCTCGACCGGGTACTGCGCGCGCACCCCCGCGATCGGAAGCGCGAGAGCCAGCAGGACCGGGAGAAGTCTCTTTTTCATGGCTGCGGCCGCATCCATTCTCACGCGGCCGCCTGCCGCTTGCGCAGATTCCAGATCAGGGCGATGGCGACCGGATGCACGCAGGCCATCACGTAGAAGCAGTTGCCGTAGGAATGGTGGTCGATGAACCACGCCACCAGCTTGTTCATGAAGATGCCGCCCAGCGCGCTCCCGGCGGCGATGACCCCGAACGCCGTGCCCAGGATCCGCTTCGGCGTGATGTCCACCACCAGCGCCGTCAGGTTGCCCAGCCAGGAGGTGTGCGAATAGGCGACCACCATGCCGATGGCGATGACCATTTTGACGGTCGCGGCCCCGGGCACGAAGTAGGACAGCGGCACCAGGAGCGCCGAAAACAGCATGATCCACAGGCGCGACGCCGGGGGCGTCCCCCCGCGCTTGATGATCCGCCCGGACAGGAACCCGCCCAGCAGGAACCCGATGTCCGCCGCGAGGAAGATCATCCACATGATCTTCACACCGTTCTGGTCCAGGCCGCGCTCCGCCTGCAGGTACTTGGGCATCCAGAACTGGTAGAAGTACCACACCGGATCGGTCAGCATGCGCGCGACCATGAGCTGCCAAACGAAAGGTGTCCGGAACACCCGGCCCCACAGCGCCGCCTCGGAGATCTTCGCCGCCTCGGGCACCGGCGCCGACGCCGCGATGTTCGCCGCGAGATACTCCCGTTCCTTGTCCGTAATGCGCGGATGCTCCGCCGGCCTGCGGTACAGCCAGAGCCAGAAGATCAGCCACATGCCGGCGAGGATCGGTGAAACGGCGAAGACCCAGCGCCATCCGTAGGCCACCGCGATGGTGCTGACCAGGATCGGCGCGATGGTCGCCCCCACCGCCCCGCCCACGCTGTACATCCCCACCGCGACGCCGCGCTCGGACGGCGGGAACCACTCCGACACCGCCTTCGGCGACGCCGTGAATCCCCCGGCCTCGCCCAGCCCGAGCATGAAACGCACCCCGCAGAGCTGCTTCACGTTCTGGATCAGCCCGGTCAGCGCGTTGGAGATGGACCACCACCCCACAAAGAGCGCGAAGCTGATCCGCACCCCGAGCTTGTCGACCACGCGCCCCGACAGCAGGTAGGCCACCGTGTATGCAACGAGGAAGAAATTGACGACCGAGGCGTACTCCTGGTTCGAGATCTTGAGGTCGTCCTGGATCGTCTGCGCCAGCAGCCCGAGAATGCTGCGGTCGATGTAGTTGAGCACCGCGGCCAGGAACAACGCAAAGGCGATCAGCCAGCGCAGGTGGGGAATCTTGAATTTCATGGTTGGGCCGAGGTTGGGGACTGGTGTTTCAGGAGAGGGGTTTTGACTTCGCAGACATCGTAGCCGGTGGGCGTGAAGAGGGAGAGTTCGACTGACAACCCTTCCCGCGCGCCGGGGATGGGCGCGGTCCAGGCGGGATCGCCCGGCTTGAGCACGGGCACGGGGATTTCACCGCGGCCCGCCTCGACGCCTGCGCGGTCCCGCAGGACGTAGCGCACCGAGTATCCGCGCAGGGTGTAGCCGGGGATTTCGCCGGAACCACGGGGCTGGATGACGGCGGCACCACCCACCAGTTCAAGGCTGCGAACGGGGCAGTACCAGCGCCGGACCTGCTGATAGGCCGCCTTCGGCCGGCGTTGCTCGTCCACCACCCCCCACTCGCGGTTGCCGGAGACCGGTGTGCCCTTGTAGTCGCTGCGGTAGTCGTTGAAGGTCCACAGCGCCCCGCCGATCACGCACGGGGGCTTGGAGATTGCCGCCCAGATCTCGTCGCCGCGCGGAATGGTGGCGGCGGGGTCGGCACCGATCTGCGCAACCCCGAATTCGGAAAAGAACACCGGCTTGTCCGGCCAGCGTTCGCGCAGGATGCCGGCCACGCGCTGAAACTCCACCGGATTGCCGTTGTAGACGTTGATCATGGCGATGTCGCCAAAGGTGATGGGATCGTTCTCCGGCCCCACCCCGTCCCACGCCCCGCTGTAACTGATGTAGGCCGCCAGACGATGGGGATCGAGCTCCTTGCGGATGTACGCCAGCATCGAGCGCACATAGTCATGATGCCTCTGCAACTCGTTGCCGGGGCTCCATCCGATGATGCAGGGATGGTTGTAATCGCGCTCGATCATCTCGCGCAGCCACTGCCGGGCGAGCGGGTTGTCGGCCTCGACCTGGGGATCTCCCTCGCCCCAAACGGGGATTTCCGCGAAAATCATCATGCCCTTCTCGTCGAGGTAATCGAGCAGGTTGGGCGCCTGCGGATTGTGCATCAGGCGGGCGAACACCGCCCCGGCGCGCTTCATCAGGTCCACGTCCCGGCGCACCAAGGCGTCCGGCTCGGTGTTGCCAGACTCGCGGCTGTCGTTCACGCGGTTGAATCCGGCGACGCGGATTTTTTCGCCGTTGAGAAACAGTCCTTCCGGGGTGACGGCCACCTTGCGGACGCCGAACCGGTCGGTCTTCGCGTGCAGGACCCGGCCATCCTCGGAAATCGTGGTCGTCAGGGCGTGGAGCACCGGATGATCGAAGTGCCAGAGCGCGTCCGTCCCGGCCGGGATGCGCGCGGACAGGTCGAAGAAGGTCTCCCGACCGGCGGGCAGGGTGAACTCCGCCTGCCCGGGGCCGGCGAAGCCCGGCCCGAACACCGCCGAAAGCCGCACCTTGCGATCCGCCGCGCCGCTGTTCTCGATGCGGTAGCGCACCACGACCTCCGCGGTTCCCTTCTCCATATCCGGCTCGGCATGGATGTGCTGCCGGACGATGCGGACGTCGTGGTTGGCGACCAGGTTCACGCTCCGGCTGATGCCGCCCCAGGCCCACCAGGCGCCGCGGCGATAGGTGTTGTCGGCGCAAACGGTGACCGTGTTGTCCGCGTTGTGGCGGACGACATCGGTCACATCGAATTCAAACGGGGTGTACCCGCCGGTGTGCCCGCCCAGCCCGCGGCCGTTGAGGGTGACGGTCGCCTCGTGGTAGACGGCCTCGAAACGCAGCCGGATGCGCAGCCCCTTCCACTCCGGCGGCACCGAAAACGTCCGCCGGTACCAGCCTTTCCCCCGGTGCGTCGAGTACTCCGGCAGGACGTCCCAGTTGCCGGGTACGGTGATCGGACGCCACCCCGGCGACGAGCGGACCTCCCCGTTGGCTGCCGCGGAGGTGGCGTTGGTGGTGAACGACCACGTCCCGTCGAGCGGAACACGCCACTCTCCGGTGACGGCCGGTTCGGCGGTGCAGGCGCGCAGGGACAACAGGGCGCCCGAAAGGCACGTGGCGGTCGGTCGTCGCATGACCTCATCCGCGGCAGCAGCGGACTTCGAAGATCGCGGCGGGGCACGGGCCGTTCATGCCCAGGCACTCGACGGTCAGCCGGCGGGTGGTCAGGCCGTTCCAGCCGGAGCACGTTGCGGGTCTGGTGGTTGCCGCGCACCTCCGCCAGCACGTTCCTCCCCGTCCCGCACGCGGTAGTCGCGCGCAGAAGGGCATCACCCGTTCGGGATGGCCCCACCTGCACCGATTCCAGGGCGTGGTCGAAGTCGGTGTCGAAAGACAGGACGATGCGCGCGATCGTGCGCAGCTCGTCCCATGCCAGCGTCGAGCGCCGGCGCGGCATCTTCAACGCCGCCACCCAGGCGTTCGCGCGGGTGGTCAGGCGCGCGGGCCCGGTCAGCGCGTTCGCCGGGGCGAAACCGTCCAGCGGCGGATCGAATCCGATGGCGAGGACATACCACCGGGCCGCCGTTCCGGAATCCAGAACTCGAAGCGGTCCACCCCAGATCACCTTCCGGTCCTGGACCGCCTCTGGCAACCTTCCTATTCGCTCGTGCACCAGCGACAGCACGCCGGTCAACCGCTGCCCGCTCAGATGCACCGAAACGCCGGCCGCCAGCATCAGGCGAACGAGGAATAGCAGTCCGCGTCGAGACGGTTTCAAAATCCACGAGACCTCCCGCGCCCGCCCTTCGCCAGCGGACCGTGCGCGTAGCCGAGCACGACATCCGGCGTGAAATTGCCGGGGCGCTCCGACGCGCGGGCTGCAGTTCCAAGGTCGTGTCCGCCACGACGTCCAGCACCAGGGAAACGCGCGGCAGATCGGACCCGCCGCCACCGGCACCAGCATCGCCGCGGCGACTCCAGCGCGACCGTCCGCCCGCACGCGGCAGGCGGTCCAGCTCGAACCGGCTCGTGGCCGAAGCCGCGGCGTCCGGGGCAAGATTGCCCTCCTCCGCCACGACCACGCCGGGAATGTGATGCCCATCGCCAGCAGTCGGGCCTGGCTCGCGCATCCGTGCGGGCGCCACCAGGTCTCGCGGCCGCAGCCCGCCCTCCCGGCACACCGCCGCCGCCATGCCGACCGCCTGCGCGGTGTGGCCATGGTCGCCATCACGCAGGTCGACCCGAACGCGACATGCGACACGCTGATGATGCGCCCGGCCAGGAAGAGGTTGGACAGGTTGCGGCTGTACAGTGAGCGGTAGGGAATCTGGTACACGCCCCGGGAATGCATCTGGGTGCAGGCGGGCCGCTTGCTGTACACGCCGTCGGCGGGGTGCAGGTCGATCGCCCAGCCGCCGAAGGCCACGGCGTCGGCGTGCGCGCGCTGCTCGATCACGTCCTGCTGAATCATGATCGTGTCGCCCTCGAAGCGGCGGCTCTCGCGCTTGCCGGGGATCATGCCGACCCATTCCAGCGTGAGGTTTGCGGCCTCGGGGAATTTCCCGGAGTTCTTGATGTGGTTCCACACGCCGTAGACCACCTTCCACAGCTCCCACTTGATCTTTTCGGTCTCGTGCACGGTGTCGAGGCGGCCGCCGTATTCCAGCCACCAGAAGGCGCACCCCTGGTCCACCGCCGCGATGTGCCCGAAACGCGGGATCTTGGTGATGTCGTCCAGCGCGAAGACCGGCGGCACGAAGGTGACCGGCTTGCCCGTGTCCTTGCTGTAGAAGAAGATGGTGTGTCCCAGCAGCTCGCCGTACTCGGCGTCCGGGGCGAACTTCTCCCCGAACTCGTCGCGCGACTCCGCGCCGATGCGGAACGCCGCCCCGGCCTGGAAGGCCACGATACCGTCGCCCGAGGCGTCGCAGAAGAGCGGCCCCGAGATCTCGTACATCATCGAGCTCTGGCTGCAGAAGGCGCGCACCGACGCGATGGTGTCCGGCGCGCCCTTCACCACCTGGAACACCGCCGTGTTCAGCAGCAACCGGATGTTGGGTTCGCCCGCCACCTTGTCCAGCAGCAGCGCGTCAAACAGCAGCGGATTGCCCTCGGGGTTGCGGAAGGTGTTCTCGACCAGGATCTCGTCGACGATCCCGCCCTCGCGGGACCACCGGTTGTTGTTGCCCATGTGGGACGTGGCCCCGAGGGCCCACAGACGGACCTCGCTCGACGCGTTTCCCCCCAGGACCGGGCGGTCCTGAACGAGGATGACGCGGAGGCCCTGCCGCGCCGCCGTCAATGCGCAGCACACGCCCGCAAGTCCGCCGCCCACGACGACCAGGTCGCCCGTCAGCGCCTCGGATTTAAGATCCCGGAAAGATGCAGATTTTTCGTTGATCATGATGTACCGCCACGTTACAGGATTATTTAGGTTTTATGCTAGACGCGATTGCGTATAAAATCATAGATTCCACACCAACACGTTATGCAAAACAGGGCCCCCATGCAACGAAATGCCGAAGCACCCAAGCGAATCGCCGTGCTGGTTGACACCGCCTCCACCTGGGGCCGCGGCATCATCACCGGCATCCAGAACTATGCGCGCAAGCACGGCGGCTGGCATCTCTTCGTCGAGACCCGCGGCATGGAGGAGCATGTGTCGCTGCCCCGCGGCTGGCAGGGCGACGGGGTCATCGCACGGGTGGGCAACGCGCGCCTGGCCGGGCATCTCGCGGGCTTTGGCATCCCCGTGGTCAACGTCTCCGGCATCGAGCTGGAGGGGGTGGACTTCCCGCGCGTCAGCAACGACGTGGAGGAGGTCGGCCGGCTGGCGGTCAACTATTTCCTCGAGCGCGGGTTCCGCAATTTCGCCTATCTCAGCCTGCGCGGGCTGGAATACGTCGCCCGTCAGCGGGACGCCTACATCGCCGCCGTCGAGAAGGCCGGGCATTCGTGCTGGACCCACGGGGTCAAGGTGCACCACGGGTTCCAGTCGCCCGACTGGAACCTCAAGATCGACCAGCTCGCCAAGTGGATCCAGTCCCTGCCCAAGCCCGTCGCCATCCTCACCTGGGCCGGTGGACGCGAGGTGATCATGGCCTGCCACCAGGCGGGCATCCGGGTGCCGCAGGAGGTGGCGCTGCTCACCGGGTCGGAGGACGAACTGCTCTGCGAGATCTCCCCCATCCCCAGTTCCGGCGTGCAGGCCGCGACCCTCCGGATCGGCCACGAGGCCGCGGCCCTGCTGGAGCGCCTGATGAAGGGGGGGAAGGCCCCGTCCGAACCCATGCTCGTGCCGCCGGTGGGCGTCGTCAACCGCCAGTCCACCGACACCCTGGCCATCACCGACAAGGCCCTCATCGCCGCCCTCGCCTACGTGGACGCCAACCCCAGGAAGCTCATCCGGGTGCGCGACCTCGCCCGGGAATCCGGCATCTCCCGCAGCGTGCTCGAGCGCCGCTTCGCCGCCATCCTCGGCACCACCCCGGCCTCCTACCTCGCCCAGGCCCGCCTGCAGCGCGTCCAGCGCCTGCTGGCCGACACCGACCTGCCCATCGCCGAGATCGCCGAAAACTCCGGCTACGGCTCGCCCGAATACATGACCGCGGTGTTCCGCAAGGAGTGCAACACCCCCTGCGCTACCGCCGCGAGGTCCGCCGGCGGTGATCCTTTCGACCTTCGCCACCCGACATTCGAAGTTCGACCTTACGACACCGTCATCACCGGTGGCTCCGGCGGCGGATTCGGCACTTTCCCTACGGTCTGATTCTTCGCGTCGGTCAGCAGGACCGCGCCCGCCTTCGTGACGTGTGAGATGCCGATGACCGCGCGCGCCCGCACGCCCTTGGCGGCGCTGCGCAGGTTCAGATGGCCGCCGTCCGGACCATTGCAGGCGAGCACCACGGTGGTTTCGCCGCTCTCGCCGTTCTGGGCGATCAACGCCGACCCCGCGCCCTGCAACAGGACCTGCTGCCTGCTTTGCGGGTCACGCAGGTGCACCGCCCCGCCCCTCCCCGCTCGCTTCCAGCGAGGGGTCGGCGGCGTTGATTCCGATCAGCTCCAGGCGGCCCGCGCTGATCTTGCGGTGCTTCACCCCCTCGATGAACACCCCGCGCTTGCCGCGCTCCTCCGCCACCCAGACGGAGCGGCAGAAGAGATTGCCCTTCTTATCGACCGCCGCCACGACCCGGCCCGATCCGTCCACGATCTCCAGACTCTCGACGGTCGCCGCCTTCGCCCGCAGTTTGCCCGGCTTCCGCCCGGCTTCAACGTCCTTGCGCAGCCTCGCCAGCTCCTTCTTCAACGCCGCCACCTCCCTTTTCAGCTCGGCCAGTTCGGGGGATTTGCGGGGGGCGGATTCGGACATGGAGGGTTCCTGCGGGGTTGGCGGAAGGGTGGCGCCCGGAGAGGATTCGAACCTCTGACCGCCGGATTGAAATCCGATGCTCTATCCAGCTGAGCTACCGGGGCGACGGCGTTGGCCTTCGGGCATCGGGCGGGGTTTTTCAACCCGAAACACGCCCTTCCAGCGCGATGCGCTTGACCGCCTGGAGATCCGTCTTGCCGGTGCCCAGCAGCGGAATGGCGGGGACACGAAGGTAGGCGTCGCGGGCGGGTTTCCAGAGATTGGGCAGGCCGCCCAGGGCCACTCCCTCGCGCACCTTCTCGATGTCGCCGGCCTCGTCGGTGTGCAGCACCACCAGCTTCTCGCCCTTGCGGTCGTCGGGCACGGAGGTGACGACAAACACCTGCCGCCCCTCCATGCCGGCCACGCGGTGCAACTCCTCCTCGACCGCGTGGTGCGGCACCATCTCGCCGCCGATCTTGCTGAAGCGGGAGAGGCGGTCGGTGATGACCATGAACGCGTCCTCGTCGATGCGCGCGATGTCGCCGGTGACGTACCAGCCGTCGCGCAACACCTCCGCGGTCTTCTCCGGCTGGCCCAGATACCCGAGCATGACGTTCGGCCCGCGCACCAGCAGCAGGCCCTCGGTGCCGGGCGGCAGCGGGGCGCGGGTTTCGGGATCGACGATCTTCAGCGCAATGCCCGGCAGCGGCTGGCCGGTCATGCCCTCGCGGAAGCCCTTCTGGAACACCCCGTCGATCTCCAGGTCGGGCACGCTGACCGCGATGACCGGCGAGCACTCGGTCGCCCCGTAGCCCTCGAACGGACGCACGCCGAACGTCTCCTGGAACCGGGCCGCCAGCGCGGGACGCAGCTTCTCGGCGCCGACAAAGACCAGCCGCATCGCCGCGAAATCCTTCGGCTCGACGCGCCGCATGTACGCCTGCAGGAAGGTCGGGGTCGCCACCAGCATGGTTCCCTGATACCTGCCCGCCAGCTCGCCGATCTTGCCGGCCTCGAGCGGATTCACGTGGTACGCCGCGCGGAATCCGCTGATCATCGGGAACCACAGGGTGCAGGTGAACCCGAAGGAGTGGAAGAACGGCAGCGCGGAGATCATGCAGTCGTCGGCCGTGGTGCGCGCGATGGAGCGGAAGGACTCGATGTTGGACAGCAGGTTGTGGTGGCTGAGCATCACGCCCTTGGGCGTGGCGGTCGACCCCGACGAGAAGATGATGGTCGCCAGGGTGTCGCCGGTGAAGCCCTGGGGGCGTACCGCGCGGATACGGCGGAAGCGGGCCCTCCAGAACGCGAGCAGCTTCGCGGGCAGGGTGATGCCGGCCACGACCTCCTTGAGTTCCAGCGTCGGCACGGAAAGGTCGAGGGCCATGCCCGACCCGGCCAGCTTCTCCAGAAAGGCCTTCGAGGTGATGATGGTCCTGATGCCGGCCTGACGCACCGCCGAGGCGAAGGCGGAGGGCGAGGCGGTGTAGTTGAGGTTCACCGGCACGCGGCCGTCGAGGACCAGCGCGAGGTTGGTGAGCGCGCCGCCGCAGGAGGGCGGCAGCAGCACGCCGACGTTCGTTTCGTCGCCCGCCAGCCGCGCGCGAAAGGCGCGGGCGAAGGCGAAGGAGGCGACGGCGGCCTGGCCGAACTTCAGCGGCTTGCCGGTGGTGGTGTCGGCCATGGCGATCCGGCCCCAGCAGAGGCGGGCGGAACGCAGGAACTCCTCGCCCATGCTGCGGCGGCGGGCCTTGCGGTCCTCGAAGACCTCGCACGACAGTTCCTGCACCGCGAGCTGCAACTCGTGCGGCTTCGCGGTGGAGGGCAGCGGCGCACCGAACGCGATGGTGATGGGATACGGAATGCGCCTGGGCAGGCGGCCGAGGATGCGGCCCTGCTGGTAGCTGAAGATGCTGCCCCACGCGCCGCCGATGAACACGGGCACGAGCGGCACGTCGAGGCCCTTGACGATGCGCTCGTAGCCGGGCCGGAACTGCATCATCATGCCGCTGCGCGTCAGCGCGCCCTCGGCGAAGATCCCCACCAGCCACCCCTCCTCCAGGGCGGTGCGGGCGGTCTTGAGCGATTCGATCAGCTTGCGCGGCGTGTCGTCGGAGGAGATGGGGATGACCTCCATCAGCTTGAACAGTGGGGTCAGCAGCGGCCAGCGGTGGAACATGCCCTTGTCCATCAGGTAGCGCACGCGGCGCTGCTGGGTGGCCAGGATCAGGAGGGCGTCGAGCCAGGTCACGTGGTTGCAGACCAGCAGCGCGGGGCCGCGCACGGGCACGTTGGCCACGCCCAGGATGCGGATGCGGTAGAAGAAGCGCATGGCCGCGATGACCAGGAAGCGCAGCAGGAAGTCGGGCAGATACCAGATGGTGACGACCATGAGGACCAGCGTGGTCAGCGCGAGGGGGATGAAGCCCTGCGAGGGGGTCAGGTGGAAGACCTCCGTGTTCAGCGCCAGCAGGCCCGCGGCGGCGATCACGCCGAGCCAGCCGATCCAGCTCGAGGCGGCGAGGTTCTGGCCCAGGCGTTCCGGCGGGCTGCGGAACTGGATGATGGCCTCCAGCGGGACCATGAAGAGGCCGCCACCCAGGCCCAGCACGAACAGGATGGTCGCGGCCGCGACCCGGGCGCCCGCTCCGGCCGCGCACATCGGCAGCACGTACAGGCCGACGCAGCCCAGCATCATCAGCACCGCGCCGATCGGCACGACGCCCAGCTCGGCGTTGCGCGGGGACAGGCGGCCGGCGAGCCAGGAGCCCGCGCCGATGCCCACGGCGGCGAACAGGAAGAGGAGCGCCGAGCTCTCCTTGTCCAGCCCCAGCGCCTCCTGGCCGTAGGCGATGATGTTGAGCTGCACGTACGCGGCGACCAGCAGGAAAAACCCGAGGGCCAGCATGGCCACCAGGATGTGCCGGTCCTTGCGGCCCGCCTGCACGGAGCGCCAGATCTCGCCGATGGGATTGAAGGAGAGCGCGCGCGTTCCGCCGACGGCCGGGGTTCTGGCGATGCGCATCGAGGCCAGCCAGCCGGCCACCGCGACTAGCAGGCAGGCCGCGCCCCAGAGTTCGGTGTGGTGCGCGGCCGCGCGGGCGACGGGCGGGGCGAGGATGGTGCCCAGGATCACCGCGATGTAGGTGAAGGCCGCGATGTGTCCGTTGGCGACGGGGATCTTGTCGGGCGGCACGATCTCGGGAATGAGGCCGTACTTCGCGGGGCCGAACAGGGCGCTCTGCAGCGACATCAGGAAGCAGGTGGAGAGGATCAGCACGGGGGATTGCAGCCACAGCCCGATCCCGCCCAGCGCCATGACCGCCACTTCCAGCAGCTTCATGTTCACCGCGATCACGCTCTTGCTCCAGCGGTCGGCCAGGATGCCGGCCAGCGTCACGAACAGGAGGAACGGCAGGGCGAAGACCAGGCCGATGGTGTAGTTGACGCGCGCGGCGCCGAGTTCCGCATCCGGCCCGCCCCAGTGCAGGTTGATGAGCAGGAAGATCGCGAAGAACTTGAAGAGGTTGTCGTTCAACGCGCCGAGGAACTGCGCGAGGTTGAGCCACTTGAACGTTCCAAGACCGGAGGAGGAGGCGGGTTGATCATACCGGCGACGTTGGCAGGAAGCCCGGCCGAACTCACGCAAATTGATGCGCCTTGCGAAGAGGGGGGAGGCCGGGGTTTATGCATGCTTCATGAAGAATCTCCCGCGGGGGGCGTCAGAATCGAGCGTGAACATCCACCCCCGACCCGGAACCCCCATGAGCCGCTCCATCGACCGCCGTGATTTCCTCGCCCTCTCCGCCGCCGGAGGATTCGGCCTGCTGGCCGGAACCGCGCCGGCCCAGGAGGCTGCGGCTGCGCCGGAAAAACGGCTGCGCCACGCCTGCATCGGCGTCGCGGGCATGATGGGCGGCGGGGATGTGGACATGTTCAAGTCGCACCCGCGCATCGACATCGTCGCCATGTGCGATGTGGACGAGAACCACTTGAAGAACGGCCTTGCGAAGGTCCCCGGCGCCCGCGGTTACCGCGACTGGCGCGAGATGCTGGAGAAGGAGGGCGGCGCGATCGACTCGGTCAATGTCACCGTGCCCGACCACATGCACGCGGTCATTTCCCTCGCCGCGCTGCGCAAGGGCAAACACGTCTACTGCCAGAAGCCGATGGCGCACGACGTGGCCGGCTGCCGGGCCATGGCGAAGCAGGCCGCCCAATCGGGGCTGGTCACCCAGCTCGGGACGCAGCACGCGTCGGGAATCGGCGACCAGCTCGCCGTCCATTTCCTGAACAAGAAGGTCATCGGCGAGATCAAGCGGGTGATCCTGTGCTCCAACCGGCCTGGCGCCGAGGCGTATCGTCTGGCCGGGCCGCGCCCCGCCGCTGGCGACGCCGTGCCCGCGCAGCTCGACTGGAACCTGTGGACCGGCGTCGCCCCCGAGCGCCCTTACGCCAACCGGATCTACCATCCGTCGCTGTGGCGTTCGTGGCAGGACTTCGGCACCGGCTGGTCGGGCGACATCGGCTGCCACATCTTCAGCGCCGTCTGGAAGGGGCTGGGGTTCACCGCCCCCCGGACCGTCACCGCGCAGGTGCAGGAGTCGTGGAAGAACGACCCGGCCCGCCGGGCCGACACCTGGCCGCAAAGCAACCACATCTCGTGGGTGTTCCCGGGCACGGAGTTCACGGGGTCGTCCGACGTGCTGGTGGAGTGGTTCGACGGAGAGTTCCAGCCGCCCGAGGAGTTCAAGGCCGTCGCCCGCGAAAACGGGATCAACCAGTTCCCGCCCGAGGGGGCGATGGTCATCGGCTCCGAGGGTTCGCTGCTGCTGCCGCACGGATCGGGGCCGCAGCTTTTCCCGCGCGAGAAATTCCGCGAGATCGAACGGCCGCAGATCAAGGGGCCGACGCACCACCACCGCTTCATCGACGCCTGCCTGGGCGGGGCGCCCACCGAATCCGGCTTCGTCGCCATGGGCCCGATGGCCGAGGCCATCCTGCTCGGCACCGTCGCCGTGCGCACCCCGGACACCGTGCTGGAATGGGACGCCGCGAAGCTGTGCTTCCCCAACAACCCCGCCGCCGACGCCCTCCTGCGCCACCCCGCGCGCCAGGGATGGGAGTTCGATCTGGGGGTTTGACGGTCAGAGCCCGGCGCGGATGCGGGCGGGCTGGTCGGTGGTGAGGGCGTCGAGGCCGAGGGCGGCGAGGCGGCGGGCCTCGGCGGGGTCGTTGACGGTCCAGCTCGACAGCGTCATCCCGGCGGCGCGGGCGGCGGCGACGGTGCCGGCGTCGATGGCGGGGCAACAACGCCAGCCCAGGCCGCGGGCGCCGCAACGCAGGGCGGCTTCCACCGATTCGATTCCGGAAGGCGTCCACGCCCCGTCGCGGAATTGAAAATCGACCAGCAGCATGGGCAGGACGCCGGGGATTCCGGCCGCAGCCGCAGCCACCACGGCCGCGTCGAATGACATGACGACGACATGGGCGGGAAAGGCCGGTGCAGCCGCAAGCACCCCGGCCAGCGGTCCGATGGTGGCGGGGCCGGATTTCACCTCGATCAGGATCCGGCCGCCGGGTGGAATGGCCGCCAGGACCTCGCGCAGGAGCGGGATGCGTTCGCCGGCGAAGCGGGGGTCCTTCCAGCTCCCGACGTCCAGGTCGCGCAGGCCGGCCCAGGGGGTGTCGGCGACGACGAGATCGCGACCGGCGACGCGGCCGGTGCGGGCGTCGTGGATGACGGCGACCTCCCCGTCGCGCGTGAGGTGGACGTCGCACTCGATCCCGTCGGCCCCCTGCGCCCAGCCTTCCGCGAAGGAGGCCGGGGTGTTTTCCGGGGCGGCGGAGCTGGCCCCGCGGTGGGCGTAAAGGAACGGCATGTTTTTGCTTTTTCCGGTCACCGGAAAGGCCTAGGGTTGGAAGTTCCGGTCACCGGAACAACCTCTCTGGAGAAACACTTCATGGCCCACATTGTCACCGAGCCCTGCATTGGATGCAAGAACACCGTTTGCGTCACCGTCTGCCCCGTCGACTGCTTCCACGAGGATGTGGACGCGCTCTGGATCGACCCCGAGGAGTGCATCGACTGCGGCGCGTGCGTGCCGGAGTGTCCGGTGAACGCGATTTTCGACCTGAAGCTGCTGCCCCCGCACTACGCGAAGTACGTGGCGATCAACGCGGAGAAGGCGAAGAAGCTGCCGGTGATCACCCAGCGCAAGGAACCGCTGAAGTAACTTTGAACGCGGATCCGTCCGCGGAAGTCAGACCCCTCTCAAACCCCAAGGAATCCCCATGCAGAAACTCCTCCCCCTCCTGTCGGCGGCGCTCCTCTCCGCCGCCCTCACCTCCGCGCAGGCGGAACACGCCCTGAAGATCGGCGACGCGGCCCCTCCCCTGAAGGTCGGCAAGTGGATCAAGGGCGACCCGGTCAAGGCGCTGGAGGCCGGCAAGCTGCACGTGCTGGAGTTCTGGGCGACCTGGTGCGGACCGTGCGTGGCGGCGATCCCGCACGTCTCGGAACTGCAGAAGAAGCACGCCGACGTGGTCTTCATCGGGGTGAACGTCTGGGAGGACGACCCGGAGAAGGTCGAGGGCTTCGTCAAGGACATGGGCGACAAGATGAACTACCGCGTGGTGCTGGACGACGTGCCCGCGGGCGCGGACAAGGGCGCGATGGCGGAGACCTGGCTGGAGGCGGCGGGGCAGAACGGCATCCCCTGCTCCTTCCTGGTCGGCAAGGACGGGAAGATCCTCTGGGTCGGTCATCCGATGCAGTTGGAGGGCGTGCTGGACGCGGTGCTGGCCGGGACCTTCGATCCGGAAAAGCAGAAGGCGGAGGCGGAGAAGGAGTCCGCGATGGAGAAGAAGTTCGCGGACGCCCTGGACGGGGTGAACAGTCCCGAGGACGCCCTGGCCGCGCTGGAAAAGCTGGGCAAGGACAACCCGGAGCTGGCGGCGCAGACCACCTCGATGCGCTTCGGCATCATGATCAGCGCCCTGAAGGACTATGACGGCGCCTACAAGCTCGCGGCCCAGATCGCCGAGACGAGCAAGGACGACGCGCAGTCCCTCAACGAGCTGGCCTGGATGATCCTGACCGCCCCCGGGCTGGAGAAACGCGACATCGCCCTGGCCACCAAGATGGCCGAACGCGCGGTGGAAGTGAGCAAGGGCGAGGACGCCGCCATTCTGGACACCCTGGCCCGGGCCTTCTTCGAGGCCGGCCGGGCGAAGGCCATCGAGACCCAGAAGAAAGCCATCGAGAAGGCCGACGACGACAGCAAGGACGTCCTGCAGGCCGCGCTGGACGCCTACACGGAATTCGATCCGCACACGGAAGGCAACCCCGAGGACGACGGCTCGATGGACGAGCCCGGCGAAGATGAAGGCCCGGATGCCGGTGCGAAGCCGGAAGAGGCCGGCGACGCGAAGGACGGGGCGGCGGAAAAACCCGCCCCCTGAGAGCGTCGCAGGACGTTCCGCCCCGGCCCTGCGCCGGGGCTTTTTTTTGCCCGTCCGGAATCAGGGGGTCGCCGAGCCGAGGACGGCGAGGGCCTGCTCCAGGGAGAGGGACTTCACACGGGGACTCCCGCGCGCCGCCCCGGCGGCGGTTTCATGGGCGTCCAGCCGCAGCCAGTCGGCCCAGGTGATTTCCCGCACGCCGCGGCCGGCCAGCAGCGCGTCGATGTCCGCGGGAGCCGACGCCGGGACGGCCGGCGCGGACAGATCGGCGACGATGGAGGCGACCGTCGCCGCCGCGTCCCGCTTGTTGTTGCCGATGACCCCCTGGGCGCCGCGCCGGATCCAGCCCGCGCAATAAACACCGGGCAGGCCGGAGACGCGACCGGCCTCCGACGGGACCACCTGGCCGCGCTCGTCGAACGGGAGGCCCTCGATGCGGGTCCCGAGATACCCGATGGAACCGACCACGAGCCCGGCCTCGACGATCTCCCCCGTGCCGGCGGGAACGGCCTTGCGCGCCCCCGGAGCGCCGGTCAGGCGGTTGCGACCGAGCACGATGCGCTCCACGCGGGTTTCCCCCTCGATGGAGACGGGCGAAGTCAGGAAGCGCAGCTCGACGGTTCGCGCGGCGGGATCGGGCGGGACCGCGGCCGCGGCCCGCAGGATGTCCATGCACTGGCGTGCCCGCCCGGTGGTGTCGGCGTCGATTTCCTGGAGATCCTCGGCGGGCAGGTCCAGATCGGCGGGGTCCACGCGGAGGTGGACGCCGGGGAGGTGGGCCAGCTCGTGCAGTTCGGAGGGCGTGAAGGCGGCCTGGGCGGGACCGCGGCGGCCCAGCAGGATCACCGTGCGGATGGAACTGCTCCGCAGCGCATCCAGCGCCGGGGCGCCGATGTCGGTCCCGGCGAGGTCCTCCGCCGGGCGGGCGAGGATGCGGGCGACGTCCAGGGCGACGTTGCCGTTTCCCACCACGACGGCGACCGGATGGGATAGGTCGGGCCGCAGGCCCTGGTGGTCGGGGTGGCCGTTGTACCAGCCGACAAAATCGACGGAGGTGAAGGAGTTGGCCAGGCGCTCCCCGGGAATGCCCAGGTGCCGGCCGGCGTCGGAGCCGTGGGTGAACAGCACCGCGGTGTAGGCGGCGCGCAGCTCGGCGACGGTGAGATCGCGCCCGACGCGGACGTTGGCGCGGAAGCGCACGCGGGGATCGGCGGCGATGCGGTCGAAGGCCTTCGTCACCGCCTTGGTCTTCGCGTGGTCGGGCGCGACGCCGTAGCGGACGAGGCCGTGCGGGGCGAAGAGGCGTTCGAAGAGGTCGACGCGCGCCCCGGGGACGAGGCGGAGCAGCTCGGCGGCGGCGTAGAATCCCGAGGGACCGGCGCCGACGATGGCGAAATGGGGGGACGTGGGTTCGGACATGGCGGCCCTTTACCCGGGGGAGCGCGCGGGGGCAAGCGTGCGACGAACTTTCGCCACACGCCGGTTGACACCCCGGCGCCCGGACGGCTACGAACCCGCCTTCCCATCAAGGAGTTCATCATGAGCAAGAAGATCATCAGCAGTCCCGACGCACCCCAGGCCGTCGGCCCCTACAGCCAGGGCGTCGAAGCCAAGGGCATCCTTTTCCTGGCGGGCCAGATTCCGCTCGACCCGGCCGGCAACATCGTTCCCGGCGGCATCACCGAGCAGACCGACCGCGTCCTCAAGAACATCCAGGCCCTGCTCAAGGCGGCCGGTTACACGGTGGACGACGTGGTCAAGTCCACGGTGTTCCTCTCGGACATGAACAACTTCGCCGGCATGAACGCGGAATACGCCAAGGTGTACACCAAGAATCCCCCGGCCCGCTCGACCGTGCAGGTCGCCCGCCTGCCGAAGGACGCGCTGGTGGAGATCGAGACGATCGCCATCAAGGCGTGATCGCGCACACCCGGAGGGTGAGGCACCACGCGTCCGACAGCGGCATGCGGAGCGTTTTGCCCTCGGGGTCGTTGGGGCGGATGTAGACCAGCTCGTCCTTGGGGACGTTCATCCCGGTGATGATCATGGTCGCCAGCCCGAGTCGGGCGGCGGGATCGTCGCCGAACTTTCCGTCGAGCATCACCCAGGCGAGGGGATAGCCCTTTCCGACAAACTTCTGCACCGTGCGCCGGAAGGTGCCCACTTCGTTGTCCTTCTTGCCGCGGACCGTCTTCAACGTGTCGGCGTCCATGATCTGGAGCTGGCTCGATACGTTCTCCTTCAGCACGTCGTCCACGACCGGCAGGCTGGCCTTCTTGGCCAGCACGTTGTAGTCGCGGCGCGTCTTGTCGAACGACTTCCCGTCCACCACGATCTCGTCGATGAACTTGATCTTCATCGACGGGGCCGCGTCCCGCGCCATGTTGAGGGGGCCGTCGGCGGCGCGCTGCCAGGGAAAGTCGGCGGGATAGTCCAGCCGCAGCAGGTCGGCCGCGTCCAGATCGATCCCGGAGGTCCGCATGATGCGCTCGACGGCGATCGCGGCGGGGGTGGCGCTCGCGGGGAAGTACCCGGGCACCAGGCTGGCGATGATGACGTCGCCCTCCTTGTTCTTGACCGGCGGCACCGGCCGGGCCACGCTCAGGCCCCGTTCCCGGACCAGGAGCGCCCGGGCGTCCACCGGACCCGGCTTCGCCGGAACGGGCAGGAGGGACAGGCCGGCCATGGTGATCTTCTCCGCGTCCTTCTCCCCCTTCTGCGTGCCCTTGACCTCCTGCAGGGCGTAGGTGAAGACCACTCCGATCCCCGCCCTGGCCCAGACATGATGCTGCACCTTGGTGTCCTTGCTCCGGCTCTGGCCGGAAACGCGGGCGCCCTTCGTCCCGGCCCAGGCGTCGAGTTCGGCCAGCGTGGCCTTCACGAAGTTGTCGGCGTCTTCGTTCAGCAACATGCCCTGCTTGCCGGACTTCAGCAGGCTGGCGGACACCCGGCGCACCGCGTTGGACGCCAGGTCCATCGAGGGATTGTAGAGCGACAACCCCTGGAACCTGGCCGGGAGATTGTCCTTCGCCGCGCGCGCGAGCGTCGCCTGGCTCGTCGGGAAGAACACGAACGTGTCCTTGGGAAACTTGCCCAGCGCATCCGCCTGCCTGGACGTCCAGAAACCGGGTTCGGCGACGACCGGCCCGAGATCCAGCGGCCCCTGCCCCCTCGCAAAAGCCGGGAGAAGGGCGCAAAGGAGAAGCGACAGGAGGGAGGTTTTCATGATCGGTCAGCCTTGCGTGAATTTCGGGGCGTCGTTCCAGAGATCTTCCAGGGCGTAGTAGCCGCGGGCCTCGGGGCTCATCATGTGAACCACGACGTCAATGTAATCGACGATCATCCATCCGCTTTCGGGGCTGCCGGCCCGGCGGTGCGCGGGATGGCCCTCCTTCTTGAGCCGGAAGGCCAGGTCCTCGCTCATGGCGCGGAGCTGCGGGCCGCTCGTTCCGGTGGCCAGGACGAAGAAGTCGGTGACCGAGGAGAGCTTGCGCATGTCGAGGACCACCACCTTTTCCGCCTTTTTCTCCGCGAGAAGTTCCTGGATCCGGGCCACCAGTGGCGGGAGCTGCGGCTTGGGCGGAGCGGGAGGAGGCGGAGGGACGGGGGACGCGGCCTTGACCGGGGCCGGCTTTTTCACGGCCGCGGCTTTTTTCGCCGCCGGGGCCTTTTTCACCGCCGCCGCCTTCTTCACCGCCGGGGCCTTCTTCGCGGCGGCCGCTTTCTTCACGGTCGCGGGCCTGGCGGTGGCGGGCTTCCCGGCCGGCGCCTTCTTTTTGGCGGCGGGCTTGGCGGCGGGGACTTTGGCGGGGGTCTTTTTAGCGGGCATGGATTCAACCGTGGTAGAGATGATGGGTCGAGATATAGTCCTCCACCGGCCCGGGAACAAGGCCGATCAGGGGCTTTCGTTCGAAAATGCGGCGGCGGATTTCCGTGGAGGAGACGGGAACCAGGCGGGTGTGCAGGGCGGTTCGCAGCAACTCCTCCGCGCGCCCGGCGGGCAGGTGGAGCGAGGACGGGTCGATCGCGCCCAGATCAAACCCCGGGCGGGCCAGCACGCGCAGCTCCGCCAGGTCGAACAGGGCGGCCGCCTCCCGCCACTTGTGCAGCCCCTCCAGATTGTCGGCCCCGAAGAAGAAGAACAGCCGGGCGCCGGGATGGAGCGCGCGGAAATGCCGGAGCGTGTCGACGGTGTAGGACGGCGGGGGGCGGCGGACTTCGAAGTCGGAAACGGCGAACCGGGGGTCGCCCGCCACCGCCAGCTCGAGCATGGCGACGCGGTGGTGGGCGGAGGTGAGCGGCCCCGCCTGCTTGAAGGGCGACACCTGGTTGGGGACGAAATACAGGCGGTCGATCCCCTGCCCTTCGACGAGATCCCCGGCCAGGAGCAGATGCCCCATGTGGACCGGGTCGAAAGTGCCCCCGAAGAGGCCGATGACGTGAGGACGCTGCATGCCCCCGCCCTAATCCCTGCCACAACCCCGCGCGACTAAAAAAGGCAACGGGAAATGACGTTCCGGCGGGGACGGGACGAAGCCGCATGGGCGCTACTACCCGGTCGAATGACCGTCGATCCCCTGGAGGCGTACTCACCCAGTCGGATGACTGGGCAGTCGAGTGCCTACGGTTTCGAGCTGTCGATCCGGCGCTTAAATACTAAATACAGGGCAGACCCCGATCCCGCCAATCTCCGTACAGCTTCGAGGCGCCGATCCGGCGCGTAAATGCTAAATACGGGGCTGCCCACAATCTCCCCAGTCTGAAATTATTACTGTTGAATGCTGGGTGTCACGCGCAAATCTATTCGCCCCCCACAGGAAATGAAGCCCCGATATTATCCACACACCATCGCTCGATCTTTCCAAATTCATCATCACTATACATGTAATAATCTTTCTTCACAGGAAAATCTTCGTCGTGCCTATGCATTCGCACTAAAGAACGCGCGCAGCAGTTACGCCAAGGAATTGTTCCTCCTCCACGCAGTGACACAATAGTTTCAGAGCGAAGACCAAGTGCAAGAACCTTCTGAACCTGCTCGGAAGGCACAAATGCTAGAGCGTTGACCAAATGACCAAGGCCAATGTCGCTAATTTCGTCTAGATGACCCGCATTCTCAATCAGACGATTCGTCGCTTCTTTGTTCCCGCATCGCGCCATAATGCTATCAAGTTGATACTTATCCCCTGAGGACTCCGGTCTTATCGCCTGCACCTTTTCCAGCAACCAAGGTCCATCGCAGGACGGCAAAGATGCGTAGATAGTTAATGTTGCAATATCCCTCCTCAAATCTGCCGCAGAACGCAAAACAGACATATAACGATCAAGAATGCGAGGGGGAACGGACTCTAGAAGAGACGTTGCGGCTTCGTCTCGGACACGCTCCGACGGTTCTTTCACAAGTATTTCGACCATCGAATCAACATAACAATCCGCTGCCTGTTCCAGTTTTGCTGATTGTCTAAACAACGATGCCGAGAATTGCACTACCTTTAGTCGTATTTTCTCGTCCTCAATGGTACCGATGTTCTCCAGAAGGGTAACGGCACTAACCATATTCGTGAATTGATCAGGCCGCAACCCCTGGGCATCACCCTTCTGCAGATCACTCAGAGCTACCGAAACTTTGCTATACTCGACATCCGCCATGGCGTGCCACGCAATGAATACTATGAACGCTATAAATGCTCTCATTTGGTGCGTCTCCTTACGTTACCTGAAAATAATATTCCATTGCATTTCATAATGCTTTGGGGTGTAGGAAGTGCCAGTTCCCGTTTTTACACTCTCCACTCTGAAATGCCCCACAAAATGCTTACTCGTGTTGCTTTTATAGTACATAACATTTTCGGTGTTGTTCCCACTTGGACCTGTATCTTTCAGCCCTAGCATATGCAGCAGTTCATGGGCAACCGTTCTAATTTTGTCTGTCGACTCGTCAGAGACCAGCGCCCAATCATCATAACACAAACCTGTCGCATTTTCCCATACACCAGATTCGTTTACTCGCAAGGCCTTCACGTGGAGCAGTTTTTTACCGGCAGGTGTAAAAGGGGTCAGTCCGCACATAGTTGCAACTTGTCGCTTGATCGCCTTGCGTTTCGCGTCCGTCGCTTTCCGAAACGCGCTCACGGCGCGGTGGACGTTCGTCCGGCTCCGCATCTCCAGCTTCGCACTCACCCATTCATCCGGCACCACGCTCTGGCTTTTCACCCACCACGCGACCCCCTGCTTCACTTCATCGGTTTGCTTTCGTTGCCACAACTCCTCCACGCTGACCTGCAGTGCGGCGCAGGCCTCCTCCAATCGCTTCAACGCCGCCCGCTCGTCGTGGGTCCTCAGCTCTTCTCCCTGAAACGACCGCCGCTTCTTCCCGGTCGCCGCAGCATCCACCCGGTCCAGCAACTCATCCCGGAATGATTCGTTCCCCAGATACCAACCCCGCCGGAACTCCCGCCCCTCTTCGCGCTCGCCCGCCCCCTGTCCTCCACTCATCACTTCTTCCGTCCGGACCTGCATCCATCCGGCGTACCGCCGCCGGCTGCCGGGGCTCTCATCCGGCAGCCCGCTGGCCGCCAATACCCTCCCTGCCTTCAGCCACGGAGGTGCCTGCGTTTTTCCCGCCAGGGCCGGGAAACTGCTCCACGGAAACTCGACCAGCCTCGGTTTCTCCCGGTTGAGCATTCCGGCCCGCGCCGGATTCAGGTGAATGTACTCGCTCGCCCGCCGGAAGTAATCGTCCTCGTCCGCTTGCACGGGGATCGCCTTGTACCGCCCCTGAAACACATGTCCGCTTTGGCCATGCCGCCGGTTGAATCGCTGGGTGTACGTGCCCTGAAACCACTTCATGCCCGCCACGAGGTTCGGCTCCGGCGTCACCAGCAGGATATGGTAGTGATTGGGCATCAACACATACCCGTGCACGACAAACCCGCTCCGCTCGCAGGTCTCGCCCAAGGTTTCCAGCATCAGCCGACGGTCATCGTCCGTTTTGAAAATCGCCTCGCGCCGGTCCCCACGGCACATCACATGATAGACCGCTCCAGCGTATTCGATGCGCACGCTTCTTGCCATTCCTCCTTTCTCTCGCTTCACCCCACCCGAATCAAGGTGCTTTTGCAACTATGTGCGGACTGACCCCTTTTCCCTCTGCCCCCTATTCCCTGTCGGGTGAGGGAGGTTGATCAAGCCGGGATGCTTCAGCGGCATGAACGGCGTCAAACCAGCCCGAGGAACCAGCCGGGGAAGACCGCCAGGGAGATGGCGGCCGCGAGGCAAAGCAGCATGGCCCAGACCACCGGCCGGCGGGGGACGGGGGCGTCGGAGGCGTCCGCGGAGGGGCTCATGAACATGAACTGGATGACCCGCAGGTAGAAGTAGATGCCCAGGTAGCTGCCGACAAGCCCCAGCACGGCCACCAGGGTGTGACCGGCCGCCATGACGTTGCGGAAGATGAGGAACTTCCCGATGAAGCCGGGCAGCGGCGGCAGACCGGCCAGGGACAGCATGGCGAGGGCGATCAGCAGCGCCGCGCGGGGGTCGCGCTGGTAGAGGCCCTTGAGGCGGTCGAGACTGTCCCGCCGCGCATCGTCCGGGCAGGAGGGAATCGCCGCGAACGCGAGCAGGTTCATGACCCCGTAGGACAGCAGGTAGAACACGATGGCCTGGAAGCGGCCCGGGCCCGCGCCCAGGAAGGCGTAGAAGAGATAACCGGCATGGGCGATGGAGGAATAGGCGACCATGCGGCGGAAGCCGGTCTGCTTCATCGCCGCCAGGTTGCCCCAGACGATCGACATGAGCGGCGGCAGGATCAGCACCCCGGCCAGCACCGGCGAGAGGGCGGCCGCGCCGAAGGTGCGCAGGGCCGCGAGCATCACCCCGGCCTTGATGACCACCGCCATGTGCGCGGTGACCGGCAGGGTGGCCGCCTCGTAGGCGTCCGGCGCCCAGGCGTGGAAGGGCGCGATCGCCGCCTTGATGTAGAGGGCGACGAACACGAGCACCACCCCGGTGATGGCGAGGGAGTCGGCCGATCCCGCAGCCTGCGCGAACGCCGAGAGGGACATGGAGCCGGTGGACCCGTAGAGCAGCGAGGCGCCCATGAGCAGCATCGCGGTGGCGGTGCCGCCCAGCACGAGATACTTGAGCGCCGCCTCGATGCTCTCCTTCCGCTTGAAGGCCAGCAGCACCAGCACGTACACGGGCAGCGACATGATCTCGACCCCGAGGAAGAGGGTCAGGAAACTGTCGGCCGACAACAGCAGGCAGAATCCGTAGAGGGAGGAGAGCAGCAAGGGGTAGAAAGGCCCGGAATCGGGGAAGTCATCCCGGCAGATCAGAATGACGGGAATGACCATCGCCAGGACCGCCGCCTTGGCCAGCAGTTCGGACGGATTGACGGAGAAATGGCCCGGGAAAGGCGCACCGCCGTAGCCTCCGAGGCCGAGCCACCCGGCCACGCCGGCGGCGGCGATGACCGCCATGAGCGAGAGGGCCTGGGCGCCGCGGGGCCGCTGCTGGACGATCTCGAAACCCACCAGGACGAGAATGCCGAGCAGCAGGATGTTCTCGGGAAGGGTGGCGGTGAAAACGAGGGGCCAGTTCATCGTGCACTCCCGGGAACGCGCGTGGCTTCCACCATCGCCTTGTACTGCAACGCCGCCTTCTCCGTCTTGCCCATCGCCCCCGCGGGAAAGAGCCCCAGCGCGAAGATCGCGACGGTGAGAACGGCGAGCAGGATCTTCTCGCGCGGTTCAAGGGCGGCCAGGGGCTGGTGCGGGGCCTTCGGCGCGCCGAACAGGAACTTCTGCGCGAACCGCAGCATGTAGAGCGCGCCCAGCACCACCCCGGTGACGGCGAGCACGCCGAGCACCAGCGGAAGGTTGGTCCCCTGCAGGTGGTGGGTCCAGCCGGAGTTGAACGCGCCCAGCAGCACCAGGAATTCACCGGTGAAGCCGCTGGTGGTGGGCAGGCCCACCGACGCGAAGGTGAGGATCAGGAAATAGACGGCGTAGACGGGCATGAGCCGGGCGACGCCGCCGTACTCCGCCAGGTCGCGGGTGTGGCAGCGCTCGTAGATCATGCCGATCATGAGGAACAGCCCGGCGGCGACGAGGCCGTGGCTGACCATCTGGATGACGGCGCCCTGGATCCCGGCGGGATCGAGGCAGATCAGGCCGAGCATGACATAGCCGAGGTGGCTGATGGACGAGCAGGCGATGATCTTCTTGATGTCGTTCTGCACCAGGGCGAGGCAGGCGCCGTAGACGATGCTGACGACCGCCAGGGTCATGAGGACGGGGGACAGCATCCGCGTGGCGTCGGGGAAGAGGGGAAGACCGAGCTTCATGAAGCCGTACGTCCCCATCTTCAGCAGCACCCCGGCCAGGATGACCGAGCCCGTGGTCGGCGCCTCGACGTGCGCGTCGGGCAGCCAGGTGTGCAGCGGCACCATCGGCACCTTGATGGCGAAGGAAAGGCCGAAGGCGGCGAAGAGCCAGAGCTGGGTGCGCAGCGGCAGGGGCGCGCTGAAGAGGTCGGCGAAGGCGAACGACGGCGCGCCGGTGGCGGCCTTCGTCTCCAGCACCAGGAAGATGATGGCCGCCAGCATCAGGATGCTGCCGAACGCCGTGTAGAGGACGAACTTGAGGGTGGCGTAGATCCGGCGCTCGCCGCCCCAGATCCCGATCATCAGGAACATCGGGATCAGCATGGTTTCCCAGAAGATGTAGAACAGGAAGAGGTCCTGGGCGAGGAAGGCCCCCATCATCGCGAACTGGATGAGGAAAACCATCGAGTAGAAGAGCTTCACGTCCTTCCGGATGGCGGTGAAGCTGCCGGCGACGACGATCGGCCCGAGGAACGCGGTGAGCAGGACGAGCAGCACGTTGATGCCGTCCAGCCCGATGTGGTAGCTCACCCCCCAGTCGGGAATCCAGGGGAGGCGGGTGGCGAACTGGAGCCCCGCGGCCGAACCGTCGAAGTGGGCGTACAGGATCGTGGCGAGGCCGAACTGGACGATCATGCCCCAGAGGGTGATCCGGCGCACCAGCCCCTCGCGGGAGGCGGGGACGGCCAGCAGGGCGGCCAGGCCGGCGACGGGAAGGAAAAGCAGGAGGTTGAGGAGCGTGGCGTCACACATGGCGGATGCTCCAGACGACGGCGACCAGGATGCCCAGGGCGGCGAAGAAGACATACCGTTGCAGGCTGCCGGTCTGCCACGAGCCAAGACGCGCAGCGGCCCGGCGGGCGAGCGCGGCCAGGCCGTGCAGCGACCCGTCCAGCAGGACGCGGTCCCCGAGACGCAGGAAGACCCGGTCCGAAATCCAGGCGAGGGGTCGGGCCAGAAGCAGGTCGTAGGCCTCGTCGATGAAGTACTTCCCGCTCAACACGCGGTGCGCGCCCTCGCATCGCGGCCGCAGCCGGGCGGCCCGCTTCGCGTCCGAACCGAAGAAGAACCAGGCGCCGGCGAGACCGGCGAGCGCGACCACCACGGCGGTGATGACCAGCGGGGTTTCCAGATGGTGCAGCTCATGCCGCGCCACGGGTTCGGGCAGGACGTGCTCCAGGAAACGGGGCAGCTTGAGGAAGCCTCCGACGGCCGAGAGCACCGCCAGAACGGCGAGCACGGAGGTCATGGACAGCGGCGACTCGTGGATGTGGTGCGCGGTCTTCTCGTCCATGCGCGGGGTGCCGAAGAAGGTCAGCCAGAGCAGCCGGAACATGTAGAAGGAGGTCATCAGGGCGGAGGCGGAGGCGACGGCCCAGAGCACGGTGGAACCGCCGTGCTCGCTGGAGAAGGCGAACCAGAGGATCTCGTCCTTGGAGAAGAAACCGGCCAGGGGCGGGATGCCGGCGATGGCGGCGGTGGCGACGGCGAAGGTGACGAAAGTCACGGGGATGCGGCGGGCGAGGCCGCCCATCTTGAGGATGTCCTGTTCGCCGTGCATGGCGTGGATGACACTGCCGGAGCCGAGGAAGAGGCAGGCCTTGAAAAAGGCGTGGGTGGTCACGTGGAAGATGGCGACGCCGTAGGCCCCCACCCCGAGGGCGACGAACATCAGGCCGAGCTGGGAGACGGTGGAATAGGCCAGGACCTTCTTGATGTCGGTCTGGACGACGGCGACGGTCGCGGCGAAGAACGCGGTGGCGGCGCCCACGACGGCGATGACCCCGGACGCGCCGGGGGCGTGCAGGTAGACGGCGCACATGCGGGCCACGAGGTAGACGCCGCCGGTGACCATGGTGGCGGCGTGGATCAGCGCGGACACGGGCGTGGGGCCGGCCATCGCGTCGGGCAGCCAGACGTGCAGCGGGATCTGCGCGGACTTCCCGCAGGCGCCGATGAAGAGGAGGATGCCGATGAGGTTGGCGGAGACGAGCGGGGGGATGGCGCCGCCGGAGAAGGCGTCGTTGATGCGGACCATATCGAGGGTCCCGAAGGCGTGGAACAGGAGGAACATGCCGAGCAGGAAGCCGGCGTCGCCCACGCGGTTGGTGATGAAGGCCTTCTTGCCCGCGGCCGCCTTGGCGGGGTCGTCGAACCAGAAGCCGATCAGCAGGTAGGAGGCGAGCCCGACCCCCTCCCAGCCCACGAACATGACCAGCAGCGACTTGCCGAGAACGAGGAGGAGCATGAAGAAGAGGAACAGGTTCAGGTAGGCGAAATAGCGGGCGTAGCTCTCGTCGCCCTTCATGTAGCCCGCCGAGTAGATGTGGATAAGCGAGCCGATGCCGGTGATGATGAGCACCATGACCATGCTCAGGCGGTCGAGGTAGAAGGAGATGTCGAAGGACCAGCCGGCGATCTTCGCCCAGGTGTACCCGGCCTCGACGTGGGCGTGGCCGCCCGCGGCCTGCAGCTTCAGGAAGCACGCGACGGCCAGGGCGAAGGACAGCAGCGGCATGCCGCAGGCCACGACCGTGGTGAAGCGGGGGCCCAGGCGCGCGCCGCCGAAGCGGGTGGCCAGGACGCCGTTGAGCAGGAAGCCGGCGAGCGGCAGGAGGATGATCAGGCTGAGGGCGTGTTCCACCGATTATCCTTTCAAATCCGTGTAGGCGTCGACGTCCAGGGTGCGTTTCTGGCGCGCCAGGAGGAGGACGACCGGGATCGCGATCGCGATCTCGGCGGCGGCGACGATGAAGATCAGGAAGACCAGGACCGCGCCGTCGACCGTGCCGTTGCGGGCGGCGTAGGTCACGAGGCTGAGATTCACCGCGTTGAGCATCAGCTCCATGCACATCAGCATGACGAGCAGGTTGCGGCGGATGATCACCCCGAGGAACCCCAGGGAGAAGAGGGCGAGGCTGACCGTGATCAGGATCTGATACTTATCCATGGCCCTTCCCCCTGCCCTTCACCACCGCCACCGCGGCCAGCACCGCCACCAGCAGCAGCACCGAGGTGAGTTCGAAGTGCAGCCAGTACTTCTCCAGGAAGGTGGCGGAGAAGGCCTTGACCCCGAAGTTGGCGTCGCCCTTCGCGGCGGCCGGCAGTCCCGGACTCTTCAGGGCCCGCCAGATGAGCACCCCGGCCAGCAGGCCGCACACCGCGACCCCGGGGATCAGCAGCCGGGAAAACCGGTCGACGAAGGAGGTGTCGCGCACGTCCAGCAGCATGATGGCGTACACCATGAAGACCATGACCGCGCTGACGTAGATCATGATCTGAAACACCGCGATCTCGTGGACCCCCAGGAGGCCGTAGAGGCCGCCGAGGGAGATCATGGTGGCGATGAGGGCCATGGCCACGCGCATGGGATGGCGGAGCAGGATCATGAGCAGTCCGCCCGCCAGGGCGGAACCGGCGAACAGGCAGAGCAGGAAGGTTTCGATCATCCGTGTCCTCCCCCCGGATGGCCGGGAGCATTGGCGTTCGGGTCCGCCGCGGGATAGGGCTTGGCGACATTGGCGGCGGGCTGCCAGGTGAGCAGCTCCTCCTTCTTCAGCCACATGTTGCGGCGGTCGGAGGAGGGCAGGTCGGGCACCTCCTTGACCATGCGGATGGCGTCCTCCGGGCAGGCCTCGATGCACAGTCCGCAGAAGACGCAGCGGGAATAGTCGATCTCGAACCGGCTCGGGTATTTGGGGTGCGCGGGGTCGTTGGGGTCGAACGCGGCGTCGATTTCGATGACCTGGGCGGGGCACACCGTCGCGCACATGTTGCAGGCGATGCACTGGGGCTTGCCGTCGGGGCGCCGGGTCAGGATGTGCTTGCCGCGGTTGCCCCTGGCGTAGTCGGAGCGGATCTCCTCCGGATAGTAGGCGGTCAGGGCGCCCTTGCGGCCGGTGATCCACTTCCACATGTTGCGCGTGAAGACCCCGCCGGTGATCCAGAGGCCGCGGATGACCTCGAAGAGGTAGAACTTCTCCCACCGGCCCATCTCGGGTTTGTTCCAGTACTCGCGGCGCTTGTAGGTGTGCTTGCTCATGGCGTCCCCTTGAGCGCCCACACGGCGACGGCGGTCACGGCGAAGTTGGCGATGCAGATGGGCAGCAGGAACTTCCAGGCGAAGCGCAGGAGCTGGTCGTACCGGAAGCGCGGCAGCGACCAGCGGACCAGGATCTGGAAGCTGCTGACGAGGAGCATCTTCACCAGGAAGATGCCGAGTTGCAGGATCACGACGAGGCCGTGGGCCATCGGCACCACGTGTCCGCCCGGGAAGGTGAAGCCGTGGTCGCCCATGTAGGGCAGGTTGCAGCCGCCGAAGAAGAGCGTGCAGAACAGGGCGGAGATGACGGCAATCTCGATGAACTCGGCGAACATGAAGATGCCCATCTTCATGGCGCTGTACTCGGTGAAATAGCCGGCGATGATCTCGGACTCGGCCTCGGGCAGGTCGAACGGGGTGCGGCGGTTTTCCGCCATGGCGGCGGTGATGAACAGGATGGCCGCGAAGGGCTGCAGGAAGATGCCCCAGGCGGGCAGGAAGCCGAGCAGCAGGCCGGACTGCTGGTGGACGATGTCCACCAGGTCGGTCGTCCCGTAGATGAGCACGAGGCCCAGGACCGTGAGCCCCATGACCAGCTCGTACGAGATCATCTGCGAGCCGGCCCGGAGGGCGCCCAGCATCGAGAACTTGTTCGAGGAGGACCAGCCGGCGAGCATGGCGCCGATCACCGGTAGGCCGCCAAAGGCGAAAAAGACGAGGATGCCCGCGTCGAGATGGGCGATCTGCAGGTGATAGGCGCGGTCGCCGAACCAGCCGGCCACCGCCGGGAAGGCCGCGAAGATGCGGGCGGGGATCAGCTCGCCGCCGAAGGGAATGACGGAGAAGACCAGCAGCACGGGGGTGAACACGACCCACGGGGCGATCTTGTAGGCGAAGTTGTCGTAGGTGTTGGGTTTGAAGTCTTCCTTGAGCAGCATCTTGAGACCGTCGGCCAGCCCGTGGAACAGGCCGATCCAGATCAGCTTGATCTTGGTGAACGGGATGCGGACATACGCGCGGTTGGCGCCGATCCGGTCCGCCATGACGGCGGCCTGCTTGCGCTCGACCCAGGTCAGCAGCGTCCCGAAGGCCAGCAGCATGACCACCGCGTAGGCGATGTAGGTTCCGTAGACGACGAGGTCCTGGATCATGGACGTCCCTCCCGCGCGCCGGCGAGCGCGGCGAAGATGGTTTCCGCGTCGGACACCCCGGCCGCCTTGGGGAAACAGGCCTTGAAGGTGCCGACCACCCCCTGGAAGTTGGTGTAGCCGCCGTCGCGCTCGGTCTGGATGCTGACCGGCAGGAAGGCGTCGGCGAACCCGTTCTCCGGCAGCAGGTACGAGGCGAGGAAGATCACGGCCGCGCCGCGCGGCAGCAGGTTGAAATCAAAGCCCTCGCCCCAGACCAGGACCAGATCCGTGCCGGCGGGAAAGACGGTTTGCGCCGTCCCGAAGAGCTCGCGCGCCCGGGTGGTGTTGGGATTCTTGTCGGCCTGGATGAGGATTTCGTCCTGCACCACCTCGCCGGGGACGGGCTGCGCGTCCTGCTTGACGAACGTGGTGAAGGAGGTCCCCAGGTGCCGCTGGAACGCGTCCAGTTCCTCGTTGGAACCCCAACTGGACACCAGGGCGACGGGATGGCGGGCGGCCTTGAGCAGCGCGCGGGCCTCGCCGACCACGATGTCGATATCCGCCGCCCGGCCCTTCAGCATGGGTTGGACCGCGCGGGGGCGCTCGAAAATTTTCGCCAGGTCGCGACCCTTGTTGCAGATCCACGGGCCGTTGACCCGCGGATTCTCCAGCGGGGTGACGCGCGCAATGCTGGTGTTCTGTTTCGGATCGAGGGCGTTGAGCCGCCATTCCGGCTTGCGGTGCCAGAGGTTGACCGTGCAACCGCGCGAGCAGCCCGGGCAGACGGACGGGGTGGGCTTGAGGTACCACACGCGCGACTTGTACAGGAAATCGCGCGAGAGCAGCGCGCCCACCGGGCAGATGTCGATGACGTTGTCCGAGTAGGGGTCCGCGTCCAGGGCGTGCTCCGAGGAGGGGCGCACGACGGAGACGTCGCCGCGGTCGAGAATGCCGAGGGCCTTGGACTTCGAGATCTCATGGGTGAAGCGGACGCAGCGCGAGCAGAGGATGCAGCGCTCGTTGTCGAGCACGATGCGCCTGCCCAGGTCGTAAAACTTGGTGAGGCGCACCTTGGGCTCGGTGGAGATCGAGGGCGAGCCGTTGTACTTGAAATGGTAATCCTGCAGGGTGCATTCGCCGGACTTGTCGCAGATGCCGCAGTCCACCGGATGGTTCAGGGTGATGAACTGCATCGTCGCCTTGCGGTTCTCCCGCACCAGGTCCGAGTCGGTGAGCACCCGCAGGCCTTCGCTGACGGGGGTGTTGCAGGCGATCTCGACCCAGCTCCGGCCCTCGATCTGGATGGTGCACATGCGGCAGTTGCCGGCGATGGACAGTTGCGGATGCCAGCAGAAATAGGGGATGAAGAAGCCGTTCGCCAGCGCCGCCTGGAGGACGGTCTGGCTGGCGTCGGCCTGCACCGGCGTGCCGTTTATGAAAATCTGGGGCATTCCAGCATCCCTTCGCATTTGGAGCGCTTGTGCTCGATCCAGTATTCAAACTCGTCCCGGAACTTCGCCAGGATGCCGGTGGTGGCATACCCGGCCGCGTCCCCGAGGCCGCAGATGGTGGTGCCGTCGTTGAGCTGGGAGATGCGGATCAACTGGTCCAGGTCGCCCGGCTTCCCCTGTCCCGCGACGATGCGGTCGATGATGCTGTGCAGCCAGCCCATGCCGACGCGGCAGGGCGTGCACTGTCCGCAGGACTCGTGGTGGTAGAAGCGCAGCATGACCTGCAGCAGGCGGACCATGCAGGTGCCCTCGGCGATGGCGATCATGCCCCCCGACCCGAGGGAGGAGCCCGCCGCCTCGACCTCGGTGTTGTCGAGGTTCAGGGTCTCGATGTCCGCGGCGGTCAGCATCTTGGAGGAGATGCCGCCGGGCACGACGCACTTGAGCTTCGCCCCCGCCGGCATGCCGCCGCAGTCCTCATAAAGGAATTTCTTCCAGGGAGTGCCGATTTCCACCTCGTAGACGCCGGGCTTCGCGATGTGGCCGGAGATGGAGATGAGGCGGGTGCCGGGGTTCTTGGGCGTGCCGATCTTCTTGAACTCGGCGCCGCCGTGCCGCGTGATGTAGGGGATGTTGGAGAGGGTCTCGACGTTGTTGACCACGGTCGGCCGCTGGTACAGGCCGCGCACCGTGAGCCGGGGCGGGCGGTTGCGCGGATAGCCGCGCTTGCCCTCCAGCGAGGTGAGCAGGGCCGAGGCCTCGCCGCACACATAGGCGCCGGTGCCGCGGTACACGACCAGGTCGCAGGAGAAGCCGGTGCCCAGGATGTTCCTGCCCAGGAGCCCGGCCGCATAGGCCTCCTCGACGGCGGCGGCAAGGCGGCGGTAGGGCAGGTCGAATTCGCCGCGGATGTAGACGAAAGCGTTGCGGACCTGCAGCGCATACGAGGAAATGAGCATGCCCTCGATGAGCTGGTGCGGGGCGTTTTCGAGGATCCAGCGGTCCTTGAAGGTGCCGGGCTCGCCCTCGTCGGCGTTGGCGACCAGATAATGGGGCTGCCCGTCGTCGTGCTGGATCACGGACCACTTGCGTCCGGCCGGGAAGGCGGCGCCCCCGCGGCCCTGCAGGCCGGAGGCGGTGACCTCCTTGCCGACCTCGACCGGGGTCATCCGCGTCAAGGCCTTCTCCAGCGCGCCGTAGCCGCCGCGGGCGCGGTATTCCGCGAGCGTGTGGGACGTCGCCGTGACCGGGAAGGTCATGAAAATCCTGGTTCCGCTGGCCATGTCAGGTCAACCCCCCGATCAGCCGGTCGATTTTTTCCGCGTCCATGGCCTCGTGGTAGGCGCCGTTGACCATGATGACCGGGGCGGTGCCGCAGGAGCCGAGGCATTCCACCGTGGAGAGCGTGAACTTCCCGTCGGCGGAGGTGCAGCCCGGCTTCGCGCCCAGCTTGCGGGCGAGGTGGTCGATCATGCGTTCGGCCCCGCACATCGAGCAGGAGACGTTGCGGCACACCTGGACGTGCCAGCGCCCCACCGGCTTGCGGCGGAACATGGTGTAGAAGCTGAGGACCTCCTCGATCTGGATACGCGGCACCGCGAGGTACGCGGCCAGGCCGTCAATGTCGCTGTCGGCGACGAAGCCGCGGTCCTCCTGGATGCGGTGCAGGCAGGGCAGCACGAGCGAGGAGGCGAAGTCGGCGGGATAACGCTCCCGCATGCGGTCGAATTCGGGGATCAGGTGGTTCATCGGTCGCACTCCCCGCCGATCATGTTCATGGAGCCGAAGGTCGGGATGATGTCCGCGAGCTGGCCGCCCCGGAGCATCAGGTTCATGCCGCCCATGTGGATGAAGCTGGGCGCGCGGCAGTGCACCTTGTGCGGAACGCCGGTGCCGTCGCTCACGAGGTAGAAGCCCAGTTCGCCGTTGGGTCCCTCCTGCGCGGAGTAGACCTCGCCGGCGGGAACGCCCGGCCCCTCGGTGATGAGCTTGAAGTGGTTGATCAGCGATTCGATCTCGGTGTAGACGAGGTGCTTCTCCGGCAGCACGCAGCGGCGGTCGTCCACGTTGATCGGACCGGCGGGGATCATGTCCATCAACTGGCGGATCATGTGCACCGACTCGTCCATCTCGCGCATGCGGACGTAGTAGCGGTCGTAATTGTCGCCCAGGATGCCGACGGGCACCTCGAAGTCGAGCTCGGCGTAGGCCAGGTAGGGCGCGTCCTTCCGCAGATCGGAGGGGATGCCGGTGGAGCGGAGGATCGGCCCGGTGTAGCCGTAGCTCAGGGCGTCGGCCTTGGAGAGCACGCCGGTGTTGCGCATGCGGTCGATGAAGATGCGGTTGCGGTCCATCAGGCCGTGCATGCGGTCGATGTAGGTCTCGTATTCCTGGAGGATTTCGCCGAGGCGCTTGAGCCAGCCGTCCGGGAGGTCGCGGGCGAGCCCGCCGATGCGTCCGTACGAGTAGGTGACGCGCGCGCCGGTGAGGTCGGCGAGATGCTCGTAGATGTAGTCGCGCAGCGTCATCATGTAGAGGAACGCGGTCATGGCCCCCAGCTCCATCACGGCCGCGGCCACGCAGGTGATGTGGTCGGCCAGGCGGGAGTATTCGGACAGGAGCGTGCGCAGGTACTTGCAGCGGGGGGTGATCTCGACTCCCATCAGCGTCTCGACCGCGCCGCAGTAGGCGAAGTTGTTGATCAGCCCGGAGCAGTAGTTGAGCCGGTCGACGTAGGGGATCAGGTTGTGCCAGGTGTGCGACTCGCACTCCTTCTCGAACCCGCGGTGCAGGTACCCGCAGTGCACGTCGGCGCGCAGGACCTTCTCGCCGTCCAGCTCGGCGATGATCTGCACCGTGCCGTGGGTCGCCGGGTGCGAGGGACCGACGTTGACGATGACGCGCCCGTCGTCCTCCGCGGAGGGCTGGTAGACCGGGCGGACCGGATTGGCGGGAAAGGGCTCCATCGTGTCGCTCATGGGGTCCGGTAGGGCACGAGGGGTTGTTCCTTCATCTTCGGGTAGTCCTTGCGCAGCGGATGGCCGGTGAAGCCCTCGTAGAGCAGGATCGGCCGGAGGTCCGGATTGCCGCGGAAGACGATGCCGTACATGTCGTGGCACTCGCGCTCCATGAAGGTGGCGGATCCGTAGACGGGCAGGAGCGAGTCCACCGAGGGGTCGGACTCCGGCACGCGGGTCTTGAGGCGGACGCGCGAGAAGTGCCGGGTGGAGTAGAAGTGGTAGACGACCTCGAAGCGCGGGGTCTGCGCCGGCCAGTCCACCGCGGTGACGTCGAGGAACAGGTCGAACTGGAGCTGGTCGCGGAGGATGCGCGCGGCGGGCAGCACGGCCTCGGGGGCGACGACAAACACCGGCATGCCGAAGGACATCGAGGACTCCGGGGCCACCGAGCCGAGTTTCTGCTGGATCTGGTCGAGCACGACGGGGTTCACGGTCAGAATTCCTTGTTCACGATGGGGTGGTGCTGCCCGGCGATCTTGTCCTGGAGCTTCAGGATCGCGTCGATCACCATCTCGGGACGCGGCGGACAACCCGGGACGTACACGTCCACGGGGATGATCTTGTCGATCCCCGCGACCGCCGCGTAGTTCTGGTAGAACCCGCCGCTGGTGGCGCACACGCCGAAGGCCATCACCCACTTGGGCTCGCACATCTGTTCGTAGATGCGCTTGAGCACCGGGGCCTGCTTGTGGGTGACGGTCCCCACCACCATCAGCAGGTCGGCCTGGCGCGGCGTGAACCGGGGCAGGGCCGCGCCGAAACGGTCGGTGTCGTAGAGGGTGGAGCTGACGGACATGAATTCCATGCCGCAGCAGGCCGTGACAAAGGGGTACGGAAACAGGGAGAACTTGCGCGCCCAGCCCACCAGTTCGTCCTTCTTGGTGCAGAAGTAGTCGAAGGCGGGGTTCTTTTTGGGCGCGGGCAGGACCGGCTCGAAGGGGGTACTCATATCAGTCGGTCACTCCTTCGATGAGCCTGGATTTCCACACGTACAGCAGCATGAGCACGAGCAGGAACAGGAAAAAGCCGAGGGTCAGCAGCAGGAACCCGGTCAGCGGCTGCGCGCCCAGCGCCCAGATGAAGAGGAAGACGGTTTCCAGGTCGAACAGGATGAAGACCACCGCCAGCGCGTAGTACTTGATGGGCACCGCCTTGACGTTCAGACGGTCGATCGGGGTGGCGCCACACTCGAAGGGCTCCTGTTTCATGCGCGAGCAGGCCGGCTTCGGACCCAGCAGCCGGTTCAGGGTCATCGTGACCAGCAGGAACCCGAGGATGGCCAGGAGATACAGGATCAGGACGACGTAGGCGCTCATGTCAGGACACGCCCCCGGCGCAGCCCGCATTGTCCCGCACTCCCCGATCAGTCATGTTGCCTTCGACGCCAGGCGTCCCGGCGGCGGCCGGTTCTTCCCTCTTCATCGCGCAGACGTTAGGGAAGAAGCGCCGGGGCACAAGTGAAAAACAAAGCGCCCCTCTCCGGTTCCGGCATCGGGAAATCCCGGAAGCGCCCCCCCCCTGCGGCGCGGACTACATGCCGCCGCGGTGCGCCGCCGGGGAGCACATGTCGAGCAACTGCAGACGCGTGGCCTGCAACCGCTCCGACACCACCCCCAGCATGCGCTGCATCAGGGCGAAGCCGAAATCGGTGTTGCTCACGCACGCGGCCTTCAGCCGGTGGGTGTCGAACGCGATCGCCGTGGAGGCCTCCAGCGCCCGCGATTGGAACAGCGTGCCATGCCCGTCCAGCAGCGCGGACCAGCCGAACTCGTCCCCGCCATTGAGCGTCTGGACCCGGAAGGTGTGTCCGGGATTCACGATCTCGATGGCGATCATGCCGCTGGTGACGAGGCAGAACTCCTGGGAGACAAACCCCTCCTGAAAGATGATCTCGTCCTTCTCGAAGCGGACCTCCCGGGCCAGCCCGGCCAGCAGTTCGATGTAAACGGGTCCGAAATGCTGCAAAAACGGATGCTGCTTCAGCGCGGCGATCATGGCTTCCCTGGTCATCTCACACCTTCCTTCCATTGCGGGTCACACGGGTTTCGGGAAGGTCCGCGGCAACCCGGGACGTTCCGGATGCGAACGGGGCCTTCGCCCGCATTCTAGGGGCACGGCCCGATCCGGGGCAAGGCCGAATGCCGGAAGAATGAAGGCTGGAGCACAAACGCATCCTGGGTTAGGTTGCGGGCAAACCAGGAGCCCCCCCATGCTGCCGAACGGAATCACCGAAGACTTCATCCGCGCCATTCCCAAGACCGACCTCCATGTCCACCTGGACGGATCGCTCCGCATCCCCACGCTCATCGAACTCGCCCGCCAGGAGGGCGTCAAACTCCCGTCCTACGAGGACGCCGGCCTGCGCGAACTCGTCTTCAAGGACCAGTACGCCAACCTCATGGAATACCTCCAGGGCTTCGGCCTCACCGTCGCGGTGATGCAGCGCGCCGAGAACATCGAGCGCATCGCCTACGAGTTCGCCCTGGACAACCTCGCCGAGGGCGTGCGCTACGTCGAGGTCCGCTTCGGCCCCCAGCTCCACATCCACGACCGGCTCGACATGCGCGAGGTCATCGCCTCCGTCGCCCGCGGCATGGACCGCGCCAAGCGCGAGCACAACCGCACCCCCGCCGTGGCGGACGGCGAGGACCTGCCCTTCGAATACGGCATCATCGCCTGCGCCCTGCGCTGGTTCAACGCCGGCATGTCCACCTACTACAAGCAGCTCTTCCGCGTGATGGAATACTCCCGCCCCAAGCGCGTCTTCGCCGCCGCCTCGCTCGAACTCGCCCGCGCCGCCACCCACCTCGCCAACAACGAGGGGCTCCCCATCGTCGGCTTCGACCTCGCCGGGGCCGAGGCCGGCAACCCCGCCATCGACCACCGCGAGGCCTTCCTGCACGCCCACCGCCACTTCCTGCGCAAGACCGTCCACGCCGGCGAGGCCTACGGCCCCGAGTCCATCTTCCAGGCCATCACCCAGTGCCACGCCAACCGCATCGGCCACGGCACCCACCTCTTCTCCCCCGGGAAGATCCAGGACCCCGACATCACCGACCGCGAACGCTACGTCGGGCAGCTTGCCGACTACATCGCCAGCCAGCGCATCACCATCGAGGTCAACCTCACCAGCAACCTGCAGACCCTGCCCGAGATGACCTCCGTCGCCCAGCACCCCCTTGGCCGCATGGTTCAGGAGGAGATGTCCGCCACCATCTGCACCGACAACCGCCTCGTCTCCAACACCACCGTCACCCGCGAGATCCTCCTCGCCCTCGAGCATCTTCCCATCGACCGCAAGCAGCTCCGCAACCTCGTCATCGCCGGCTTCAAGGGCAGCTTCTTCCCCGGCGCCTACACCCAGAAGCGCTCCTACGTCCGCCAGGTCATCGAACGCTACGACGCCCTCGAGAAGTCGATGCTGCCGGGGTGATTCCCGGCCGGAGACAATTCGTTTCCGGGTGTAACCAGCACAACGACACCGGCGCGACCGGTCCCGACAAAACCCACGTCACGGGTCACTGGGGTTCCGCCACAACCAACGCCGCGGTAACCGTTACCGTCAACGGGGTGCCGGTCACCGCGAGCGCCTCCGGGCGCTGGTGGGGCGAGAACGTGCCGCTTCATCCCGGCACCAACACCCTCACCGTGGCGGTCACCAGCCCCGGCCAGCCCGGGACCAATAAAACATCCCACGTCGTCTTGGACAACCCGCCGCAATTCGACTATGATGACGCGGGCAACATGACCTCCGACGGCAAGAACCATTACACCTGGAACGACGAGGACCGCCTCGCCACCGTCACCCCGTTGTTTCCGAAGCACGGCGAGCAAAAGTTCGCCTACACCTACGACCATCAGGGACGCCGCGTGTACACGGATCGTTCCACATACGACGGCAACACGGGCACTTGGGCTGCGGCTTCACGGACATTTTATCAGTATCAGGGGTGGAACGTGGTGGGAGCAACCCTGCTCAATCCCGTGCCCGGTGGCTACGCGCCGGTGAGCAACACCGCCTGTGTCTGGGGCGTGGACCTGAGCGGATTGTTGCTGGGCGCCGGCGGGGTGGGGGGGCTGCTCGCCCTGCGCGACGCCGCGGGCAACCTGGCCGAGTACCACTACGACTTCAACGGCAACGTCGTCGGAATGACGGACCCGGCCTCCGGCCAGATCGTCGCCGAATACACCTACGACCCCTTCGGCAAGCGCCTCACCGCCACCGGCCCCCTCGCCGCAGCGAATCCCTTCCGCTTCTCCACCAAGATTGAAGAGGAGACGGGGTGGAACTATTACGGCTATCGGTTTTATGCCCCGGACATCGGTCGCTGGCCAAACAGGGATCCGATTGGGGAGAATGGGGGAGTGAACCTGTTATGCATGGTTGGAAATAGTACAATAACGTACAATGACTTTATTGGCTTGTTAGTAATTTACATTGGTGGTGCTATGGAGGAGAGTACAGATCAACTGAATGATCAATGTAAAGCAGCAGGTGCGGATGCTTGCTTTCCTTGGGACGCCCAAGATGAAATCGTTAAAAAAATAAAAGATACACTTGAGAGTAGCCCCTGTGAACCAATCACTCTTATCGGCCATAGTTACGGCGGTGATACCGCCTTCGATGTCGCAGAACTATTAAAATGCTATGATGGTTTGTGCGAGTTTAATATAATTACACTCGATCCGGTCAGCCAGCTCGACCCTGATGTATGGTTTGGCGGTCCTAATCGGTCGAGTCACATTGATCAGTGGATAAATATTTATCAACCTGCTGGTCCTCTCGATGTTATTGCCGATGTTCCAGTCGTTGGCTGGCTGATCGGTGGGATTTGGGCTGGCGGCAGTGTTATCATAGGAAGTAACAATGGAGTTGCTACCGGAGGAGGACAATGGAACAGGGAGCCTCAGGCTGATATTAATATTCCGGCAAGAGATTCTAACGGCGATCTAATAGATCACCAGGCCGTTGATGAAATGCTAAATTTAATTTATCCAGACATGGGAATGACTGTTCGCGAATATATTGAGACCATGAAGGCGTTAAACAAGTTTCCCCTCCCGCCAGATGTCGAGTCAGGAATAGGTCCGCAGGAGAAATAAAAGTGAAGTTAAAAAACATGTTTGTAATTTCGTCGTCTGCCGCCCTATGCATGGTTGTTTCTCAGAGCTGTGCAACACAAAGAAACTTGATCGTTCTTCGCAATAACGGAATGCCCGCGGCAAATGTACTTGTCGTTTATAGAGAGGCAAATATATCTATATACAACCGAGTAGGCGCTGGATATACTGGCAATAATGGTGTTTACACATTTAAATCCAAAAACCAAACTTGGGTTGAAGCGTTTGATGCAACAAACAGCTGGGGCAGGTTGAGCTTGGGAAATAAAGTAAGTGGAGTATTACATCTGGACAACCCCGAGTATATAGGAAGTGTTGCAGATTATTTTCTCTCACGCCAAGCAGGCAATGAATCCACTATAGCCATGCAACTTAAAGATTTTCTAGATAGCAGGAAAAATGGGGCGGATGGGGGCAGGCCCCCAGGCTTCGCCGAACCTCCCACCCCGAAGCCGTAGGAACTCGACCGCGCTTGCCTCGCAGGGGATCGCGCCAGGCGGCTCCGCCCCGCCCCCGCCTGAACGTCATTCCCCGATGTCGGCGAACATCCCGGCGGGCGCGGGTCTCCCGCCGCCTGTCAGTAAGCGTCAAATAGACCCCACCTAGGCACGGCCCCCGCCTCTGCCATAAGGCGCATTGTGCGTGCGGTCGTCTCCCGCCGAGGCGGGATCCTCCCACGCACCCTCGCTCCCGCCGCGGCGGGACCGGGGCTTGCGGTGCGGTGGCTCCTCGCCCCTCTCGGGGTCGTCGCACAATACGTTCTTATGGCATCGGCGCAAGACCCCCGGCGCGCGCGGACTCCACTGCGCGGGGCGTACGCTTCGCCGGCCGCGGACCGCCAGTCTCACGGCGTGAGACTGTAAAATTCTCCCCCGAGTCCAGCCGCCGGAAAACAGCGGCCTCGCCCTTAAATCCGCCCGTTTTTGCGGCATATATCTATGGGAGGGCTCCTTAGCCTTCCCGGGCGGGCAACCCGCCCTCCAGCCTCAAAACCCCGCACCCCCGCTCATCCATGTACTCCCCCGCCATCGTCCCGGGTCTCATCCCGGTCCTCTACCGCCTTGGGAAAGCCCGGGGCGTGCCCATGACCACGCTGGTCAGCGAGCTGTTGTTCGACGCCCTCGAACGCATCGACCTACCCGCCGACGCTCTCCCTCACTTCCACCTGGTGGTCTCTGACTACCGAAAACCCGCACCCCTCAAGGAGGCCGCATGATCCTCACCATCCCCGCCCGGGAGCTGCACACCGCGCTCACCGGGCTCGCCAAGGTCACCCCGCGCAAGGCGTCCCTGCCCATCCTGCAGGGCGTCCTGATCGAAGCGGCCGGCAACACGGTCCGGCTGACCTCGACCGACCTCGACTCCACCGTGAGCTACACCGTCGTCAACGCGGCGGTCACCGAACCCGGCCTAGCCATCGTCGCCGACGCCAAGCGTCTGCGCGAACTGGTCACCCAGGCCAGCAAGGACGACACGGTCATCAGCACCGCCGACACCCTGGTTCGCATCCGCCTCCAAGGCCCCCTCGGGGCGCGGGAGTCGGTGCTGGCCATCGCCGACCCGACCGAATGGCCGCCCGTCCCGCCGGAGATCCCGGGGAAATGGGGGCGGGCCTATAGTTGGCGGGGAAATGGGGGCGGGCCTATAGTTGGTGAGTGGCGAAATTTTGGGGAGAAATTTTGGGGACGGGCAGCGGGTGAGGAGACATGGGAGGGGGGGGGACCGGGTTTTGGAGGATACCACCGCTTCCCCGGGGGCGGGGACAAGACTGCGCGGGGAGAAATATGGCGCAAGTTCGGCAATTTTCGGTGGGCGGACAGGAAATCGGGCAGGCTCCGCCCGGCCGCCAGGTGGTTGGCGGGTGAAAACAGGCGTAAGAAGCAGTCGGCGGCGGGGCGCTTCAGGTGATCGGCTCGCGTCGCAGGGCGCGGAGGGTCATCAGACCCGCCCAGGCCGCCCCACCCTTCATCGGTCGCGGGCCGTTGGAACGGCGCTTGCCGAACAGGCCGCGGTTGCCGGCAAAGACTTCGTCCAGGAACGCTCTGCTGCCGATGGCGACACCGTCCGTGAGGTAGCGCACCTTGCAATGGAGCAGCTCAAACATCGTGAGTTCCCCGCCCTTGGCCAGAACTTCGGCCACCTGCTCGCGGGAGATCCCCTGGCGTGTGCCGGTCTCCACCCCGGTGGCGAAGACCAGCCTCCGATACACTGGTGCGGCTTCGCCCCAGTTTCTGGCCGCGCCCTCCATCATCATCAGCCGCGTCAGTCCCGCCCGCGCCGGCATTTTGCCCGCCACCGCTTCGCCGTAGCCGCTCCAGCGGTAGTCCTTGGGATCCTTGACGATCCCGGCGCGCACGGGATTGAGGTCGATGTACGCCGCCACCGCCAGCAGCGCGTGGCCGCAGCCTTCCACGATCAGGCTCTTGAACCGCCCCGCCCACAGCGGCCCGATGCGCTGGTGCTTGCGGTTGTACCACTCGCTCATGCCCTGGTTGAGCGTGTGCATGAAGCCGGAGAGGGTGTACATGCGTTTGGTGATCTCCGCCAGGCGTTTGGCCACCGCCCGCTCACCGACCTCCCCGCCCATCTTCCGAAGCCGGGCCACTTCACGGCAGATGGCCGTGTAACGCTCCGCGCCCACCTGCGCCTGGACGCGGGCGAGGATCTCCGGTTCGCTCAGCTCCCGCCGGGCCGGGACCTCGATCAGCGCGTGGTAGTGGTTGGACATGACCACATGCGTGACGATCTCGATTCCGGAATACGCGGCCGCCTTGCGCAGCAGGCGTGTGAACTCCTCCTTTTCTTCCTCCTGGAAAAGAAACTCCCGTCCGACGGTCCGATTAATGACATGGTAAAACCCAATGCCGTTGTCGGGGTTGAGTGCGCGTTTGGTCTTGGGCATGTTGGTTCTCCGGTTGAAATAGAACCTTATTACCCCTATATCCGGGAATGTAAACCATGATTCCTGTTTTTGTGCCCGGCCAAAAATTCGCCCGACAGTAGCCCTGCCCCCATTTGCCGTTCTCCAGAGCAGCAATGATTTACATCGAGGAAATGCCGACTTCGGAGTCGTAGAGGTGTTTCAGACAGGATGAACAGGATGGGAAAGGATGAGGAATCGGGCCTTCGAGGTTGCGGCTGCGCGAAAAATGTAAACAGAAGATCACGAAGATCGCGAAGGTCGGGCATCTTTGCCGACTTTGCTGTCTTCCGTTAAGAATTGAAACAGAAGGAAGCAAAGGCAGCAAAGAACGACAGGCCGCCGGAGACGCATCCTGTTTCATCCTGTCTCAATTTTCCAGCCTTCCAGCCTTCCTCATGAAATCTCTCCCGGCGTCTTTGGGGCTTGAGCGAAGCGCCCGTCGCGCCCCGCAAAACGTCTCGCAGCCGCAGCCGCCCCGGCCCCGCCCTACTCCAGCTCGAGGATCAAATCCCCGGCCTCGACGGCGGCGCCGGCCTTGACGCGCAGGCGGGCGACCTTGCCCTCCGCCTCGGCGTAGACGGTGGTTTCCATCTTCATGGCCTCGAGCACGAGGAGCTTCTGCCCCTTGGTGATGAGACTGCCCTCGCTCACGGCGATGCTGATGACCATGCCGGGCATGGAGGCGCCGATGTGCTTCTTGTTCTCGGGGTCGGCCTTGACGTTGGCGGTGGCGGACAACTTGATCGACTTGTCCTGCACGGTGACCTCGCGCGGGATGCCGTTGAGCTCGAAGAACACGGTGCGCTTGCCGTCGACGTGCGGGGCGCTCTTGGTGACGTACTTGATGATCAGGGTCTTGCCGGACTCGATGTCGATGGAGATCTCCTCGCCCTGCGCCAGGCCGTAGAAGAAGACCGGGGTGGGCAGCGGGCTCACGTCGCTGTAGGCGGCCTGGTGCTTCAGGTATTCATCGTGCACCTTGGGATAGAGGATCTGGCTGAGCACATCCTTGGGGCCGACCTCCTTCTGGCGGGTGAGCTTGCGCACCTTCGCCTCGGCGGCGGCGAAGTCGACCGGGGGCAGCACCGAACCCGGCCGGCCCTTCATCGGCTTTTCACCGCGCAGGATCTGCTTCACCACCTTCGGCGGGAAGCCGCCGGGGGGCTTGCCCATCATGCCGCCGATGAGTTCGATGACCGACGCCGGGTAGGCGAGCTGCCGGTTCTCGTCGAGCACGTCCTTGCAGGCGAGGTTGTTGGCCACGAGGAAGAGGGCCATGTCGCCGACGGCCTTGGAGGACGGGGTGACCTTGACGATGTCGCCGAAGAGCTGGTTGACGTCGGCGTACATGGAGCAGATCTGCGGCCATTTCTCGGACAGGCCGAGCGAACGGGCCTGCTGGAAGAGGTTGGTGTACTGCCCGCCGGGCATCTCGTGGTGGTACAGGTCGCCGGTGCCGGGCAGCGGGTCGCCCTCGAAGGGCTTGTAGTACTCGCGCGCCTCGCGCCAGTATTCGGCGATGGCGTCCAGATGCCCGCCATTCAGGCCCGTCGCGCGCTTGGAGAAGCGCAGGGCCTCCGCCAGGGTGTTGAGGTTCGGCTGCGAGGTTCCGCCCGAGAAGGCGGCCATGGCGGCGTCGGCGATGTCCAGCCCGGCCTCGGCGGCGTTGAGGATCGACGCGGACTGGAGGCCCGCGGTGTCGTGGGTGTGGAAGTGGACGGGGATGCCGATTTCCTGCTTGAGGGCCTTGACGAGCTGGCGGGCGGCCTCGGGCTTGCACAGACCGGCCATGTCCTTGATGCCGAGCAGGTGGGCGCCCATGCGCTCCAGCTCCTTCGCCATTTTCACGTAGTACTTGAGGTCGTACTTGGGGCGGGCGGGGTTGAGGATGTCGCCGGTGTAGCAGATGCAGGCCTCGCAGAGCCCGCCGTGCTTGATCGCCGCCTCCATGGCCACCTTCATGTTGGGCGTCCAGTTCAGCGCGTCGAAGATACGGAAGACGTCCATGCCGGCGTTGGCCGACTCCTTGACGAAGGCCTTGACGACGTTGTCGGGGTAGTTGGCGTAGCCGACGGCGCTGGAGGCGCGCAGGAGCATCTGGAAGAGGATGTTCGGGATCTTCGCGCGCAGCTCGGCGAGGCGCGCCCACGGGTCCTCCTTGAGGAAGCGCATGGAGGTGTCGAAGGTCGCGCCGCCCCACATCTCGATGGAAAAGAGCTGCGGCAGCAACTGCCGGTACGCCGGGGCGATGAGATTCATCTCGTTGGTGCGCAGGCGGGTCGCGAGCAGCGACTGGTGGGCGTCGCGCATCGTGGTGTCGGTGAAGAGCAGGCCCTTCTGGGCCAGCACCCACTTGCAGAACTTCTCCGCGCCCATCTCCTTGAAGAGGTCGCGCGTGCCGCGCGGGACGGCGTCGAGCGGGCTGATCTCCGGCATCTGCGCGGGCGTGCGGCGCGTGGCGACCGGGAGGTCGGCCACCAGCGGGTTGCCGTTGACGATCGTCTCGGCCATGAAGGTCAGCAGGCGCGTCGCGCGGTCCTGGCGCTCGGAGAACTGGAACAGCTCGGGCGTCTGGTCGATGAAGCGCGTGGTGCACCTGCCGGCGCGGAAGGTCGGATGGTCGATCAGCTTCTGCAGGAAGGGCAGGTTGGTCTTCACCCCGCGGATGCGGAACTCCTGCAGGGCGCGCTCCATGTGGCGGATGGCGTCCTCGAAGCGGGTGCCGCGCGCGGTCGCCTTGACCAGCATCGAGTCGTAGTACGGCGTGACCAGCGCGCCGGAGAACGCGGTGCCGGCGTCGAGCCGGATGCCCATGCCCCCGGTGGAGCGGTAGTGGGTGAGGCGGCCGTGGTCGGGGCGGAAGCCGTTGGCGGGGTCTTCGGTGGTGATGCGGCACTGGATGGCGTAGCCATTGGTGCGGATGGCCTTGAGGTCGCCCAGGCCCACGTCCGGATGGGTGAGCGCCAGGCCCGAGGCCACGAGGATCTGCGTCTTGACGATGTCGACGCCGGTGACCTCCTCGGTGACGGTGTGTTCGACCTGGATGCGCGGGTTGACCTCGATGAAGTAGTACTCGCCCGTGTCGTCGTCGACCAGGAATTCCACCGTGCCGGCATTGCGGTAGTTCACCGCGCGGCCGATGCGCAGGGCGGCGTCGAGGATCTTCCGCCGGACCGCCTCGTCCAGATTCGGGGCGGGGGCCAGTTCGACCACCTTCTGGTGGCGGCGCTGCACCGAGCAGTCGCGCTCGAACAGATGGATCAGGTTGCCGTGGGCGTCGCCCATGAGCTGCACCTCGATGTGCCGGGCGCGGGAGATGAACTTCTCCACGAAGATGTCCGGGCTGCCGAAGGCGGTGAGCGACTCGCGCCGCGCCGCCTCGTAGGCGTCCTGGAAGGCCTCCTCCTTCTCCACCACGCGCATGCCGCGCCCGCCGCCGCCGTGGGCGGCCTTGAGGATGACCGGGAAGCCGATCTCCCGGGCGGT
>JAXMHJ010000018.1:0-67233 GCA_046346795.1 Kiritimatiellia bacterium
CCCCAACCGAGAGAGATCACGATGAGCAGAATTCGATGGAACTGGATGAGTCTGGTGCTGGCCCTGATGATGGGTTCGGCGTTACTTCCCCACGGCGCCTTGGCGCAGGATGCCTCGACCAACGCGGTGGTTCAGGTGGCCGCGGCCCCGGCCCCGGCGGCCGACGCCGCCCCCGCCTACGACACCGGCGACACGGCCTGGGTGCTTACCAGTTCCAGCTTCGTGCTGCTGATGACGCCCGGCCTGGCGTTCTTTTACGGCGGCCTGGTGCGCCGGAAGAACATCCTGTCGGTTCTCATGCAGTGCTTCATGGCCATGTGCCTGGTGACGATCATCTGGGTGACGGTGGGCTACACCCTCGCCTTCGGGTCGGACAAGGGCGGATGGATCGGCGGCATGGACTATCTGTTCCTGAAGGGACTGGAGAAACCCAACGCGCTGGCGGCGACCATTCCCCACATCGTGTTCATGGCCTTCCAGATGAAGTTCGCGATCATCACCCCGGCGCTGATCATCGGGGCGTTCGCCGAACGCATGAAGTTCTCGGCGTTCTGCCTGTTCACGATCCTGTGGTCGTTGCTGGTCTACTCGCCGGTCTGCCACTGGGTGTGGGGCGGCGGCTTCCTCGGGGCCGACGGCGCGCTCGACTTCGCCGGCGGAACGGTCGTGCACATCAACGCCGGCATGGCGGCCCTGGCGGCGGCCCTGGTGCTGGGCAAGCGCAAGGGGCACCTGTCGCCCCCGCACAGCCTGCCCCTGGCCATCCTGGGCGCCGGGCTGCTCTGGTTCGGCTGGTTCGGGTTCAACGCAGGTTCCGCGGTGGGCGCCGGAGCGCTTGCCGGCAACGCCTTTGTCACCACCCACATCGCCACGGCGGTGGCCGGCCTGACCTGGTCCGTCATGGACTGGTGCTTCCACAAGAAGCCCACCACCCTGGGCATGATCACCGGCGCGGTGGCCGGCCTCGTCGCCATCACCCCGGCCTGCGGGTTCATCACGCCGATGAGCTCGATCTGGGTCGGCCTGGCCTCGGCCGCTGTCTGCTGGTTCATGGTGACCATCGTGAAGGCGAAGCTCGGCTATGACGACACGCTCGACGCGTTCGGGGTGCACGGCATCGGCGGGATCGTCGGATCGCTGCTGACGGGCGTCTTCGCCTCCGGCACCATCAACGCCCTGGTGACGAAGCCCATGGGCGAGCAGTTCGTCATCCAGCTCAAGGCGACCTTCATTCCGGCGGCGTTCTCCTTCGTCGCCAGCATCATCCTGTTCAAGATCGTGGACCTGATCGTCGGGCTCCGGGTGGCGGAACATGACGAGCGCATCGGCCTCGACCTCACCCAGCACAAGGAGAGCGCCTACACGGTGCTCGACTAACCCCCCCCACCACCCACTGGAAACCACATCATGAAATACATCATCGCCATCATCCAGCCCGACCGCCTCGACCACGTCCTGGACCTCCTCGAACAGAAGGAGATCCACCTGGTGACCGTCACCAGCGTACTGGGCCGCGGCCGCCAGAAGGGGATCGCCGAGATCTATCGCAGCCACATCGAGGCCGGGAGCCTCCTGCGGAAGATCAAACTCGAGATCGCCGTGAACGACGACTACGTCAAGCCGACGATCCAGGCCATCACCGAGGGCGCCCACACGGGCAACATCGGCGACGGCAAGATCTTCATTCTCGACCTCAAGGATGCAATCCGGGTCCGCACCGGGGAAACCGGGTCGATCGCCATCGGCTGAGCAGCCTCCGGGCTGACGATGCGCCGGACGGGGTTCTCCCCGTCCGGCGTTTTTTTTGGGACGGGACCGCCCGCCCGCGGGCAAGCCCGTGCAAACGGATTTGCTTCCCTCCCGATCCGAATTACAATGCCGCAATGATCCACCACGCCTCCTCGCCCGCCTACCAGCTCGAACTCTATTCGTCCGCCTCCAGCCTCTCCGACATGGAGATTTTCGTCTTCCCGGACCTGCTCTACAGCCTCGTTCTCGCCAACATCATGTCCCCCCGGGTCTGGCAATGGCGCGCCGACCCCTGGTTCGCCAAGATGGAGAAGCTCAGCCCCTACCGCCGCGTGCTGCGCCTCAAGCAGTTCATCATGGACCACTACGAGTTCAACCTCGACCTCGACACCTGGGGCCTCACCACCAAGGAACGCGAGCTGGCGCGCTTCCGCGACTTCATCGACCTCGACATCCTCGCCCAGAGCAACGCCCTCTTCGGCTACGAGGGCGACAAGTACTACTTCGACATCGACATCCGCCGCCACTTCGGCCTGGAGAAGTACACCACCGACACCATCCCCTACTGGAAAACGGAGACGGTCGAGGCCATGGACGCCTTCCGCCACCGCGAGGGCTACTCGACCGGAGCCGGCGAGTGCGTCTCCCTGTCCACCCTCTACGCCGCCGCCCTGTACGTCGTCTGCGGCATCCCGCTGGAGCAGATCTTCCTGCTCGCCACCCCGCTGCACTCGCAGAACTACGTCGCCGTCAACGACGGCGTGCTCACCAACAACCGCCGCATCGTCACCAAGAAGATGTGGTTCAACGGCACCGAGATCACCGCCAAGGCCCAGCGCGCCCTGCGCAACGAACGCGTCACCCTCGTCGCCAACAACACCGGCCACATCCACATCATGTACCCCGAGGCGACCATCCGCCCGGCCGACTACGACGCCTTCCGCACCTCCCTCACGGCCTTCCTCAAGACCGGCGTCGACCTGGAGATCCTCGCCAACTTCCTGCGCGACTACTCCAAGATGCAGAAGTGCTTCCAGATCCGCCGCGACTTCCATGGCAAGTCCCTCTACATCGCCGCCGAGAAGGTCTACGCCTACGAACACCAGAGCCGCTTCCGCGTCAGCGACGAGACGCGCGACCAGCTCCTCGCCGAAATCGACGAGGACGAGTACTACCCCGTCCCCATGCCCGACCGCATCGTGCTCAACCGCTTCGAGGACTTCTTCCGCAACAACACCCTCGATCTGGAAAAACCGGAGGATCTGGAGCGCCTCCTGGCCGAGTTTGTCTGTTCCTGCGGAAAAACCCCGGAGATCGGCGAAAAACTCCTCGCCTTCACGCGCATCCAGCCCAACCTGCCCGACCCCGCGACCAAGCGGTTCACCCCCACCGCCCCCATCGACCTGCCCCCCGGCCTCACCCGGGAACAGATCATCGACCGCCTCGAGGCCTGCCGCCCCACGCACCCGGCCGCCGACCTCGCCTTCTACGCCTGGCGGGACCTCTCCCGCACGGACTGGCGTCCCTTCCTCAAGGCCGCGTTCGAGCGCAACCCCGTCTCCGTCGCCGCCCTTCGGGATGTGCCGGACGGCGGCCTGGCCGACGCCATCGGCGCCCTGTCCTCCGACTCCATCTACGACGGTCCGCGCATGTCCCAGCCCGACGAGGTCTGGAACTACCGCCGTGGCGACGGCGCCGAAAAGGCCATCCTGCTCGCCAACGTCCTCCACGCCCGCCATCCCGCCGCTCCCGTCACCCTCGACATCCGCCCCGACCGCGCCGGCGTCTCCTCCGCCGCCGTCCAGGCGACCTGGCTCTCCGCCAAGGGTTTGACGTACTCCGGGGAAATCGGCGGGCCTCTCACCTCGCCGCCGGCACCAACACCATCCGGGGCCAGTACAGATCCCGGTCGCCCGGGGGCTTGAACAAGTCCCGGAATTCGAAGCTGTTCGCCGCGTAGGTCACCAGCAGGTCGCCGGCCCCGGGACCCGCCAGCTCGGGATGCCCTTTCGCCGCATACACAAACGGCCGGGCCGAGTCGGACTCGGGCGGACGGTACACCGTGACCGGAGCGCTCCAGGGACCGGTCAGGGCCGGGGCGGTGCGCACCCCGATCGTCGTTGCGCCGAACCCGTAGCTGGCGACATGCACCCAGGAACGCGCCGCCTCGCTCCAGTGCAGCGAACACTCGGCCCCGGCGTCATTGATCACAAATTCCGGCCCGCCCGGCTTGAGGTCCGGCTCCGCCACCCAGCCGCGCACCGCCCCCGCCCACCACTCCGGCGCGGAGACGTCGCCCCGCGCCAGTGACGCGACCGGGTACCGGACGAGAGCGCCGGCGTGCACGCCTTTCTGCCGGATGGCCACGGCCACGATGTGATCCCCGTCGCGCACCGCGGCCGTGGCGGGAATGGCGTCGAAGCCCGCCGGAGGCGCGGCGCGGATCACCGGGCGCCAGGCCGGCGGCGGGGCGTCGGGGTTGTCGATCACCGCCAGCGCATACCCGGTGCACGCAAAGCCGAGCGGACCGCCGTCGCCAGCCTGCTCCATCGCATACAGAAACACGACGAGCGGCCCCTCCCTCAGCCGGATGCCGTGGCCGGGCCAGTACCAGCCCCCTGCCCGCCCGGGAAAGCACGCGTCCGGCACGCCGTCCGACCCCGCGCCCCAGTGGAACGTCATGCGGGCGGTGCGCGGATCGGCCCCGTCCTGCAACGCGATGGTGTTGCGCACCATTTTCGACGCGGAGCGCACATGGGCCTCGGAGGTGGCGATGAAGGTGTCGCCAAAGAGCCACAGCGTCCGCCCGGGGGCGAGTGACACGGACAACGCGGCGTCCGCGCCCAGCCAGCGTGGATCCTGGTGGAACACCTTTTCCGCCTCGGGAAAGGCGCGGGCCCGCGGGGCGGCCGGCGACGCAAGACGCCGCTTCCATTCCGGGTATTCCTTCTCCAGCAACGCCTTCGGCCAGTCGGAGAGCCAGCGGTAGCCGTTGCGGCGTTCCTGGCCGATGTCCGCGAGGGCGTATTTCTTCACGCCGTCGCGGTCGCAGAAGATGGGGCGGTTGGTGCCGATCTCGTAGAAGCGCGCCCACATCGGCGCGGCCGCAGCCTCCCGGACCACCCGGATGTCCCGGCCGCCCGGGGCCGAGGGATCGTCAAACTTCTCCACGCGCATTCCGGGGATCTTGACCGACTCGAACCAGGCCGCCGCGGCGTCGACGGCCTGCACGACCTCGGGGGCGGGATGTTCCAGGCTCATGAGCAGCCGCACGATGCCGACGCTCTCCGACCCGCTGAGCGAGACGAGTTCGTAGGCCCGGGCGGGACGCGGGCTGAGGTCGATCTCGTCGTGCTGCGCGCACCAGGCGGTCAGGCGGCCGTCGACGCGGACCTGGCATTTGAGGATGCACTGCACGCCGCGGTCGAAGGCGGCGCGGGCCGCATCCCGGTCGGACGGGGCGAGGAAGGCATAGGTGCCGGAGTCGTGCGTCTCGCGCAGGAAGTTCATGACCCGCACCATGCTGTCGTCGTTGAAGGTGATGTGGCGGTGGTACTGGCGGCCGGGCGGGTAATACTGCGGCCAGCCGCCGGTGGGGTACTGGGCTTGCAGGACGTGGGCGAAGCCTTTCCGGAAGGCGATAAGGCAGGTGTCGTCGCGGCTGGCGTTGAAGCGCCGGGCCAGGAATCGCAGTTCATCGGTCGTGGCGCCGTTGTCGAAGGTGGCCTTCAGTTTCGCACGGTCCCCGCCGTACGGGGCGGAGGTGGTGTCGGTGTTCTTGGGCCAGCCGCCGGAGTCCGCCTGGAAGGACAGGAGGTTGGCGGCGATCCGGCCGGCCTCCTCGCCGGCGAACCAGGCGTCGGGTTTTTTCAAAAGCCCCGGGAGGTCCCCGGCGGCGCGGACGGGGCCGGAAAGGAGCAGACACGCGGCGAAAACGCCAGAGCAAAACCTGCCGGGACTGGAACTGATCATCATCGCCTCCTGAAGTCCCATTCAACGCCCCGGGAGGCGCTCCTGCAACTCGATACATGCCGGCGTTTGTAGACTGGACCCCCGGCCCGCGCCGGGATAGGGTGGCCCACTGCATCCGGAGGTCTCATGCGCACGTTCAGCATTCTGTCCGCCCTGTTCCTGGCCCTGTGTTTCCCGGCCCGCGCCGACCGCCTGGCCGAGGCCCTGACCCCCGATCCCGCGGTGCGCACCGGCAAACTGGCCAACGGACTGACCTGGTACATCCGGAAAAACGCCAAGCCGGAAAAGCGGGTGGAGCTGCGCCTGGTGGTCCGCGCCGGCAGCACCCTGGAGGACGACGACCAGCGCGGCCTCGCCCACCTGCTCGAGCACATGGCCTTCAACGGCTCGGAACACTTCGGCAAGCAGGATGTCGTCAATTTTCTGGAAGGGCTCGGCGTGGCCTTCGGCCCGCATCTCAACGCCTACACCTCCTTCGACCAGACCGTGTACCTGCTGCAACTCCCGACCCACGAGCAGAAGAACATCGAGAAGGGCATCGTGATCCTGGAAGACTGGGCGCACGGACTCAAGCTGGAGGACGAGGAGATCAACAAGGAGCGCGGGGTGGTGCAGGAGGAGTGGCGCCGGGGGCGCGGCGCGGACGAGCGCATCCGGGACGTGCAGTTCCCGGTGCTCTTCCACGGCTCGAAGTACGCCGAGCGCCTGCCCATCGGGGTGATGGACGTGATCGCGAAGTTTCCCGCCCGGCGGGTGCGCGACTTCTATCACGACTGGTACCGGCCGGACCTCATGTCGGTGATCGTGGTCGGCGACATCGATCCGGACGCGATCCAGAAGATGATCGAGACCCACTTCAACGACCACAAGATGCCGGACAAGCCGCGCGAGCACGTCCTGTTCCCGGTGCCGCCGCACGAGGAGACCCTGGCGGCCATCGTCGACGACCCCGAAGCCACCGAGACCTCGGTCGCCCTCTACCACAAGATGCCGCCGGAGGACCTCCGCACCGTGGGGGATTACCGCCGCCGGATGGTGGCCCAGCTCGTGGCGGAGATGCTCAACCAGCGGTTCGACGAAATCTCGCGGCGGCCGGACGCGCCCTTCCTGGGCGCCTACGCCTGGAAGGGATCGTTCGTCCGCGGGGTGGAGTTCTTCGGCATGGGCGCGCGGGTCGCGGAGGGCGCGGCCGCGGCGGCGCTGAAGGGCATCGCGGAGGAGGCCGAGCGGGCGCGCCGCCACGGCTTCACCACGAACGAGCTGGAACGGGTGAAGAAGATGCGCATGCGCGAGGTCCGCTCGCAGTGGCGGGAGCGCGACTCGCAGGAGTCCGGCGAGCTGGCCGCGGGCCTGGTCGACGTGATCACCGACGAATCGGTCGACCCCGGGATCGACGCGGAGCTGAAGCTGTACGAGGAGTTCCTGCCCGGCATCACCCTCGACGAGGTCAACACCTCCGTGGGCCGGTGGATCCACCCCACCAACCGCGTGGTCATGGCGGACGGTCCACGCAAACCGGGCGTCGAACTCCCCGCGAAGGAGCAGGCGCTGGCCATGCTGGGCGACATCGGAAAGGCCGACCTCGCCGCGTGGAAGGACGACGCCGCGGGCCGCGAACTGATGAAGCGCCCCGAACAGCCGGGCACGGTGGTGAAGCGGGAGGAGATCAAGGAGCTGGGGATCACCATCGCCACCCTCTCCAACGGCGTGGTGCTCTGGCTCAAGCCGACGGACTTCAAGAAGGACCAGGTGCTGCTGACCGCGTTCAGCAAGGGCGGACTTTCGATGAGCCGCGAGGAGGATTTCGTCTCCGCCTCCAACGCCACCGAGGTGGTGGAGCTGTCCGGTCTCGGCGACATGGACGCGGTGACGCTGCAGAAGGCGCTGGCCGGCCGGATGGCCGCGGTCCGCCCGGTGATCGGCCCCTATTTCGAAGGCCTCCAGGGGGGCGGTTCGCCCGAGGATCTGGAGACGCTCTTCCAGCTCGCCCACCTGCACTTCACCTCGCCGCGCAAGGACGACCAGGCGGTCCAGACCCTGGTGCGCAACCTGAAGGCGGGACTGGAAAACCGCATGTCCTCCCCGGACGCCTGGCTGGAGGACCGCACCGCCCAGATCCTGTTCCACAACCACCCGATGTACCGCGCCCTGCGGGCGGACGAGCTGTCCGCGCTCAACCGGGACGCGGCGCTGGAGTTCTACCGCCAGCGCTTCGCCGATGCGGACGACTTCACCTTCATCCTGGTCGGCAACTTCGACGTGAACGCCGTGCTCGACCTCGCCTGCGCCTACCTGGCCACCCTGCCCAAGGTGGAGGGCCGGGAAACCTGGCGCGACCCCGGCATCCGCATGCCCGCCCGCCGCATGACGCACATCGTCGAGAAGGGGATCGAACCCCGCGCCCGCGTCCGCATGGTGTACACCGGACCGCTGCCCGACTGGAACCCCGTCCTCCGCAACCGGCTGCAATCGCTCGCGGCCGGTCTCAGCATCCGCCTGCGCGAAGTCATCCGCGAGGAACTCGGGGGCAGCTACGACATCGACGCCGGCGCCGACTTCGAGCAGGAGCCCGCGCTGGAATACCGCTTCTTCATCGAGTTCGGCTGCGCCCCGGAACGGGTGGACGAACTTCTCGCCGGCGTGCGCAAGCTCGTCGCGGACGCGCGCGAGGACGACCTCCCCCGGGAGGTGCTGGCCAAGGTGCGCGAAACCCAGATCCGCCGGCGCGAGGCCGCGATGAAGACCAACGAGTTCTGGGCCTTCTTCCTCCAGTATTCGCTGCAGGTCGGCCAGGACCCGAAGATCACCCTGGACTACGAGAAGATGGTCAAATCGCTCACCGGCAAGGAACTCCGCAAGCTCGCCGCCGCGCTGCTCACCGACGACCGCGAGACGGTGCTGATCCTCCGCCCCGAAAACCCGGTGAAATAACCCCCGCCTCCGGCCGCCCCCATGACCCCCGACGCAGACCCTCCGGTGCCGAAGATCCTTGAACGGGACTTCAAGTACTACATCTTCGACTGGGACAACAACATCCTGCACATGCCGACGCAGATCCACCTGGAGCGCCGGCGGGCCGACGGGACCTGGGAGCCGATCTCCGTCAGCACCTCCGCCTTCGCCGTCCTGCGCTCCGACCGGGAAAACATCCGCCCGCCCAAGGGCGACTGGGAGCTGTCCTTCGCCGATTTCCGCGACCTGGAGAACCGCCCTGAAAGCGCCTTCCTCGCCGATACGCACCGGGCGCTGGACGCGGTGCTCGCCGGCGCCGACGAGACCGGCCCCAGCTTCCGCCAGTTCCAGAAGGCCCTGGTCGAGGGACGCCTCTTCGCCATCGTCACCGCCCGCGGCCACAAGTCCTCCACCCTCCGCCAGGGCGTCGAGATGTTCATCGAACGCATGCTCTCCCCCGCGGATCGCGCCACCATGATCGCCAACCTCCGCGGCTACATGGAGGCCTTTGGCGAGGCGCACGACCTCTTCTCCGACGACGAGGTGATCTCGCGCTACCTCGACCTCAACCACTACCACGCCGTCACCTCCCCGGAATTCCGTTCGCGCATGGGCCAGAAGGCCCCCGTCGGCGAACAGACCGAGGAGGCCAAGCAGTTCGCCATCCGCGACTTCGTCGGCCATGTCATCCGCATCATCCGCAAGGCCGGCATGGACCGGCCGGTGAGCGTTGGATTTTCCGATGACGATCCGGCAAACACCCGGGCGGTGGAGCGGTACATTCATCAGGAACTCGCCCGGGAGTTTCCCGGCGTGAAGTTCGTCGTCTACGACACCTCGGACCCCGAGGTGGAGCAGGGACGCAAGATCATTGTCACGGGACAACTGGAGCTGCCACTGGGCTGAAACGGAAAGGACGCCGGAACGGAAGGGATGAAAACCTTGCGGAGATGGTTGGCCGGGGGGCGGCGAAAGGCCCGGGAAGCGGCGGAGTTCAGCTCCGAACTGCTGCCGGAGATGCAGCGCCTGCTGACCGACCTCGTCAACCGCTACGCCACCATCCCCACCGGCCGCCACCTCCGCGCCCGCCTCGACCGCATCCTCCAGCTTCCCCCGGCGCTGCAGGTCGGGTCGTTCGGCCGCCACTACCTGCTGCTGGAACGCTACCTGTCCGAATACGCCCGGTCCGCGGGGGCGTGCCAGTCCTCCATCCGCGGCCATGTCGCCACCGCCTATCCCGAACTCGCCGAACTGGATCCCCTGCGCGTCATCCTCCTGCCCTTCGTGGAGCAGGAGATCGCCATCGCCATCACCCTCCTGCGCGAGGCCCTGGCCATCGCGATCAAGGACGCGAACAAGTTCGACAAGATCGAGGTCTCCACCCTGTTCGACTGGCTGAAATGCGTCCCCCGGTCCGGATGCTGGCCTCCCCCCATTCCGGACCCCGGGCCGATGCCGGCCGGCCCCGCCGACTGGGTCGACCGCCTGGAGGACCTGAGCCGGTATGTGCGCTCCAACATGCAGCGCTACCTCGGTGAACGCGACACCGTGGCCGTCTTCCGGAACGCCTTCGAGCTCGTCGCCTCCTCCTACCAGGGCCTGGAGTCCTTCTCCTTCGTCTACGCCCTGCTCCCGGACGAGCTGATCGACGAGGACAAGCTCGACCTCCTGACCGGCCGCCGCCTGCTCAAGGAGAAGGTCGTCAACCTGCAGGTCGCCAACCAGCAGCTCGAAATCGCGCGGAACGAACTCCACGCCACCAGCCAGGTCGCCCGCAAAACGTCCGAGGCCCTGCAAAGCGTGCTGGACACCGTCGGGGAGGCCATCCTCTCCATCGACGCCCGGGGGCTCATCCGCCTCGCCAACCGCGAAACCGCCCGCCTCTGGCCGCACCTGGGGGACTCGTTCGCCGGCGTGGACTTTGAAGACCTCCTGCAGCCCGCCCACCGCGAACGGTTCTCCCTCCTGCTCGACCAGGTCCGCTCCGAGGCCGAGGGCCCCGGCCAGTGGATCGAACTGGAGGGCCAGCGCGCCCAAGGGGCCTCCTTCCCCCTGGAGATCCACGTCCAGCCTTCGCAGGAAGAGGCCGGCGACGGCTTCACCCTGGCCGTCCGCGACCTGACCAGCATGGCCGAGGGAAAACGCCGCGAACACGAACTCCGCACCCGTCTAGACCGCGCCGAACGCATGGAGTCCCTCGGCCTGCTCGCCGGCGGCGTCGCGCACGACCTCAACAACATCCTCGGCCCCCTCGTCGGCTACCCTCCCCTCATCCTCGACCTGCTCCCCCCCGACAGCGACGTCCGGCCGGACATCGAGGAGATCGGCGCCAGCGCCCGCCGCGCCTCCGCCATCATCCAGGACCTGCTCACCATGTCCCGGCGCGGCCACTACGAGACCGGCCTCATCGACCTCAACCAGCTCATCCGCCAGATGACCCGCGCCCCGGAGCTGGTCGATCGCCTCAAGACCTCCGCCCATGTCGAGGTCGTGCTGCAGCTCGACGAGGACCTCTCCCTCGTCAAGGCCAGCGGCCCCCACCTCACCAAGGCCCTCGTCAACCTCGCCATCAACTCCGTCGAGGCCATGCCCGCCGGCGGCCGGCTCACCCTGCGCACCGAGATGTCCTCCACCCGACCGCCCGGCATGCTGCCCTCCGCCGCCCCGGCCGACGCCTGGGTGGTCTGCCGCGTCATCGACACCGGCTCCGGCATCCCCGAACAACACCTGCGCCAGATCTTCGAGCCCTTCTACACCACCAAGCGCATGGGCCGCAGCGGCTCCGGGCTCGGCCTCTCCGTCGTCTACGGCGTCGCCCAGGATCTCCAGGGCCAGATCGACGTACGCTCGGAACCCGGCCGCGGCACCGAGTTCATGCTCGCCCTGCCCGCCGTCACCGGCACGGTCGCCCCGGCCGACTCCCCCGCCGGCCCCCTGCCCCGCGGCACCGAGAAGGTGCTCGTCATCGACGACGTCGCCGCCCAGCGCAAACTCGCCTCCCGCCTCCTCGCCAGCCTCGGTTACGAGGTGGAAACCGCCGACCACGGCCGCGCCGGCGTCGCCCGGCTCGAGCAGTGGCCCGCCGACCTCATCCTCCTCGACATGGTCATGGAGGAGGGCTTCGACGGACTCGACACCTACCGTGTCGTCCATGAACGCTGGCCGCACATCGCCTGTGTCATCGCCAGCGGATTTTCCGAGAGTGACCGCGCCCGCGAGGCCCGCGCCCGCGGCGCCGAAGCCTTCATCAAGAAGCCCTACACCCTCGACCAGCTCGCCCACGCCGCCCGCAAGGCCCTCGACACGCCTTGAACATTCGGGCCATGGAGGCTGCGGCCGCGGCCAAATTTTGGCGAAAGCGTTTTCGTCTGATGCAAGCGGGGGAATATTTTATCAGGAAATCAGGAACTCGGGAAAAATCCGGGGGCCAAGTCACCGACGCCTGTCATCCCTTGATCACATTCACGGTGGCCTTCCCGTCCTGGATCTCGATGCACCAGTCCCAGCCATCCTCCGGTCGAAACCACAGCACCTTCAGACCGGGGGCGTCGGTTCGCGCATGTCGCAGATATTGCGCCTTGTAAGAGTTGGGCGCTAAAAAAGTTCCGCCCTCGGTGAGAAACGGAAACTTCTTGAGAATCTCCTCCCCCGACAGGTCGGAGACCATGCCGTCCCTGTGGCGGTCGAGATTGAGAGGCTCAAGGTACGCGGCCTGAAAGGGCCCGCCGTTTCGTTTCCAGGACATATAGTCCCCGTAGTGCCGCTTGAATTTCATCCAGTCATAAACATTCCATGCGGAAAATGCCAGCAATGGCCAGGCGAGTACCATGAGCAGAACCAGGGCGATGCTGATGAGAATCTTTTTCATGGCGGGCTTCGCCTGAACAGTAGTCCCGCCTTTGCCTCGCAGGCAAGAATCAACCTGCGTTCAGAGAAACCGGGAATAGGGAGTAAAGCCCCGAATCGGGTGCAGCCGCGGGCCGGCCGGCCGGGCGTCACCCCTTCGCGTCCACCGCACCGCCGAGTTTGCCCAGACTCTCGGCCAGGCCGCCGGGGCGGTTGCGGGCGAGCCAGACGGCGCGGTGGGATTCGCGCAGGCCGGCGAGGGTTTGCGGAAAATCGGGCGGGTCCACGCCCGCTCCATGCGCGACAGGCGGCGGGCGAAGCCGGCGCGGGCCATGCCGATGGCGTGGAGGAACTCGGCGCGCGGGAGGGCGGCTCGCCGAATCCGCCGGCGGAGCCGGCCAGCCCCTGCAGGAGTCCGTCGGCGGCCCGCAGCTCTTCGGCGGGAACGCGCGAGAAGCGTTCGGCGAGCTTTTCCGGCACGGGGTCGGAATGGAAGAGGGCGTGATGGAACAGGGTGCTGTTGTAGAAGCGTTCACGAATCACGTCGGAGACCCGGCCGAGCGCCCCGAAGAGACGGGCGGCTTCCGACGTCATGCCGTCGAAGAAGGCCCGGCCGGCGGCGGATTCGGCCTCGTCGTCGGTCAGGCCGTCGGGATTCCAGGCCAGGCAGGCGCCGGCGGCGAAGGGCAGGAAGCTTACGGGCAGCGGCTGGTGGTGGCCGTTGTCGCCCCAGTCGGTGACGAGGAATCCGCAGGCGCCGGCGTCGCGTCCGCCGTGCGGCGGCGCGGAGGTTGTCGAGGGCGTTGGTGTTCTTGCCAACAAGGGAATTCCAGGAACTGGTGCCGGGGCAGACGTAGAACGGGATGCCGGAGGCGCGGAATTGCGCGCACTCCGCGGCGAAGGGGTGGTCGTGCTCGTAGCCCCACTCCAGCGCGGTGACGCCGGGGGCAGCTCGCGGATGAGGTCGGGCTGCTTGAGGATGATGTCGCCCCAGAACTGCATCTGGAACCCGCGGGCGGCGACGCGCCGGTGGAGGGCCAGGAGGAAGTCGAGGTAGACCCGGTGCCGGCCGCGGGCGGCGCACTGCTCGCGGCTCCAGCCCTCGCCCAGCTCGTAGGTCTCGTCGCAGCCGACATTGAACCGGCGCGAGGTGAAGTTGGGCAGGAGCTGGTCGTGGAGGTCGTCGAGCAGGCGCAGCGATTCTTCGTCGGGGCGCAGGACGGATCCGTGCGGGAAGACGGTGCCCCAGGGCGAGGTGAAGCCGCCGGGGCTCTCGGCGAAGCACTTGTACTCCGGATGGCGCAGCCAGCGTTCGAAGTGGCCGAAGCTGTTCTGGTTGGGAACGAGTTCGATGAAGTGCTCCGCGCAGCAGGCGTCCAGTTCGCGGATCTCGGCGGCGGTCACCGGGCTGGCGTCGCGCCAGACCTGCCCGTGCCCGGCGTAGGCGAAGGTGTGTTCGGTGTAGAGCTGGAGCTGGTTGATGCGCAGGCGGGCGAGGCGGGCGACGAGGAAGCGGAGGGTCTCCATCGTCGGGACCTTGCACCGGCTGATGTCCAGCATGACGCCGCGGGCGGGAAAGCCCGGGGCGTCCTCGATCTCGCACACCGGCGCGACGCCCCCGCCCTGCTGCAGCAGTTGCAGCAACGCACGCAGCCCGTACCAGGCGCCGGCGGGACCGCCGGCGGCGAGGCGGCAGCCCGGTTCGCGGACGGTGAGGACAAAGGCCTCGGGACCGAGACGGGGATCCTCGCGCAGGTCGATGAGGGCGGGCGCCTCTCCGGGCGGGTTGACGGCGGTGGCGTCGCCACCGGGGAGGGCGGCGAATTCCGGGAGGAGGTCGTTCAGCCGGCGCGCGAGCGGACCGTCCAGCCACGGACGGGGGACCCGGATCGCGGAACGTGCGCGCAGGTCGACGGTGGCGCCGGTGGCGCGGACGGCGCGGGGCGCGGGCAGGAGCGGGGGAAACGCCGGCATGGCGCGCCCGGTCAGGGCTTGGCTTCCGCGCCGAGCAGTTTGCGGACCTTCTCGAGGATCTGCTGCTGCTGGGCGAGCAGGTCCTGCACGCGGGCCTCGGACTGGGCGAGGCGGGTGGCGGTTTCGCCCAGTTCCTTGGTCAGGCGGCCGTTCTCCGCCGTGATCCGGGTGATGGCGGCCTGGTCCGCGGCGGTCTTTTCGCCGCCGGCCTTGGTCAGGTCGGCGAGCTGTTTGGACAGCGTGGCGTTGTCACGCGCGAGCTTGTCGACCGACTCCTTCGCGGCGGCCTCGCGGGCGGCGGCCTCCTTGCGGAGCTGGGCCAGGCTGCCGGTGAGATCGGCGTTGGCCTTGGCGAGCCTGGCGGCCTCCTCCCGGGAGGTGCCGGAGGTCTTGGCCAGTTCGTCGAGCTGCGCCTGGAGGGTCTTGCTTTCGCCGCCCACGCGGGCGAGCTCGGCCTTGGCGGCGTCGGCCTGTTTCTGCGATTCGGCGCGGAGGGCGTCCAGGGATCCGGTCAGACCGGCGTTGGCTTTCTTGAGCTGTTCGATTTCCTGGGCGGCGCGGGCGCCGGCCTCCTCGCTGGCGCGCCGGATGTCGGCGAGGCCGGTCTCGATCTTCGCCTTTTCGGCCGCGAGTTCCTCCCGGGCCTTTCCGAGCGCGGCCATTTCACCGGAGACGCGGTCCATCTCGCCGCGCAGGACGGTTTCGCGTCCGCCGGCGGATTCGAGTTCCTTGGCCAGCCGGTCCCGGTCCTGTTCCAGGGCGGCGACCATGCGGCTCTGCTCGGTGATCTTGGCGGTCAGGTTGGACTGGACCAGGGCGGCCTCGGCGGAAAGCTTCTTCTCCAGTCCGACGAGCGATTCCTCGTTCGCGGTCTGGCGGGTCTGCAACTCCATGACAAGGCCGGCGGTCTTCTGGCGTTCGCGCTCGGTTTCCTGGGCGGCCTCGGCGGCGGCGGCCTTGGCGGCGGCCAGCTCCGAGGAAAGGGTTTTCTGCGTGTTTTCAAGACCGGCCATGGCGGCCTTCATGCGTTCCACCTGGTCCACGGCCTCCTTGGCGGAGGCCTTTTCCCCGGTGAGGGCCTTGTCGAGCTGGGCCAGCATCTGCGCCGCCTCGCCGGACTTCTGCTGTTCGGCGGACAGCGTTTCGGAGAGCTGGGTCTTCTCGGTGCGCAGGCGGTCGACCTCGGCGGTCAGCACGCTCGTCTGCTTCTGCTGGGCGTCGAGGGCGGCCTGCAGGGCCTGCTGGTCCGCGACCATCTTCTGCATGTCGGCGGCGCGGCGGCCCGACTCATCCAGCCGTCCGGCGATCTTGCGCATCTCCTCCTGCATCCGGGCCCGCTCGGACTGCGCGGCGTCCAGCTTCTGCTGGAGGTCCAGGGCGACGACCGAGGCCTTTTCCAGTTCGGTCACGCGGGCGTTGGCGGTCTGGAGGCGCTGGCCGAGGGCCTCCATGGAGGCGAGCTGCTCCTTCTGCCGGCCGACGTGCTCGGTCAGCTTCCGCACCGCGTCCTCGGCTTCGCGGCGTTTTTCCACCGCGTCCATGTACTGCCGTTCGATTTCGTCCCGCGAGAGGGCGACCACCTTGAGTTCCTTCAGCTCCGCGTCGCGGGCGGCCAGGGTCTCCCGGGCCGACTTGTTCGCCTGGTCCAGCTCCGCCACGCGTTTTTCCAGCCCCTCGACGAGCGCGGCCCGCTCGGCCTGCTGGCCCAGGGCGACCTTGAAGTCCTCGATCTCCTTCGCGGCGGCCGCCAGCGCGGCGGTCTTGTTGGAGGCTTCGCCCGCGGCGGCGGCGAACCCGGCCTCGCGCGCGGACAGCGTCTCGCGCACCCCGGCCAGCTCCTTCTTGAGCTCCTCCAGCTCCTTCGAGGTGACCTCGAGCGCGACCGTCTTGTTGGAGACCTCGCCCACCGCGGCGGCGAACTCCGCCTCGCGGGCGGTCAGGGCCCCGCGGACCGAGGTCATCTCCTTCTTCAGGTCCTCGGTCTTGACCGTGCTTTCGCTGATGACGGCCATCAGTTTGGCGTATTCCTGGTCCTTCTGGGCGAGCTGGGCCTTCACCTGCTCGTCCCGCGCGGCCAGCGCGGCCCGGGCGTCGGCGACCGCCGCCTGGGCCTTCTGCAGGTCCTCGTCGCGGCGCTGGATCTTCTGCTCGTATTCGGCGATCTGGGCCTGGACCTCGACCAGTTTCCTGGCGGCGCCCTGGTCCTCGCGGTCCTGGCGCACCAGCTCGGCGTATTTCTTCTCCATGGCCTGGAGGTCGCGGAGCATCTCGCGCTGCTGGATCTCGACGACGTGCTTCTCCTCCTGCACGGCCTTGACGGAGGTGAGCGCGGCGGTGGCGGCGGCCTCCAGCCGGGCGTTGTCCTTCTCCAGGGTGCCGGCCTTTTCCGCGAGCGCGGTCTGCTCGGCGGTGATGCGGGCGATCTCGGCGCGGGCGGCGGCGGCCTCGGCCCCGACCTGGTCGAGGCGCTGCTGCAGGAACGTGGTCTTCTCCATCGCCTCCTGGATCGCCTTCCGGTGGGTCTCCTCGCTCTCCTGCATCGACAGGGCCGAACGCTTCTCAAGCTCCTCGAGGGCGCGGCCGGCCTCGGACAGGCGCTGCTTGAACTGATCGGCCTGGGTCTGCGACATCGCGGCCTGCTCGGCGAGGCCCTGGTATTCCTTGCGCGTGCGCGCGAGTTCCTCCTCCTTCTCGTTGAGGGTGGCGGCCAGCGTCCCGACCTCGTTGGTCGACTGCTGGAGCCCGGCCTGGGCGGCCTGCAGGGCCTCCTCCATCCGGCGCATGGACTTGTCGCGGTTCTGCGTCTCGGCCAGCACCCGTTCCATGTCCCGGCTGAGTTCCTCGTGCTGCTTGGTCAGACGCGCGAGGGCGGCGTCGGACTCGGCCTTGGCGGCGGTCGACTGCTCGAGGGCGGCCTGGAGATCCTTGACCTGAGCGGCGACGCGGGCCTCCGCCTCGGCGACTTTCACCGCCGCCTGCTCGTTGGCCGACTGCATGGCCTTGACCGCCTCCTCGCGGGCCGCCTTCAGGTTGCTTTCCGCCTCCACCACGGCGGCGGCGCGCTGGTCGGCCAGCACACGGGTCTTCTCCAGGTCTTCCTGGACGGCGGACAGGGTGCGGACCATTTCGTCGTCCCGGGGCCTGCTGCTTGCGGACCTGCTCGGTGAGTTCCGCCACGCGGGCCTCCGCCTCGGCAACCTTCCGCGCGGCCTCCTCCCCGGCGGCCTTCACGGCGGCCACCGCCTCTTCCCGCGCGGCCTTCAGGGCCTTTTCGGCCTCCGCCAGTTCCGCGGCGTGGTGCCTGCGGCGGCGCGCACCTTGACCAGCTCGGCCTGCGACTCCTCGGCGCGGGCGGCGGCCTCCTTCTCCAGACGGCCCAGGGAATCGCGCAGTTCCTCGATCTGCTTGCCCTGGCCGAGCAGTTTTTCCCGCGCGGCCGTGAGTTCCCCGGCCAGGGCTTCGGCCTCCTTGCCGCCCTTCTCGACCCCGCGAGCGCCCCCGGAAGGGCGGCCGCCAGCCGGCTGGTTTCGGACTGGAGGGCGCCGGCCTGCTGCGACAGCTTCTCCAGTTCGACGGACATCTGCTCGTTCCGGTTTTTGAGCGAATCGGCGAGGGCCTTCCGCTCCGCGGCCTGAGCCCGCGCGGATTCCAGCTCCTGCTTGATGGCGGCGGCCTGCTTTTCCAGCTCGGCGCGCGCCCGGCCGGATTCGTCGGCCGCGGTGGTGGCCAGGCCGGCTTTCTTCGGGATTCCTCGGCCAGGGCCTTTTCCAGACCTTGGCGAGGCGTCCGGAGGCGTCCGCATCCGCGGTGGCCAGCTTCTCCTCCGCCAGCCGGAGCGCCTTCTCCTTGACCAGGATCAGGTCCTGGGCGCCCTGGAGGTCCCGGGTCAGTTGGTGGACATGCTGCTCGGACTCCCTGGCCGAGGCTTCGAGCACCTCCATCTTCTTCTGCGCGGCCTCGACGGCGGCCTTCAGCTTGTCGGTTTCCTGCCGCCAGGTCTTCTCGCGCCCGGACAGGTCGGTGATGGAGGCCTTGAGGCTGTTTTCGAGTCCGGCCGCCTTTTCGCTGGCTTCCCGGAGGGAGGCTTCCAGGCGCACCACGTCGTTCGAACGCACGGCCCCGGCCTTCTCCAGTTCGCCCTGGATCGCGGCGCGGGCCTGTTCCGCCTGCGCCAGCCGGCCGGCCGTCTCCGCCGATTCCTTGCGGGCCTGGGCGAGCTGCTCGGCCAGGCCGGCGCTTTCCGCCTGGACCTTCTGCATCTCCGCCACCATCCCGGCGGATTTCCGCACCTCCTCCCCGAGGGCGGCCAGGCGGGCCTCGCCGGCCTTCAGGCTGGCGTCGGACTGCTCCAGCCGGGCCTTGAGCGCGGGGGTTTCCTCCGCGACCTTCTGCAGCTCGCCCACCTCGCCTCCAGCGCGGACGCGGACGCTTCATGCGCTCCACCTCCGCCTCCTTCTCGCGGATCGCCGCCTCGGCCACCTGCTGGCTTTCCTTCAGGGCGTTCATCAGATCCTTGATCCGGGCCACGGCCTTGTCGTTCTCCTGCTGGAGCAGCGCGACCTGGCGGTTCTGGGCGGCCTGTCCGACGCCACCGCGGCCTGGGTTTCGCGGGCCTTGGCCAGCTCCGCCTCCAGTCCGGCGGCGCGGGCCTGCTCCGCCTTCATGGCGGGTTCGAGTTCCGCGATCCGGGCGGCGAGCGCATCGTGCGCCTTCTGCATTCGGCCCGGGCGCCGAGCGCCTCCTCGGCGGATCCGGCCAGGCGGGCTTCGAGTTCCTTGATGCGAACGGCGGATGCTTCCGCCTGCCGGCCGGCCTCGGCGATGCGGGCCTCCAGCACGGACACCCGCCCGGCGGCGCGTTTTTCGATCTCCGCGGCCCGCTTTCCGGCGTCCTGCACCGCGACCGCCTGCTGCTCCTTCCGCGCGTTCCAGTCCGGTCTGCGCGGCCAGCAAGCTGGTTGGCCAGGTCACTCCGGGACTGCCGGCCAGGGCGAGCTGGTTGCGGAGCTCCACCAGGCTCTTCTCCCCTCCGGCGCGGGCCTCGTCCACCGCCTTGAGGGCGGCGGCGAGTTGCGTCTGCAACTCCTTCGTCTGCGCGGCGGATTCCTCCGCCTCTTCGCCGCCGCGGCCAGCGCGGCCTCCGCGGCGGCCACCTTCTCCGCGGCGGCCTTCTCCGCCCCTTCCGCGCGTTTGCCGCCTCCGCGGCCACCTGCTTCTGCTGTCCCTTCGCGCCCGGGCCAGTTCGGCCTGCATCCCGGTCATCTGCGCCGCCAGATCGGTCCGCGCCGCGCGGCGGGACCCCTTCAGCGCGCCCAGCTCCTTTTCCGAGGCCCCCTGGCCGATTCCGCGGACGCGGACGCCGCGGCAAGCTGCTTCTCCAGTTCCGCAGTCCGCGCGGCGGACTCTCCGCCTTCTTCCCCGCCTCGGCCAGCGCGGCCTCCGTGGCGGCCACCTTCTCCGCGGCGGCCTTCTCCGCCCCTTCCGCGCGTTTGCCCGCCTCCGCGGCCACCTGCTTCGTCTCTCTGCCCGGGCCAGTTCGGCCTGCATCCGGTCATCTGCGCCGCCAGATCGGTCCGCGCCTTTTCGGCGGCGGCCGACTGGCCTTCAGCGCGCCCAGCTCCTTTTCCGAGGCCCCCTTGGCGGCCGCGAGGGCGCCGGGCCCGGCCAGGCCCAAGGCCGCCGCGCGCGGCGCCGGCCTCCGCCTTTTTCCCCGCCTCGGCCAGCGCGGCCCCAGCAGGGCCACCTTTTCGGACGAAGCCTTCGTCGCGGCCTCGATCCGCTTGCCCGCCTCGGCGGACACCGTCTTCTGCTGCTCCTTAGCAAGGGCCAGCTCCTCGCCCAGCGCCGCCCGCTTCGACCTCCGCGCGCGCCTTCTCCGCGCCGGCCAGACTGGCGCGCAGGGCGCCCAGATCCTTTTCCGAGGCCCCTTGGCGGTCTCGAGGGCGCCGGTCGCTTCCGCAAGCTGTTTCTCCAGTTCCTCCGTCCGCACCGCGCCGGCCTCCGCCTTCTTCCCTGCCTCGGCGAGCTGGGCCTTGCAGGAGGGCCACCTTCTCGTCGGCCGATTTTCCGGCCTTTGCGACGAGCTGCTCCGCTGGGCGAGGATCTGCTTCTGCTCTTCCTCTGCGAGGTCGAAATCCTTCTGCAATCCGGTCATCCGGGCGGCCAGATCGGTCCGTGCCTTCTCGGCTTCGGCCAGATTTGCACGCAGGGCTCCCAGTTCCTTGTCCGCGGCGCCCTTGGCGGCCTCGCCGGCCTCTCGCCGCTTCCGCAAGCTGCTTTTCCAGACCGGCCGCCTGCGCGGCGGAGTCCCCGGCTTTCTTCTCCGTGTCGTCCAGTCGGGCTTGCAGGAGGGCGACCTTTTCGGCGGCGGCTTTCTCCGCGCCTCCCGGCGCGGCGGCCCGCCTCGGTGGCCACCAGCTTCTGCTGCTCCTGGCGCGGGCCAGCTCGCCCTGCAATGCGGTCATCTGCGCCGCCAGGTCGGCCTTGGACTTGCCGGCCTCGGCCAGGTCGGCCTCGCGCATCCGGCGGCTTCCTTGCCATGGTCGTGTCCCGGGCCTCCTGCAAGGCCTTTTCGGAGGAGCCTCCGCGAGCCGCGGTTGCAGCCGGCCGACCTCGGCGGCGGACGCCTCGGCCTTCCCGGCGGCCTCGGCGAGGGAGGCCTCCAGTCCGGCGACTTTTCCGCGCGGCGGCCTCCTCGGCGGACCTTGGCCCGTTTTTCCAGGCCGGCCATTTTTTCACCCAGATCGCCGGCGATCGCCGCCTGTTCCTTCTTCGCCTTCTCGAGTTCGGCCTGGAGGCCGGCGACCTGTTTTTCCGCCTCCGCCCCGGCCTTTTCCGCCGCGGCCAGCTTCTCCCGCAACCCGGCTTGCGCGTTTTCGGCGGCGGTCTTCTCGCCGGCCGCCAGTTCCGCGGCCCGGGCCAGTTGCGCCTCCATCTCCTTCGCGCGGGCGGCGGCCTTGCCCAGTTCGGCGTTCGCCTTGTCGAGGTCGGCGATGCGCGCCTCGGCCTCGCCGAGCTTCTTGTTCAGGGCGGCGATCTTGCCGGCCTGCTCGACATCCTTGGTCGACCGGTCCGATTCCAGGTCGGCGAGTTTTTCCTCGGCGGCGGCGAGCTTGGCCGTCATCTCGCCGATGGAGCGCTCGCGCTCGGCGATCTGGAGGGCGAGATCGCGCGTGGAGGCGGTCACCCGGTCCATGAGCTGCTTCTGCATGCCGGCCTGGAGTTCGGCGAGCTGGGCGCGCACGGCGGCGGAGTCCTTTTCCACCTGGGCGAGGCGGGCGGCGGCCTCGGACAGCTCGGTGTCCCGCATGGCCAGTTTTCCGGTCAGGGTCTCCGCCTCGGCGGAGAGGCGCTGGGCGTCCTTGCGGGCGGCCTCGGCCTGCGCCTTGGCGGCCTGGTCGGCCCCCGCGCTCCCGCCGGCCATCGCGGCTTCGAGTTCCGAGACCTTTTTCTGCAGGTCCTGCGCGCGTTTGGAAGCCTCCTCGGCGGAGAGACGCTGGGCGGCCACCTCCTCCGCGGCGGCCTTGCTGGCGTCCAGGTTCTTCTGCAGGGCGGCGTTGCGGGCCTGCAGCGCCTCGATTTCTTTTTTCAACGCCTCTCCGGCGCTGTCCGATGCGGCGGCGAGACCGAGCCGGACCTGCAGATCGCGCGCCTTGCGCTCGCAGTAGAAGATGCGGAACTGGATCACGTCCGGCTTGAAGGCGGGTGCGGCCTTTTCCACCTCGGCGAACAGCCCGCTGGCCTTGCGGTACAGTCCCAGCGCGGAATCCCACTGCTGGCGCCCGAAGGCGGCGTCGGCTTCGGCCAGCGCGCCGGCCGCCCGGGCGTTCAGGGCCTCGGCGGTGGCGGGCGCGCCCTGCTGGGCGGTCGATCTCGGCGCGAACACTCCCGGCGAGAGCAGCAGGAGGGCGGCGGCGAGGAGGCGCGGAATGGATGTCATGGGCATGGCGTTTCCTCAGGGATGAAAGAGTTTTTCAAGGCGCTCGTCGGCTTCTCCGCCGAGTTGGATGGACCGTTCGTAGTGCTGCCGGGCTTCGTCCAGCTTCTGCAATTCGGGCCGGGCCAGCAGGACGGCGAGATTGAAATGGGCCTGGACCAGGGCGGGATCCAGTTCCACCGCGGTGCGCAGGGCGGCCAGGGCGGCCTGGATTTCCCCCCGCTCGTTGAGGATGATGCCCTGGTAGTTGTGCAGCAGGGCGTCGCGCGGGTCGCTGCTGACCGCGAGCCGGATGGTTTCGACCGCCCCGGCCAGATCCTTCGCCGACCACTGCTGGATGGCCTTGAGCCCCAGCGCCCGGGCGTTGAACGGCTGGGCGGCGAGCACCCGGGCGACCTCGGCGGCGGCCCCGGCGGCGTCGCCGGACTGGTTGAGGGCGTAGGCCAGCCCCACGCGGGCGTCGAGGTTGCCGGACTCCTGTTCCAGAGCGGCGCGGAAAAGGGCGGCCGCCTCGGCGGGCTTCTGGTCGCGCAGGAGCTGGCGGGCCTCGGCGATGCGCTTGAGCACGGGATTCACGGCGGCCGGGGGCGGCTTGACTTCGGGGGCGGAGGGCACGGCGGGAACGCCGGGCGGGACCCCGGGCGCGGCGGGCGCGGGTTCGGGTTTCACACCGGGAACCGCCGGCTGCGGCTCCACCGGAATCTGCGGGGCGGCCGCCGGCTTTTCGGCCAGCAAGCGGGCCTGCTCCCCGGCCTGCCTGCGCAGGACCTCGTTGGCCTGGCGCTCGCGGGCAAGCTGCTGCTCGTATTCCGCGGCGATGCGGGCGGCGGCGGTGGCGGCCTCGGCGGCCTTCCGGGCCTGCTCCAGTTCGGCCTGCAGGGCCTGGATCTTCTTCCCGGCCTCGGCGCGGGCCTGGTCGTCGGCCGGCGCGGGCTTCGGGGCGGCCTTCAGCGCCTCGCGCAGCTCCTGCAGCGCCGCCTCGCGTTCGGCCGCGGCCTTTTTGGACTGGGCCAGCTCGGCCTCCAGGGCCTGGAGCCGCTTCCCGGCCTCGGCGCGGGCCTGGTCGTCGGCCGGCGCGGGCTTCGGGGCGGCCTTCAGCGCCTCGCGCAGCTCCTGCAGCGCGGCATCGCGATCGACCGCGGCCTTTTGAGACTTCGCCAGCTCTTCCTGCAGCAACCGGATCTTCTTGTCCGCCTCGGCGCGGGCCCCGTCGTCCGCCGGCGGAGCGGGCTTCGGCGCCGCCTTCATCGCGGCCTCCATGTCGCGCATGAGGGCCTCGGCCTCGGCGCGGTTTTTCAGCGTCTCGGCCAGGGCCTTTTCCCGCTCGGCGACCCGCTGCTTGAGTTCCTCGATCTCCTTGCGGCCGGCCTCCTGCTCCTTCCGGGCCTGGTCCAGGGCGGCCTGGTCGGGATGCGCCGCCTCGGTGCGGGCGCGGGCCAGCTCGGCCTCCATGGCCAGGATCCGGACCTCCAGCTCGCCCTTCTCCTGCGTCGCCTTCTCCAGCAGCGAACGGTTGCGGAAAACCTGCTCGTTGAGCGCCTCGATGCGCTTGACCGATTCGTCGCCCGGGCCGGGGCCCGCGGACTTGATGGTCTGGCGGATCTCCTCCAGCAGCATCTTCTGCTTCTCCTGCTCGGCCTGCTGCTCGGCGGCGGCGCGCTCGTACTCGCCGACCTTGCGCTTGAGCTGGTCGCGCTCGGCGGCGATGGCGGCCAGGTTCTCCATCTGGGACTGGCGGTCCTTCTCCGAATCGGTGAGGAAGCGGCTGAGATCGGAAATCTCCCCGCGCAGGGCCTCGTGCTTCTTCGCCAGCGCCTCCAGTTCGGCGCGGCGCTTCTGCTCGCCCGCGAGCTGTTCGCTCACCCGGGCGAGCTGCTGGTCCACGCCGGCCTTGAGGCGGGCGGCCTCGACCGACGCGGCCTTCTGCTCCTCCAGCGCCTTGCGCTGCCCGGCGATCATCTCCTCGCGGGCGGACAGCTCCGCGACGAGCTTCTCCCGCTCGGCGGTCATGGCGGTCTGCTTCGCGGCGAACTCCGCCTCGTCGGCGCGGACCTTCTCCTTGAGGGTCTTGATCTGCTCGTCCGACACGGCGAGGCGGCGGACGACCTCGGAGGAGGTCGTGTTGAGGGCGGCCACCTCCCCCTCCTTGCGCTTGAGCATCTCGTTGGCGAGGCGGCCGGTCTCGGTGCGCTCGACCAGCGAGGCGTCCAGCGCCTCCTTCTCCTTCGCCAGCGCGGTCATGCGCGTGTGCAGCTCCTCGAGTTCCTTCTGCGTGATGGCGGGGCGGCGGCCGAGTTCCTCGATCTGGCGGTTCAGCTCCTGCATGCGCTTTTCGCGCTCGGCCACGGCGGCCTGCGTCTCCAGCCGCAGCTTTTCCGCCTCGGCGGCGCTCTTGCGCAGTCCCTCGGCGTCGCTCCTGGCGGCGGCCAGACCGGCCGAGAGGGCGGCCACCTGGTCCTCGGCCTGCTTCTTGACCTGCTGCAGGGCGGAGAGCTGCTTGCCGAGGTCCTCGGCCTGCCGGGTGGCCAGTTCGACGCGCTGGGCGTTCTCCTGCAGCTTGAGCTTGAGGGCGTCGCGGTCCTCCACCGCCGCGTCCAGATTGCTGAGGAAGACCCGCTCCTTCGCGGCGGCGGCCTCCTCGGTCTTCGCCAGGTCGCGGCGGACCGATTCCAGGTCGGTCTGCGCCCGGGCCAGATCCTCGCGGAGCTTTTGCGCCACCGCCGGCTCCACCTTGGGTTCGGCCAGCTTGCGGTTCGCCTCCTCGATCCGGGCGTTCAGCTCCTTCTGGGCGGCCCGGTTCGCCGCCAGCTCCTGCTCCAGGGCGGCCAGCCGGGTGGAAAAGGCGCGGCGCTCGGCATCGGCGCCATACGCGGTGAAAATGCCCGAGTTGACCGTCACCGGCGGGATCGCGTGGGCGCGGGCGGGAGCGGGGGCGGCGGCGCGGGCGGGGCCTCCTTTCCCGCAAAAACAGGCCATGAAAACAGGGCGGGAACAAGGACGACGATACGTCCCATTTCCCGGAGGAATGGTTGGTGGTGGGCTGGTTTTGGATTCATCTTCACATGGCGTTGACACCGCGACCGCGGCGTTTTGATGACGTCACCCCGTATTTGAACCCCTACCCTTAGACAACGAATACAAATGAAACAAGCTGTTTGGCGGGTATTGTGGCGGGAAACTCGCGCCGGGCCGGGGGTCGTTTTGCCCCGGAAACAGGACCTCCGTCCGGCACGGGGACCCGCCGTAGCCGCACCCCCTCCGCCCCCGCCTTCCGGACAAGACCAATCCGCCGGATGTGACCGCGGCCACGGCGAACGATCCCCGCGGAGGAGGGCACCGAGCCGCCCGGCGATACGGACGCCGCCTCAGCGGGTAAATCCCGCGTCGACCCAGTCGGAGTGATCGCAGTTGATGCCGTCGTCGGCGTCGGTGACGCCCAAAACGATTTTGACGCAATCCGTCGGCAGGGGGAGGTCGAGATGCCACCGGCCGATTTTGCCGGAACTCATCACCGGGGTGACTCCGAGCCGGGTTTTCGCCCCCGCGGCGTTGAGGGCGGACACCGAGCACTGGATGCTCGCGCGCGGGTCGGTTTGCTGGCTGTCGTCGAGGCCCACGACCGCCACGAAGCGCCTCGCGTCCACGGGCCGCGCATAGACCACTTCGGCGTTGGCGTGCAGACCGATGCCGTCGGCGTAGGTCTGACCGCCGAGCAGCAGCGGGCCGCCGGCCACCGAGCGGCCGCGGGTCAACTGGCCCCAGCCGACGGTCGTGCTTTCGGGTTTGAGGTCGGTGAGGCGGATGTCGGGCGCGGGCGGGACGGGGCCGGGTATGGCGGCCAGTTCCTCGAGATGGCTGCGCAGGAGCCCGGGACTGGCGGGCGCGAAACGGATCGACCAGCGGACGTTCTCCGAGGACCCGGATCGCAGGACGAGCCGGACGAGATCCGCGCCGGTGCTCAGGCGCTCCAGAACATTGGACGCCGCTCCGCCGACGGTCGCGGCGATGTTCACCGGAATCAGCGCCCGGCGGCCGTCGTGAATGCCCGCGATACGCAATTCGCAGGGGTCGCCGGCGATCAACGCGGAGGTTCCCGACAGGGTCATCGTCGCGGCATCCCAGCTCTCCTCCGACAGGTCGAGCATGCCCTGGGTGACATGCCGGGAGGTGGAGACCACGACCGGGTGGCCGGTGTCCTCGCGCACGGCGACCACCTGGCAGGCGTTGGGCGGCACGGTCGCGGAAAAGCGGCCCTTCACCTGCGCGAGCAGCCGGCCGGCCCAGAAGTCGAACGCGTGGTAGGTCTTCGCGGGGTCCAGTCCCATCCAGGCGCAGTCGTGATCAACCGCAAGCGGCTGGTTGTAGAAGTTGAACACGCCGATGACGTCGCGGCGGACGCCTTCGCGCGTGTCGGTGACCAGCCAGGTGTTGGCGAGGGCGTTGTCGAAGTAGTCCACCGGCCGCGCGGTGGCGTCGTGGTGCGCAAGGGTGCGGCGCAGGACTTCGAGACGCGCCTCGGGCAGGTAGGGCAGCCAGTCGCTCAGCAGGAAAAACTGGCCGGAGAGCGAGACCCACGAGGTGGTCAGGCGGGCCTGGTCGAGCGAGACCGCGCCGGTGATGCTGTTGTCGCCGGACGATCCGGCGGCGGAGGTGCGGACCTTGGAGGGGTCGGGGTCGTTCCACCACACGCGGCCGTTCATGAAGTACATGCGCGACCCGCGCAGCGGGCCGGAGCGGATGCCCTCGCCGTCGTGATTGAAGTCGGGGCCGACGCGCATCGAGTCCACCAGGCCAATCGTGCCGGCATAGGTGCGCATGTTCTGCGTGGCGGCGCAGCCGGAGAAGAAGACATCGTCCCCCGCCCCTTCGCGGATGATCTTCAGGCCCGTGCGCATGGCCTCGATGTTGGTCTTGGTGCGGTCGTGCAGGGGCAGGCAGTTGCTGAGGTTGTCGTTCTTGTAGCCGTCGTTGATGTACACGTGGTCGAGGCCGGCGCCGACGGAGATGCCATCCATCTTGTAGTACTTCACGCCCCAGCTCCGGATCGTGGCGGCGAGGCTTTTCAGGTGCTGCTGGACCGCGGGCACCGTGCTGTCGAGACAGGTGCCGCCGAAGGAGTGCTGCCGCAGGGGCGTGCCGTCGGGCTTCTTGACGAACCAGTCCTGACGGTCCTTGTACTCGGGCTGCATGTGATTGCGACCGAAGGGCAGCCACCACAGGCCGAGGGTGACGCCGTCCTTTTCCAGCTCCGCGGCGACCGGTGCGATGCCGTCCATGTAATGCAGCGTGGGGGAGACGCGGCCAAACTCGGTCGCCGGGCCGCCGATATTCGGGCCGTCCTGCCAGCCGTCGTCAAGCTGGATGACCCCGAGCCCGAACGGTTTCAGCTTCTCCGTGATGAAGCGCGAAAGCTCCACGGTGGTGGCCGGGGTGCCGGCGCGCCCGTGGTCGGGACCCTCCGCGTACCACGAGCAATAGGTGGCGACCGGCGGGCGCAGGCGGATGTCGTACTGCCGCTTCACCGCGTCGGCAAAGTGCTCCTGACCGATGCGCGCATCGGGGAAATAGCCGACCACGAACGTATCGAGCTTCGCCGAACCGCCCGGGGGGATGAGCAGGTGGCCGTGCTCCAGTTGCGCGGTGATCTCCGCGCGCTCCCCGCGCACGGCGGAGAAGAAGGTGCCGCTGCCGCGGTCGCTCGTGAGCCAGCCGGCCACGACGCCGTTGCGCGTCGCGGGGTCGGCGACGGTCAGGAAGAAGTAGCTGCCGGGATTCTTGTCCACCGGCAGCAGCCCGCCCGTGCCCATGGTGCGGAGCGACTCCACCGGTTTGGCCAGGTCGAGCAGCAGCGTGGCCGGCCGCGCCTTCTGCACGTCGATCTCCGCCGGGGTGTTGTTCTTGCGGGTCGACTCGATCATCAGGAACGGCAGGTCGCGGAAGAGCGACAATGCCACCACGCCGCCGTCGGCCTGTTTCACGACCACCTGGTCGCCGGGGCCGAAGAGGGGATGCACGGCCTGGACGGCTGCGGCTGCGACCGAATCGCCCTCCAGCCGTCCCTCCGTCACGACGATCCGGCCCGACGCCCGGTCGGTCAGCGTGAAGACATGGCCGGCCTCGTCGTACGAAAGCGTCAGGCCCGCGTTCGACGCGGTGAAGGTCGCGGCGTCTGCCTGCGTGAGCGCGAGGGTGAGGGCGGCGAGTGGAAGGAGGAGGGGTCGCATGGCGGGTTTCCGGGGTGGGGCGGTGAGACGGTCGTTTGCGGCGGGATATTCGGTCACCGGAAATCATGTTGCTTCCGGGTGCTCATGGCGAAGGGCGCAACGCCGAATTTCACGCCCGCGACAGCGCATTCGCCGACACGAACAGATTCCGGCGGCGGTAGGCGACGGGACTTTCGGCGAGCAGGATGGCCTTGAGGTTTTCCATCGCGCCGGCAAACCAAGGGCGGGAGAGGAAACAGCGGGGCGATTCGGTCCATTCCGGCGGAGGCAGGCCGGCTTCCCGGCACAGCGTTTCGGCCATGGCCGCCCAATAGGCGTTGCAATTTTCATGCCCGGGTGTGTCCACCCAGACCGGCTCCTCCCGGACCAGGGCGAGGCGGGCATCCGGAGTGGCGGCTCGCGTCCGGAAATCGTCGAGTAAATCCCCCAGCCGCCAGAGCGGGAGCGGGGTTTGATTCTGGAGCGCCTCGTTCCACTCCTGGCTGATGTCCCGGATGCTCATAAGCGCGGCCTTCATGACGGGGGCGCCTCCTGGCAGAGTTCCTCGATGGCGAAGCGGGTCTTGGGTTGGATCAGGTTCCGGGGATAGAAGTCCGCCTTGGGAACGAAGACCGCGTCCACGTCCTTGGTGCTCACCCGGGCCTGGTGCGCGAGTACCATGGCCGCCCCGCCGAACAGCACGATCTCTCCGGTGAGGTTCCGGCGACCGAGCGCATCGGACAGGTGAGCGAGGTACGCTTCGATTTCGGACTTTTCCATGATGATCCAATACACCGGGTGGCGGATTGAGGCAACCGATTTGGGCGGGGAGCGGTGTGGTTGGTCACCAGTGTTTTGCTAAGTGCTGGCTTCTACGTGAGCTATATTGGTACTGACCCGCCCGCAGAGATTCAAGAATGCAGAACCAAGATCGAGAGAATAAGGGTCGCCATGGAGCAATTCCATGGGCGATACGGTCGTTTCCCTCTTCAGTCCGAACCGGTGGATCATTCGTATGTTGCGGATCAGGCCCGATTGATCGGGATCCTTTGCGGAACTGACAACAACCTTCAGGAAAATCCGGAAGGAATCATCTTTCTTGAAGTGAGGAGTAAGGACAAGGGTGATCAAGGAATGATTGATCCTTGGGGCGACCTCATGAACATCGTTGCTGATTGGAGCGGAGACGGGCGGGTAAGCTTGGGCGGGAAGGTTCTGCACCGAAAGCTTGCCATCTGGTCCGACGGGCCCGATGGAAAGAATGAATCCGGGTCGAGGATGGATGACTTGACGTCGTGGTGAGCGCCGCCGCCGCAAGCTCCCCGGCGGGGATTTTTAATCGAGGAAATCAGGAAGTCAGGACAAGGAGGGATTGCTGGAGGAGAAATGCTGTGCCGCCGCGATCTTTTCGGGCGGGATCTCTCCTCAACAACTACGCCGCGTTGGCTGGCCAACGATGGTCTCATCGGATAAGGCCGGCGGATGACCCGAATTCCCATGTTCTGTGCGAGCCTTTGCCTTTTGGTCCCGGTCCGGGCGGCCGAGGTCATCGCGCGCTTTCCGGAAAAGGTGGAGGTCCGCCTTGCAGGATCCCGGGCTGGCGGCGGAGGCGGAGGCGCTCGCCGCGGTCATGAAGCTCCCGGGCGGCCGGGTGGACCGCGCCCCGGCGGGCGGGTCTCCCTTCTACGACCCCGCGACCAGGACCCTGCGCCTGCCGGACGACCTGGTGGAGCGGCTGCGGCGCGACCTCGACCGCCACGCCTACGGCCCGCAGGCGGGCCGGGATGCCGCCGCCCGCGATCTGGCCCTGTTTGTTCTCGCCCATGAACTGGCCCATGCCGGGCACGATCTCCTGAAGCTGCCGGACGGGGAAATCGAAGCGGATCGGACCGCCGCGCAGACCCTCCGCAAGGCCTTCCCCAGGCGCGCCGACGCGGCCATCCGCACCGCCATCGATTATCTCAACCTGTGCGCGACGCCCGGGGATGTGAAACGGGCGAAGGCGTTGGCGGCGCCCATGTAGTGCCATCGCCATTGGAGGGCGGCGCTTCGTCGCCGCCGTGGCGGCCTGAAAGTCCGCCCTCCATTCCGTCCGGCCCGCGCCACTGGAGGGCGGCGCTTCGTCGCCGCCTCGGCGGCCTGAAAGTCCGCCCTCCAAACGTCAGGCCGGGGCGATTGGCCGGGCCGGATCACCCCTTGTTTTCGCGCGCGGCCTCGATCCCGCGGCCCAGGCGCACCAGGCCCTCCTCGAGCACCGACGGGGGGCAGCCGAAATTCAACCGCAGGTAGGCCGCGTCGCCGAAATCGCCGCCGGGGGACAGGCCCAGGCCGTGCGCCTCGAAGTGCGCCTGCGGGTGCTCCAGCAGCAGGGAGCGGACATCCAGCCACGCGAGATAGGTCGCCTGCATGGGGGTCATCGGGATCTCGGGAGCATTCTTCGCGAGCCACGCGTAGAGACGGTCGCGGTTGGCGCGCAACACGTTCAGCAGCCCCTGGCGCCAGGGTTCGCCATGGCGGTAGGCGGCGGTGCAGCCGGTGTAGCCGAAGGTGTTGACCTCGGTGATGATGCCGCGGGCGGCGCGCTGGAAGGAGGCGCGCAGTTCGGGATTGGGGATGATGGCGTAGGCGCAGGCCAGGCCGGGCAGGTTGTAGGTCTTGCTGGGCGAAAGGAAGGTGACGGTCCGCGAGGCCGCAACCGGGCCGAGGGTCGCGGTGCACACGTGCGGGACGTCGTCGAGGATGAGGTCGCAGTGGATCTCGTCGGAGCACAGCACGAGGTTGTGATGGTCGCAGAAGGCGACCAGGCGGGCCAGGTCCTCGCGGGAAAACACCGCGCCGACGGGGTTGTGCGGGTTGCACAGGATGAAGACGCGGGTGTCGGGGGTGACGGCGCGGTCCATCGCCTCGAAATCCATCCGCCAGGTCCCGCCGCGCTTCACCAGCGGCACGGCGACGCGGCGGCGGTCGGAAAAGACGGGGGCCGAGAGGAAGGGCGGGTACACCGGGGTGTTGACCATCACGGCGTCGCCGGGCTTGCCGTAGGCGCGGCAGACCAGGTTGAGGCCCTGCACCAGGCCCGGCAGCCAGACCAGCCACGACGGGTCGACCTTCCAGCCGTGACGGCGCTCGACGTAGGCGATCACCTCGGCGATGACCTCTTCATAGGGCACCGTGTAGCCGAAGACACCATGCGCGGCGCGCTCCTGGAGGGCCTGGACGATTTCCGGGGCGGAGACGAAGTCCATGTCCGCGACCCACATGGGCAGGACGTCGCGGCCCTTGTACTTGTTCCACTTCAGGCTGCCGGTGTTGCGGCGGTCGACGGAGGTTTCAAAGTCGTGTTTCATCCCGCCCGGTTACCGGGACGGGCCGGGGGAGACAACCGGAAAACAGGGCATCCTTTCCATAAAGGCATCCTTTCCGTTGGTTTTTTGCGGTCCGGTTGCCCTTGCATTGCCTTTGGATTCGCCGGATTAACACGGTTTCACCAAGGATTTTTCGACCATGATGACCGCCCTGATGCTGATTGCCGGAATCGTCCTGCTGGTCGCCGGCGCCGAGGCGCTGGTGCGGGGCGCCTCCCGGCTCGCGCTGGCGGCGGGCATCTCCCCGCTGGTGGTGGGGCTCACGGTGGTCGCGTATGGAACCAGCATGCCCGAACTCGCGGTGAGCTGGAAGGCGAGCATCGCCGGCCAGCCGGACATCGCGGTCGGCAACGTGGTGGGCAGCAACATCTGCAACGTGTTGCTGATCCTCGGCCTGTCGGCCATCGTCGCCCCGCTCATCGTCGACCAGCGGCTGGTCCGCAAGGACGTCCCGATCATGATCGGGACGTCCGTCCTGATGCTGCTCGCCGGTCTCGACGGCGCCATCCAGCGCTGGGAAGGACTGCTGTTCTTCCTGGGGGGCCTTCTCTACACGTGGTTCGCCATCATCCAGAGCCGCCAGGAAAACCGGGCGGTGAAGAAGGAATATTCCGAGGAGTTTCCGGCGCCGGTTCCGCACGGGCCGATGGTGCACGTGCTGAACGTCCTGCTGGTGGTCGCGGGGCTGGTGATCCTGGTGGCGGGGGCCCGCCTGCTGGTCGACGCGGCGGTGAAGATCGCCCTGGCCTGCGGGGTGACCGAGCGCCTGATCGGCCTGACCATCGTCGCGGTGGGCACGTCCCTGCCCGAGCTGGCCACCTCGGTGGTGGCCGCCGCCCGCGGCCAGCGCGACATCGCGGTTGGCAACGTGGTGGGCAGCAACATCTTCAACATCCTCATCGTGCTGGGCGCGTCGGCCGCGATCAGCAAGGTCGGCGTGCTCGTCTCCCCGCCATGCTGAAGTTCGACATCCCGGTGATGATCGCGGTGGCGCTGACCTGCCTGCCGGTCTTCATGGCCGGCCACCAGATCCGGCGCACGGAAGGCATGCTGCTGCTCGGCTACTTCATCGCCTACACCGCGTATCTCGTGCTGGCGGATCTGCGGCACAGCCTGCTGACCGATTTCACCCAGGCCATGATCACGTTTGTCATCCCGCTGACCGTCATCGCGCTGGCGTTCTCGACGATCCAGGCCGTCCGCCGCGGGATCATCGCAAGACGCCGCGAGGAATTTAGACAGGATGAACAGGATGGGACAGGATGAGATGGAATGGGACCGGATGAGGCCCCGTTCCCCTTACGACCTCACGCTTCGCGCTCTTACTTTTTGAGGAGACCGGCCTTCGCGGCTGCGGCTGCGACGAAAATTTATACAGAAGATCACGAAGTTCACGAAGATCGCGAGGAAAGAGCCACAGACCGCCGGAGCCCCATCCTGTTTAATCCTGTTCATCCTGTCTCAATTTTCCAGCCTTCCAGCATTCCTCATAAACCCATCTTGTCGGCGGCCGAACCCTTACAGGTTGGCTTTGGAACTCGCGCGCTTGCGCTTGGTGGGGTCGAGGATCTTCTTGCGCAGGCGGAGGAAGTTGGGGGTGGCCTCGACGAACTCGTCGGCCGCGATGAACTCGATGCAGCGCTCCAGGGACATCTTGGTGGCGGGCTCGAGGATGACGTTCTTGTCCGACCCCGAGGCGCGCATGTTGGTCAGAGGCTTGAGGCGCGTGGGGTTCGCGGGCAGGTCCTCGGTGCGGGAATTCTCGCCGATGACCATGCCCGCGTAGACTTCCTCGCCGGCGCCGACGAACATCCGGCCGCGTTCCTGGATGGTGTCGAGCGCGTAGGCGGTGGTCCAGCCGGTGTCGCTGGAGACGATGGCGCCGGTGTTGCGCGACGGGATGTCGCCGCAGACCGGGGCGTATTCCTTGAACATGTGGCTGCAGATGCCTTCGCCGCTGGTGGTGTTGGTCAGCCAGCTCTCGAAACCGATCAGCCCGCGGGTGCAGATGACCGCCTCGATCAGCACGCGGCCGTGGAGGTGCTCCATGTGGGTGATCTGGCCCTTGCGGCCGGCGAGCGCCTGGATGGTGTCGCCCAGGTTGCGCTCGGGGATTTCCAGCCAAAGGTTCTCGAAGGGCTCGAGCTTTTCGCCGTTCGGCCCGGCGCGGTAGATGACCTCGGGGCGGGAGATGAGCATCTCGAAGCCCTCGCGGCGCATGGTCTCGGCGATGATCGCGATCTGCAGCTCGCCGCGGGCGCTCACGTCGAAGGTGCCGGACAGGTCCGTGTCCTCCACGCGCAGGGAGACGTTGGTGCGGGTCTCGCGCTTGAGGCGGTCGCCCACCTGGCGCGAGGTGACGAACTTGCCGTCCTTGCCGGCGAAGGGGCCGTCGTTCACGCAGAACTGCATGCGGATGGTGGGCGGGTCGATCTCGACGGAGGGCAGCGGCTCGCGCTCCTCGCTGTCGCAGAGGGTCTCGCCGATGAACACCTCGGCGAAACCGGCCACGCCGACGATGTTGCCGGCGACGGCCTCGGTGGTCTCGGAGGTGCCCATGCCGGCGTAGGTGAAGAGCTTGCTCGCCTTCGCGCGCTCCTTGCGGCCGTCCTTGTGGATGCAGACGATGGAGTCGCCCGTCTTGATGGTTCCGCCGATGATCTTGCCCACGCCGATGCGGCCGACGTAGTCGCTCCAGTCCAGGTTGCTGACCAGCATCTGGAAGGGCGCGTCGATCTTCGCCTCGGGGGCGGGCACGTGCTTGACGATGGTGTCGAACAGCTCGCCGAAGCCGTGCACTTCCCCGCCCGGCTCGTGCAGCACGACGCCGTTCTTGGCGCTGCCGTAGAGGAAGGGGGCGTTGAACTGCTCCTCGGTCGCGTTCAGCTCGAGCAGCAGCTCCAGCACCTGGTCGTGCACGCGGGCCGGATTGGCCGTTTCGCGGTCGATCTTGTTGATGAAGACGAGGATTTTCAGGCCGTTTTCGATCGCCTTGCGCAGCACGAAGCGCGTCTGCGCCTGCGGGCCGTCGGCCGCGTCCACCAGCAGCAGCACGCCGTCCACCATCTTGAGGATGCGCTCCACTTCCCCGCCGAAGTCGGCGTGGCCGGGGGTGTCCACGATGTTGATGGTCAGGTCGTTCCAGTGCACCGAGGCGTTCTTGGCCTTGATGGTGATGCCCTTCTCGCGTTCCAGGTCCATCGAGTCCATGGCGCGCTCCTGCACGGCCTGGTTGGAGCGGAACGTCCCGGCGGTTTGCAGCAGCCGGTCGACAAGGGTGGTCTTGCCATGGTCGACGTGCGCGATGATGGCGATGTTGCGGAAGGGGGCTTTCATAGGGGCGGGGACCATACTCGGGCAGCGGCCGGGAACAAGCGCAATGTGCCGGTGATTTCGGAGTGTTTGGAATACGTTTAACAGAAGATCGCAAAGATCGCGGAGGGAGGGGTCGCACGCCCACTGAAACGGGAACGACGCGAAAATGGGGAGGGTTATCAGGAACTCATGAACTCAGGAAGGGGAAATGGGTAGAGGTCTGGCGCGGGGACATCCGATCGAGAACCCGGAGGGTTCCCAGCCTGTAGCCGGGGGTTGAGCGAAGCGACACCCCCGGAGAAGCGCCCCGACCGCCCCGACCCCGGCCGGCGTCGCAGCCGTGGGTCCGGTCGCCGGTTTGGACTTGCGCGGTACCCGCGGGCGGGGCTACCGTTCCACCAACCAGGGGCGCCGAAGGAGTTTCACTCCTCCCGGTCTGGCAAGATCTGCAAAGGCTACGGTTTGCTTTGCGGGTTGAATCCGAAGGTCGTTCAACGAAGCTGTCTGGCTAACCATGGACCCCAACAAACTCGAGAAGGCCATTCTTGATTTCGTAGCTGAGCGGAATCCAGACTCGCATTTGCACACGCAGATCGGCTTACTTAAGATCGCCTCACGCGATCACACTGGTGTTGGACTCTATGCCAACATAAAGTTCCCGACTCCTGTTCAGGTTCCACGAATCTTGAGTCCCCGAACGCCATACCCCGGACCAGGCTTTACTGCAGGTAGCACTGGAACACGGTGCCGGCTCCGTTTTGTGGTGCGGAGACGATGGCTTCCTGTCTTGCATCGAGATATTCTCGTATTCCGATCATTACCCTCAAGGAGACTTTGACTTCACTTTGATGCCAAACGAGGAATAATCGCCGCTCCAAGCCGAACAAACCGAATGCAGACAACGGCTCGTGGGCATCTGTCGTATTATCAACGCCACCTGATCGTCGTCGCCTCATTCGAAGTGCTCGAGACCAGGAATGAACAGAGACCCCGCCCAGTAGGGGCGGCACATGGATCCGCCGCGCAGCAGATTTGACCGCAGCCGCAAGCTCCATGGCCGGGCGATTTGTCCCGCAGGGGGAGTCCGACCGGTCGGACAAGTCAGACGGGTCCGACTTGCCCGACCCACACCGTTGCCGATCCAACCCGCCCCTGACCACCCCGGGCCTCACGCCGGCCCGTCCGCTGGCATCCCGCCGGGATGCAGGGTGATTCTTCGTCGATGTCCGGTGGTGTCGTCGCTGCGCTCCTCAACCACCGGCTACAGGCTGCGAACCCTCCGGGTTCATCCGCGGGACTCCCCGCGATAAGCCATCCCCCCGCCCCCCTTCCTGATTTCATGAGTTCCTGATAGATCCCAATTTTTCGCGTCTTCCGCGTGTTTCGCAGTGGCCGAAAGGCCTTGATTCGCCCAAGCCAACCGGAGGTTGGCCCAAGCTACGTTAGAGGCTTGTCAACCCGCGCCGATTCACTAGTGAGAGCCCCGAACCATGGACGACCTCTGGATCATCCTCCCCAGCGTGCTGTTGGAAGGGCTCCTGGCGGGCTGCGTGCTCGCCATGATCGCCCTGGGCTACACCATGGTCTACGGGGTGCTGGGCATGATCAACTTCGCCCACTCGGAGGTGTTCATGATCGGCGCGGTGGCCGGGGTGGAGACCTTCCGCCATCTCGGCCCGGTCGTCCCCAACCCCTTCGTGCTGCTGCTGGCCAGCCTGATCATGGCCGCGCTCGTCTCGGGCGGAACCGCCGTCGCCATCGAACGCCTGGCCTACCGCCCGCTCCGCCGCCACGGCGGCACCAACCGCCTCGTCCCCCTTATCACCGCCATCGGCGTGTCGTTCCTGCTGCAGGACCTGGTGCGCCTCGTGGAGGGGCTTTGGCACAATGAATTCTACCTGAACTACCCGGCGCGCGCGGAGCTGGAGAAAACCTTCGACCTCACGGAAACGCTCTCGATCCAGATGAAGTCGGTCCTGGTGCTGGTGGTCAGCGCGGTGATGCTGGTGAGCCTGCACCTGCTGGTCAAGCGCACCCGCCTCGGCAAGGCCATGCGCGCCGTGGCCCAGGACGCGGAAACCGCCGCGCTCATGGGCATCCCGCCCAACCGGGTGATCTCGCGCACCTTCCTGATCGGCGGGGCGCTCGGCGGGGTGGCCGGGGTGCTCTGGGGCCTCATGTACACGCAGGTGACGCCGTACATGGGCTTCACCCCCGGCGTGAAGGCCTTCACCGCCGCGGTGCTCGGCGGAATCGGCAGCCTGCCCGGCGCCATGGTGGGCGGGATCGTGCTGGGGGTCATCGAATCGCTTTTCGGCACCTACCTGCCGTTCCTGACCGACGGGGTGATCGGCAGCGAATACAAGGACGTGTTCTCGTTCCTGATCCTGGTGCTGCTGCTCATCGTGCGACCGCAGGGATTGCTGGGTCGCCGCGGAGGGGACAAGGTATGAACGCCGGCCGCGCCAGGGGAATCGCGCTCGCCGCCGCCGCCCTCGCCACCGGGCTGCTGCTGGTGTCCCACGCCTCCAGCACCCTGGCGCTGCTGCCGGTGCTGCTGGTCATGCTGCTCACCCTCACCGTGCGCGCACCGATCGGCTGGCGGCTCGGGGCCGGGCTCGCGCTGCTGCTGATCGCCATCCCGCTGGCCGGCTTCCGCAACACCTTCCTGTTCGAGCTGGGCACGCAGATGGGCATCTACGCGGCGCTCGCCCTCGGCCTCAACGTCACCATCGGGAAGGCCGGGCTGCTCGACCTCGGCTACGCCTCCTTCTTCGCCATCGGCGCGTACACGTGGGCGATCTTCGGGTCGCCGCAGGCCAACGAATTCATCCACGGCGGCCTGTTCCCGCTCCCGGGCTGGCCCTGGTTCTATCTCTTCGCGGCGATCGCGCTCGTCGCCGCCGCCCTCGCGGGCGTGCTCATCGGGCTGCCCGCGCTGCGGCTGCGCGGCGATTACCTCGCCATCGTCACCCTCGGGTTCGGCGAGGTCGTGCGCACCCTCGCCAACAACCTCGACCGCCCGCTCAACCTCACCAACGGCCCCCAGGGCATCACCCCCATCAACAAGCCCCCGGCCTTCATCCCCATGCCCTCCGGCTCGGGCGCGGGCGACGCCTACTCGCTCTTCTTCTACCTGCTGGTGCTCGCGGTGATCGGCCTGGTGGTGCTGGTGAACGTCCGGCTCGACCGCTCCCGCCACGGCCGCGCGTGGGTGGCGATCCGCGAGGACGAGATCGCCGCGCGCTCCATGGGCATCTCGCTGCTGCGGGCCAAGATGCTGGCCTTCGCCACCGGCGCCTCCTTCGCGGGGGTGATGGGCGCGATCTACGCGGCCAAGCAGAACTTCGTCAGCCCCGAGTCCTTCACCCTGCTCCAGTCCATCACCATCCTCTCCATGGTCATCCTCGGCGGCATGGGCTCGCTGCGCGGCGTGGTCGTCGGGGCGATGGCGGTGACCCTGCTCAACCTGGAGGTGCTCAAGAGCTTCTCGCAGTGGCTCAACGAGCTGCGCCAGGCCGGCACGATCATCAACCTCGGCTTCGTAAAATACAACCTGGCGGACCTGCCCACGCAGCTCGAACCGGCGAAGTACGAGCGCATGATCTTCGGCATCATCCTGATCCTCATGATGATCTTCCGGCCCGGCGGCATGATCCCCGAGCGCCGCCACAAGCTCGAACTGGAGGACGACTGATGCTGGTCGTCAAGGACATCACGCAGACCTTCGGCGGCCTCCGCGCCCTCGGCGGCGTCTCCTTCACCGTGGAGAAGGGCGCGATCCACTCCATCATCGGCCCCAACGGCGCGGGCAAGACGACGCTCTTCAACGTGCTGACGGGCGTGTACCGGCCCGACGCCGGTTCGATCCGGATCGAGGGCCGCGAGATCCGCGGCCGCCCGCCGGAGACCGTCGCGCGCCTCGGCGTCGCCCGCACCTTCCAGAACATCCGCCTCTTCGGCGCGATGACCGTGTTCGAGAACGTCAAGGTGGGCATGCACACCCGCCTGCGCTACTCGTACCTCGACGCCCTGTTCCACACCCCGCGCATGCGCCGCGCCGAGGAGGCCGCGACCGGCAAGATCATGACCCTGCTGGAACGGGTCGGCCTCGCGGAGCGCTCGCGCGAGATCGCCCGCAACCTGCCCTACGGCGAGCAGCGCCGGCTTGAGATCGCCCGCGCCCTCGCGCTCAAGCCCCGCCTGCTGCTGCTGGACGAGCCCGCCGCCGGCATGAATCCGCGCGAGTCGCACGAGATGACCGCGCTGATCCGCGCCCTGCGCGACGAGCTGGACGTCACCATCCTGCTCATCGAGCACCACATGCAGGTGGTCATGAACATCTCCGACCGCATCACGGTGCTGGACCACGGCGAATGCATCGCCGAGGGCACGCCCGCCGAGATCCGCGCCAATCCCGCGGTCATCGAGGCCTATCTGGGCAAGGGTGCGACCGCGCCGGGGGTGACCCCGTGAGCGCGGTGCTCGAGCTGGACAACCTCACCGTGCGCTACGGCCAGATCGAGGCGCTGCGGGGCATCCGCATCGCCGTGCAGCCGGGCGAGATCGTCACCCTCATCGGCGCCAACGGGGCGGGGAAGAGCACCACCCTCCGCGCCATCAGCGGACTCGTGCGCCCGCGGTCCGGGGTGATCCGCTGGAAGGGACGCGAAATCCAGCGCGAGCCGGTGGATGAAATCCCCGCCATGGGCATCGGGCACGTGCCCGAGGGCCGCCGCATCTTTCCGCGGCTGACGGTCGAGGAGAACCTCGACATCGGAGCGTACCTCGTCACCGACCGCAAGGTCGTCGCGCAGCGCAAGCAGAGCGTATTCGAGCTGTTCCCGCGTCTGGGCGAGCGGCGGCGGCAGGACGGCGGCACGCTGTCGGGCGGCGAGCAGCAGATGCTGGCCATGGGCCGCGCGCTCATGCAGGACCCCGAATTGCTGCTGCTCGACGAGCCCACCCTCGGCCTCGCGCCGATCCTGGTCGAGACCATCTTCGAGACCATCACCCGCCTCAACGCCGCCGGCAAGACCGTCCTCCTGGTCGAACAAAACGCCTGGCACGCCCTCCAGATCGCCCACCGCGCCTACGTGTTGCAGACCGGCGCCATCGTCAAGGAAGGCCCCGCCAGGGAACTCGCCGGCGACCCGGCCGTGCAGGAGATTTATCTCGGCGGATGAGGGCTGTTTTTATCAGGAACTCATGAACTCAGGAGTTGGAGCGAAAGAGGGGGCCATGAGGAATGCTGGAAAGCTGGAAAAAGTCGAGGGCCGTGGAGGTTGCGGCTGCGCTGAAAATTCACTGCTTGCCGAGGGCGGCCTCGATGGCGGCGACGAGGGAGGGGTCGTCCGGGGCGACCTTGGAGCGGAAGCGGCTGACGGGCTGGCCGTCGCGGCCGATGAGGAACTTCTCGAAATTCCACCGCACCGGCCCCTTGTCGGCGACCGCCGCCTGCGCGGAGGTCAGCGCGGCGAACAGCGGCGCGGCCTTCTCTCCGTTCACGTCGACCTTGCCGAACAGCGGGAACGTGACGTGGTACTTTGATGTGCAGAAACTCTTGATCTCCGCAGCGGTCCCGGGCTCCTGGCCGCCAAACTGATTGCAGGGGAAGCCGAGCACCACCAGGCCGCGGCCCTCGTACTTGGCCTGCAGCTCCTGCAATTGCGCGTATTGCTTCGTGTAGCCGCACCGGCTCGCCACATTGACCACCAGCACCACCTTGCCCTGATACCCCGCGAGGTCGACCGGCGTACCGTCGATCGACGGAAGGCTTCCGGTCAGCGGGGACGCCGGCTTATCTTCGGCCATGAGGGGAAGGGTCAAGGCCGTGAGGATTCCAATCCAGGCAAAACGGTTCATCGTAGTTCCTTGCACGGGTTTGAAGACCATCCTGTTCATCCGCACCCTTCCGCGCAACCTCATTTACGATGACTCCGGGAGCGCCCGCGGGCATGTTCATGTGAAGTCGGGCCGCGGGGATTTTTCACCACAGAGAGCACAGAGAAGTGGAATCTGGGGAGAAGAAACTACGAAACACGCGAAATGCGCGAATTCAGAAACGAGGGAGAGCGCTGCGAAGTGGGCACGACATTCCTCCGTGCTCTCGGTGTCCTCTGTGGTGAAATTTTGAAAGTATGCCAGACTTTTCCTGCCTTCCTGTTTTCCTGATAAAAATCCCCGCCGGGTTATTCCGTGACAAACCCCGGATCGCCCCAGTTGGCGTGGTCGCAGCGGATGCCGTCGCCGCCGTCGAGAACCTCGAGGCGGATGCGGACGGCGTCGGGCGGCAGGGCGACGTTGATGGGGGCGCTTTCCAGACCGTCGTAGCGCAGCACCGGGGTGGTGACGAGCACGGTGCGGGCGCCGGCGGCCGTCTCGGCCACGACGCGGAAATTCACCGAGGCCGCAGCCTGGGAGCGCTGGGATTCATTCAGGCCCACGGTGGCGACGAAGCGTTTCCATCCGGGCTTGCGCTCGTACACCACCTCGCCGTTGGCGTGCATGCCAAGCCCGTCCGCCACCACCTTGCGGCCCACGGTCAGGGGGCGGCCGTCGGCGGACGCGCCGGTCTTCAGCTCGCCCCAGCCCACCTTGACGGACAGCGGTTTCAACGAGGTCAGGCGCACCTGCGGCATCGGCGCGGGGGGATCCTCGGCGGGCACCGTCACCACGGCCGGGGCGCTGGCGGACCCGCCGTCCGGCGTCACGGTGTAGGAAAGGGTCTTGCCGCGCGGGGCGGTGCGGTCGATATAGTCGGGACCGGCCACGCCGCGGGCGATGACCTGTCCGTCGCGCGCGATGGTGTGGAACACCGAGCCGCCCTTCCAGGCCAGGGTGACGGGATCGAAAGCACTCGTAGCGGTCGCGGTCAGGCCGGTGACCGCCGCGGGAGCCGCCGGACGCTGGGTGAAACGCACGCTCCACGCCACATCGCGACCGGTCGGGGCGGTGATGAGCACGCGTACGAGGCCTGGCGCGGCGGTGTGGGAAACGGTGACCCCGGCGGCGCGGTCGGCCTCCGAAACGGTCACTTCCGCGGGAACCCATTCGCGGCCGCCGTCGCAGGTGCCGGCGATGCGCAGCTCGTAGGCGTCGCCGGCCACGACGGTGGAAACGCCCGAGAGGGTGTCGCCCGTCCACTGCTCCTTTTTCACTTCCAGAATGCCCTGGCTGACGTGGCGGGACGTGGAGAGCAGCAGCGGCCGGCCCTCGCCCGCGCGCAGGGCGAGGACGCGGCAGGACTGGCCGGGAACGTCGAGGTGGAAATCGCCCGGGAGGGAGGAGACCAGCCGGTTGTCCCAGAAGTCGAAGACGTGCCAGGTCTTCGCGGGGTCGAGTCCGGCGCGCGCGGCCGTGTCGGAGATCACCGTGCCGGCGGATTCCCAGTTGAAGAGACCCAGCACGTGGCGGTCGACACCGGAGCGGGCGTCGGAAACGTGCCAGATACGCGGCATGGGCGTGTCGAAATAGTCCACCGGCCGCGCCAGCGCCCCGTGCGCGGGCATGGTGCGGCGCATGATCTCGATGCGCTCCGGCGGCAGGCCGGGAATCCAGTCGCTGTTGAGGTTGAAGGTGCCGCTGACGGCGACCCACGAGGTGATGAAGCGGGCGTGGTGGAGGGGAACGGAGGCGCGGACGTAGGAGGGGTCGGGGTCGTTCCACCACACGCGTCCGTTCAGGAAGTAGAGGCGCGTGCCGCGGACCGGGCCGACGATCAGGTCGTTCCAGCCGGTGCCGTTGTCGGGGCCGATGCGCATGGAGTCGACCAGGCCGATGCTGCCGCCGAGGCTGCGCATGTTCTGGCTGATGTTGCAACCGGAGAAGAAGACGTCCGGGCCGGCCGCCTCGCGGACGAGCTTGAGGCCGGAGCGGTAGGCCCCGATGTTGGTGGCGAAGCGGTCGTGGAAGGGCTGGTGGGTGCCGATCTGGTCGTCGCGGTAGCCGTCGTTGACGTAGATCTGCTCGGTGCAGGACCCGGTCCACAGCCCGTCCATCTTGAAGTAGTTGTAGCCCCACGCATGGATGAGCTTCACCAGGCCGGAGACGTGCGCGCGCACCTCGGGGTGGGTGAGGTCGAGGCTGGTGCCGCCCCAGGCGGTCTCGTAGGGCTTGCCGTCGAGGCGCTTCATGAACCAGTGCTGGCGGTCCTGGTATTCGGGGTCCTGGTGGTTGCGGGCGAAGGGCATGAACCAGATGCCGGCGGTGAGGCCGAGTTCCTGGATCCGGTCGGCGACGGGCTTCATGCCGCCGGGATACGGGCCGTTGGGTTTGACGCGGTCGAAGCCGCGGCGGGGGCCGTTGTAGTCGCCGCCGTCCTGCCACTTGTCGTCGATCTGCACGAAAGAGAAGCCGTAGGGTTTCAGGTCGCGCGCGGCGACCTCGGCCAGTTCGAGGATGGATTTCTCGTCGCCCGCGCCGCCGTGGCCGTCGGAGTACCAGGTGCAGTAGCCGTTGACCTGCGGGTGCAGCTTGATGGCGTATTGCTTCGCCAGGGCGCGGCGAAGGCTTCCTCGCCGAGGCGCGCGTCGTCGAAGGCCCCGACGAGCAGGGTTTCCAGCACGGCGGATTTCCCGGCGGGGATGCGCAGCGCGCCGTAGTCGATCTGGGCGCGGAATTCCACGCGGCCGTCCTTCACGTCGGAGAACACGACGCCGCTGCCGCGCTCGTGCGTGAGCCAGCCGGCCACCACGCCCCGGCGGGTGGCGGGGTCGGCGAGGGTGAGGAACAGGTAGCTGCCGGGGTGTTTGTCCGGCGCGGTGAGACCGGCGGTGCCCATGGTGCGCAGGTTGGCGGCGGGTTTGCCGAGATCGAGCGTGAACGCGGCGGGCACGGCCTTGTTGAGGACCAGTTCCTCCGCGCCAGGGTTGGCCCGCGTGGTGCGCACGACGAGGAAGGGCAGGTCCGGATACACTTCCAGCGAGGCCTCGCCCCCGCCGGCCAGGGGGACGGCGATGCCTTTTCCAGCGCCGAAGACCGGGTCCCGCGCCGGCCGTTCGCGCGCGCCCGGAGCGGCGTTTTCGAGCAGTCCGGCGACGAGCCAGGCGGGCTGGTCCGGCGCGGCCGCGGCCGAAAAGGTGTTGGAGGCTTCGTCCAGGGTGACGCGGACAGCCCCTTCCTGAAGGGTCAGGGACGAGGCCGGGGCGTTCAGACACAGGCAGGCGGCGGCAAATTGGACGGGGATGCGCATGGTGGGTACTCCGGAGGGTGGGACGCGGCAACGACGCGCGGCGGCGGCGGTGTATTCACGGAGGGATGAACAGACGTCCCCCGTCCGGCGTCAAACTTGGATCAACCTCCACCGCCCCGAAAGGATCCCATGAAACGCCTGCTGGTTTTCTCCGCCTCCCTGCTTGCCCTCACCCTCGCCACCCAAACGGTCCGGGCCGACATCTGGGAGACCGATTTTGAAAAAGCCAGGGCCCAGGCGGCCGCGGGCAACAAGTACATGCTGCTCGACTTCACCGGGTCGGACTGGTGCGGGTGGTGCATCAAGCTGAACAAGGAGGTCTTCAGCAAGGAGGACTTCAAGACCTACGCGAAGGCCAACCTCGTGTGTGTCGAGCTCGATTTCCCCTCGAAGAAGAAGATTTCCCAAAAACTCAAGACCCAGAACGAGAAACTGGCCAAGCAGTACAAGGTGCGCGGGTATCCGACCGTGCTGATCCTCTCGCCCAAGGGGGAACTGGTGGATCAAACCGGCTACCGCGAAGGCGGACCGGAAAAGTACATCGAACACCTCAAGGGCATCATCGAGGAGCACAAGAAGGCCGAGGCGGCCAAGGCCCCGCCGGCGGCCGAAAAGAAGCCCTGAAGCTATTCGACAAACCGCCAGCCCCTGGCCTTGGGGTCGGTCGCCAGCAGCGCCGCCCGCCATTCCTCCTCGGGCAGCAGGGAGCCGCAGGTGGAGAGGGCGTCGGTCACCATGCCCCGCCCGGCCACGACCACGCACACGACCCGGTTGGTGAGGGCCATGCCGGTGCGGGGGTCGATGACGTGGCTGTAGGTGACGCCGTCGACCACCAGGTTTTGCATGGAGTCCCCGGAGATGGAAACGGCCTGGTTGGCGGCGTCCAGCGCGGGCACGCCCGGGGCGGGTGATTCGACCGGCCAGCCCGGCCGGCCCGGGGGCGCGTCGCCGAAGAGGGTGTCGCCCCCGGCCTCGATCATGGCCGCCGGGAAGCCCTTTTCGCGCAGGACGGCGAGGCTCTGGTCGGCGATGTACCCCTTGGCCACCGCGCCGAGGTCGAGGCGCATCCCGGGGCGGCGGAGTTCGGCGGTGCCGGCGGCGGGGTCGAGCACGAGGTCCCGCCAGCCGGTGAGGGCGCGGGCTTCCTTCAGCGCGTCGGGAGCGGGCAGCTTTCCCTCGCGCCGCGCCTGCCGCCAGAGCTGGATGACCGGTGCGGCCGTGGGGTCGAAGGCCCCGCCGGTGCGCTCCGCGAGGGTGCGGGAGAAGGAGAGCACCTCGAACAACTCCGGGCTGACCTTCACGGGGCCGGCGCCGGCGGCCTTGCAGAGGCGGCGGAGTTCGGAGTCGGGTTCGTAGTCGGAGAAAACCCGGTTGAGTTCCAGCATGCGCCGGAAGGCGTCGCCGCAGGCGTGGCGGCCGGCCTGCACCTCGCCGGTCCACACCGTGATGTGGACGATCATGCCCATCTGCATCTGCGTCACGCGGACCGGCCCGGGTTCGGCCGGTGCGGCCGCGGCCGCCGTGGCGAGGAGGAGCGGGGCCAGCCGGAGGAGGCCGGGGCGGCGGGAAACGGGACGGCGGAGGGGCCGGGGCATGGCGGGCGTCCTTACTTCAGGTTTTCGACCACCAGCGTGAGGGCCGAGCCGGGCATGATGATCGAGGTCTTCTCCAGCGCCTGGATGGCGCCGCGCATGACCTTCACGCTGGTGGGCTGGGTCATCAGCACGGTGGGGATGGTGCCGCTGGGATCCTGTTTCTTGCCCACGACGGCGTCGAGGCCGATGTTGTGGCGGCTGAACACCGAGGTGAGCTTGGCGAGGGTGCCGGTCTGGTCGAGCAGGTGGACGCGGATGTAGAAGGGGGCGACCACGTCGTCGATGTGGGTGACGGTGGGCGCCTCCTCGGAGCCGCGCGGCACGGGGGGCATGCGGCCCACGCAGCCGCTGACGATGTCGCGGGCGATGTCGAGGAGGTCGGCCACCACGGCGCTGGCGGTCGGGTTGCGGCCGGCGCCCCGTCCGTAATACAGGGTGTCGCCGACGCGGTCGCCGGTGACCAGCACGCCGTTGAACACCCCGTGGATGTTGGCCAGCAGGTGTTCGCGCGGCACCAGGGCGGCCTGCACGCGCGCCTCCACGCCGTGTTCGCCGCGCTTGAGCACGCCGAGCAGCTTGATGGCGTAGCCGAGTTCGCGGGCGTACTGGATGTCGACCGGCGACACATGCCGGATGCCGGAGGTGGGCAGGCGGGTCATGGGCACATGGCGGCCGAAGGCGATGGTGCCGAGCACGCACACCTTGTGCGCGGTGTCGATCCCGTCCACGTCGAGCGAGGGTTCGGCCTCGGCGTAGCCCTTCTGCTGGGCCTCCCGGAGGATGTCGTCGAACGGGCGGCCCTCGCGTTCCATGGCGGTGAGGATGTAGTTGCAGGTGCCGTTGAGGATGCCGACCACCTTTTCGATGCGGTTGGCGGCGAGCCCCTCGCGGATGGCCTTGATGACGGGGATGCCGCCGCCGACACTGGCCTCGAAACACAGGTCCACGCCGTGCTTCTCCGCGGATTTGTAGAGTTCGGGTCCGTGCTCGGCCAGCAGCGCCTTGTTGGCGGTGACGACGGATTTGCCGGCCCGGAACGCCTCCAGGATGAACTTCCGGGCGACGCCGCTCCCGCCGATCAGCTCGACGATCACCTGCACGGCGGGGTCGTGGATGACCTGCATCGCGTCGGTGGTGCAGATCGCGGGGTCCAGCCCCGGCACCTTGGACGGATCCAGGTTCAGGTCCGCCACCCGGCGGAGCCTGAGCGTGAACTGCGCCCCGTCCCGGAAGTGGCTTTCGCCGTTGAGAATGAGGTCCGCCACCCCCGCCCCGATGTTGCCCAGGCCGAGGATTCCGATGCCGATTTCCTGTATGGATTCCATGGCGCGGATCCTACCGTTCCCGGCCCCCGCGGCAAGGGCTTGACGTGTCATAGGCATGACGGGTCAATTTGCTTGTTTCATTCCCGGGGTCCGCTTATCAAAACCATGGATTTCCGCCATAATGATGCAAAAACCACACCGCCCCCGGCCAACATGAATTCACAAAACAAGATCGCCCTCCGCGTCCTCTCCGGAATCCTGCTGGCCTCGTTCGGCATGGCCTCGGGGTGCAACGACACCCTGCCGGGCGGCCAGACCACCAAGACCACCGCCACGTCCACCACCGCCAGGACCACGACCAACACCACCACCAAGGCCACCACCACGAACACGACGACCAAGGCGGGCGGGACCACCACCAACGCCCCCCCCGCCGTCGTAGGGGTGACGGGCACCTGGTACTACAAAAAAGAGATCATGCGGCTGAAGCAATCCGGCTCCTCGATCCAGGGATCCACCGAGGTGATCGGGTTCGTCAACAATCCCGCCGATCCGCTGGAATCCCCCGTGCCGACGGTGGGCAGCATGCAGGCGGATGGCACCGTGAAGGTTTCCGAGATCATCAATTACATCAAGCATCCCGCGAAGAACTACACCGTCGACAAGGTCGGCAAGCTGAAGGATGCGAACACCCTGGTCCTCAACGTGGTCAAGGGGCAGGCTCCGCACACCCAGACCTGGATCAGGAAGTAACCCGGGTTACAGGGACGAATCCTCGCTCCAGAACACCGGGGCGGCGTCCACCCCGGTCTGCATGACCACCGCGAAGACCCGCGCCTGGGCGTTCCCCACCTTGCCGGTGGCGGTGATGCGCACGTAGCGTTTCTCGGTGACGGTGATGCGCGATCCGTACTCGGCGTCGAGGCCCGCGTAGGACAGGGCCTCCTCGGTGGAGCCGAATCCGTCGTCCTCGGTGCCCTCGATCCCGTCGGGGCCCAGGCGTCCCTCCAGGAAGCTGTCCACCGCGTACTCGTCGAATTCGGGCATGGCCAGCATGGCCTCGCGGGAGGCCGAGTTGACGTTGACCTTGCCGTCGCCCCAGGTGGTGAGCAGACGGCCGATGCCGGACACCGGCGGGTCGCCGTCGCGCAGGCCGCGGCCGCCGTAGAGCAGCGAGGGGCTGAAGCCCTTGATGAGCAGCATCTCGTCGATGGTGTCGAGCGGGGCGTTCTTCACCTTGTAGCCGGCGTCGCGGTAGAAATCGTCGTCGGACTCCGCGCCGTTGAGGCGGGAGAGATCGTTCGGATCGGTCCAGTCGAAAAACGCGCCCTTGAGGGAGTCGTGCAGCTCGTCCGGCACCCCGGCGGTGGTGAGGAGCAGGTCCCAGTCCTCCTCCGTCATGGTGTTGACGTTCAGCCGGCCCTGCTCGGGCACGACATCCACCGAAAACTCCCCCTCGCCCAGCGGCATGCGCAGTCCGCGCACGCCGACCCCGTTGTGCAGGTTCACCGCGGCGAGCCGGAACGTCTCGTCGTAGCGGTCGTCGCCCTCCACCGGCGGGTTGGTGCTCTTGCGCAGGACGAACATGCCCCACTGGATGCCGGAGCGGGCGATCTGCTCGCAGTGGAACCGCTTGCGCTGCTGGCTGGAAAGCTCGGCCTCCATGTGCATCTGCCAGGCGAGCGAGCCGACCAGCATGGCCAGCATGATGGACATCCACATGGCCAGGATCAGGGCGACCCCGCGCCGGCGGCGGTTTCGGGAGTGCGGACTCACGGCGCGCGCCCTCCGGGGGAGGACGGGCCGCCGCCGCCCCGGTTGCCGCCCCCGCCGGATCCGCCGCCGGGAATGACCGTCGGGGTGTTGACCGCCGGGGCGGTGTTCGCGCCGGCGGAGGAGCCGGAATCGACGGGCTGGGTCATGCGGTTGCGCAACCGGGAGAAGGCGCCCGCCGGGATCTGCACGACGCGGGTCATCTCGACCGGGCGGTCGCCCTTCGCGAGGGGGCGCAGGGTGAGGGTGACCTCGACGAACTGCGGCAGCGCGTTCTCCTTCTCCCACTCGTCCTCCCACGACTTCGCGTCCTGGTCGTACCAGCGGAACTCCAGGCCGGTCACCTCGCGCGAGACCAGCCAGGGGTCGCGCTCCTCGAAGTCGGGATCCTCCAGGTCCTGCAGGTGGGGATAGGCGACGGCGTGCAGCGCGGGGCCGTCGTCGGTGTCCTCGATGGACAGGAAGAGCCGGTGCAGGCCGTACACCAGCCCTTCGCGCGGGGGGATGAAGGCGGGGCTGCTGGTGACCCAACTGATGACGTCCTTCGGCGGGCTGCCGGCGTTCTTCTCCTGCCAGAAGGCGTACTTCTTCGGATTGTTCTCGAAGAAGGCTGCGAAGCGGAGCGCGCGCACGAGCTGGTCCATCACCAGTTCGCCGTGGCGCAGGCGGTCCAGCTTGGCCTGGCCCTTCTGGGAGGCGCGGGTGACGTTGTGGAAGCTGGCGAAGAGCAGCGCCATGGCCAGGGCGATGAGCGCGGTGGAGATGAGGACCTCCAGCAGGGTGAAGCCGCCGCCCCCGGAGCGCCACCGCCGGCAGGGCGCCGGGCTTCCGCTGCCGCCGGGGGCGGCGGCGCTCCGGGTGCGTTTCAGCGCGCATTGCGGGCGTTCTCATCGATGTACCCGGCGCGCAGGGCCGAGGGGAGGTGGAGCAGGGTGAAGGTTTCCTCGAAGCCGGCCCCGCCCTTCCACTCGATGCGGGTGTGGATCTCGTACATGCCGTCCTCCTCCTCGCCGAGGAGCCTGCACTCGCGCCGCCAGGAGAAGCCGGAGGGCTCGCGGAAGGTCCCGTTGTCCGAGTAGCCGTCCTCGACCTCCTCGAGCTGCAACGGGGCGGTGCGGTCCAGTTCGTCGAACAGCCCGCGGACCAGCTCCATCTGCTCGGCCTTGGCGGCGATCTTCAGGCTGCGGCCGGCGGCGAGCACGAGCATGGCGATCGTCGTGCCGGCGATGAAGATCGCCAGCAGGACCTCGATGAGGGTGAAGCCCGCGCGCTTCACGGCAGGTCCTTCACGGTGATGTCGCCGGTGAGCGGCTCGACGGTGCGGATGCCGCGGCCGCGCTCGTCGCGCAGGGTCAGCGCGTGGCCGTCGCAGAGGCCGTTGATGGCGTACTGGACCCAGAAGGAATCGTCGGCCTTTAGCGCTTCGTCCACCTGCACGTCCTCGATCGCGATCCCGTCGGGCAGCTTGCGGCTTTGCAGGACGGAGATGGCGGAGGGTTGTCGATTCCCCCGCGGCGGGGGATGATTCGCCGGCCGCCCCCGAGAGCGCCTGCTCCATGGCGAGTTCGGCCGAGGAGCTGGCGGCGGACCCCAGGCCCAGCAGTTCCACGCGCCCCTCCTTGGTGTAATAGGCCACCCCGAGCTGCTCCTGGCGGATAACCGCTGCGTGCCGGGCGTACTTGTTGAGGGCGATGACCGTGCGCGCCGCCTCGCGCAGACGCGCGCCGCCCGCCGACCGCGTGATGGCCGGCAGCCCCAGCCCCGCGATCAATCCCACGATGACCACCACCAGGATGATCTCGACCAGGGTGAAGCCGGCGGGGCGGCCACGCGCCGGGGCGGTTCTTCCGCCCGACGGCGGACAATAAATGAACCAGTCCGGGCATGAAAGGGCCGCGGCCGGATCAATCCCGATTCGAGATGGGCTTGCCCTTGCCGGGGGCGCCGCCGCTCTTGATCTCGAATCCCTTGGCGTCGGCGGTGTAGGTGTAGTCGTTGCCCCAGGGGTCCTTGTTGATCTTGCCGTTTTCGGTGTAGGGGCCGTCCCATTTGGACGAGCCGTTGCTGTTGACGAGCTGGTCGAGGCTGGCCGGGTAGGCGCCGACGTCCATCTCGAACTGCATGACGCTGGTGGCGAGGTTCTTGATCTGGGCCTCGGCGGTGCGATAGCGGGCGCGCTCCGTCTGGCCGGTGATCTTGGGCAGGCCGATCGCGGCGATGAGGCCGATGATCACCACGACGAGCATGATCTCGACGAGGGTGAAGCCGGAACGGCGGTCGGGGCGGGTGGTGGTGCGTTTCATGGAGTCTCCTGGGTTTGAAGGGATTTGACCGTGGGCGGGGCGGGGGCGTTCATGTCCGCCGGTTATTTGTCGAACCCGCTGGACAGGGCCATCACCGCCAGCAGCATGCTGGCGACGATGAAGCCCACGATGATGGCGATGAAGAGCATCATCAGGGGTTCGAGAATGGTGGTGAAGGCCTTGAGGCTGCGGGACAGCTCGCCGTCGTAGCGCTCGGCGATGCGCCGGAGCGCGGCGGGCACGTCGCCGGTCTCCTCGCCGATGCGCAGCATGTCGGTCAGCAGCGGGGGGAAGACCCTGCCCTCCTCCAGCGGCCGGGAGATGGACGCGCCGTCGGTCACGCGCGCGCGGGCCGAGGCGATCTGCCGGGAGATGATGCGGTTGCCCATGGTGTTCTCGACGATGCCCAGGGCGCGCAGCACGGGCACGCCGTTCTGCATCAGGCCGCCGAGGGTGCGGGCGAAGTGGGTGTAGGCGTTGGCCGAGACGATCGCGCGGACGAAGGGGATGGCGAGCAGCAGCCGGTCGCGGAACAGCCCGCCCGGCTCGGTCTGGAGCCAGCGGCGGATGGCGACGACCAGCACCACCGCCGCCGCCAGCAGGATCAGTCCGTATTGGGTGAAGAAGCCGCTCATGCCGATGAGCAGGCGCGTGGAGGCCGGCAGGGCCTGGCCGATGTCGCTGAACATCTGCGCGAACTTCGGGATGACGAAGGTCATGCAGAACACCATCGTCGCCAGGCCGATGCACAGGATGATGACCGGATACGTGAGGGCGCCGATGAGTTTTTCGCGCGTCTCGGCCAGCCGCTCGTAGTGCCGGGAGATGTTGGCCAGGGCGTCGGAAAGCTGCCCGCTGGCCTCGCCGGCGCGGACCATGCTGACATAGAAGGCCGGAAAGGTGCGCGCATGCCGGGCGAGGGCGTCGGACAGGTTGGAACCGCGCACGATGTCGTCGCGCACCGCCACCATGATGGTCTTCTGCGCCGGGTTGGAATCGCGGCCGGCCAGGGTGTTGAGGGCGTGGCCGAGGGTCATGCCCGCGCCGATGAGGTCGTTGAGCTCCTGGGTGAACAGCAGCACCTGGCGGATGCCGAGCCGGACCTGGCGCACGGCTCCCCCGTCCTTGCCGTCCCTCGCGTCGGCGTCCTGTTTCGCCTCCACCGGCCTGACCGCCGCGGCCGGTTTCGCCGGGCGGGCCTTCTCGGGGGTCGCTTTCGCCGCGGTTTTCGGCGCGGCCGCGGCCGGCGCGCCCGACTCGGCCAGGGTCACCGGCACCAGTCCGCGGCGCTGCAGCTCGAGTCTGGCCTCGCGCCGGTCCGTCGCGTTGAGGGTGCCGCTGGCGGTCTGGCCGGCCCGGGATTTTGCGGTGTAGGCGAACGTGATCATGCTGCTGCGGCCGGGGCCCGGGGGCTCAGTCTTCCGACTCCTCCTCGGCGGAGGCGCGGACGACCTCCTCGACGGTGGTGACGCCGGCGATGACCTTGTTCCAGCCGTCCTCGCGCAGGGTGACCATGCCGTCGTGGCGGACCGCCTCGTTGCGGATGGTGCTGGCGGGCTCGCGCGCGGTGACCAGGGCGCGGATGCGGTCGGTGACCGGCAGGATCTCGTAGATGCCGGTGCGCCCCTTGAAGCCGGTGTTGCGGCAGAGTTCGCAGCCGGCGGCCTCGTAGATCACCCCGTCGCCCAGGCGCTTCTCCGGGAAACCCACGGAGTGCAGGAAGGCCTTGTCCATGGGGCGGGGGCGCTTGCAGGCGTTGCACAGCTTGCGCACCAGGCGCTGGGCCACGATGGCCTCGATGGACGAGGCGACCAGGAAGGGCTCGATGCCCATGTCGAGCAGGCGGGTGAAGCCGCTGGCGGCGTCGTTGGTGTGCAGGGTGGAGAAGACGAGGTGGCCGGTGAGCGCGGCCTGGATGGAGATCTCGGCCGTCTCCTTGTCGCGGATTTCGCCGACCATGATGACGTCGGGGTCCTGGCGCAGGATGTGGCGCAGGCCGACCGCGAAGGTGAGGCCGATCTCCGGCTTCATCTGCACCTGGTTGATGCCCGGCATCTCGTATTCGACCGGGTCCTCGGTGGTGATGATGCGCTGGTCGATCGAGTTGATGGTGTGCAGGAAGGCGTAGAGCGAGGTGGACTTGCCGGAGCCGGTGGGGCCGGTGACGAGGATGATGCCGTGGGGGCGGTTGATCAGCTTGACGATGATGTCCTCGTGGTGCTTCGACAGGCCGAGCTTGTCGAGGCCGAGCAGCGTGGCGGTGCGCATGAGGAGGCGCAGGCTGACGCTCTCGCCGTAGGTGGTCGGCATGGTGGACACGCGGATGTCGATGTCGGCCCCGCGGATGCGCAGGCCGATGCGGCCGTCCTGCGGCAGGCGCTTCTCGGCGATGTCCATGTTGGACATGACCTTGATGCGGGTGATGATGGCGGACTGGAAGCGCTTGAGGGCCTGGGGCACCGGGGTCTGGATGAGCAGGCCGTCGATGCGGTAGCGGATGCGCAGGTCCTTCTCCATCGGCTCGATGTGGATGTCGGTCGCGCCGTCCTGGTAGGCCTCCCAGATGATCTGGTTGACGAACTTGACGACGGAGGCCTCCTCGTCGAGTTCGGCGAGGTCCTGCTTCTCCAGGTGGTCCTCGTCGGGGGCGACCTCGATGCGGTCGTCCTGGATCATGCGCTCGATCGTCTCGCCGCCGACCCCGTAGAACTTCTTGGCCGCCTTCTCGATGTCGGCCTCGACGCAGAGCGCGAAACGGATGCGGCGGCCGGAGGCCAGGCGGAGGGCGTCGACCATGCCCGCCTTGAAGGGGTCGGACGTGGCCACGCGGATCATGCCGGGGGCCAGCTCGACCGGGATCACGCCGTACTGGTAGACCGCGCGGGCCGGCAGCGCGGCGAGCACGTCGGGTTCGAGGGCGTCGCCCACCTGGCTGGACGGCACGTCCATCGCCCGGCCAGGGCGCGCAGATAGGCCTCCTCGGTCGCAGACTGGTTGTCCACCACCACGCGGGTCAGCGGGGAACCGGAGGACTTCTGCAGGGCCATCAGCTCCTGCACCCGCTCGGGGGTGAAAAGTCCGCAGGATTGGAGGAGGGTGCTGAGACGTGCGTGGGGGGCGGCGATCATGGGACTGATTAACCTAGGGCAGGAAGGGGAGGGGAGTCAACGCGGGGTTGGGGGCATGCGCGGTTTCTGGCGAAGTCTTCGGAGCGGCAGGGCGAACCCGCCGGGTGGGCCGCCAAAGGGCTGCGAGGCTCACCCGGTGGGTCCGCCCTACCTTCATCGCCAGGAAGCGAGGATGCTCCGGGGCGGGTTGGACAACGCGGCGGGCCGGGTGTTCAGTTGACATCCCGCCCCGCGTCTGCTTGGACCGGCGGCAGTTCCACGGGGAGGCTTGCGAGAAGCCTGAGATTCCGGACCCGCCTTACGGCCCGCCGGTAACCCTTTGAACCTGATCCGGGTCATACCGGCGTAGGGAAGGAATGTGCGGGCCCCGCGCCCGTGCGATGTCCGCCATTTCCTCCCTGAACATCCACCACATGCTCAGGAGGAAGAAATGAAGACAGGAATGATGATGGCGGCCGCGGTGCTTGCGGCCGCGACCCATGCGGCCCCGGCCGCCCCCGAAACCCCCGCCCCCGGCGGACCCGTGATGCTGCAGCCCTACGTGGTGCGCCTCGACAAGGACGCCGTGGCCCTGCCCGAGGTCTCCGCCAGCCCGCTGGTGCTGCGCCCCGCCGACCTGCTGCTGCCCGCCGCGGAGTTCCAGGACGTGTCGGTCCCCAACCTCACCTCCGCCGGCGGCACCGCCCGCCCGCGCTACCTGCAGATGCGCGGCGTGGGCGAGGCCAGCCAGTTCGCCGGCGAAGGCCCGCCCAACTTCTCGGTCGGCTTCCTGCTCGACGAGATCGACTACTCCGGCATGGCCGCCGGGGCCTCGCTCTTCGACGCCAGCCGCATCACCGTGCTGCGCGGACCGCAGGCCGACGTCTACGGATCGCGGGCCCTCGCCGGGCTGATCCGCGTGGAGTCGAACGACCCCGGCCCGGAAACGGGCGGGCTCGTGCGCGTGGACGTCGGGAACGACCACCTGCTCGGCGCCGGCGTCGTGCTCAACACGCCGCTCTCCCCCACCCTCGGCCTGCGCCTGAGCACCCGCCGCGTGGAGCAGGACGGCTTCCGCGACAACGTGTATCTCGGCCGCGACGACACCAACGGCCGCGAGGAATGGTTCAGCCGCCTCAAGCTGCGCTGGGAACCCTCCGACATCTGGCTCTTCGACCTCGCCCTGCACCTCTCCGAGCAGGACAACGGCTACGACGCCTTCGCCGCCGACAACGGGCGGACGAAGACCTATTCCGACCAGCCGGGCAAGGACAGCATCGACTCCCGCGCCCTTTCGCTCAAGGCCCTGTGGGCCGGATCGCCCGACGTGCGCGTGCTCTCCATCACCACGCTCTCCGCCTTCGACAACGAGTACAGCTACGACGCCGACTGGGGCAACGACGCCTACTGGGCCGGCGCGCCCTGGCACTTCGACCCCGCGAAGGAGGGCTACCGCTACAGCTACTTCGACCAGACCCTGCGTGAACGTCGCGCCTGGAGCCAGGACCTCCGCGTGATGAGCGAGCCCGACGGCATGATCCTCGACGGCACCACCGGCTGGCACGCCGGCCTCTACGGCGCCGGGCTGGAGGAAACGGACGACTACAACGGCTTCGGCACCCTCAAGAGCGACTACGAAACCCTCTCCGGCGCCGGCTACGCGCAGACCCGCACCACCCTCGGCCCCGTCTGGCAGCTCAACACCGGCTGGCGCGTCGAGCGGCGCGAGACCGACTATTCCAACGACCAGGGCGTCGACGCCGGCAACGGCGAGACCATGTGGGGCGGCCGCGCCTCGCTTGAGGCCGCGCTCAACGACACCTGGATCGGCTACGGATCCTTCGCCCGCGGCTTCAAGGGCGGCGGGGCCAACCAGAACGGCCAGTTGCCGGAGGAGCGCCGCTTCTTCGCCTCCGAAAGCGTCTGGAGCACCGAGCTGGGCCTCCGCCACGAGGACCCCGCGCACGATACCCGCGCCCAGGCCAACCTCTTCTGGATGCACCGCAACGACCTGCAGATCAACACCAGCGTCCAGCTCGACCCCAACGACCCGACTTCCTTCACCTACTACATCGACAACGCCGCCGAGGGCGACAACGTCGGGCTGGAGACCGAGTGGGCCTGGCAGCCCGACACCGGATGGCGCGCCTGGGTCGGAGGCGCGCTGCTGGACTCCGAGTACTCCGGCTTCACCGAGGCCTCCGGCGAGCGCCGCCTAAACGGGCGCGAGCAGCCCTACGCGCCCGAGTGGACCGGCAACATCGGCGCGGGCTACAAGCTGCCCTCCGGCTGGTTCGCCACCACCGAGTGGCAGGGCCGCGACGACTTCTTCCTCGCCGACAACCACGACGAGCACTCCCCCGTCGCCCAGCTCTTCAACGCCTCCCTGGGCTGGGAGGGGAAGGAAACCACCGTGCGGCTGTGGGCCCGCAACCTGCTCGACGAGAAGGTGGTCACCCGCGGCTTTGTCTTCGGCCTCGAACCGCCCGACTTCCCCGAGCAGCGCTACGTCACCTACGGCGATCCCCTGCACTACGGGGTGACGGTCGAACAGCGGTTCTAATCTCACGCCCCGGCAGCAGGCGCTTCGCGACGGCGGACAGCTTCGCGCGGCGGGTGCGGACCGAGGCGGTGACGGCGCGGACCTGGCGGGCGTACCGGGCGAAGTCGAGTCCGGCGGTCGCGCCCAGGTGGGTCTTGGCGCGCAGGGCGGCGACGGGGTCCCGGCCCTCCAGCTCGGCGAGGTGCTCCTTGACGTGGTGGTAGGCGTCGCGGAAGGGCATGCCCCCGCCCACCAGCTCGATCGCCCGGTCGGTCGCGAAGACCCCGGGCGAAAACGCCTTCTTCATCACGCCCGCGTGCACGGTGATGGAGGCCATGGCGCGGTCCATCACGCGCAGCGCGGAGAGGGTGACGGCCACGCCCTCCAGGAACGGCTCCTTGGTGTCCTGCAGGTCGCGGTTGTAGCCGCTCGGGGCCGCGTTGAGGATCATGACGATCCGCTGCGCCAGGCTGTGCACCGTCGCCGCGCGGGAGCGCATCAGCTCCATCACGTCGGGGTTGAGCTTGTTGGGCATGATGCTGCTGCCGGTGCAGAATTCGCGCCGGAGCGTGAAGTAGCCGAACTCGGGCAGGGTGAAGATCATCAGATCCTGCGCCAGCCGCGAAAGGGTGAGCATCACCTGCGAGCAGGCGGCGAGCACCACCGACTCGACCCGGCCGCGCGAATTCACGCCGTGGATGACGTTGTGGACGGGCCGCGCGAAGCCGAGCAGCTTCGCGGTCAGCGCCCGGTCGACCGGCAGCGGCACGCCGTAGCCGGCGGCGGAGCCGAGGGGGCAGGCGTCGTTGAGCCGGTAGGCGGCCTCGAGCACCCCGGCGTCGTCCAGCAGCGCCTCGGTGAAGGAGGTGGCCCACAGGCCGACCGAGCTGGGCATGGCGGGCTGCATGTGGGTGCGGCCGACCATGGGCGTGGCGGCGTGGCGGCGGCCGAGCGCGAGCATCGTGCCCGCGGTGGCGGCGGCGGCGTCCAGCAGGTCCAGCAGGCGGGCGCGGCCCCAGAGGCGGAGGTCCACGGCCACCTGGTCGTTGCGGCTGCGGGCCGTGTGGATGCGCTTGCCGAGGTCGCCGAGCTTTTCCGTCAGGGTGCGCTCCACCGCCAGGTGCACGTCCTGGTCGGCCGGGGTGATGCGGAACTTCCCGGCGCGCGCGGCGCGGGTGATGGCGGCGAGTTCCGGGAGGATGCGGCCCACGTCCGCGGCGGTCAGGACGGGCGGCGTCGTCTTCATGCGCGAGAGCATGACCGCGTGCGCGGCCGAGCCGAGGCAGTCCTCCTCGACGAGCTGCAGGTCGAGCTGGATGTCCTTGCCGGCGGTGAAGGCGAGGACGTCGTCGTCGACCTGGCCGACCGTGGTTTTGCGGGAACGCGGGGTGCTCATGGGGGATCCTGGGTGGAGGAGGCCGGGATTAGCAATTCTCCCCGGTTCAATGCAATCCTCCGGGGCCGACGTTTCCGCCCCCGACCTCACCGCTGCGGAGGGGCGTCCGGAGGCGCGGGGGGGTTCCGGGCGGCGTCGAAGCGGTCGACGTATTTCTGCTGCTCGGTGCGGGGGGCGGGATCGGCGGGGGCGGGCACGAGGGCGGCGGCGGCTTGGGCCTCAAACCGGTCCACGTATTGCGCGAGGCCGTGCAGCTTGCGGCGGTATTCGAAGAGGGAGGCCTGGGCCTGTTGCAGGAGAACGGCGGCCTGGCGGCGGAGTTCGGCGGGGTATTCGACGCGGCCGGACGGGGTTTCCCGCGCGGTCAGGGGCAGGTCGAGCAGGGCCTGGTACCAGGCGTTCCATTGGGCGATGATCTGCTGGAACTCGGGCGGCTGGCCGGCGGCGAGGGTGAGGGTCTCCGCGCGCAGCGATCCGACGAGGGCGGGAAACCAGTGGTCGGCGCGGCAGGCGGCCAGATCGGCGGCCTCGATGGGTTTCGCCCCCGCCGCCCCCAGTCGCGCGAGGCGGCTGGCGGGCACGGGAAAGAGGGCGGCCAGGCGGCCCGGGGCGTCGTCGAACACGCCGGTGTCCTCGGGGCGGACCTGCTCGGAATGCATCCGCCAGAGGTCCCAGTGCTTCTCCAGGTCGTCGGGGGCGGAGGCGTCGGCGAGCTGGTCGCAGAACCAGGGCGCGTCGGCGGTCCCGCCGGCGGCGAACCGCCGGAGCAGGGCGGCGGAGAAGGCGGGGAAGTCGGGCCGGGAGGCCAGCCAGGCGACGAAGACTCCGCACTCGGCCTTGGTGGACCAGCGTCCGCGGGGAAGGGATTGCAGCCGCAGGAGGTCCGCGGCGCCGGTTCCGCCGCCGGCCTGGAAGGCGCGCAGGACGACCAGCCGGTTGCGGGCGCGGGTTTCGCGGTACAGGTTCTGCGCGCACCCGGTGGCGAACCAGGCGGGGACCGCGGCCGGGCCGGTGATCTTCGCCGCGGGCAGCCCGGCGCGGAGGTCGTGGACGGCGCGGTGCAGCAGCAGCAGGGTGAAGGCCTCGAGCAGATCCTCGGAGTCGGCCTTCCGGAAATCGACGATGCGCAGTTCCTGCAGCAGGCGGACGCCGTCGATCCGCTGGGAGATCGTGACGCCGGCGGTCTCGTTGGTGGCGGCGGGCCGGGACCGGATGACGAGCGGGCTGTGGGCCGGGATCTGCAGCTTGAGGCCGAGGAAGTCCTCGAGCGAGCGGGTGTTTTTTTCCGCCCAGCGCACCAGGCGCAGGTTGTCCTCCTGGTTGGGGCCGGTGGCGGCGAAGCGCCGGTCGGCGCTGGTGGTGGCGGCGTCGGGGACGGGGTCCGCGGGTGCGGGCGCGGCCGCGAGCAGCAGGGCGGCGAGGACGGTCCGCAGTCCCCATGTTGCGGCGCGGCGCTGGCCACGCATGCAGAGGGCGGTCACCGGCCGTCTCCGGCGGGGCGGTCGGCGCTGTCGAGGCAGATGGTGACGGGGCCTTCGTTGACCAGCTCGACGCGCATCCCGGCGCGGAAGACTCCGGTCCGCACCGGCACCCCGGCGGCGCGCAGCAGGTCCACGTATTCGGAGTACAACCGTTCGCCCTCGTCGGGCGGGGCGGCGTCGGTGAAGGAGGGGCGGTTGCCCTTGCGGCAGTCGGCGTAGAGGGTGAACTGGCTGATGGCGAGCACGGCCCCGCCGACCTCGGCGAGGGAGAGGTTCATGCGGCCGCCCTCGTCCTCGAACACGCGCAGTCCGGCGGTTTTCTTCGCGAGCCAGGCGGCGTCGGCGGAGGTGTCGCCCTGTCCGACGCCGACCAGCACCAGGAAGCCGCGCTGGACGGCCCCGGTCACCTCCCCGGCGACCGTCACGCTCGCGCGGGAGACGCGCTGGACGACGAGCCGCATGACGGGGGCGTCACTCGCTGATGTGCGAGATGCGCAGGGTGTCGAGCCGGTTGAGCGCCGCGGCGATCTCGTAGCGGCGCGGGCGGGCGAGGTCGCCGCGCAGTTCGCGCGTGAGGCATTCGAGGCCCTCGGTGCTGAGGTCGCGGTCGACGAGGTCGAGGACTTCGCGGATGGGGCGGCCCTCGTCGAGGTAGCGCAGCTTGGCGTAGTAGAGGATCTGGCCGATGGTGGAGGTCTGGTGCCGGTCCGCGAGCTGGCGGATGGCGGTGAGGTCCACGTTGCAGCGGCCGAAGACGAGATGGTGGGCGTCGGGGGCGACGATGTGGTCGTCGAGGCGGCCGAGCGCGGGATCGATGCCGGCGGGCACCAGCCAGCGGAACTTGTCGGGCAGGGATTCCTTGCGGCCGGCGCCCGTGGAGGGCAGCGCGAGGGCCTTGGCCTTGGCGGTGACGTCCGAAAGGGTGCGGTTCTCGATGCAGAGCACCGTGTCGGCGATGGCGAGGAAGTCGGACACGGCCGAGCAGCCGGCGACGACGATGGACACGCCCAGGTCGTCGACCAGGGCGCGGGCGAGGGCCGACAGCGGGACGTTGGCGGCGGCGTCGCCGGGCAGCAGCGGGGACAGGCGCGCGTCGCGGGCGAGGAAGGAGGCGGCGGAGTCGGACTCGTCGAGCAGGAGCACGCGGGCGCCGACCTCGAGGGCCTCCACGACCGACGCGGCCTGCGCGATGGCGGCGGGGGCGGAGGGGGAGGTGTAGGCCTTGACCTGGGCGCCGGGGATGTCGCGGAAGAAGGGGCTGAGGTCCACGCGCTGCACGGAGCGGCCGGGTTCGGCGGGGATGTACACGGCGTCGGGCACGGTGGCCGAGGTTTCGCGGCCGTCGCCGGGGATGTGGTTGTAGATGCCGGCGGCGAGGGTGTGCATCAGGTCGGAGCGGCCGGAGGATTCCCCGCCGAGGATGACGGTGAGGCCGCTGGGGATGCCGACGCCGCGCACCTTGCCGGCGTTGGGGACGTCGATCTCCTTGATCAGTTCGGGCGGCACGGCGAACCCCGGCGCGCCGGCGGCGGGCAGGTCGGTTCCGGTGACGCGGCCGGGGCGGCAGTTCTCGCCGATGAAGCCGATCAGGCCCTGGGTGGGCAGCAACTGCCGGATCTGGTCGGCGTCCTCCATGCGGTCGACGAACGCCTCCACCCGGGGCTCGTCCAGGTTGCAGTAGATGAGGGACTGGTTGACCACCTGGGGGAGCTGGTCGAAGAACACCTCGCAGGCGGCCTCGGTGTCGACCCGGCCCTTCACCGCGGGCAGGCGGACGTACAGGCGGGCCTCGACGTGCTCGTCGGTGACCACCATCGAGGCGCGGGGCAGGATCTTCTGCAACGGGGTGGCGATGGAGAGCCGCTGGGCGCCGGTGGAGCGGCCGGGGATCTGCGCGGCCAGGTCGATCTGGCGGGCGACCTCGCGGGTCAGCAGGTCCTCCAGCGCGGTGCGGCGGACGGGGGAGTTGAAGGTGTGGGGGGGGAAGGCGGCGATGATCTGCGGGACGCGGACCACGAAGAGCGTGTCCGTCCCCTCGGTCTGGATCTGGCTGATCTTCAGCACGTAGCGGGCGAAGTCGAAGTCACCCACGATGCGCGCGTATTCGCCGTAGGCCCGGCCGTCGATGCCTTGAAGGATGCTGTAGAACTCTTTTTTGTCTCTCATGGGGACTCCCGCGGGGGTTGCGGCTTGGTTTTTATAAAGGCGATGGCGGCGCCGTCGGCCTTGAACTGCCACGCCGAGGCGTGCTGGACGACATAGTCCACCGTGCGCAGGCCCTTCTGCAGGGCCTTGAACTTGGACACGGCGAGGGCGGAGGCGAGCGGCGGCAGGGGCAGATGGCCGATGCGCCCGCCGGTGACGCGGACGTCATATCCGTTGGCCTTGTCGCCCGGATCGATCTCCGTCTCGTAGGTCATGGTGGCGGGGCCGACCTTGTAGGAGAGGAACAGCACGGCGGAGCCGTCCCGGAAATCCGCGCGGACATCGGTCACCTGCGGGGTGAAGGCCCCCCTGGCCTTGACCCGGGCGTTGTTCCGGTCGAGCGTCTCCTTGAGATAGGCGTTCACCTGCACCTCGGAGACCTGCAACACCGCCCGCTCCATCTCGCCGGCGGTGACCCGGGCCAGATCGCCCTCGAATTTCCGGTAGGCGGTCTGGAACCCGGCATGGTCCGCCGCCAGGTCGTCCCCGGTGCGCCGGAGCGCGCTCGTCCGGGAGGGCCAGAACACCCCCCCCACAAAAGCCGCCAGCGCCAGGAGGAAAACGAACTTGAACAGGCCGCCCAGGAAGCGCCCCGCCCCCGTGCCGTGCCCCTTGCCGACGATCTTGGGGGCCTTGTCCCCCTGCTGCATGTTCTGGCCGCAGGAGGCGCAGAAGATCTTGCCGAGTCCGTTGGGGTGCCCGCAAAACGGGCAGATGAGCTCGAGCGACATGGATCAGCCCCCCTTTTTGGCGGCCTTCGCGGCCGGTTTGGGCGTGGCGGATTCCGTCTTCGGGGCGGGGGCCGAGGCGGAGGAGGACGGGGAGGAGTCGGCCTTCGCGGCCTTCTTGTATCCCTCGCTGCGATAGTCGGTGATGTAGAACCCGGAGCCCTTGAATATCATGCCGGCCCCGGTGCCCAGCAGTCGCTTGACCCGCCTGGACCCGCACTTGGGACAGGTTCCGCCGGGTTTGTCCGACATCTTCTGGAACAGCTCGAAGCCGTGCCGGCATTTCTGGCATTCGTAGTCGTAGGTGGGCATTCCGCGTTCTCTCCGTGGCTCCGGAGGCCGTTTTGCCCCCCGGGAACGGATAGGAATAGGCGCGGGGCGCGGGGATGTCAATTTTAACGCTCGGGGACGACCGCGCCGGTCTCGGTCTCCACACCGGCCTTCTTGACGGCCTCCAGCGAGCCCAGGTTGCGAACGTCGGTGTACCCCATGGCCTTCAGGGCCTGCATGGCCAGATCGGAACGGCGGCCGCTGCGGCAGTAGAGGTCGATCGGCGCGGCCTTGTCGGGCAGCAGCTTCGCCGCCCGCTCGCGGACAAGGTCGTGCGGCAGGAGGATGGCTCCCTTTGCCCGTTCGGCGTTGTATTCCGACGGAGTGCGCACATCCACGAGCACCGCCCCTTCGCGGGGCTTGGCGTCGCCCTGCGCGCAGGCGGCGAACGGCAGGAGGGAGAACAGCATGGACAGCAGGCGGAAGATTTTCACGGGACTCCGGGGTGGGGGGGAAGTCTAGCACAACCGGCCCGGATGTCCATGCCGCGCCGCTGGACAAGCGCCGGAATGGACGTATCGTCAATCGATGCCGCCACCCGAGACCCTTCCCATCTTCCCGCTGCCCCTGACGGTCCTGCCGTCGGAATACCAGCTGCTGCACATCTTCGAGGAGCGGTACAAGAAACTCGTGCGCGACTGCCGCGACCACCTCGCCGCCGGCCGGAATCCCGAATTCGGCGTCCTCTATTGCGACAATGGCGGCCTGAGCTGCACCGGCACCGCCGTCACCATCACCCACATCCTGCGTGAATACGAGGACGGCCGCCTCGAAATCGTGGCGCGCGGCCGGCGGCGCTTCCAGGTGACGCGGATCCGCCGCGCCGACCTCTACGACTCCGCCGAGATCACCTGGATCGACGACGATCCCGACGACGACTGGGACGAGGCCCTCGCCACCCGGGCCTACGCGCTGCACCGGCGCGTGTTCGAAATCCTCAACGGCTCGCCCATCCCCGACACCGCCTACTGCCGCAAGACGACCCTCTCGATGCACATCGGCCAGCTCGCCGGCCTCGCCCCCCGGCAGAAGGTCGAACTGCTCCGCATGCGCCGCGAAAACGAGCGCCTCCAGTTCCTGGTCGACCACCTCCACCGCCTGCTGCCCGTCGTCGAACAGGCGGAGGCCGCCCGCCAGCAGATCCAGGACGCCTGGGCCGTCGCCCAGTTCCTCGCCCGCGGCTGCACCCCGCCGGATTGATCCCGGGCCGCGGGGCTTGCGGCCGCGCCGCCCCGGCGGACAAATCAGGCGCGGCCCTTTTCGGCGGGCAGTTTGTGCTGGGTGATCGCCAGCACGCCGGGATGCTTGATGCGCCGCTCGACGGTGATGGCGTAGTAGCTTTCCCGCACCCCGCGGGCCTCGCCGATCCAGATGGCGTTGAACGCCTGCTCCACGTGTTTGGCGAGTGATTTGGGCGCCGGGAAGAAGCCCGCCCCGGACTGGCCGAGCAGCTTGATCAGCGAGCGGTCGTCGCATTCCGCCACGATCAGCGGCTGAATGTCGTTGTCCTCAAACCACTTGTCCAGCGCCAGGCGGATGCCGCACTCGGACGTGGGCAGGATGGCCGGGATGCCGTCGAGCGACTTGGGGAAGCCCTTCTTCAACATGCGGGCCAGCGGCTTGAGGGCGAAGAAGCCGAGGCTGCAGTCTCCGATCAGGTGGTTGTAGGCCTTGAGGTGCAGGCCGGCCGGCGCGGGCTGGTCGGCGATCACGACATCGAGCTGGTGCAGGGCCAGACGCGACACGAGGTCGGCCGCGCGACCCTCGTGCACCATCACCCGGAAATTGCGGTCCGGCCGCAGCACGTCGGCCAGCAGCTCCCGCACGACCAGCTTGGGGACCGAGTCGGCCACCCCCACCTGCAGGCGCAGGGGCCGGCTGGACGGGCGGTCCTTGACCAGGTCCATGATCTCCCGGCCGATGGAGAAGATCTGCTCCGCGCAGTCGAAGACCATGCGCCCGATCTCGGTCGGCACCAGCCCGCGCCCGCGCTTCTCCAGGAGCTTCTCGCCCAGCGATCCCTCCAGCTCGTGGATTTGCTTGCTGATGGTCGGCTGGGAGAGGCGCAACTCGGCCGAGGCGGCGCTGATGCTGCCGAGTTTCACGACCTTGTGAAAGTAGAGCAAGTGATGGTAGTTGAGCCACTCCATGGGGACACCAAGGTTAGATTTTCTCTAACGATAGGTCGGCGACGGGGCGGAGTCAACGGAAAGTGGCGCCTCGGCGGCCATGGAAAGTCCGCCTTCCAACCCGTCTGACCCGAGCTTCATGGAGGGCGGGCGCTTTGTCGCCGCCGTGGCGGCCTGAAAGTCCGCCCTCCCAACCCGTCTGACCCGAGCCCATGGAGGGCGGCGCTTTGTCGCCGCCGTGGCGGCCTGAAAGTCCGCCCTCCAACCCGTCAGGCCTGGGCCGATGCCGTCGTCGCCCGCACCAGTTCGTCCAGCTTGACCCGCGCCGCTCCGGAATCGACCGATTCCGCCGCGCGGGCCAGGCCCTCCCGGAGGTCGGCGGCCAGGCCCGCCGCGGCGCTGGCGGCGGCGGCGTTCACCCGCACGATGTCGCGGCGAGGCCCCTTCTCGCCGGACAGGATCGCGCGGGTGATGGCGGCGTTTTCAGACGGCTCCCCTCCCCTCAGGTCGGCCGGCGAGGCGGTGCTCAGGCCGAGATCCCGCGGGTCCAGAATGCCGACGTTTACGCCCGCCGGGGTGACCTCGGCCACGGTGCTCGGGCCCGTAGTCGTGATCTCGTCCAGACCGTCCGAACCGTGCACCACGAAGAGCCGCTCCGCGCCGAGGGCGTGGGAGGCGTCGGCCACCAGCCGCAGCAGCGTGTCGTTGTAGACCCCGAGCACGCCGCGGCGGGCGCCGGCCGGATTGGTCAGGGGGCCGAGGATGTTGAAGAGGGTGCGGATGCCGATCTCCCGGCGCGGCCCGATGGCGTGTTTCATCGCGGGATGGAGCACGGGGGCGAACAGGAAGGCCACGCCGATGTCGTCCAGGCAGCGGGTCATGACGGCGGGATCGCAATCGGTCTTCACGCCCAGGGCGGCGAGCACGTCCGCGCTGCCCGACTTGCTGGAGACGCCGCGGTTGCCGTGCTTGGCCACGGCGGCCCCGGCCCCGGCCGCGACGAAGGCGGCGGTGGTCGAGATGTTGAAGGTGTGCGCGCCGTCGCCGCCGGTGCCGCAGGTGTCGACCAGATGCGGCCGCCGCGTCACCACCGGCGTCACCGCCTCGCGCATCGCCTCGGCCGCGCCGGCGATGATGTCCGCCGTCTCCCCGGCCATGCGCAGCGCGGTCAGGAACCCGGCGATCTGCGCGGGGGTCGCCTCGCCGCGCATGATTTCCCGCAGCGTGTCCCGCGCCTCCGCGCGCGTGAGCGGCTGGCGTTCGACGAGTCTGGCGATGGCTTCACGGATCATGCGATGTCCCCCTGCGGATGCCCCGACCATTCCCCATTCGCGGCGGGGGCACAAGCCGTCAGCGTGGAAATTTTAGAACGCCCCGCCATGGCGGTTGCGGCTGCGGTGCTCACCACGATGTGATGTCGTCGCCCGAGCCGGATTCATTCTTCCCGTCCGGCCCGTCGGACCAGACGGCGACCGGTTTGCTCAGAACCTTCTTGCCCACGCTCACCCGCCCGTCCCCGCTCCAATCCGCCACGATGTCAACGGGCTTTCCCCACGGGTCGATCATTCCGCGTATGCCCATGTCTTCATCCGAGAGCTCGATAAACCGGATCTGATCTGGATTTTCCAAGGGAGGCTGCGCGGCACCGCAAAGGATTTGGAGCAGCAGGGCCTGATCCCCGTCGTAGGCATGATCCACCGGTGAGGATTGCAGCGGATAGCGACCATACCGTTCATGAATGCCATGAAGCGCCCTGACGACACTCATCTCGATGGTTATTTCGACCATGCGGCCAGCTTACCGCCCAATACTTCCTCCGACCAGATGATTCTGGAAATGGACGCGCATCAGGGCGCATGTCAGCTTTGTGGAGGC
>JAXMHJ010000019.1:0-65712 GCA_046346795.1 Kiritimatiellia bacterium
TACCTCGCCTACTGCGAAGCCGCCTTCGCCACCGGCCAGATCCATCTCCACCAGTTCCAGATGGTCCGCAAGGGGTGAGGGCCTTCGCGGCCAAGCCCCCGTGCGCCCGGCGCCGTTCATCCGGGAGCACGCCCGCCGCACCCACGGTCATCCCTGGCCGTGGAAAACGGGTGGGGGCTGATTTCTGCTCTGCCGCCTCGCAACCGCGCCGGTTCGGGCGGCGCCTGCTCTGGAGGGCGGTGGCAAGCGAATGCGCGACACCGCTTTCGACTTGCGGCCGACAACGAGCGCAGCGAGGCGGCGGACGCTTTCTTCCCGTAAAGCCGGGGCCGCGCTGCGGTTGTCCCCGGAAAACAAAGCGGTGTCGCGCTGCGCCTGCCACCGCACTCCAGGGGCATCATTTCCCGCGTGCAAAGCCTCCGGGCTCGTGCGAGAAGCAACGATCCAATCCAAGGAGACCCCCATGAGACCCACCTCTCGCCGCGTCTTTCTGCAATCGTCCGCCGCCGCCCTCGCGGCCACCACCCTCCCGCACTTCGCCATCGGCAAGCCCGGGAAGGCGGCGAATGGCAAACTCAACATGGCCGTGATCGGCGTGGCCGGCATGGGCGGGTATGCGCTGAATCAGGCCGCCGGGCAGAACCTGGTCGCGATGTGCGATGTGGACGAGGAGCGGGCGGCCGGGGCCTACAAGAAGCATCCCGACGTCCCCCGCTTCAAGGACTTCCGCGTCATGCTGGACAAGATGGGGAAGGAGATCGACGGGGTGATGGTTTCCACGCCGGACCACACGCACTTCGCGGCCGCCATGGCGGCGATGGAGCGCGGCATCCATGTGTTTGTCCAAAAGCCGCTGGCGCACAACCTCTGGCAGATCCGCACGCTGCAGAAGGCGGCGCACCACTACAAGGTGATCACCCAGATGGGCAACCAGGGCCACACCTTCGACGGCATGCGGCGGATCAAGGAATGGGTGTCGGCCGGGGTCATTGGCGAGGTGCGGGAGGTCATTACCTGGACCGACCGCCCGAATCCCCCCTGGTTCGTTCCGCCCAAGGATTTTCCGCCCGCGCAGGAGGCGGTCCCCGCGACCCTGGACTGGGACCTGTGGCAGGGGCCGACCAAGGCGCGGCCGTACAACCGCACCTACGTGCCGGTGCAGTGGCGGGGTTGGTGGGACTATGGATGCGGAGCGCTGGGAGACATCGGCTGCCACACCTTCGATGCGCCGTTCTGGGCGCTGGACCTGGGCATTCCGACCCGCGTCGAGATCGATCGGGATCCGCCGCCCCACGACAGTTTCATTCCCATGAGCTCCTTGGTGACCTACCACTTCCCCGCGCGAGGGGAAAAGCCGCCGGTGGTCATGAAGTGGTATGAACGGGGGCGCGACGTCCCCCTGCCCAAACGTTGGGAGGCAGGCAAGACCCTTGAAGGGGAGGGTGGAATGTACATGGAGGGTTCCAAGGAAACCCTCTACCACGGCGGCATGCGCCCCGACTCGCCCCGGATCACGCCGAACGCCCGCTACACCGAGCTGAAACCCGACCTGGCCAAAATCGAACGCATCCCCTCCTGCAAGGGCGGGCCGATCGAGGAATGGATCCGCGCCATCACGGGCGAAGGCCCGATGCCCGGCTCCAGCTTCGATTACGCCGCGCCCCTGACCGAGGTGGTGCTGCTCGGCGCGCTCGCGCAGCGGACCGGAAAGACGATCGAATGGGACCCCGTGACCATGACCGTCAAGGGACAACCGGAGCTGGCGGAGTGGATCAAGGAACCGGTCCGCGAAGGCTGGCGGTACGGGGAGAATCTCTGGAAGCAGTCCTGACTCCGGAAGCGCTGGTTGTCCCCCGACAAAAGACCTGACTCCGCCGGTCATCCCGCTATGCTGCCGCCCCCTCCATGACCGACCCCGCCCAGCTCCTCGAAACCTCCCCGTTCGCGGGGGCGCTGCCGGCCCTGCGCATCTTCGCCGCCGGGGCGGCGTGGCTGTGGCTGTGGCCGGAGGCGCTCGCGGCCCCGGCGGAACGCTGGCGGCGGATCGTGTGCGCCGGGGGGCTGGCGGCGGCGACCGGCCTGGCCGGGCTGCTGCTGCCGCTGACCCTGCTGTCGTCGTGGGGCTGGATGGCGCCGTGGACGATCAACGCCGTCTCGATCGCGGTTCCGGTCACCGGAACGTTTTTCGCCCTGGTGTTCCGGTCACCGGAACTTTGGCCCCGGGCGCGCGCGGCCTTGCCCGCCGCCGCCGCCGCCATGGTCCTGTTCACCGTCGCGCTGCTGCTGCCGAACCGGGGCGAGAACATCGCCGGCGGGCAGGACCCCGGGGTGTATCCGGCGCAGGGGATGCAACTTCTCGCGACCGGCGGGAAGGCGCAGCCGGATCCGCTGATGGCGCGGCTGACCCCCGCCGAGCGGCCGGACTTCGTCGACGACCTCCACGGCTACACGGCGCTGTTCCCGGCGGTGCCGCTGCGCGGCGGGTCGGTCAACGGCCCGGGCTACTTCTTCCCGCTCACCCCGGTGTGGATCGCCGTGTGCGGGCACGACGCGGGGCTGCGGGGCGCGGTGCGGTCGGCCCATTTCACCGCGATCCTCTCGCTGCTGCTGATGGCGGGGCTGGTCGCGGCCAACCGCGGATCGGCGGCGTTCGCGCTGTCGGCCTGCGCGCTGCTCGCCGCGCAGCCGGTCTGGATCTACCACTGGAACGTGCCCACCTCGGAGATGCTGGACCTCTGCCTGATGCTCTCGATCGGGCTGGTGCTCGACCACCGCACCGCGTCGCCGGCGGCGGCGGCCCTGCCGGGGCTGCTGTTCCTGGCGGCGGTGCTCAACCGGCTGGCCTTCCTGCCCTTCGGCGGCTGCCTCATGGCGCTGTGCGCCTGGCGCGACCTGGGCGACCCCGCGCGCGGCCGGGTGTTGTTCTCCCGCCTGGCCCAGGCGGCCGGGCTGGCGGCGGGGGCGGGGCACGACTGGTTCCACCACGCCGAGGCGATCGGGCGGCTGGGCGGGACGCCCGCGGTGCTGTGGAAGCTCTGCGCGGCGCTGGGCGTGCTGGCGCTGGCGCTGGACGCCGGCGCGAAGCCCTTCGCCCCGCTGCGCAGGGTCGGGGTGCGGATCATCGGCGCGCTCATCCTGCTGAGCATCGCGGCGTACCTGCTGGACCGGCCGGCCTCGCGCGTCATCTTCCGGGTGTCCGCCTCGGGCGGCTTCGCCTTCATCGGGCACGCGGCCGCGCTGCTGGCGCTGGCGGGCGCGGGGTTGTTCTGCCTCCGGCCCGCGTGGCTGGCGGGGTCGCTGCCGTCGTTCGCGCTGTTCCTGTTCGCGGCGATGATGGCGCTGCTGAGCCGCAGCGAGATCACCGCGCAGTTCCCGTACGCGACCCGCCGCGCCCTGTCCTACGCCGTGCCGCTGGTGGCGCTGCTGGGCGGGCTGGCCGTGTCGGCGGCGTGGGAGCGTCTGCGGGGCCGGGCCCGCGGGCCGGCCGCGGCGGCGCTGCTGCTGGTGCTCGTGCTGCAGGCGCCGATGGCGCGGCGGGCGTGGACCACGGCGCCGTACGCGGGCCTGGGCGGGGCGCTGGGGCGGATCGCGCGCGAGATCGGCCCGGACGACGTCGTGCTGTGCGACCACTTCACCTGGGCGACGCCGCTGCGCATGATCTTCCAGCGGCCCGCGTACTGTCCCTCGGAGCAGTGGATCCGCGACCCCGCCGCGTGCGGGCGCGTGATGGCCGCCGCACAACGCCTGCGCCGCGAGGGCGTGCGCGTGCTGCTGCTGACCTCCACGGAGCAGGGGCCCGCCGTCTTCCCGTCGACGCCGCCGCTGACGCCGGGGCGGGTGACGGGCTTTGCGCAGACGAACCGGGTGGTGGTGCAGTCGAAAAACGTCCGCGACTTCGCCACGATCCCGCGCGTGAAGGAGTTTGCGCTTTACTCGCTGGAGGCGGAGCCGTAACCGCCGGGACCATGATCCTGCCCCGCGCCATCTGCCTGCTGTTGCTGGCCGCCCCGCCGCCGGGCCGGGCCGCGGAGGCGGTCGCCCCGGTCCCGGACGGCGCCGTGGTGCTCGACATCGGCACCCCCGCCGTCAAGAAGGCGAACCTGCGCCGGGGCTGGAGCATTCCCGAGGGCATCCCCGGCCGCCTGGTCAACTGGACCAACCGCATGGAGGCCGACATCGAGGTGGCGCTCCCCGCCCCGGCCGACCGCGAGGTGGAGGTGACCGCCGTCCCGTTCTTCATCATGGGCCGCCGCCAGCGCGCGGGCCTCTTCGTCAACAACCGCTTCGCCGGCGACTGGGTGTACGGCGAGGAGCCCGGTTTCGAGACGCACCGCGTGCGCGTCCCCGCCGCGCTGTGGAAGGAGGGGGTGAACGTGCTCACCCTCCGCGTCGCCTACATCGGCCGCAACAAGGGCCTGGAGCGCCGCAAGCTCGGGCTGAAGGTCGACTCGGTTTCGATCCTGCCCGCCGCCCCCGCGGAGGGCCGCTGACATGACGGAGTCCCTCGGCCTCATCGCCGGCAAGGGCGCGTACCCGCTCGAGCTGGCCGAATCCGCCCGCGCCCGGGGCGTGAAGCGCATCTTCGCCGTCGCCTTCCGGCACGAGACCGACAAGTCCATCAACCGCCTGTGCGACGAGGTGCGCTGGATGTACGTGGGCCAGCTCGCCGCGTTCCTCGACGCCTTCCGCGCCTCCGGCGTGCGCGAGGCGGTGATGGCGGGGCAGATCACCCCCTCGCACCTCTTCTCCCTGCGCCTCGACGCGCCCATGCGCGCGCTGCTGGCCGCCCTGCCGCGCCGCAACGCCGACACCATCTTCGGGGCGATCGGCGACGAGCTGCGCAAGGCCGGCGTGGACCTGCGGCCGGCCAGCCTCTTCATGGAGTCGCGCATGCCCGGCCCCGGCGTGCTCACCGCGCGCGCGCCGACGCCGGAGGAGCGCGCCGACCTCGCCTTCGGCTTCCGCATCGCCAGGCTCTCCAGCGAAAACCACATCGGGCAGACCGTCGTCGTGCGCCGCGGGACGGTCATCGCGGTCGAGGCCTTCGAGGGCACCGACGCGACGATCCGCCGCGCCGGCAAGCTGGCGGGGAAGGGGTGCGTGGTGGTGAAGGTCGCCATGCCGGGCCACGACATGCGCTGGGACATCCCGGTGGTGGGGCTGCGCACGCTCGAATCGCTGCGCAAGGCCGGCGCCACCTGCCTGGGCGTCGAGGCCCACCGCGCCATCGTGCTGCAGCGCGCGGAGGTGGTGGCCGAGGCCGGCCGCCGCGGCATCGCCATCGAGGTGCTGGATCCCGGAGCATTGCCAACCGCCTGAAGGAGCGGTAGTCTTCCCCCATGACCGCCGCCGAAAAACTCGACTGGGCGATCGCCACCTGCCGCGCCGCGGGCTTCCGCCGCACCCGGTCGCTCAAGCGGGTCCAGCGGCGGGGGGGCCAGCGCGACCTGCCCATTCCCGTGGCCGACCTGGCGGCCGACCCCGACCTCAAGAGTTCGCACGACAAGGCCACCGTCTACCGCATCCTCAGCCGGCTCGACGAGCTGGGCCTGGTCCGCCGCGTCGGCCTGCACGAGCGCAGCGCCGCCTACGCCCTGCACGTGCCCAACCAGCACCACGACTACCTCATCTGCACCGGGTGCGGCGGCATGTCCGGCCTGCCCGGCGACTGCCCGGTGGGCCTGCTGTCCGGAAAGCTCAGCAAGACCATCGGCTTCAACGTCACCCGCCACGAACTCATTCTCTGGGGCACCTGCGCGAAGTGTTCCGCGCCGGGTTGATTCCCGGGGCCATGGGGCTTGCGGCTGCGGCCAGCAACAGGAGACGGCGATGTTCTTCAGGAAGCTGATGGGGGTGTGGGTGCTGGCCGTCGCCGGCGCCCTGGTCTCGTATGGAACCCCGGACGTTCCCGCGCCGCCGGCCCCGCCCGCCGCGGAGGATCCGGATGCCCTGGAGTTGGGGCGGAAGGTGCTGGCGGTCCAGCGCGCCATCCAGGATCCCACGTCCCCGGGCGCGATGGAGGCCGTGACCGCGCTTGGGCATGACCAGCGGTATTATGTCATGGTGCGCGGCTGGCTTTCCCAGCAACTCGCGGCCGATCGCAGCCTGCGCGACGCGAACAAGGAACGCACCCCGAAGCCCGTGCTCGACCGGATCGATTTCCTCCAGAAGGCGATCCGCGCGATTGATCTGGAGTAGCGCGGGCGCCCGCATCCCCACCGGGACCGCCGGCTTCCAGCCGGCTGTCTTTTCTAAGTAAAGCTGGAAGGCTGGAATGGGGGAGCACGCCCAGCCGCGGTAGTGTCTTCAGGCGCAAAGACACCAAGAAAGGGTTTTTAACCACCGAGAGCACAGAGGTCACAGAGAAGGATTCCAAACTTTATGCTCTGCGCTCTCTGTGTTCTGTGGTGAAAATATTATGATGGATGCACAGCTATTTTGGCGTCTTGAATCCGCTCTGGCGGGTGGGTGTGAAATCCGAAATCCAAGTGGCAACATGATCATTTTGGAAGAGCCGGAAAGGTTCTTCCGGAAAGTTTATGTTTGGGTGTTCTATAACCTCAACTTTTTTCCCGCAGAGGCGCAGGGGCGCAGAGAAGGTTTCGGAAACAACAAACAACAAGCCCTTGCAAAGCCACGCAGAATGTGGAGTGGAGGTTGGACATCCCGACCCCTTCTCCGCGCCTCTGCGCCTCCGCGGGAAAAATATGCAGTTATCTTGCCGAAATCGCCCGGAAGAGCACGAAATCCCCTTGATTCTGTCGGATATAGGGGTAATGGGGGAAAGCATGAGATCTGTTCGATCAACCACCTGTTAGGCAGAAATCATGAAGACACTTAAGCTAATATATTACATAGCACTAGCGTGCGCACTGGGCGCATGCGCAACGACTTCTTCTAGGGTTCGCGTAGCAAACGCGGCTGCCGAAGAGAATAATGCAGCGCTTGCCCAATCCATCAGGCGGCACGACATGGCTAGCGTCACGGAACTACTGTCCGGAAAAAACATAAATACCGAGTTATACTACAGGCAGTTGACGGTCGATCTGCCTCCGCTTTTCCTCGCTGCCCAAACAGATAATCATGATCTTGTAGAGTATCTTTTGAAGAAGGGTGCGAATCCCTCTTTTACACGCTCCACCGCGAAAGATAATGTCCTGCACTTTACCACTTCTCCAAAGATAATGGATCTCTTGATCGGCCACGGAGCCAACATGAACTCACTTGATTATTGGGGCAGAACCCCACTCGTGAGCGCAATCAAGGCGGGCTGGACTTCGGAAATCGTGGGATTCTTTATTGAACGAAGTCCTGATTTGAACACACTAAACCACGAGACGCAAACGGCCCTCAATATTATTCGGGCAGAAAAACAGAGATTGGACAGTATAGAGCGGATGCTGGTCTCTCGCGGAGCTAAGACAGCATCGGAAATCAAAAATCAAAAATGAGCCTAACATGCGCTGCAGCGAACCCGGCGTGTGCATGGGGACGGGCCCAACGTGTTCTCTCCGCGGTCTTTGCGTGCTTGAGCGAAGCGGGCGAGAGAAGCGGTTTCCGCGGCGATACGTCGGACAAGGTTCGGGCGGAGCGATGACGTCCCACCGACGGTCGGTTGTCGCCGCAGCCGCAGCCTCCATGGGCGGGAGGTTTTGCCAATCGGGAGAACGGGGGAACCACTTTACGCAAGCGCACGTACGTCCGACCGTGAATACACCTGCCCGCATGCCAAGCTTGTCATCCCGAGTGCACACGAGGGATCTGCCCGCCTCGGCGGGCTTCCCTTATCAAACTCGCTTCGCGAGTAGATTCCTCACCCGCTTCGCGGGATTCGGAATGACCATGCCTCCGTCCCCAGGTTATTCCCCGTGCCTCAGGATGATGGGGACGGGCCCAACGTGCTCGCGGAGCTCATGAACGAACGATGCAGTCCTGGAGGGGGCGGGCGGTGATCCGGTCGTCGATGGCATAGGAGCGCGTGCCGGGATAGACCACCCAGAGTTCGTCCGCGCCCGTGTCGGCCATCGCCAGGTGCATCGAACGGGTGGCGCGCGGAGCATCGGCTCGTTTGAATTCCACGGCGATTTTCCGGCCGCGGGTTTCCATCAGCAGGTCGAGTTCGGAGCCGCTGTGGACCGCGAAGAACCAGGCGTGGTCGGGTTGGTGCGCCCGCACGATCTCTTCCAGTGCAAAACCCTCCCAGGAGGCGCCCAGCTTGGGATGGGTCATCAGGTCGGCGGCGGTGTGAATGCCGCTGAGGGTGTGGAAGAGGCCGGAGTCGCGAAAGTAGATCTTGGGGCTCTTGACCAGGCGTTTGCCCAGGTTGGCCTGCCAGGGCGGCAGGCGGCGGATCATGTAGGTCTGTTCCAACGCATCGAGATAGGCACGGGCGGTGTTGGGGGCGACGCCCAGCGAAGCGGCCATCTCGCTGCCGTTCCAAAGTTGGGCGTGGTAATGGGCCAGCATGGTCCAGAACCGGCCCGCATCAACGCCGAAGGCCGAACCCCAGCGCCGCCAGATCACGTTCCAAAAAGGTCTGGATAAAATTCTTCCGCCAGGTCGCGCTGCCCTCCTCATCGGCGGCCAGGAATGACCGCGGAAAGCCCCCGCGTTGCCAGAGGGTCTCCCGGGCTTTGGGCGGCAATTCGCCCAGATCGAAGCCGCGCATCTCGATGACTTCCACCCGTCCCGCCAGCGACTCGGCCGCCTGTCGGGAAAGCTCGGGCGACGCGCTGCCAAGAATCAGGAAGGTGGCCGGAGAGGCTTCGCGATCGGCCAGCACGCGGAGCACGGGAAAGATGGCGGGCTGGCGTTGCGCTTCATCGATCACCACCAATCCGCGCAGACCCTGGAGTGCCGTCATGGGTTGCTCAAAGATGCGGGCGACGGCCGGATCGTCCAGATCGAAATACTGGGCGTGCCCGGCGGGTATCATTTGCCGTGCAAGGGTGGTCTTGCCGCATTGGCGGGGACCCAGCAACGCAACCACGGGATTACGGCTCAGCGCTTTCCGAACACGCTCCAGATAGAGAGACCTTGAAATCACTTTCATGGTTGAAATCTTGCAGCGACATTGACGATTTTCAAGCCAGAAAGAATCTGTCGTCCGCGCAACCCTTCTGGTAGCGTGCGCGGATGATTCCGCCGCGGACATCGCATCTTCCGGTGTTTTTAGCCTTGTGTTTTCCGGCCCTGGCCCCGGTCGCGGAAGCGGCGGGTCTCCAGCTCGCGTTGAACGCCGGGTCGCGCGGCGGCGCGCTCGAGGTCCCGTCCTGCGCAGGATTCCAATTCTCCTGGTCCGCCGAGGTTGAGATGCGGGGGGAGGCCGTGCCGCTCTCGTCCTCCGATGCCGGGGCGACGGTCGTGGGGGAGGGTGTGTTGCGCTTTCCGGGACGACCGGTGGAGCTTTTGTTCCGCGGCGAAGCGCTGGCGGGCGCCGACGGCGTCGTGCTTCAGGTCGGGATTCGCAACACGGGGGACGAGGCGGTGCGGCTTCGTTTGCTCACGCCGCTGCAAGGGCGCTTCCGCCCGCGCGGGGATCCGCGGGCCTGGCTGATCACCGCGCTCGACAAACCCATCCCGGAGCAGCCGGGGCGGGTGTGGGACCTGCCGGGATCCAATCAGACGATCCGGGTGAGCGAATGCGGCGGACTGTACCGCCGGGACGGGCAGGGGATGCTCGTCGGGCCCGCCGGGGATCCCGCGGCGTTTGTGGAACTCCGGATCTCCGGCGGGGCGGACGGGGAGGTGTTGCTCCGCGCGGACTCCTTGATGGACGGCGTGTCGGTGGACCCGGGCGAAACCCGCTGGGGGCAGAAGGTGATGCTCCTTGCCGGGGCCCCGGCGCCGGCGATCCGCCGCTGGGTGGACGAGATCGCGAAGACGCACGGGGCGCGCACGGGCCGCGGGGCGCTGACGGGCTGGTCGAGCTGGAACTTCCTGGCGCGCGAGGTCAGCGGCAAGGACATCCTCGCGCTGCTGGCCGAGGCCGGCCGGTCGCCTCCGTCGTTGCGCCCGCGGGTGGTGCAGTTGGACGACGGGTACCAGGACATGGAGGGGAGCTGGAACGCCAACGCGAAATTTCCCGAAGGGTTGCCCTTCTACGCGGAGAAAATCGCCGCGGTGGGCGCCCGCCCGGGGATCTGGATCGCGCCGCTGCAGGTGAACGCCAACACGGAGTGGGCGAAGGACCCGCGGAACCTGGAGGCGGTCCAGGGCGGCCGGTTTGACTGGCCGTCCGCCAGCCAGCCCGCCGGCTTCGGCCTCCTCGACCCCACCCATCCCCGGGCCCGCGAGCATATCGCCTCGTGTTTCCGCAAGCTGCGCGAGCAGGGTTTTTCGTACTTCAAAATCCACGGGGATATTGACACGACGGTCTGGTCGAACCGCAAATGGACCGCCTTGGAGGTGATGCGGGATTACTTCCGGAACATCCGCGCGGCGGCGGGGGAGGACGCCTTCATCACCGCCTATGGCCGGATGCCCAACCGCGCCCTGGTGGGACTGGTGGACGCGTGCCGCCCGGGGGACGGGGTGACGCGAGATCAGCTCCGTCCCGCGTTTGACGCTTCGCTGGGGGTGCTCCATCTCAACGGACACTGGTTTGCCGTCGACAACGACAGCATCTTCATGGGCACCGACATCGCGAACGTCAGCCGGATCGAAGGCGGCTGGCCGCTGGTGCGGACATGGCTCAGCCTGGTCGGCCTGTCCGGCGGTTCCGCGATCACCTCCGACCCTTGGTATCAGGAGGGCTTCCGCGACTACCGGCGCAACCTCGAAGTGCTCACGCCCCCCGCGCGCGAGGCGGCGGAGGTCCTGGATCTGTGCCGGGACCGGGAATGGACCCGGTTGATCCGGCACGTGGCTCGGCCGTGGGGCCGGATGACGGTGGCGCTGTTGTGGAACCCCGGGTCGACCGAGCGGACCGTGCACCTGGATTTCGCCGCAGCGGGACTCGACCCCGCCTCGCGTTACGCGGTCTGGTCCTTCTGGGACAACCGGTATCTCGGCGTGGTGGAGGGCGGTTGGACCACGCCGCCGCTCGCCCCGGGCGCCTCCCAGCACGTCCGGTTCACGCCGCTCGCCGCCGTGGAGTCCCGTCCGGTGCTGGTCGGCTCCAATCTGCACATCCATTGCGGAGCGGAGGAGGTGCGCCGGGTCAACAGTCTGCAGGGCGCGATGGAAATCGAACTGGGCGGCGAGGGCGCGCGCGACGGCGACCTGTTCGTGTACAGCCGTCTACGCCCCGAGCTGAAGGCGGCGGAGGGCTGCCGGGCCGCGCTCGCCGCGGCCGGGGAATATGTGTGGCGGATCCGGCTGGAGGGCCGCGATCTCGAGAAGGCGCAGCGGGTGGAGCTGGCCTTTCTGGTTCCGGTCACCCGCCAGCCCTGGTTCTGGGTGCTGTGCGCGCTGCTTCTGCTGGCGCTCGCGGCCGGGGCGCGGCGCTACGCCGCGTGGCGGCGGCTGCGATTTGAAAACGAGGTGCTTCAGCAGCGCCAGGAATTGTCCGCCGAGCGGGCGCGCCTGGCGCAGGACCTGCACGACGACCTGGGCGCGAGCCTCTCCCAGATCGGCCTGATGACCGAGCAGGTGGAGCGCGCGCTCGCCTCGCCCGAGCAGGCGCGGCGGGAGCTGGACCGGATGTACACGGTCACCCGGAACATCGCCCGCCAGCTCGACACCATGGTCTGGGTGGTGGACCCCGCGAACGACACGCTCGACAAGTTCATCAACTACCTGCACGGCCACGCGGCGGAGTATCTGGCGCTCGCCGGCATCCGGATGGATTTCGCCTGCGCGTCCGACCCGCCGCACACGGACCTGCCCGCGAAAACCCGCCATCATCTGCTCATGGCGGCCAAGGAGGCGCTGCACAACGTGGTCCAGCATTCCGGCGCGGCGCGTGTGAGTCTGCGCATCCGGTTGCGGGGATCCGACCTGGTGATGGAGCTGGAGGACGATGGCAACGGACTGCCGGCGGGGGGCGCGCCCACCTCCGGGAACGGCCTGGCCAACATGCGCAAGCGCATGATCGAACTGGGCGGCGTCTTCGAACTGCGTTCACCGGCCGGAGCCGGGAAAGGGACGCTCGTGAGATTGACAGTCCCGCTGGGGTCCGTGGTACAGGGTGCGCCCGCATGACCTCCCAGACCCCCATCACCGTCGCCCTGGTCGAGGACAACCGGGAACTGCGCAACCAGCTTGCGGAGGCGTTGCGGGCCTATCCGGACATCCGGTGCGTGGCGGTGTGCGCGAACGGCGAGGCCGCCCTGTCGGAGATTCCCGCCGCCGCGCCCCAGGTGGTCTTCATGGACATCAACCTGCCGGGCATGGGGGGGGTGGAGTGCACCCGGGAACTGGTCCAGATCTGTCCCGGGGTGCTGGTCGTGATGCTCACCGTGTACGACAACGCGGAGGCGATCTTCGCCTCGCTGGAATCGGGGGCCTGCGGATACCTGCACAAGCCGGTCCGGGGGCGCGAGCTGGTCGACGCCGCGCGGGATGTCGTGGCCGGCGGGTCCCCCATGTCCGCCAAAATCGCACGAATGGTCGTGCACGCCTTCCAGAAACCCGCGTCCCGCGACATCGTCTCTCCAACCCATGCGGACCTCACCGCGAAGGAGAAGGCGGTCATGCAATGGCTGCAGGAGGGGTTCCTGTACAAGGAGATCGCGGAACGGATGGGCATCAGCGTCCACACCGTTCACTTCCATCTCCGGCACATCTACGAAAAGTTGCAGGTCCGGTCGCGTTCCCAGGCCGTCGCCAAATATACTAAAAAATAGGCGACCTGCCCGTTTTGGCAGCTATCGGCGCGGCGTGCATTTGGCCTATTTTGCACGCCGCATGAAATCCCAACCTGACTCGACGCAACCACCGACGGAGCGCACGATGCGTGGCTTCACCGCATGTTTTTCAGCATCTGCAGTCCTGGTGGCGTTCGCAGCGTCCGTCCAGGCGGCGGACTACACCTGGGGCGGCGGCACCGGCAACTGGTCTGACGCCAACTGGAACCCGGGGCCCGTCTCCGGGCCGACCGCCGGATCCGACACGGCCACCATTAACACCGGCACCGTCTCCCTGAACGTCGGGGGCATGAATGTCGGGTCGCTTACCCTCGGCACCGGCGGCACGTTCAACGCGTACAACTGGAACGGGGTCAACACCTACACGGGATACGGCAACCTGCTTTTGCAAGGGGGTGTCATCAACGGCATTGGCAACTACCACAATTGGGGCGCGGGAATCCTCGTGAACACGACCGTCTCCGGCTCGTCCGCTTCCACCCTCTCCGCCTCGTCGTTCTTCAATCTCAACGGAACCGGCGCCGGCAGTTCGGTGTTCACGGTGGCGGACGTGACCGGCGACGCGAATCCCGACCTCCATGTCACCGCGACCCTCAACGACGTTTCCGCGGATAACAGTTGGGTCGCCGCCGCGTTGGTGAAGGAAGGCCCGGGCACGATGAGACTCACCTCCGCCAACCTCTACACCGGCGGCACCACCGTCAACCAGGGCGTGCTGCTGCTGGACGGAGGGAGCGGAGGATATGCCCGCATCAAGGAGGCGCTCACCGTCAACAGCGGCGCCAGCGTGACCTTCGCCAACGACGACGGCACCGGTCTGGGCTGGCAGGGTTTTTACAAAGTCACTGCGCTGACCATCAACGGCGGCACCGTCAGCAGCGACGGGGTCATGCATGTCTGGGACTTTGCCGGCGGGCTCAATATGACCGGCGGCACCCTGCAAAGCAACCATGGCGTGAGTGACGCCGGCGGACCGCAGCTCGAATGGAACAAGGTGGATGTCACCACCCACGCCAGCGCGGACACCGCCACCATCGGCGGTCGCATCCGCCTCCGGGCCGACGGTGGATACACCGGCCTTTCGTTCAACGTGGCCGACGGCGCGGCCGCCGCCGACCTTCTGGTCAGCGCGGCGGTCACCGAGGCGTCCGGCGGTCTGGGCCTTGTCAAGAGCGGCGCGGGCACCCTGGTCCTCTCCGGCGCCAACTCCTACTCCGGCGCCACCACCATCAATGACGGGACCCTGCTGGTCAATGGCCACCACACCGGCGGCGGCCTGATCACCTTGTCCGCGACCGCGACCTTCGGTGGCGGCGGACAGGCCGGGGATGTGGACGTCTGGACGGCCGGAACCCTGGCCCCCGGGGACCTGGAGCGGTCCGACAACTGGCTGCAGGTCGGTGCGCTGAGCCTGGGCGATCCCGGCGCGCAGTTGAATTTCGAGTTGGGTGCGCCCGACGACGGTGCCGCCCCGCTGGCGGTGAACGACCTGGTCCTCGCCGCCAGCCTGCCGTACCTGCGCGGCATCGTGAACGTGATTCCGCAGACCGGCTTCGCGTCCGCGCCCGCGGGCTCGAAGTGGCGGCTGATCGACCTGACCGCCGGAACCGTTCCGGCCGGAAGCGAGCTGACCCTGGCCCCCGCGCTCGCCGGCGGGTATTCGTTGCAGGCCGCGGAGGGCGACACCGCGGTCTACCTGGTCGCGGTTCCGGAGGCCGGGACCGCCGGGCTCGTCGGGCTCGCACTGCTGATCCTGCGGCGCCTTCGCCGGGCGGGATCCATTGTCTTGGAGAAGGGGAGTATACCATGAGCACCCGCACCGCCATCATTCAACACATCCGCCGGACGCTCCTGGGCCTGGCCACACTGGCCGCCGGGGCCCGTGCCGCCGACTACACCTGGGGCGGCGGAACCGGCAACTGGAGCGACGGCAACTGGACCCCCGGTCCTGTTTCCGGCCCCACGGCCGGTTCGGACACCGCCACCATCAACACCGGCACCGTGAATTTGAACGTCGGGGGGATGAACGTAGGCACCCTGACCCTCGGCTCGGGCGGCACCTTCAACGCCTACAACTGGAACGGCACCAACACCTATACCGGATACGGCAACCTGGTCCTGCAGGGGGGCGTCCTCAACGGCAGCGGCAATTATCACAACTGGGGCGCGGGCATCCTTGCGAACACGACCGTCTCCGGCTCGTCCGCGTCCACCATCTCCGCCTCGTCGTTCTTCAACCTCAATGGAACCGGCGGAAGCAGTTCGGTGTTCACGGTTGCGGATGTGACCGGGGACGCGAATCCGGATTTGAATGTTTCCGCCCAACTCTGGGACGTTTCGGCGGATACGAGCTGGGTGGCCGCCGCGCTGGTGAAAGAAGGCCCGGGCACCATGAGGATCACCGGCTATACCGGCTACACCGGCGGCACGACCATCAATGGCGGCACCCTCGATGTGTCGGGCGCGAACAGCGGCTGGGGATTGCTGCGGGGCTCCGTCACGGTGAACTCCGCGGGAACCCTGGCCATCACCGGGGGCGACGGCACCGGCTTCGGCTGGAACAGCCCGGTCACCAGCCTCACCATCAATGGCGGCACGGTGAACGCTTCCGGCGGCGCGCATATCGGGTTCGGATCCTATATGACCGTGGGATTGAGCAACGGGGGGACCATCGCGGGCAGTTGGCAGTGGAACGGCGACAGTCTGCTCGGATTCAGTTCCTCGGGCGACAGCCAGAACACCATCAACGGCTCGCTCACGCTTCGTTCCGACGCGGGGCCAACCACACCTTCAATGTCGCCAATGGCGGCTGCCGTCGATCTGCAGGTGAACGCCAACCTGTCCGACCAGTGGCCGGAAGCCTGGTGGGTCCCCCGCTCCGGGCTGGTCAAAACCGGAGCCGGCACGATGGTCCTGGCCGGGAACAACTCCTTTGACGGCCAGACCTACATCCAGGAGGGCACGTTGATCGCCGCCAGCAGCACCGCCCTGGGCTCCGGCGGGCACGACGGCAACACCATGAGCTGGATTGACGGAGCGACCCTCGCCCTGCAGGGCGGCGTCAGCCTCGACGAGCATTTCCACGTCTGGGGCTCCGGCGTGGGCGGCCTGGGCGCCGTGCGCAGCATCAGCGGCAACAACGCCCTGACCAACGCCCCCGGCGGGGGCGGTGGCTACGCGCTTCGCTCCAACGTCACCGTGGGCGTGGACGCCGACACCCTCACCATGAGCGGATTCTACAACGGGGACGGCGGATCCTATGGCATCACCAAGATCGGCGCCGGGACCCTCGCCCTCACCGCGATCAGCGGTCACACCGGCGGAACGACGGTGAACGAGGAAACCTGCGGCTGGCCGCCTACGGCGGCTTCGGCCGGGTGGGCGGCGTGCTCACGGTCAACGCCGGCGCCACGCTGGAAACGACCGGCGACGGCACCGGCCTGGGGTACTGGGACCAGTTGACCACCCTGAACCTCAATGGCGCGACGGCCACCAGCACGGGCGCCATGCACATCTGGAACCTGACCGGTGGCATCAACATGACGGGCGCGATCCTGCAGAGCAACAATGGTGTTTCCGACGCCGCGTGGTTCGCAACTGGAATGGAACCGTTCCAATGTGAACGTGCTGGGCAGCGCTTCGACCTCCACCATCGTGGTCGGCATCCGCATGCGCGGGGATTATGGCTTCACCGGCATCCTCTTCGATGTCGCCAACGGGGCCGCTGCCACCGATCTGGCCATCACCGCCGCCATCAACGAGGCCTCGGGCGGCCTTGGCATCACCAAGAACGGGCCGGGCACCCTGGTCCTCTCCGGCAACAACAGTTTCTCCGGCCCCACGACCATCAACAACGGCCTGGTCATTTCCCAGAACGGCACCGGCATTCCCGACCTGTCCACGGTCGTCATGGCCGACTCCGCCACCGCCGCCCTCCAGATCACCCAGTCCGAGCAGGTCGGCCTGCTCTCCGGCGGCGGCGCCTCGGGCGGCAACATCTCCGTCGCCTCCGGCTCCACCCTCAGCACCGGCGAAAACGGCGGCTCGGCCTCCTATGACGGCGTCCTCTCCGGCACCAACGTCTCCCTCCGCAAGCGCGGCGGCGGCACCCAGACCCTCACCGGCAACAACACCTTCTCCGGCGGCGTCGAGATCGCCGGCGGCACTCTCGCCGTGAGCTCCATCACCACCTCCGGCGTCGCCCAGCCCCTGGGCATGGGCTCCGGCCCCATCCTCTTTTCCGGCGCGGCCGGGCTGTCCATCACCGGGGTCGGGTCGTACACCAGCAGCCGCGGGCTGATCCTGGCCGACAACGCCAACACCCTCGGCGTCGCCGGTACGCTGACCCTCACCGGAACAATCACCGGGGGCGGCTCCTCCGGCAGCCTGACCAAGGCCGGGGCGGGCACCTTCAACCAGGCCGGCGCCGGGAGCTGGAACGGCAACGTCTTCATCACCCAGGGGACCTACAACGTCACCTCCACCGGCAGCATCGACAACGCCGGGGTGGTCCAGCTCACCGGCGGGTCGACCTTCAACATCGACAGCGCCACCCAGGTGCGCGCCTCGGCGCTCCAGATCGACTCCGGCACCGTCAACCTCAACGCCGGCACCCTGCGCACCAACGGCATCAGCATGGCTTCGGGCACGGCGTTCAACTGGAGCGCGGGCACGCTGACCATGCAGACCGACGCCTCCGGCAACGCCGGGGTGACCGACCGGCGCGCGCCGGGCAGCTCGCTGAGCGCGCAGCCGGTGTACGAGGGGCGGATCATCGACGTCACCGGGGCCGCCGCAGGCATCACCGTGCCCAACGGCGGCGTGCTGGACCTCGGCCCCACCTACGGCAGCTACGGCATGCGCTACGACCAGCTCAAGATCGCCGGCTCGCTCAACCTCTCCTCCGCCGGCAACACGCTGAACTTCGAGTTCAACCCCTTCTTCTTCCGCCCGAGCGTCTACGGCACCGACGGCGCGGGCACGCTGATCCTGGTGGACGCCGACAGCTTCACCGGGACGTTCGAGAACTTCACCGGCGTGCAGACCGACTTCATCGGCTTCACCGCCGCCCCCGGCAGCGGATCGGTGGTGGGCGTGCTGGGCACCTCGACGATCAACCCGCTGACCGACATCCCGGCGAACACCTACTACCTGGAGTACGAGACCGACACCGGCAACGTGCTCTTCCACTACCGCCTGACCGCGACCATCCCCGAGCCCGCCTCCGCCGGGCTGATGGTCGCCGGCACCCTGCTCCTGCGCGCCCTGCGCCGGCGCCGGTAAACTCCGGATCGATTTTCCCGCCTTCGAGACCGGGTCTGGAACCGCCGGGCCGGCCGCTCTGGCAGCCAGTTGAAAACTCCCGCGGCTCGCGCGACCATTCCGACAGGCTGCTCGGAGCCCTCCTCTCGGGTGCCTTGGGCCGTCGCCGCGCTTGAGCTGCTTCTTTGTGCCACGGCTCCCCGCCGCATTCATGCACTTCCCCGGCATTGCCGCCGAGGGACGGGACCGGAGGAAAACATAAATTATTTATCGCCATGTTGCAAAAACGGGGCGTCCTTCCGCAATTCTCACCGGCTGTGTATTCAGTTCTTTCGACACCAAGAATCCGTAATGAAAACGGACAACTGTAAAGGGGAGACCGCGACCATGAAAGCTCAAGACCTTCGCCGCATGTCGGGCCGCAATGCGGTTATGTTGCTGGCCATGCTGACCGCTGCCGGCGCACAGGCCTCCTATACCTGGCAGGGGGACACCAACGCCAATTTTTCGGATGGCAACAACTGGGTCGAGAATTCCTGGACGCAGTGGGAAGAGTATGTGTTCAATGGCAACGTGGTCAGCGGCTCCATCACGGCCGATCTATTCAATGGATGGGGCAATCTCCATCTGAACAGCGGCCTGACCCAGAATATTGTCATCGGCGGCGGTCAGCCGGTGATCATGTCCTCCGCATGGTATCCCGGCGTGTCGGGAGCGATCAACATCGCCTCCGACAGTCGTGACCTCACCATCAACACCAGCTATCTGTCCACCTCCGGGCTGACGTGGAACGTCGGGTCCGGGCGTACCTTCACCCTGAACGGGGCCTTGCAGGATTGGAATGGAACCGCATCGCTGGCCAAGCAGGGAGCCGGAACGGCAGTGCTCGCCGGTGGCAACACCTATGCCGGCCAGACCGACATTCAGGCCGGAACCCTGCTGGCCACCAGCAACACCGCGCTGGGCGTGGGCGGCCATAACGGGGCCACGATGACCTTCATTCAGGACGGGGCCACACTGGCGCTGCAGGGCGGGATCAGTCTGGACGAACATTTCCACGTCTGGGGCTCCGGGGTGGGAGGACTGGGCGCGGTGCGCAGCATCAGCGGCAACAACGCCCTGACCAACGCCCCCGGCGGCGGGGCCGGCTATGCCCTTCGGTCCAACACGACGGTGGGGGTGGATGCCGACACGCTGACCATGAGCGGGTTTTACGAGGCGTCCGGTGCCTGGGGACTGACCAAGATCGGTTCGGGGACGCTTACACTGACCGCGCCGAACACCTTCACCGGCGGTACCACCGTCAACGCGGGGACGGTGAACGTCGCGGCGCAGAGTTCCATGCAGAACAGCCCGGTCGTCGTGAACAGCGGTGCCGTGTTCCAGACCAGCGTGGACTGGGGGACCGGTTGGAGCTACGGCGCGGGCATGGGGGCCATCACCGTCAACGCGGGCGGGATCCTGCGCACCAGCGCGGTGGCCAATGTCTTTCGCAACGGCCTGAACCTCAACGGAGGGACCGTCGAGGCCACCGGTGGCACGAACTACAACTGGGGGCAGTACGTGGTGGAATCCACCGTGACGGTGGGCGGGAGCTCGAAATCGACCATCACCGCCGATCTCCGGTTCCGGGACACGAGCACCGTCAACGTGGGGGTGACGGGCGATCCGAGCGGTGTCGACCTGCTGATGTCGGGCAAGGTCGGACACATCAACAACGTGTCCTGGGGGTACATGAACAAGTCGGGCGCCGGCACCCTCAAGATCACCGGCCCCATGGAAATCGGAGGCATCAACCTTTCCGCCGGGAAGCTCATTCTGGAGGATGCGGCGGCCGACTGGGGGGTGAATGCGACCGGTTTGAACAACGGAGCGCAGGTCGAAGTCAGCGTGCCTTCCGGCAGCCGGACCTTGCAGGCGGGCATTTATGGCGGTGGCAGCCTGGTGAAAACCGGCGCCGGCACCCTCACCCTGACCGCGCAAAATTCCTTCTCCGGCGGGACCACGGTCAGCCAGGGGAAACTCGTCCTCCCCGGAAACGGCGGCTTCGGCCGGCTGGCCGGCGTGCTCACGGTGAATTCCGGGGCGACGGTGGAAACGACGGGCGATGGGACCGGGCTGGGGTTCTGGGACCAGTTGACCACCCTGAACATCAATGGCGGCACCGTGACGACCTCCGGCACCTCGCACATCTGGAACCTGACCGGTGGCATCAACATGACGGGCGCGATCCTGCAGAGCAACAATGGTGTTTCCGACGCCGGCGGTTCGCAACTGGAATGGAACCGCACCAGTGTGAACGTGCTGGGCAGCGCCACGACCTCCACCATCGCGGGCCGCATCCGCATGCGCGGGGACTATGGCTACACCGGCATCCTCTTCGACGTCGCCGACGGCGCCGCCGCCACCGACCTGGCCATCACCGCCGCCATCACCGAGGCCGCCGGCGGCATGGGCATCACCAAGAACGGCCCGGGCACCCTGGTCCTCTCCGGCAACAACTCCTACTCCGGCCCCACCACCATCAACAACGGCCTGGTCATTTCCCCGAACGGCACCGGGATCGGCGACCTCTCCACCGTGGTCCTGGCCGACTCCGCCAGCGTCGCGCTCCAGATCACCGGATCCGAGCAGGTCGGCCTGCTCTCCGGCGGCGGGGCCTCGGGCGGCAACATCTCCGTCGCCTCCGGCGCCACCCTCAGCACCGGTGAAAACGGCGGCTCGGCCGCCTATGACGGCGTCATCTCCGGGTCGAACGTCTCCCTGCGCAAACGCGGCGGCGGCACCCAGACCCTCACCGGCGACAACACCTTTTCCGGCGGGGTGGAGATCGTCAGCGGCACCCTCGCCGTGCCCTCCATCACCACCCCCGGCGTCGCCCAGCCGCTCGGCATGGGCTCCGGCCCCATCCTCTTCTCCGGCGCGGCCGGGCTGTCCATCACCGGGGCCGGGTCGTACGCCACCAGCCGCGGGCTGATCCTGGCCGACAACGCCAACACCCTCACCGTCGCCGGCACGCTGACCCTCACCGGCGCCATCACCGGGGGCGGCTCCTCCGGCAGCCTGACCAAGGCCGGGGCCGGGACCTTCAACCAGGCCGCCGCCGGGAGCTGGAACGGCAACGTCTTCATCACCCAGGGCACCTACAACCTGGCCTCCACCGGCAGCATCGACAACGCCGGGGTCATCCAGCTCACCGGCGGGTCGACCTTCAACATCAACAGCGCCACCCAGGTGCGCTCCTCGGCCCTCCAGATCAACTCCGGCACCGTCAACCTCAACGCCGGCACCCTGCGCACCAACGGCATCAGCATGGCCTCGGGAACGGCCTTCAACTGGAGCGCGGGCACGCTGACCATGCAGACGGATGGTTCCGGCAGCTCCGGGGTGACGGACCGGCGCGCGCCGGGCAGCTCGCTGAGCGCGCAGCCGGTGTTCGAGGGGCGGATCATCGACGTGACCGGGACGGCGGCGGCCATCACCGTGCCCAACGGCGGCGTGCTGGACCTCGGCCCCACCTACGGCAGCTACGGCATGCGCTACGACCAGCTCAAGATCGCCGGCTCGCTCAACCTCTCCTCCGCCGGCAACACGCTGAACTTCGAGTTCAACCCCTTCTTCTTCCGCCCGAGCGTCTACGGCACCGACGGCGCGGGCACGCTGATCCTGGTGGACGCCGACAGCTTCACCGGGACGTTCGAGAACTTCACCGGCGTGCAGACCGACTTCATCGGCTTCACCGCCGCCCCCGGCAGCGGATCGGTGGTGGGCGTGCTGGGCACCTCGACGATCAATCCGCTGACCGACATCCCGGCGAACACCTACTACCTGGAGTACGAGACCGACACCGGCAACGTGCTCTTCCACTACCGCCTGACCGGCGACCATCCCCGAGCCCGCCTCCGCCGGGCTGATGGTCGCCGCACCGTGCTCCTGCGCGCCCTGCGCCGGCGCCGGGGGTGATGTACTTTTTCGACCTGACACCAGGGGTGTTCTTCGCAGGCGGGGGGCGAGCGACTGTCGGGCGAACTCGATCGACCATTCCGGATCAAACGGGTTTCTGATCTTGTCCTATTCGTCATGGTGTGGGAGTATCAGCCCATGAGCGCTTTTCACGGAGATACCCGTGATGACGTTTTGCCGGTTTGTCGCGGGTGGTGGAGGGGGGATGGGTGGATCGCGGTGGCGGTCGCCCTCCAGCAGGGACTGACGGAACCGTCGGAGGCCCAGGACGTCCGGGCGATCGTGCTGGAGAAGTCGATGACCAGCGCGCCGGCGGTGGGCGTGGCCCCGCTGTACGTCCACAAGCCGGACCTGCGGCGGCGGATCACCGATCTGCTCGACCAGGAAAAGGCGATGGTGGCCGACGAGGCGGTGCTGGCGGGCATGCTGGCCGGGTACGACCGGCTGACCACTCCGTGGAAGCCGGGGGCGCCGAACGACTTCGACCCGTATGTGCTGCACCTGCTCTACCAGTTCCAGAAGGCCTGGTACTGGGCGGCGGACTTCTGGAGCCAGATCAACCCCGTCCTCGGCTACAACCCGCGTTACGCGGCCTACCGCGCGCTGCGCGAACTCAACCGGCGGATCAACCTGCTGGCGGTGGAGCGGCAGGCGCTGGAGAAGGCGTACTTCGACGAGCTGGCGGGCAGCGTGCCCACCAATTCCACCGCGAAGGCGGAGGTGTTCTTCGACCAGGGGGTGGAGGTGCGGCGCATGATCCTCAACGGCTTGCGCGAGCGCATCGACAGCCTGCGCCTGTACCGGCGGGAGACGCTGGAGGACTTCCTGCTGGCCCAGCGCCGGGCGCGCGACACGGGGGTGCCGTTCGCCGACACGGAGAAGGCGGTCGAATGGTGGAGCGTGGACAACAGCCGCCTGAACGCCCTGGAGGCGGAGCAGAAGGAGCTGAAGCAGCGCCAGCGGACCTGCCGCGAGACGATCGAAACCTACCGCGCGATGCTCAACGTCATGCCGACCGGGACGGTGCAGCGGACGCAGATCCAGATGCTGCTGGACGGCGCGGCCGCGGCGCTGAAGGCGGCGAAGACGCGCCAGGGCGAAGTGGACACCATGATCAAGAACGCGCAGCTCGGCTACGATCCGGACGCGACGGGGGGCAAGGTGGTGCGGCCGGAATCGGACTCCGCGGTGAAGTCGGCGGCGAACACCTTCTCGGTGCTCTACGCCGACCTGGCGACCCGCCGGCGCATCCTGCAGCGGGCGACGCGCGAGTCCACCCATCTGCACGGGGTGGCGGCGGAGTTTGACGCCTACCGGGAGAAGACGATGCTGGCGCTGCAGAAGCTGGGCGCGCTCCATCCCGACCGGGTGAAGGGGGCGTACGACCCCCTGCCGCTGCGCGGGGCGCTGCTGGACAAGGGCATCGTGAACCTCTCGACCGGCGAGATGAAGGTCGAGGACGGCATGGTGGCCGAGTCGGACTACTTCTATTCGGTGATGGACAAGTACAAAAATTTCGGCGGGAAGCTGCAGACCTCCAGCACGGCCGTGAACACGGAGCGGGTGGTGGTGGAGGGATTGCAGATCTCCATGGAGCTGTGCTCGGCGATGGCCTCGGCCTACGGCAACGTGGCGAACGACCTTATGGAGGCGGCGATGAATCTGCCCCTCGGCGTGGTTGGCGCCCGCATGAACATCGCGGGGGTCCTGGAGAAGACCTACAACAAGATCCGCAACAAGCGGATCGCCACCGACAAGAAGATCACCCTGCTGGCCGACGCGCTGGACCCGAAGATCGGCGCGGCGGAGTTGCGCCAGATGTTCGGGATCGGGCCGGCGCCCATCCCGCAGCCCTTCGCCATGTTCTACGCGTCGAACAGTCATTTCTTCCCGCCGGCCGAGCACACCAAGGCGCCGCTGGAGCTGTTCCGGCTGGATTCCGAGTTCTACCGGGGCACGGAGGGGGGGCTGCGCGGCATCCTGATTTCCGAGCACTCCAGCACCACCAATCTGCTGGCGGAGGCGTACGTGATCGCCTGCGAGAAGGCGGCCTACACCCTGCGCGAGCTGACGCTGACGGCCTACAGCCGGAAGGGTCTCGACGCCACCACCGGCGGCTTCAACTGGAAACTGCTGACGGCTCCGGTGCAACTGGTCATCCAGACCTGGGAGGCGCTGGCCATCCATGTGATCGGCCGGGACCGCGACTACGTGGCCCACAACGCCAAGCGCGCGGCGGAGCACGCGGCCATGCTGGACCTCTATCCGCACCTGGTGAAGGCCGGGTTTGACGCCCGGAAGGTGGCGGAATGGATCGGGGATCCGGCCATGCACCCGCACCTGCGCCGGCACTGGGAGCTGTTGCGCGAGAGTCCGGAGTACCGGCGGTTCTGGTTCCGGGCCGAGAAGATCCACCAGGAGGAGAAGATCGAGGAGGCGACGGACCGCCTGAAGAAGGCCATGGACGCCTTCCGCGAGCGGGACCTCGGCGGCGGGCTGCCGCCCCACATCGAGGACCTGGGCAACCGCGTGCAGGCCATCGGGCTGCTGGGGGAATCGGAGGCCTTCCTGGCCCCCGCGCATTACCAGGACGCGATCGACAAGGCGTACCAGTTCAGCTTCGAGGACACGGTGGACTCACTGCTCACCGCCAACGAGCTGGACCCCTCCGTGGTCTCCATGGCGGACATCCGGCGGATCGAGGAGGGTCTGTTCGCCCTGCAGACGCGCAAGGCCAGCATCGACCTGGTGGTCTCCATCACCGACGAGATCGTCTGGGACTATCTGCTGGGCAAGATCACCGAGGGCGTGATGGGCCGCATCGACGGGTTCCTCGGCCTGGAGAAGCCGGGGGAACTGGCCAAGGCGATGTCGGTGAAGGACATGGCGCTGGCGGCGGGGGCGAAGGTGAAGGAGACCCTGGTCAACAAGTTCAACCCCTTCGCCTCCAGCATCCCGATCGGCGACCTGTACACCAAGGGGGTGATCAACTTCATGTCCACCCACGGGGTCAAGATGTTCGTCAAAAACCAGAAGAACATGCTCCGCGACACCGTGCTGGTGCAGTCGATGGGCATGGATCCGGACTGGGCGGACAAGCTGTTCGACTTTGTGTGGACCGTCGGCAGCGGCACCGCCTCGAAGATCGTCTTCGACAAATACAAGGTGCACGAGACCGGGCTCTACCGCTACGCCTCGATGCTCTACCTGAAGTGGCAGCTTGACGAGTTGTCACTGCGGCTGCGCGGCACGGCGATGACCTCCGACCTGGCGTCGGTGCTGGGGGACGAGAGCCGCTGCTCCTTTTCCCTGTGGAAGTGGATCGCGCGCCGCCGCGCGCAGGTGGTGATCCAGGCGATGACCCTGGGCAGCGAGATGTCGAAGCTGCAGGAGACGCTGGAGAAGGAGGCGGCGGCGAACCCCGGCGTCATCACCCCGGAAATGAAGCAGCACGCCATCGACCTGGCCAGGGCGCGCATGAAGGCGTTCCACGAATCCACCCCCCTCGACGCCAACCTGGTGATCACGGTGGTCGCGGGCATGGACTTCGGGCCGAATGCCGGCGCGCTCTCCACCTCCGGGGCCGGCATCACCGCGCTGGCGCGGAAGCTCCTGCACGGGGAGGCGACGCGGGAGGAGGTGGACGCGGCGAGCCAGGAGGCGGTGCGCCTGTTCGCGGTGTTCGGGCCCAGCCGCCTCAAGGCCCTGCGCAAGATGCTGGGGGACGACGAGGCCTGGCCGGGCGGCAAGAAGAATCCGCAGCGGCGCGCGGTGCTGGTGGGGCTCGACGCCGCCCGCCGGACCATCCATCTGCAGAGCCTCAACTATCTGGCGGACCTGGCGGGCAACGACACGGACGAGGGCCGGGAGTCCCGCGCGGAGATCCTGAAGCGCGCCGCCAAGATCTGGGACGAGCAGTATCGCGACAAGGACGGCAAGGTCGACGAGGCGAAGAAGAAGGGGGACAAGCGGCGGCCCAAGTTCGAGTCGATGGCCCCCGACGAGATCAAGAACCTGGTCTCCCAGATCGCGGCGGTGGTGCCCACCGGGTCGGCCGGCTACGTCGACGAGGAGACCGGGGAGTACCGGATGGTGCACAGCGACCTCGACTACACGGTGCTGATGCGGGACGGCTCCGGGGTGACGGCCGACCAGCGCCTGGCCCTGGAATCGATCCTGCGCGCCTCCTTCCGCTTCAACAGCGGGGGGTTCAACGAGGACGCCTTCGACGTCAGCTTCATGGTCGACCGCGAGGGGGTGTTCCGGCAGACCGACGTCTTCTCGCGGAACCCCGCGGCGACCCTGGCGGAGATCGAGGACGAGTCCACCGATCCGGAGAAGCTGCGCAAGCTGAACGATTCGATCGACTCCACGCTGCGCGAGATGAGCGCCGACTACGCCCATCCCGAGCGCTACGTCACCAACGGGCGCAAGGCCAGCCTGGTCTTCCAGGCGGCGCTGGGGCAGGACATCCTGATTTTCGATCCGGCCGCCAAGAGTTTCCAGATCCGCAAGAAGACGGCCATCATCAAGGATCCCGGCGGCGCGCTGGTGCAGATGCCGGAGAACATCGCCCGGCTGGTCACCAGCCAGGGGGTTAAGCTGGAGGACTGGATGGCCCTGGGCACGGTGGTCGACGACGTCGCCTTCCTCTCCACGAAGATGAAGAAGATCAACGAGCAGATGCAGAACACCTCCCCCGACGTCAATCCGTACGACGCCATCGCCAAGGAGCTGTCCAAGCGCTGCATCCGGGTGATGCTGGCGTACCAGGCCACCGATCCGGACAGCCGGGCGGCGCTGAACGCGAAGATGGAGAAGGCCCTGATGGGGGAAAAGGTGGACCAGGGGGACATCTGCAACATCATGGCGACGCAGCTTGCGGCCGCGTTGAAAACCAAGGAAGGCAATCCGCAGGAGCAGCGGCGGTTGATGGAGATGATCAACACGGTCCAGTCCTGGAAGAAGGTCAAGCTCGGGGAGGCCAACGCGGACGAGATCGTGGAGATGGTGGCGGGGAAGAAGCTCTCCCAGGGTTCGCCGGAGTACCGGGCGGCGCTGCAAAAGTTCACCCAGTACTCGGTCGGCGCCATGGAGGAGATGGCGGTGGCCTCCATCCATGAAAGCGTCCAGGCGCTGAAGCCGATGGTGGAGGCCAAGAAGCGGCTCGACGCGCAGATCCTGGCGTTTGGCGACCCGAACACCGACGAGGGGCGGCGGAAGCTCGATCAGATGACCCCGGAGGAGAAGAAGAAGTGGGAGACGCTCACCCTGCGCAGCATCAGCGCGGAACGGCTGCTCCAGGTGTCCCTCAATCCGATCGCCGCGCGGTTCGACAAGCTGAACAACTACCAGTTCGGCGCGCCGCCCGCCACCGGGCCTTCGGCGGTGCAGAAGGCCCTGCTGGAAGGGTTGCAGGTGGGCATCAGCAAGGAGGCGTTCGAGGAACGCAAGCGCATCATCAAGGACAGCACGACCCGCCTCTACCGCGCCCGGGGCATCCTGCTTCATCTGGAAATCGCGGTGGCATGGCCGGCGGATCAACCGGAACTTCAGGAGGCGGCATGAAAACGCGAACCCTGCGGACCCTGCTTCTCCTGCTGGCGGCCGCCTGGCTCCGGGCGCTGCCGGCGGACCCCGTGCCCGCCTCGGGCGCGTCCCCGCCGCCTCCACCCCCGCCTCCGCCGGGTACGCCGGCGGCCCCGAACGATCCTCCCCCCGCCCGGCGCGTGAACTATTCCGACCGCGGCGGGCTGTGGCTGGAGATCGGCAAGTCGACCACCATTCCCATCGAGCTGACCAACCGCGACACCGAGACGGTGGACGACCTGCGGATCTCGGTGGAGTCCGACGCCACCTGGCTCGACGCCGCCATGGCGGGGGACTGCAAGCCGGTGCCCGGTGCGCAGAAGGTCTGGTCGGTGCCCAGGGTGGAGGCGCACGGGCGGCGCCTGCCCCTGACCGTTCAGGTGACCGTCCGCGCCAACCTGCCGGCGGCCGCGGCCGCGGCGGGCGCCGCACCGGCCGCGGCGGAGCCGACCCCTCCGATGGAGCAGGGCAACCTCCGTTTCGTCCTCTGGCGGACGGGCGGGGGCGGCACGGACGCCGGAGCGGCTCCGGCTCCGGCTCCGGCCACCGCGCCGGCGCGCAACTCGTGGCGGATGGTCTACCTGGTGCGCGCCGCGCCGCCGGAGATGGTCAAGCCGCCCGAGCCGATGGAGTGGCACCTGGTCACGGCCGCGCCCGGCGAACTGCGGCCGATCGAGATCAAGATCCGCAACGCCAATCCCAACGAGCCGCTGAAAAACCTGAGCGCGTTCCCGGTGTCGGACCAGCCCTATGTCAGCCTGGACAAGCGCAAGGACGGGCTGGCCGGCTGGATCACCGGGCGGGAGGTCACGAACGTCAAGACCGACACCTCCGTGGCCGACGTCCCCGGGTTGAACGTGATCGCGCCGAACAGCGAGGGCAGCTTCAGCGTCGGCCTGCGCGTCGCGGAAACCGCGGTTCCCGGCTCCACCGCCACCGTCGCGCTCAATGTGCGGGCCAGCACGCCGGGCACCTCTCCGAACCCGTGGATGCCCTTCGTGCTGATGCAGGTGAAGATCAGCCCCTACAACCTGCCCGGCAACTTCGAGGCCTTCCTGTACTACAACCTGCCCCCGGACGGAAAGGGGCCGGCGGGCGGCGCGGCGGCGGCGGAATGGCGGCCCGTGCCCAAGGGCACCAAGATCTCGGTCAGCCAGGTGTACACCCTGCGCGGCGGCGAGGGGTTCGAGAAGAACGTCGAGCAGTTCGTCGGCTTCGGGAACGTGATCGACGACAAGGGCTATGTCTGCTGCACGATCCAGCCCGAGGTGAACAACCAGCCCAACATCCGGCTGCGGGTGGTGGCGGAGACCATCGCCAACGAGATCCAGCTCTCCTACAAGCCCGCCGCCGGGGGGGAGAAGGTGGTGGACGCCTTCAAGGCGCTGCGGCCGCGCTGCGCGGTGACCCCGTCCGGGAAGCGCACCTACCGCAACGTGTCGCACACGTTCCTGGTGAGGCAGGAACCCCGGCCCACCCAGATCCGGCAGGGCAAGCCCGCCACCTTCTTCACCCCGTTCCCCAACCAGGACAAGGCCTTCGTCCAGAACCTGCGCATCCTCATTCCGTACTACGGTTTCGAGACGGTGGCGGACGCGAAGGCGCAGCCCGGCATCCCCATCAACTGGGAGGGCGAGCTGAGCACCGGCGGCGCCATCAACTTCTTCATGGACCCCTCCACGGTGGCCGGCGGCATGGTGGACGCCTTCAACGTCGGCGCGGTCTCGATGTTCGGGCCCAGTCCCAGCATGTCCGGCGGGGACACCGCGACCGAGTACAACTGGCAGCTTGAGAAAAGCACGCAGATCGGCCTGATCTACCACAACCAGAACGAGCTGTTCGCGGTGCTTGACGCCCTCGTGCGGGCGCAGGATTTTCTCGCCGAGCTGCCCTTCTTCCAGCCGGGTCCCGACGGGAAGCGGAACGAGCTGCCGCCGGTCATCGCCCACTGGCGCCGGGGCCGCGCGGTGGCGAACGGCGAGACGGGGTACGGCCTGATGGACGGGGTGTGGCGGCTGATGGTGCAGGGGAACGCGGAAGACCCCGACGTGGGCGACCTCGGACTCATCCTGCGCGGCTACGGCGCCTCGATCCGGCATCACTTCGGCAAGCCCCCGGAACCCGCCGCCGCCGGAGCCGCCCCCGCCGCGCCCAACTACGCGTATTACCGGCGCACGAACCTCGCGCGGGCCTGGGAGGAGGGCTTCGACGTGTTTTTCGCCGCCGCCGTCCTGGGCCAGGGCAAGGTGATGAACGAGCACACCGGCGCCAATCAGGAAAAGGCGCAGCAGGACCGGTCGGCCGATCTCGACGCCATCCTGGCCGCCGCCGCGGCGGCCTCGGGCCCGGACCTCTACGACGACAAGATCCGCCGGCTCCGCGGCGCGGACAACTCGCTCGCCGTGGCGGCCGGGCTCTGGGCGGTGGCCAAACAGGATTCCCCGCGCAAGTTTCTCCAATGGTATCTGGACAGGAAGGGGGAAGCCTGGCCGAGTGGATGACGTGGATGTCGTCCGGCGACGCCAGCCTGCTGCAGCCGCTCGTGCAACTCGGCCTGTGCCCGCGGATTCGGCTCGCCGCCGGGCTTCCTGTTCAACACCCGCGTGATCCCCGCAATGTGGACATCGTCTGGGACGCCAACGATGTCCTGGCCGCCGGCAAGCTTTCCGGGAAGCTGCTGATGGGGTCGGGCAAGACGCCGGCGGTCGCCCACACCTTCAAGGGGGACAACCGCGTTCCGGAAATCCTGAGCCTGGGGCACCTGCCCGACGGAGTCACCGGCAACGGCATCCTGGCGGCCACCGGCTCCGCGCGCGGCCCCGTGGTCTGGACGGTCGAGACCGGGTATGGCGACAAGGGCTCCTTCCGGTGGCCGTTGCAGTCCTTCCTGTCCACGCCGCCGTCCATGAACCTGTCCAGGGGCGGGAACATGCCGGTCGGGAAAAACGGCGGGAGTCTGACCTCGCCCGCGCGCAATCTCAGCGCCACCGCGACCTCGCAGGGCGTGAACAGCGTCTTTGACGGCCGCAAGGTGCTGGGCGGCGAGGTGCACCGGATCGGCTGCTACGCCGGCGAGGACGACGAGGGCATGTCGGACTTTCCGGAACCCGTGGACCTGGAGCTGGCCTGGGGCGAGCAGGAGGATCCGGGCGGCGCGACGCCGGGCATCTACTGGCTCGATCCCGGGGAGAAGCGCTGGAAGCTGGTCGGGACCACCCCCGCCGGCGACCGGCGCGTCCGCGCCTCCATCACCCACTGCGGCGCGTACGCCCTGATGATCGACGCCTTCCCGCCGGCCCTGGAGGAGGTTCACGCCTGGCCCAATCCGTTCCTGAGCCGGCAGACCAACACCGCCTGGCGCCTGGAGGCCGTCCTGTCGGAGCCGGCCCTCGTCTCGGTGCGCATCCTCGATGCGACGGGCCGGGTCGTCCGGGTGCTGGCGGACAAGCAGATGATGGAGCACGGGGACATCGCCTTTTCCTGGAACGGGCTGGACGCCGGCGGGCGGCGGGTGCCCGACGGCCATTACACCTATGAGATGAACGCGTGGGACGAGTCGGGCCTGGCCGCGCCGCCGGTGACCGGCGGGGTGGCCGTGTTCAATTCGGGATTCGGCGCGGTCTCCGGACGGGTGACCGCCTCCCGCGAGAACGCGGCCCGGCCCGTCGTCGCGCTGCGCGGCTTCAGCCTGCCGGCGCTGGTGAAGGACGGCGGGGAATACCTCTTTCCCGCGGTGCCGCCGGGAGCGATGGAGGCCGTCTTCCAATGCCCGGGGCACTTCGACGAGGTCCGCCCGGTCAAGGCGGCCGGGAGCGGGCCCGCCGTGCGCATGGACGAGGTGCAGCTCAGCCACCTGGCCATGGGGGGGTGCCGGGCCTCCGCCGTGCTCTTCAGCCCCGACGGCGACGGGACCAACGACTTCGTCTCCCTGAGTTACACCTGGACCCGCCGCTGCGAGTACGAGGTCGCGGTGTTCGACGGCGAGGGCGCCCTGGTGAAAACCCTGCGGCCGCGGCAGGCCGCCACCCCCGGGCCGGACGCCCTGGCCTGGAGCGGAGACGACGACTACGGCAAGCCGCTGCCCGGCGGATGGTACAAGGTGGCGTGGACCGCCTACAACCGGGACGAGGCCATTCCGCAGGCGGAGGTGCGGGTGCTGCTCGACCGCGGGCTGATCCAGTACGCCTCCGCGCTGCCCTACCTGTTCTCGCCCAACGGGGACGGCTTCGACGACACGCTGCAGGTGGGCTTCAACCTGGAGCAGTCGGCGGAGGTGAGTCTGGCGGTCCTGGGCCTGGACGGAACCCGCCTGCACGCCGTCACCAACGCCGTCGCGCTGGCCGCGGGCTGGCACACGCTCGAATGGGACGGCCGCGGCCGCGGCGGGCGGATGCTGCCGGACGGCCGCTACCAGTTCGAGCTGACCCCGGTTTACGCCGGCGGCTACACCTCGAAGGTGGTGCGCGGCGAATTCCAGAGCGACAGCGTGCCGCCGGAGATCGGCCAGGTGTCGCCGGCCAACGGCTCGGTCGTCCGGGAGGCCATGCCCCGCATCTCCGCGCGCATCCTCAGCCGGCTGGACGACATCGATCCCGACCAGTTGAAATTCAAGATCGACGAGAACACGGTGGAGGCCGGCGAGGTGGATCTCCAGCGCGGGACCTTCGCCTACACGCCGAAGACCTCGTTGGGGCCGGGCGTGCACATCGCCATCGCCTACGCCCAGGACTGGGCCGGCAATTACGCGCCCCCCCAGGCCGTCTCCTTCACCATCGCCTTCGGGGAGGACCCCGCCAAGCCCGTCGCCGACCGGCAGCCGCCGGAGATCCTGTCCCTGTCGCCCGCGAAGAACGCGAAAGTCTACGGCGACACGCCGCTCCTCACCGCGCGGGTGCGGGATCTCGGGGACGGCCTCGACCCCGACAACATCCGCCTGACCATCAATGGCGAACTCCAGGCCAACTCGGTGCAGCGGTTCATCCCGGGCAAGTCGGGCAAGGCGTGGGACTGGTATTATTATCAAAAGGCGATGCTGCTGTTCGACCCTCTGGAAGGGGAGATCCGCTATGTGCCGATCACCCCGCTGCCCGCGGGCAAAACGGTGGTGACGCTGGAGGTCCAGGACAAGGCGGGCAACCGCTCCGCCAAGGCGGAGAGCGTGTTCGAGGTGGTGGTCGACCGGGAGGCGCCGACCGTCGAGATCACGCAGCCGCCCAACGGCGCCGTGCTCTCCCGGCCGCCCCGGCTGCTGCTGGCGCGCATCGCGGACGCCGGTCCCGGCGGCGTCAACACCAACTCCTTCCGGTGCCTGGTGGACAACCGCGAGGTGAAGGCCCCGCCGGGCGGATTCCCCTTCGATCCCGCCACCGGCATCCTGCAGATCCCGCTGGCGGAGACCCTGGCCCGCGACGCCCAGCACCTGGTCGCGGTCTCCGCGCGCGACCGCGCGGGCAACCTGTCCCAAACCGCCATCAGCGCCTTCGCCCTCGTCTCCGACGCCGAGGCCCCGCGCGTCGACCTGCTGCTGCCCTCCGGTTCGGAGCGCTTCGAGGCCGGCTTCCCCGTCACCATCGCCGCCGCGGTGTACGACCCGGGCCGGGCCGGCCTCGACCCGGACGGCGTGGAGCTCCTTCTCAACGGCAAGGCCGTCGCGCCCTACGACTTCAAGGCGGGCCGCCCGGGTTACGTCCTCAGCCAGAACCTTCTGAAACACACGTTCGAACAACTGCCCGCGGGGCATTACGTGCTCGAGATCCGCTGCCGCGACCGCGCGGGCAACGCGGCCGCTCCGGTGGCGTGCACGTTTGATGTCCTGGCCAGGTGACGCATCCGGTCCCTCCGGGCCGGCTGCCAGGAGCGGCAGCGAACATTCCATGGTTGAGAGTGGTTTTCCGGCGCGCGCGCCGGGCGGCCCCGGCGTGCCTCGCCGTCCTGCTCCTCGACGGCGCGCCGGCGGGGCGCGGCCGGCGACGCGGGCGAACCCAACGACACCCCGGCGCAGCGAAGCCGCTGGCGCCCGGGCAGCCCGTCGCGGTCAGCATCAACCCCACCAACGACGTCGACTGGTTCAGCATCGAGATTCCCCGCCGGGGACGGGCTACCTCGACATGGACCCTGCGCAGCGTCCCGCTGAAGCTCTCCCCGCGCGTCACCCTGTACGAGGGCACCAACGAGCTGGAGGTGGTCCAGAATTCCGGCCGGGCAGCCCCTGTTCCAGCGGCTGGAGATCAAGGCGCCCGGGCGGTACCAGCTCCGGCTGGACGCCGGGTCCCGCGGCTATTACTCGCGCGGCGACCGGGCTTCGCCCGACCTGATGGAGCTGCTGGTGACCCTCCAGCCGGCCGACCGCTCCCACGAGCCGAACGACGACGAGGAAACCGCCGCCGCCATTCCCCTGGGGAAGGATCTCGCCGCGGCGCTGTTCCCGTCGAACGAGCGGGACTGCTACAAGGTGACGATTCCCGGCAACGGCGGCGGAGTGCTGCGGGTCGCCGTGACCAACTGCCCGCTCGCGCGCGTTTCCATCGGTCTGCGGAACCCCGGGGAGGGCTGGATGGGGAACGGCGAAGCCGCGCTGCGCGGCGATCCGGTGTATTTCGAGAAGACCGCCCCGACCGGCGGGGTGTTTGTGGTCGAGATCCGCGACCAGGACGGGGGCTCCTCCGCGCCGCTGCCCTACGGGTTCCGGGTGGATTACCAGGAGCCGCCCGCGGCGACGGGGCCGGTCACGCCGTTCTCCCGCGCGGTGGAACTCCAGCCGGGGGTGCCCCTGCGGCACGCCCTGTCGGCGCGGGAACAGACCGACCTGTACCGCGTCGTGATCCCGGAACCGGGCCGGGGCATGCTGCATGTGCGGGTGGACGACGTGCCCGACACCATCGCCCCCGAGGTTTCCTTCTACCGCGAGGACGGCCGCGTGTCGGACACCACCGCGCGCAAGCGGGCGTGAGCCTGCCGTCCAGCGGGAGCAGACGAAGCCCGGCCCCGTGTACTTTCACGTCCAGGACGGCTACTTCAGCGACGGCGGGGTCTCCTCCGGCGCGCAGGATGACTATTCGGCGCAGCCGTATTCGGTGCGGGTCGACTTCATTCCCGCCAAGGACGCGGGGGAGCCGAACGACGGTCACGACACCGCGCGGGTCCTCCAGCCGGGCGAGACCGCGGAGGGCACGATCTTCCCGCGGGGGGACCAGGATTATTTCCGGCTCGCGCTGCCGGCCGGAAAGCAGGGCGTGCTGGAGATCCGGCTGGACGGCATGCCGGACAACCTCTTCCCGCATCTGCGCGTGGACGACGTGTCGCGCCGCCGTCTCGACGACCTGGAGAAGACCGTCGATCGCGGCCAGTCCGCCGTCTGGACCCGGAACGTCGCCTCCGGCGGCGACTTTTTCCTGATTGTCCGGGACGGCGCGCTGGACGGCCGCGGCCGCGAGTCGTGGGACGGCTCCGCCTCGCTGCAACCCCTACCGGCTGACCGCGCGGTTCACCGAGGTCGCCGGCGACCCGCAGGAGCCCAACGACACGATCGAGACGGCCAGGCCGGTCCAGCTTGGAAAGCCGGTTTCCGGCCTCGTCTTCCCGGGCGGCGACAACGACTGGTTCAGTCTGGCGGTCGATGAAAAGCAACTGGGCGTGCTGCGCATCGAGGCCGGCCCCTTCCACGACGCGATGCGGCCGATGATCGAATTGTACGACCCCGCGAAACAGGCGATCCGCCGCTGGCAGGCGCGCTATTCCGCGACGATGCTCTGCGAGACCTCGCTCGACAAGGCCGGCACCTACTTCTTGCGGATCGTCTGCCAGCACACCCGGGCCGGCGCCGAGATCAGCCCGCCGGAACAATACGACACCCGGCCCTACACCCTCTCCGTGTCGCGCGTCGCGCCGTTTGCCGGCGCCGTGGCCGACCAGCCGGACGACGCCCTTCTTCCCTCCGCCACCCTGGTGACCGCCGGCGCGACGGCGCGGGGCATCATCACCAACCGTTGGGACCGCGACGCGTTCCAGCTCAAGGTGGACGCGGCGGCCGAGGTGACCGCGCAGATCCTGGAGGTCCCGGGCGAACAGGACCTCTACGGGCACGGGTATTTTCTGCCCGACGGCGGGCCGGCGCCGGCCCCGTACAAGGCCCTGCACATCCACGGGCCGCGGGGCGACTTCTCCCTGGCGGACCGGTATCCGGAAATCAATTTCGACCGGTTCGAGGAGGGATCCGAGGAGGCGAAGAACACCCTGGCGAATCCCGAGGCCCTCGCCCGGTACAAGGCGGTGATCATCGAGGTGCTGCACCGCCCCGAGGCGCTGGAACTCGCCAATCCGCGGGTCCAGCAGAACCTCGACAAATTCATGCAGGGTGGGGGACGGGTGCTGGTGCTGACGCCCTTCTGCGACCTGCCCTTCTTCAACCTCAAGGTGGAGCAGATCAACGGCTGGCACAAGGACCAGGTCGTGATGCCGCCCGCGCCGCACCCGCTGCTGCCCGCCCCCGGGACCTTCCAGGTGCGCGGCTGGGGTGTGCAGGAGAACATCGGATTCCTCACCGGCTGGAAGGAGGGCCGGGGTTTCGGGGCTGCTCGGCCACGCCTCCAGGCCGGCGGCCGCGGCGGTGTCGGTCGCGCGTCCGGTGGGCAAGGGCTGGCTGGTGGTCGACACCCAGACCACCGGCACCCGGCGGCCTATCCATGCGCGGACTGGAAGGTGCGCGCGCTGCTGGGCCTGCCCGCTGCAGAGCCTGGGCGGATTCAGCAACTCCTGCCTCTTCGACGGTTCCCCCTGGAGGGGCAGCCGGAATCGTTCCGCTTCCGCGTGCCCGGCCCCGGCCGGTTTACCTGGTGGTGCACGAGCGCGAGGGCCGCGCGCCCGCCAAACCCGCGCCCTATGTCGTGCGCCTGCTGACCTCGCCCGCCACTTGGCCGCGCCAGGCCGTCCTTTGTGGAGAGCGGAGGAGCTGGCCTCGCCCGCCCCCGGGAAGCCGGTGGAGACCGCCGTGCCCGCCACCGGCGCGGCCTGGTTCCGCTGGCCGGGAGTCGCGAACAGCACGATGTCGCTGGCCCTGGAGCAGGTCCCGGCCGACGCCGATCCGGTGCTGCGCATCTATCACTCCCCGGCGGCGCAACCGGAGCGGCCGCGCCGCGTCCTCTACCTGCACGGGAACAACGGGGATGCGCGGATGGGCTCGAGCTACCCGGAATTCGACCTGGAGCGGATCGAGTGGAACAGCGCCCGGGCCGACACCGTTCTGCTGTCGCCCCGCCTGTCCTCCCGGGAGGCGGTGGTGGTCGTCCCGCCGCCCAGGCAACGCCCGAACGACTTCGGACTGGACCGCCCCGATGTGCAGAAGGCGGTGGAGCAGTATGCGGCCGGCGGCGGGGTCTTTCTCGTCTCAGGGCACGGTGTCCGGTCGCCTGTTCGGCGCGCGCAGCGACGCGGTCCAGTGGCGCGACGAGTGGCTTCAGGAAACGTGGATCACCGATCCCCTGCTGCGGCCGCGCCGGCGCATGGACAAGCTCACCGGCCTGGCCGGCTACGAGAGCCTGGGCCACTGGGTGCTGCCCGCGGACGCCGGCTGGCGGGTGGCGCTCCGCGGCTGGTTTGCGGAGCGGGCGCAGCCGGTGCTGGCGTTCCGGGCCGTCGGCAAGGGACAGCTCATCCTGAGCACCCAGCCCCTGGGCATCAGTCGGAACCTGGAGGACGCCCGCTGGCAGCTCCATTCGTTCCTGGGCGTCACCAACCGGCTGGAGCAGGTGGCCGTGGTGGACCGTTCCGCGGGCCTGAGCGCCGGGGGCGCGGAGTTCTTGAACTTCGAGCAGCAGCCGGGCACGTACTACCTCGGGGTCGAGGAGCGTTATGAGTCGCAGCCGCAGTCGCGCATGCTGTTGAGGCGTTCCCTGCGCGTCGCGGACCGGCCGCTGGAGCCCGACGACACGCCCGCGCTGGCGAAGCGGGTTCCCCCGGGCGTCGAATCCGCCGCGAACCTGCTGCCCCGCGACGACCGGGACTGGCGGCGGATCCAGGTGGACGAGCCCGGCGTGCTGCAGGTGCAGGTGGGCAACGTTCCGGACAACCTCGATCCCGTGCTGGAGATCGGGCGGGCCGCGCCGCCGGCCGCGCCGCTGCGCGTGCTCTATCTGGAGGGCAACCCCGCGAACGGGATCGACGAGAGCCGCTACGAGGGCGTGGCCTTCACGCGGATCGATGCCGCGGCCCCCGGGGCGACCAACATTCTCGCCCGGCTCGACGAGCTCCAGATGCTGGTCATCGCCTCGCTGTCCGACGCCGCCCAGTTCGGATTGAACCGGAAGGCGGCCCACGAGAGGATCCGGGCCTTCGCGGAGCGCGGGGGAAAGGTGCTCGTGTGCGCGCCGCAGGGCGTCAGCTTCGCCGAGAACAGTCCCGCGATGGGCGGGGTGCTCGAGGCGTGGAGCAGCGAATGGGACGGGGGCGGCTGGCGGGCCTTGAACCTGACGGACGGGTTCGCCCCGCCCGGGCAGCACGGTCGCGGCTGGTGCTGCGGGAACGGCGCGAAATTCCCGCACGCCCTCACCTGGTCCTTCGGCGGCGTGGCGCGCGCGATCGACCGCATGGTGGTCCACAACAACACCAACACGCAGGGGGCCCGGGCGCGCAGCCTGGAGCTGCTGGCGGGGGCCGACACCAACTCCCTGCGGCGGGTGGGCACCTTCACCGCCGCCGACACCGACGAGCGCCAGGAGTTTTCCTTCCCCGCCGTGAACTGCCGGGTGGTGCGCCTGCTGGTGAACACCAATTACGGCCACGCGGTGGAGACGCAGATGGGCGAGGTCCAGTTTTTCGGGCCGGAGTCCATCCCGGGCTTCCTCGGCATCCGCAACGACGGGGTTGCCTCGGGCGGAAATCTCGACACCGTCCATCCGCTGCACTGGATCGTGCGCGGCCGGGCGGCCGGGGACGTCAACGGCTGGCCGGACTACGGGCGCGACGGCCGCTGGCTGGATCCGGAGGGCGCGGGCTTCCTGGACCTCTTCCCGGAGCACGGCGACCCCGCCCGCCGGACCGCCACCGCCCTGCGGCAGACCGGCGGCGGCTGGATCGCGGTGGACGCCCAGCGCCTGACCAGCCCCGCCAACCAGGCCGCCGCGGCCTGGAAGTGGCAGAACTATCTCGATGTCGCCTCCGGCCGGATCGGGGAATTCGACCGCACGCAGGACGGCGCGGACGGCGGCACCGAGACGGTGGTGCTGCCGACGCGCGGCGGGGAGGATTTCCTGGTCGGGATCTCCGACCAGGTCGCCAAGGACAACCTGGGCAACCAGTCCCCCGCGCCCTGGGTCTTCTCGAGCCTGTTCCGTCCCGCGGGCCTGGCGAACGAACCCAACGACACCTGGGAGTCGGCCACGCCCATGGTCCCGGGCGGAACCGTCCGCGACAATTTCTTCCCGGAGAACGACCACGACTGGTTCCGGTTCCCGGTGGAGCAGTCCGCCGATGTCGATGTCCGCCTCCTGGACGTGCCCTCCAGCGTGGATGCCGGGGTGGACATCTACCGGTACGAGGCCGGGATCGCGCCGCAGCGCGTTCTCTATCTGACCTGCCGCACCGACACCGACCTGGACCGGCGGGACTACGGCCCCTTGCCGCTCCGTTTCACGCGGGTCGACGCCGGCACGCCCGGGGAGGCCTCCGCGTGGGATCTGCTGGACTCGTCCACGGTGGCCATCCTCGAAGGACTGGACGACCGCCATCGTTTCGGCATGGACCTGCCGGAGACCTACCGGAAGATCCAGCGGTTCGTGGAGCAGGGCGGCACCTTCATCCTGCTCGCGCCCGGCGCCTACTCCTACAGTGCGATCGGCCGGGGCGGCGGGGCGAAGCTGGCGGGCGCCTCCGAATCCATGAACGACTCCTACTGGGGGCCGCAAAACCTGGTGGACGGATACTGGGAGGAGGGGAACGGCCGGGGCGGCTGGTCCTCGCGCGAGGGAAGTCCCTTCCCGCACCGGGTCGTGTTCGAGACCGCGGGACCGACCCCGCCGACCCTCGACCGGCTGGTCGTTCACAACACCGCGCAGCGGCCCGAGCGGGCCGTGCGGGAGCTGGAAATCCAGTTCGCCGACCGGAACGAGGACGGCGCGTTCAAGTCGGCGGGCCGGTTCCAGTGCACCAACAGCACGGTGCGGCAGGAGTTCTCCTTCCCGCCCGCCGCACCCCGGTTCATCAAGGTGCTCATGCTCTCGAACCACGGCGACAAGGAGGAGACGCAGTGCGGGGAGATCGAGTTTTTCGGACCCGGCGGGATGGAGGCGCCCTTCGGCGTCCCCCACTTCCGGGGCCTCGAGTCCGGTTCGCGGATCGCCGCCACCGATCCCGCGCACTGGATCGCCGCCCGGCGGGAGCAGGACGGGAACGAATTCTGGTACGCGCGCTGGAACGGCCACTTCACCGGCTGGCGGGAGCAGGGTTTCCGCATGGTGTTCGCCAGCGGCGCCAACACCAACGACTTTGCGGTCACCCTGGCCCGGCCGGCCGGCAAGGGCTGGCTCGTGCTGGACAGCCAGGATCTGGGCAATCCCGAGAACGCGCAGCGCAACGAGTGGAAGCTGCTCAACTATTTCCGCATGCCGTCGACCCGGGTCGGACGCTACAACCAGACCACCCGCGACAACGCCCCGGGAGGCGCGGAGATCTTCCGGTTCCCGGCCTCGCCCGGGCCGTACTACGCCCATGTGACCGGCCTGCCCGCCGGCGCGTTCTCGGCGCAGCATTACCGGCTGTCGCTCGCGGCGCACCCCGTGGAGCGGGCCTTCGAGCCCAACGACACCGCCGCGCAGGCGACGCCGCTGCAGCCGGGCGTGGTCCACCGCGTCACCTTTTTCCCCGAGCGGGACGCGGACTGGTTCAAGGTGGACCTGCCCGCGGGCGCGCCGCTGGTCTTCGAGACGCTGCGCATCCCGGCGCGGATGTCCCTCCGCGTCCTGATCTATGCGGGAACCAACACGCAGGAAACGGTCCAGACCTTCGGCTACCGCGGTCCGGGCGTGCCCGTCATGGGCCGGTTCGACCCGAAGGCCGGCGGGGTCCACTACCTGCGCCTGGTCGATGAGAACGGCGAACGGCAGCCGTGCCTGGAGCCGCTGGAATTCCTGGTCCGCTACGCCGGCAAGGCCGCGCCGACCCCGCTGCGCGTTCTCGCGACCGCCCCGCCGGCGGAAAGCGCCGGCGTCTCGAGCAACGCCAGCTTCCGGGTGATGTTGTCGGCGCCGCTCGCGGCCGACGCCGTTCGCGCCGGCGCGCTGGCGGCGAAGGGTTCGCTTTCCGGCGAGGTGGCCGGCCGGGTGTCGGGCGATCCCGCCGCCGGCACCCTGGTCTTCACCCCGGAGAAGCCGTTCCGCCCCGGGGAGACCGCCACGATCACCCTGCCGGCGGGCCTCCGCGACGCCGCGGGCAACGCCCTGCCCGCCGCGTATTCGTGGCCAGTGGTGATCCGGACCGACGCGGCGCGGCAGACGGAATGCGTCTTCCGCATCGAGCTGCAACCGCCCTCGCCGCTTCCACCCGGGTCCGCGCGCGTCACAATTTCACCATCCGTTCCGCTCCGCGCCCCGCCGGAAATCACCGCCGTCACCGACGCCGGCCGGAATCTCGCCCTCTCCGCGCCGGTGAAGGACGCCGCCGGCAACTGGTCGTGCACGATGACGGTGCCCGCGGGCCTTCCGCGCCAGTCGGTGCTGTTCGCCTGCACCGCCCTCGACCAGCAGGGCCGGCGCGCCCGCAAGATCGCGCAGGGCGCGCGCTGCGAGGTGGACGGACAGCCCCCGCCCGCGCTGGAGGGCGTAACCGCACGGCCCGGACGCAACGGCAAGGCGGTGCTGTCGTGGCCGCGGCCGCTGGGGTGGACGACCTCGGCGGCTACGAGGTGTACCGGGCGGAGACGGCGGACGCGGCGCGAGGCCTCGACCCTGGCCGGCCGCCTCACCGGCGCCGACGTGCTCACCTGCGAGGATCCCACCCCGCGCGACGGCGTCTGGCACTACCGGGTCGCCCTGGTCGACCAGGCGGGCAACCGCGGCCCGCTCTCCGCGCCGGCGGCGGTGACGACCGACCGTGTTCCGCCGAAGGCCGCGGTGGCCGCGGTCACCGCCCGGGTCGTCCGCAAGCCCGGCATCGAACTCCAGTGGACCGCCGCGACCGGCGACGCCTTTGCGGGCTACAGTCTCTTCCGCGTACGGGAGGGCGAGCCCGCGCCAACGCCCGCCACCGCCGTGCCGTGGGCCGAGCCGGCGCCGGACGTGCTCTCGCCCAGATCGTGCCGGGGACGGAGGCCTACCGGTTCTACGTGGCCACGCACGACTCCGCGGGGAACATCGGCCCGCTCTCGCCGGCCGCGCCCGTAGTCCTCGACACCCGCCGCGCCCAGGCCCGCATCACCCTGGACAAGCCGTCCCCGCTCGGGGCGGGCACCTTCCAGGCGGCGATCCAGTTGAACGAACCCCTGGCCGCCGCGCTGGTCGCGAAGGTGCGCATGCCCGGCGGGGAGCTGCGCCCGCTGACCGTCCGCGCGCTCTCCGCGACCAACCAGACCGCGGCGCTGACCATCGCCGAGACCGACGCCGACGGATGGGCCTCGTTTGTGCTGGAGGGCGCGGACCGGTACGGCAACGAGGGGATCTACATCGAGGGCGGCGAGTCCTTCACCATCGACACCCGTCCGCCGCTGGCCAGCATCTATCCCAAGGCGGGCGCCTGGCTGGCCGCCGGGACCAACACGGTCACGGTGGATTTCAGCGAGGACGTGCGCGACCGGCCCGTGCTCCGCGCCGGCATGGCCGGGCGCACCAACGAGGTGTTTCTCGCCCGGGTGGAAGGGCGTCGCTATCTCGGGCTGGTCGTGCTGGACAAGTCGGCCCCCAACGGTCCGGTCGAGTTCTCCGTCGAGGCCGTTGATTCATTCGGTCACCGCGGCGGGCAGGTGGTGCGGGGCGGGCGCGCCGAGGTGGACACCGCCGCGCCGGACGCGCCCCTGTCCCCCGCGGCCGCGCCGGCGCCGGACAAGACCCTCGCGATCACCTGGCTGGCCTCCACGCGCGAACCGGTCGCCTTCTACCGGCTCTACGGCTTTTCCAACGCCACCACCCGCGTGCTGCTGCGGGATGAGATCCGCGACCTGCGCACGGCCATCAAGCCCGACCGGCCCGGCGCGCTGCTGCTCGCGGTCGCCGCCGTGGACCGCGCCGGGAATGAAAGCCCCCTCTCCGAGACGATCCGCGCCGAGTACGACCTCACGCCGCCGCCACCGCCCTCCGGGACCACGGCGTCGGTGCTGCGCGACGGCCGGGTCAAGGTCGAATGGAAGGCCCCGGCTGTCGCCGAGCCCCTGTCCTACGCGGTCTGGCGCTCGACTACCCCGCTGGCCGGATCGACCAACCGGGTGAAGGTGGCCGTGACGAAGGACCTGTTCGTCCTCGACGAGCCGAAGACCTCCGCCGTCTTTCATTACGGGGTCACGGCCCTCGACGCGGCCGGCAACGAAAGCCCCTTCGCCGCCGCCGCGCCGCTGGATGTCGACACCCAGCCGCCGGTCGCAACCCTGACCCTGTCTCCGGTGGCGGGTACTCGTGCCTATTCCGAAAGCTACTATGTGCACTACGACATCCCGGTGCTGACCCTCCGGGAAGTCAACGTCACGCTCGACACCACCGAGCCGCTCGCGCAGAAGCCGCGGCTGCGCTACCGTTCCCGCGCGCACGATGTGCTCCGCCGACATTCCCCTCACCGGCCAGGGCATGCGCTGGAACGGCGCGCTGGTCCTCGGCGAGCGCGTGGACGACGGACTGCTGACCTTCCTGTTCGAGGGTGTCGATGGAAGGGCAACCGCGGGGTGGACATCGAGCGTGGCAAGGGCAACGTCGCCTGGGTGGACTCCGCACCGCCGGGGCCGGTCGCCACCCTCGTCGTGACGCCCCGTCCGCTGGGGAAGATGGAATGCGTCTGGCAGCCCCCGGCCGGGGAGGGCGCCGAGATCCTCACCTACTCGGTCTACCGTTCCCCGACGCCGTTCACCGCCGTCGCGGGCTCAAGCCGGTCGCCAGCCAGTTGCGCGAAACGTTTCACCGACAGTCCTCCTGCCGACGGCAACTACCACTACGCGGTGGTGGCCACGGATCAGGCGGGACTGAACGGCCGCCTGGCCGCAGCCGTGGCCGCGCGTTCCGACGGACGTCCGCCCGCGGCCCCGACGGGCGTGAAGGCCACCGTCCCCGAGAAATCCTGCTGGTCTGGGAAACCGCCGAAACCGAACCGCTCACCTGGCGCGTCCTCCGGGACGGCAAACCTCCTGGCGGACGGCCTCCTCGGGAAAATTCCACCGCGACATCCCCGAAAAGGACGGCGTGTACTCGTACACCGTCGTCGCGGTCGACGCTTGCCGCGGGCAACACCCAGGGGGGGCCTGGAATCGGAGGCGGTCAAGGTGGAGTTCACCAGCATGCTGCCGGCGGCCGACATCACGATCGACCCGCCGTCTCCCGCCAAGTCCTCCTTCCGGGTGGTGGTGAAAACCCTCCTGTCCGCTCAAGGAAGCCCCGGACCTCTTCATCCGGTTCGCCCGCGGCGAGCCGGCCCGCGTGCCGCTCGCATCCGCCGACGGAAAGAAGGGCGAATGGGTGGGCAGCGTGGTGGTCGACGCCGGGACGCCGGACGGCCCCGCGGAGTTCCTGTTCCAGGCGGTCTCCGCCGAAGGCAAGCGCGGCGCCCGCATCCGCTCCGGGGCGCGGCTGGTGGTGGACACGCGGGCGCCGGCGGCCCGCATCGCGCTGGATCCGCCCGCTCCTCTCCATTCGGGCCCGGTGCGCGTCACCCTGATCCCCGACGAGCCGCTTGGTGAAATGCCGGCCCTCCGCTCACCCTTCCGGGCGCGCCCCCGCGCGAGCTGGCACTGGCCGCGACGGGCGCGGTTTACGTCGCCCGTTTCGAGATCACCGACGCCGATACCGACGGCATCGCCACCTTCTCCTTCTCCGGCATCGACGCGGCCGGCAACGAGGGCGCGGCGCTTGCCGGGTCCACGTTTGTGATCGACCAACGTCCCCAAGCCGCCCGCGGGACTCAAGGCGGCGGCCGTGAAGGACGGGCAGGTCGAGCTGGGGCTGGCAGCCGCCCGTCTACGCCGCCAACGAGGTGTCGGACCAGCTCGCCGGCTTCCGGCCCGCCGCCTCCAGCCTCCGGTGACCACGCTCAAGGGTCTGACCCTGCTTGAAGCCCTCGTCACCCGCAACCCGTTCCAGACGCGGGTGCCGGCCGATGGTAAAACCTTCTTCGCCGTCACCCTGCGGGACACCGCCGGCCTGGAAAGCGCGCCTTCGAGAACGCCTCCGCGGTGATCGACCGGGTGCCGCCTGCCGCGCCCGCGCCTGCCCCTGCCGGTCGTGAAGGACGGGGTTGTCACCGTCACCTGGGACGCCGTGGACGACGCCGCGACGTACGCGGTCGAGATGCAGGCCCCGTCGGACCCCGACTACCGGCCCGTCGCGGAAGGGTTGACCCGCGGGACGTCATGTCTTCCGTCCGCTGGAAGGGGGGCGCTACGCCATCCGGGTGACCGCCCTCGACGCGCTGGGCCACCGCAGTCCTCCCATTCCCGCGGTTTCGAGCAGACCGCCCCGCTGGCCGCGATCCGCCCCGCCTCCAATCCGGTCGGCGCGGGCCGGCACAAGGAGACGACCCGTCCCCTGGTCGCCGCCGCGCCGAAACTCGCCTTCACCGACTCGCCGGAAAAGCGCAGCCCGTCACCACGACCGGCGAAGGGAAGAGTTGGACGGGCGAACTGGTGGTGGACGCGTCACTCGCCGCCGGGGAGGACATTTCAGCTACGAGGAACCACGCGCGACCAGGGAACTCCGGTGACGGCACCGGCATCCTCGCGGGGGCGGCGCTGGCGCTGGACTTCACCCCCGCCCGCCGCCGCGATCATCTTGAGCGGTTCCGAGCCGGTGGTCGGCGAGAAGGCCCTGCTGAGCGCCGGCCGTCATGCGTTCCTGCTGCGCGCGACCGGAGCTGTTAGAGGCCGCCCCGGTTCTCACGTTCACCCCGCGCGGCGCGGCGGCGGAGCGCCCCGAGTTGATCCAGACCCGCCCCCGCGGAATGGACCGGGGTCATCCTCGTCACCACCAACGCCCTCCGGCGCGGCGGTCTTCGAGCTGGAGGCGGTGACCGGCAGGGCAACAGCGACGCCGTCACGGAGAACCGGGTCGTGGATATCGACGTCGATCCGCCCGCGCGTCGCCCAGATCCGCGCCGCGCCCCTGCCGGGCGGCCGCTGCCGCGTCGAGTGGACCGCCCCCTACGGCAGGGACGGCCGGCCGGACGCCCGGGCCAACACGTTCAACCTCTACCGCGCCGGGAGCGAGATCGTGGACGCGACCGGGCTGGAGGTGTACCGGCGTCTCCAGCGCGTGCTGGGCTATGTCGACACCCCCACGGCCGACCGGACCTACCACTACGCCGTCGCCGCGGTGGACGAGGCGGGCAACGTCGGGCCGCTCTCCGGCAGCGCGAGCGCGGTGATCGACAAGACCGCCCCCGGGGTGCCCATGGACGTTCGCGCCACCGTGATGAGCAACGGCGTGGTCCATCTCGCCTGGACGCCTCCACCCGGGGAAAAGCCGCTGTTCTACAACGTGTACCTGGAGCAGAATCCCATCCTGGCCACCGCCGGCCTGAGCCCCATGAACCGTGGCGTCACCTGGACCGAGATCTACGGCACGCCCAATCACGATGGGAAATACTATTTCGCGGTCACCGCCGTGGACGCGGCGCTCAACGAGAGCGGCGCCAGTGAAAACGCCGGGATCGACTACAAGGCCATCCCGCCGATCGCCCGGTTCTTCCTGGAGCCGGACATCTGGCTGACCGACGGGTCGTATCCCCTGCGGCTGGAGGTCACCAAGAAGCTGGTCGAATCCCCCTCCGTCGAGATCAACTCGGAGTCCGGCCGGCGCATCCCGCTGAGCTTTTCCGGCGGGGACGACCGGTGGAGCACCACGCTCAAGATCGACCCCTCCTTCCCCGAGGGCACCTATGGATTCATCTTCCGCGGGAGGGACGAGGCCGGCACCGTCGGGGACGAGATCGCCCGCGGCCCGCTGTTCCACGTGGACCGCACCGCGCCGCTGCCGCCCTCGGGACTGGTGGTGGAGCCCGACACCCGCGGCACGCCGGGCGCGGTGAAGCTCTCCTGGCACACGCCCAAGCGCGAGGGGCAGACCACCGAGGTGCCCATGCGGTACCACGTGTTCCGCAGTTCGCAGCCAATCACCTCCACGCGGGGCCTGCGTCCGGTTCAGGTGGTCGGGGTGAAGTTCGCCAACCTTGACGACTACGGTTGCCTCGACGTCCCGCCCGGCAACGGCACGTTCCACTACGCCGTCACCTCCCTCGATCTGGCCGGCAACGAATCCGCCCCCGGCGACAGCGCCCCCGTGTCGGTGCAGTCGGACGCCCCCCGCGGCTCCTTCTCCCTCTACCGCGTGCGGGGAACGGAGATCGTGCCCGCGAGCACGGACGCGCAGGGCGTGCCGGTGATCGGGCGCGGCAAGGCGCGGGTCCGGCTGGCCACCGCCGTCCCCCTCAAGGCCGCGCCCGCGGTCACCTGGCGGATCAAGCAGGAGGGGCGGAAGGCCCTCCCCGTCGTCATGCAGGGCAAGGGTTCCGAATGGTGGGGCGAGTTCGAGGTCGCGGAGAACCTGGAATCCGGCGAGGAGGCGGTGTTCGCCTCTCGGCCACCGCCGCGACCGGGGCGGCCGGCAGCCACATCAGCAAGGGCGAAACCTTCCTCGTCGACACGACCGGTTCGGCGGGGTGGATGATCGTCTCGTCCACCTTCAAGATGAAGGTCAACGTGAAGGCGCGCCTTGCAGACGCCTTCGTCCGCGCCTGCAGGAGGTCCGCCTGGTCGCTCCGGAGGAACTGGCCGCTCCCCCCGCGCTCTCCCTCGCGCTGGGCGGAGGCAAGCCGGTCGCCATTCCGCTGACGGGCTACGGTCGGTACTGGTCCGGCTTCATGGAAATCCCGGGCGGGGCCGACGGGATCGAGGGCCGCTTCACGTTCTCCGGGGTCGACCTGGCGGGCAACCCCTCCACGCAGATCGCGAAGGTCCGCTACGAGCACGAGGACGACGGCGAATTTCCCACCCCGCGCCGCACCGCCAGCTACGCCACCACCGGGGGGCGCTTCACCACTGACACCCGCCCGCCCGAGATGCCCTCCGGCCTGCAGTTGGAGATGCGCAAGCTCGGCGTGGCCGTGATCCAGTGGAAGGAGCCCGGGGGCGATCCGAACTCCTACAACCTCTACCGGTCGCTCACCCCCATCACGGACACCGCCGGCCTCGTCCCGGTGCGGCGCGACATCTACGCCACCGTCATCGTGGACGACCCGCCCGTGGACGGGAACTACTACTACGCGGTGACCTCGGTCGACTTCGCCGGCAACGAAAGCGCGGTCTACGAATCGAAAAGCGTCTTCATCGACACCATCAAGCCCGAGTTGAAGATCAAGGCCGCGCCCCTCGGGGACGACTTTGTCATCCTGCTCGACGAGGACGCGCCGGAAGAGCTTTCCCTCACCCTGCGCTTCCCCGGGCAGCGCGACATCCAGGTCGAGCTGGGCGGGTCCTCCGGCGAGCTGGCCGAATACAAGGTGGTCCGCGGCCCGAACGGAGAGCGGCGCGTGGTGCTGCCGCAGCAGGTCGGCTTCTTCAACGGGAAGGTGGAGGTCATCGTGCACAGTCCCGACCCCGAGGGGAACCTGGTCGAGGAGAAGACCGAGCTGGAGATGAAGCAGATCGCGGCGGCCACCGGGGGAACGGTCGGCAGCGCCGACGAGCAGGTGCAGCTCATCATCCCGCCCGGCCTGCAGCCGGTCATTCCCGAAGGCCCCGGCAAGGGGAAGAGGGTGGGGGGGTATGACAACATCTTCTTCATCAAGTACGCCAACATCCCGAAGGAGAAGCCCGCCGTCGTCGAGGGGGAAAAGCGCAGGCGCGAGGACGTCGACCCGCTTCCGCCCGGCCTGGAGATCATCGGCGTGCCGTATGTCATCGAGATGAACCAGCCCCCCGAGGAGCCGCTGGAGTTGAAGGGCTCGGCCACCCAGGCCGACCTCTCGCAGCTCAAGCCGCTCATGGCCAAGCTGAAGATGAAGGTGCCCGCGCAGTATTCCGACGCGGTCGAGGATCCCGACTACCTCAAGTCACGCCTGCGCGTCATGCAGTGGGTCCCCGTCTCCGCCAACCAGAAGGCCGGCCGGTGGGAGCCGGTGCCCGATGTCGAGATCGATCCGAAGACCGACGAGTTCATCGTCCCCGTCAACCGCATCACCACCTACGTGATCATCGCGGAGCGCACCCCGCCCGCCGTGCGCGAGCTGCAGCCCGGCCGCGACGCGACCATCACCGAATTCCAGCCGGTCATTTCCTGTCTGCTGGTGGACAAGGGCACCGGACTGGCCGTCGGGGCCGAGAACCGGATCGTGCTCACCCTCGACGGGCGCAAGATTCCCGAAAAGCAGCTCGAGATCTCCCGGGGCGACCCCACCGAGGTTCGCGTCTCCTTCCGCCCGGCGGAAAAGCTCGCCCCGGGCCGCCACACGGCGGGCATCCGCGCCGAGGACGTGGTCGAGAACGTGGCCGACGTGAAATGGCAGTTCCTGATCGACAACAAGCCCCCCGTGCTGCTCGGCACGCGGCCCGGCGAGGGCGAGCGGCTGCCCGTGGCGCGGCCGATGATCCAGGTGAGCGCGTCCGACGAGGGGGGCGTCAACGCGGCGGCCTGCAGGATCTCGGTCGACGGGGCGGACCTGCCGGCGGCCTCGGTCGGCTTCGACGCCTCCGCCGGGCTGCTCACGGGCTTCCTCCCCTGGGATCTCGCCAGCGGGCTGCATGAGGCGCGCGTAGAGGTGGTCGACGCCGGCGGGCTGTCGACGGTCAAGACCTGGACGTTCGCGGTGGACCTGGAGGCCCCCGTGCTCGCCGCCCGCGTGCCCGAGACCGGGACCCGGGTCGATCCCGCCGACACCCGCATCGCCTTCGTGCTCAGCGACGGACTCGGCCAGCCCCAGGTGCTCGACTTCCGCATCGACGGGCGGAAGATCCTGCCGGCGCGCTGGCGGCTCGCCCCCGGTTTTTCGTTCGATCCCGCCAAGAACGTCGCCGCCTTCGCCGCCGGCACGCTGCCCTCGGGCGAGCACGAGATCTCGCTGGTGGTGTCGGACGACCTGGGCAACACGGCGGTGCAAAGCTGGACCTTCAAGAGCGACGTCCCGGCCGCGCTGGGCGTTCGCGAGCGGGACTTCGCGCCCCCGGCCCTGGTCGTTTCCAACAAGATCAGCCGGTCGGTGGCGGTGTTGCCGGTGATCCCGCCCGGGAGCGGGGGTTCCCCGGTGCAGCCGCCCGGACCCGGGGCGGACCGACCCGCCGTTTTCACGCCGGTCTCGGAGGCGGATCTCAAGACCGCGCAGCGCGTCCGCAAGCTTTTCGCCGATGCCGGGTACGAGGAAGGGCGTGGGAATCTGGAAAAGGCGAGGGCGCTTTTTGCGGAATGCATGTCCGTCCACTCGAATCAGGTCGTGGCCGCCCGCCTTGCCGCCCTCGAAAGCCGAATGACCTCCGCGGAGCTTAACCCCGGGGCGTCCGCCGCCGAGCCCGGCGAGATGGAGCTGCTCAAGGCCCGGCGGGCCCGGGCGGAGGGCGGTTATCTGGAGGCCAAGGGCGACCTGGCCGGCGCCCTCGCCGCGTATGAACAGAGCCTGTCCTTCGTACCCGACCCGCGGCTGCGCCAGCGGGTGGCCGAACTGCGGAAGAAGCAGGGAACCACGGCCCCGCCAAACCCGCCCGTCGTCGCGCCGCCAGCCGTGTCCCCCGACGTCATGCTGGCCGCCCGTCGCGCCCGCGCCGAGGCCGCCTACCTCGAGGTCAAGGGCGAGTACCGCAAGGCCCTGGAGGCCTACGAGAAGGCGCAGAAGCTCTATTTCGATCCCGCGCTCGTTCCGGTGATGGACAAGGTGCGGAAGAAGATGGAGCCCTGACCCTCCCGGGCGCGAAGGCCGGGTTAAAACGCGCCGCGACCGGTCAGCACCACGCGGAACGTGCGCACCATGATCACGATGTCCAGCCAGACCGACCAATTGCGCACGTAGTAGGAATCCCACTTCACCAGGCCCTCGTTGCCGGCTTCACTGCGGCCGGAAACCTGCCACATGCCGGTCATCCCCGGCTTCACCCGCTCGCGCAGCCGGCAGACGCGCCCCGGCAGCATGCCGTGATGGTAGCGGGGCAGGGGGCGCGGGCCGACCAGCGACATCTCGTTGCGCAGGACGTTGACGAGCTGGGGCAGCTCGTCCAGGGAGGTTTTGCGCAGGAAGTAGCCGATGCGCGTGATCCTCGGATCCTCCCGCATCTTGAATCCCTGTTCCCATTGTTCCCGGAAAAGCGGATCTTCATCGAGCTTCTTCTGCAGCACCTTTTCGGCATCCACGCTCATCGTGCGGAACTTCAGCATCTTGAAGCCGCGTCCGTTCTGGCCGATCCTCTCCTGACGGAAGAGGGGGCTTTTCCGGTCCTGCAGCCAGATCAGGGTGGCGATGACGGCCATCAACGGGAGCCAGATGAAAACGGTCAGCAGGCAGAAGGTCATGTCCGCGATGCGTTTGACCGACCGGGCCCACAGGTCGAGCAGGTTCGAGGTGACCTCCAGTCCGAGCACGCCGCCCATGTCGCGGGGTTTCACCCAGAGGGACGGCGATTCATCAATATCGGGGATCATGACGATGTGCCGGAAATCCGACAGCCGTCCTTCGATGGTTTCCACGATCTGGTGCCGGCTGCGCCCCTGCTGCAGGAACACCGCCACGTCGGCATAGATGCCTTCCTTGCGCGGATCCGTGATCAGGGGGAGGCCGTCGACCTCGGCCCCGGGGGGAGGAGGCGTCCCGGTGAGGTCATCCACGACCGCCACGGGAATGTAACCCAGGGACGACTCGTCCCGAAGCGTCCGGACGATGCGCGTGGCGGACCCGGCGTCCCCGTAGATCACCGCGGGCAACCCCCACAGGTCCAGTCGGATCAGCAGCGCCTTGACGCGGGTCCGGATGAGGGGAAGAAGGAAGATGCTGAAGGAAAGGGCCACAATCAGGGTGAGACGGCTGGCCCCGGTGCTGGTCTTGGCAAAGAACAGGGACGCGGCGGTCGTGCCGTAGACCCCCAGGAGCAGCATGGTGGTTCTGCGCAGTTCCTCGACCGGTCCCAGCCCCCAGCCCGGGAGCAGGCGGATGGCCAGGGCGCTCACCATCCACAGCAGGAGGGCAAACCCGATCCAGGGAGGCACGGGCATATCCCCCCTGAGCTGGTTCCGGATGTGGGACGCAAGCACCATGGAGAAGGAGAGTCCGGCGATGTCTCCCAGGCCGAAAAGCAGGGCGTTCAGAAACCAGCGGCCCAGAAAGGCCAGATTCCGGTTGATGCGGTTGAGGACACGGTGATCGGGGGTGCGCTCGTCCCCCGCCCTGGCCGGGCCCGGAGGAAGAAGCGTCAAGCGTGGATCTGAGAGGGGGTTGTTCATGGAACGGGGATGGGTTTCAAAACGTCCGGCCCGCGGCCGGGCGCAGAAACCCCCGCCAGCATAATCCGGAATCCGTTTTGGATTCAATCCGGACTGGAAACTAAATCCACCCGGTCCGATGCCGGGTCGTTGCCGCGGTGTCTTCCCATCATATGTTTCTTTGACTTTGGGATGCGGGCCGAGGCATGATGCAACCTTATGAGCAACCCAAAGCCCTCCGCCTCCGGATGGTGGCCGCAACTCGACGGCTACCAGAAAATGGTCTTCCTCGTCGCCACCCTCGCGTGGATGTTCGACTGCCTCGACCAGCAGCTCTTCAACCTCGCCCGCAACCCCGCCATGAAGCAGTTGCTGGCCGCGGGGGCGGATCCCAAGCTCTATGGTGGTGTGGCCACCTCCATCTTCGTCATCGGCTGGCCACCGGCGGCATGATCTTCGGCTCGCTGGGCGACCGCCTGGGCCGCGCCCGGATGCTGGCCATCACCGTCATGCTTTACCTCCATCGCCACCGGTCTCTCCGCCCCGTCCACGGGGTTCTGGGACTTTGCGGCCCATCGCTTCCTCACCGGCCTCGGCGTCGGCGGGGTGTTCGGTCTGGCCGTCGCCCTGGTCGCCGACACGCTGCCCGGCCACATCCGGCCGCGCGCGCTCGGCGTGCTGCAATCCTTCTCCGCCGTGGGCAATGTCATGGCCGCCGGCATCGGGGTCGTCGTCGCCCTGTCCGTGACCAGCCCGGGCTACTGGAAATGGCTCTTCCTCATCGGCGCCGCGCCCGCCCTGCTCACCGCCGTCATCCAGATGCGCATGCACGAGCCGGAAAAATGGGTGGCCGCCCGCGACAAGGCCGCGTCCGAGGGCCGTCGCGCCGGCTCCTATCGCGACCTGTTCGGCCATCCCACCTGGCGCAGGCACGCCCTGCTGGGCATGCTGCTCTCCTGCGCCGGGGTCGTCGGCCTCTGGGGCCTCGGCGTGTTCTCCACCGACATGGTGAGCGACATCATCGCCGGCAGCTTCAAGGCCAGGGGCTTCGCCGCCGCGGAGATCGCCCAGAAAAAGCAGTTCTGGGGTGCCATCAACCTCGGCTGTTTCAATGTCGGCGCCTTTCTCGGCATGATGGCGTTCACCCGCGTCACCGAAGTGCTCGGACGCCGCAAGACCTTCGCCATCTTCCTGATTGGCGCGCTCGTCTCCACCGTCTTTGTGTTCCAGAGCCTCAACTCCACCACCGACATCCTGTGGATGTCCCCCATCATGGGCTTCTTCCAGCTCTCCGTGTTCGCCGGCTTCTCCATCTACCTGCCCGAACTTTTCCCCACCAGCCTGCGCAGCACCGGCACCTCCTTCTGCTACAACGTCGGCCGCTATCTGGCCGCCACCGGCCCTTTGACCCTCGGGCTGCTCGCCGCCAGGCTGGCCGGGAAGGCCGAGGCCAGAGCCGTCGCCGACGCGGGGGCCAACGCCGCCGCCGCGGTGCTCGACGCCGTCAAAGCCGCCGCGAAGATCGACGCCTTCCGCGACGCCGCCTCGTGGATGTGCCTGGTCTTCCTCCTCGGCCTCGTCGTCCTGCCCTTCCTGCCGGAAACCAAGGGCCGGCCGCTGCCCGAGGATTGAGGAGCCCCAACTTGGGGTTTGCACCCGCCGCAAACGGGCGGTAGGCTGGCGTCACCATGACGCAACCCGCCCCCCCCGTTGATCCGCGCCCGCCGTACTCCAAACCCGGGCTTGTCCTCTTCGCCGTCTACCTCGCCCTCTACGGCGGGTTCATCTACCTGTGCGCCTTCCGGCTCGACTGGATGAAACGCCCCGGCCTCGGCGGGGTCAACCACGCCACCTGGTACGGCTTCTCGCTCATCGTCGCGGCCTTTGTCATGGCCCTGCTGTACATGTTCCTCTCGCGCAAGGAAGCGGAGGCCCGCCCGTGATCTACGACGCCTCCTCCACCGCCATCTTCATCTTCATCGCCTTCGTCATCGGCGTGCTCGCGCTGTCGTTCTGGCTCGGCCGCAAGGCCAGAAGCGCCCAGGGCTACTTCGCCGCCCACGGACAGGTCGGCTGGTTCGTCAACGGCATCGCCTTCGCCGGCGATTACCTCTCCGCCGCCTCGTTCCTCGGCATCTGCGGCATGATCGCCTTCTACGGCTACGACGGGTTCCTCTACTCCATCGGCTACCTCGCCGGCTGGGTCGTCGCCCTTTTCGTCATCGCCGAACCGATCAAGAAACTGGGCAAGTTCACCTTCGCCGACGCCCTCGACAGCCGCTTCCAGAGCCGCGGCATCAAGCTCGCCGCCGCCACCAGCACCCTCGTGGTCAGCGTGTTCTACCTCATCCCCCAGATGGTCGGCGCCGGCGCCCTCATCAAGCCGCTGCTCGGCTTCTCCTTCGCCTCCGGGGTCGTGCTGGTCGGCGTCATCGTCACCGTCATCGTCGTTACCGCCGGCATGGTCAGCACCACCTGGGTGCAGTTCATCAAGGGCTCGCTGCTGGTCGTCTTCTGCGTGCTGCTCACCCACATGATCCTCGCCCGCGGCCTGTCGGTCACCCCGCGCGACACCGCCCTGAAGGCCCAGACGGTCGAGAAGACGAAGGACGGCCGCACCCTGGTCAACGGCGGGGCGCAGACCCGCGGGACCGCCCCGGATTTCGCCGACCGCCGCGATCTCCGCCCCGTCGGCCATGTCACCGCGCTGCCCGGGGGCGTGGAAAAGACCGGTCCGCTCGGTCCCTTCGAGTTCATCGCCACCCTCTCCAGGTCCACCGTGGCCGTCTACGGCAAGAAGACCGAAAAAACGGCGGAGGGCGGCACCCTGACCACCTACACGCCGCGCGAGGTGTCCGGCGACGAGATCCTCGTGCCCGGCGGCACCCCGACCTTCAAGGGCGTGCGCTCCGAAAAGCTGAGCGACAAGCTCGACTTCCTCTCCCTCATGCTCGCCCTCTTCTGCGGCACCGCCTCGCTCCCGCACATCCTCATCCGCTACTACACCGTCAGGGACGCCGCCAGCGCCCGCAAGAGCACCGTCGTGGGCATCGGCGCCATCGGCTTCTTCTACACCCTCACCCTGTTCATCGGCCTGGGCGCGATGACCAGCGGGGGGCTCGACGTCACCAACAACAACATGTCCGCGCCCCTGCTGGCCCGCTCCTTCGGCGAAACCCTGTTCGCCCTGGTCAGCGCCATCGCCTTCACCACCGTGCTCGGTACGGTGAGCGGACTGATCCTCGCCGCCAGCGGCGCGGTCGCGCACGACCTGATGGAAAGCGTCATGGGGATCAAGCTGACCGACCGCGGCAAGGTGCTCTCCGCCAAGGTCGCGGCCGTGGTCGTCAGCGCCGTCGCCATCGTGCTGGGCATCCAGTTCGAAAAGCTCAACGTCACCTTCCTCGTCGGCTGGGCCTTCAACGTCGCCGCCAGCGCCAACCTCCCCGCGCTCGTCATGCTCCTCTTCTGGCGCGGCACCACCAAGCGCGGCATCGCCGCGTCCATCGTCGTCGGCCTGGTCAGCTCCATGGGCTGGCTCGCCTTCACCTCCCCGGCGTACGAGTTCGTCTACGGCCTCGACCCCGCCGCCGCCCCCGCGCCTTTCAGCCAGCCCGCCCTCCTGACCGTCCCGCTCTCCTTCCTGACGCTGGTGGTGGTGTCGCTGATGAGCGGGCCGCGCCCCCTCGCGCCGCCGGCGTCCGTTTGACCGGCGGTCTGGCGGACCTCAGTATTGCCAGATCAAGGTGAGCCAGCCGCTGTGCTGGCGGGTGTCGGAGCGGAGGCCGGACTGGGCGGGGACGATGGAGGCCAGGTCGTCCGCCTCCAGCATCTGCCAGGCGACATCGACCAGGAAGCCCCCGCCGGGGCGGAAACCGGTGCCGAGGGTGAACCCGTGATAGTCGTCGGTGCCGCCCGGCGCGGGGCGTTGCTCCCACAGGAGGCCGGCGCGCAGGGGAAGTTCGCGCCCGCCGGGCCGGGCCACCCATTCGGTGCCGAGGCCGTACGCCCAGGTGTCGCCCAGTTCGCGGGCCTGGGGGTCGTCGCCAAACCGGAAGTCGGACCATTGCGTGAACCGCGCGTCCGCGCTCACCAGCCAGTCGCCGAGAATCCGGAACCCGGCCCCGGCGGACAGGGCGAGGGGGAAATCCATCTCCATGTCCCGCCGGCTGGTGGAGGCGGCCTCGCGGGTGGAGAGGACGCGTCCGGAGGCCCCGTCGCGCAGGGTTTCGACGGTGCGGATCTCCCGGCGCTGCTCGGCGTCGGCCGTCCACGGCAGGTCGACCGCCACGCCCGCGGACGCCTTCCGCGGCGCGGCCCAGCGCAAGCCCAGGGTGCCGTTCCAGCCGGTGACGTCCTCGTAGCGGTTGAGCTCGGTGTACTCGCCCTCCAGGATTCGCTGGCGACGCGAGGTCGTGGTGGAGGTGGAGGAGAAGGTCGGCACGGTTCCGGTCTCGCCCGGGAGGGGCATCTGGAAGGACGGGGTGTAATCGGTCCCGGGCACGGTGAGGGTGCCCGCGGACGCATAAGTGCCGTCGGTGACGCGGGTGGTGGTCAGGCGTTCGTCGGAGGTGGTGCGGGCGGTGAAGCGCGCGGTCGTGCGCGAACGGAACTGATTTTCGGACAGCGGGCTGTCCTGATTGAGATTCACGGCCGCGCCCAACGACCAGCCGGGGGCAAGGTTCACGGCGACCGACGGGCTGTAGGCCTCGATCACGCCCTGCTGGACGAACTCGAAGGAGCCCTCCATCCCGGATTGAACCGATTGCCGCAGGGTCGCGGTGGAGCGCGTCGTGAGGTCGGCCAGGATGCCGATGACGATCTCGTTGTTCTGGAAGGAGAGGGTGGAGGACTGCTGTTCATGATCGACCCGGCTCGCGGACGCGCCCGCGGAGTCGCGACGCGATGCGCGGACGGCGGCGCGGAACTCCTGCCGGAAGTCGAAGACCCTCCTGACCTGCGCGCCGAGCGCGCCGTCGCGGCCCGCGCGGAAGACGGGCAGGACCAGGCTGGCGTGGTTGAGCGAGGTGGTGTCGAAGGAGGAGTCGCCGGGCTGGAAGCCGGGGTCGTCGGAATGGTGGCGGGTGTGCGCCGACCGGACGCGCACGCTGTCGCCGCGCCTCGGGCGACCGGGAGCTGCGCCGCGCCGGCCGGATTCCAGGAGGGGCCGCGGCGTCGTCGGACAGGAGAGGAAGGCCCTGCCAAACGCCAGGCTGCGGCAGCGGACCGACCCCGCCGGCAGCGGCGCGGAAAACAGCGCGGGCGGGGCGAAGGTCTGCAGACGCAGGCCGACCCCGGCCGGCGCGTCCGGCAGGCGGCCCACCGGGGCGAACACCATCGGGATGGGTCCGATCGGCGTGTTCACATCAAACACCCTCGCGTCCTCCGGCACGGGCGAGTCCGGCGCGAGAGGCCACACGGCGGGGGCGCGGGCGGCGGCCAGCAGGGTCAGCCAGACAGGAATCAAGCGGGGGGTGCGCATGGCGTTTGCGTTTGCAGGGTAGCACTCATGTTGATAAGCTGTCGACCCCGGCAACGCCAATATTCGAACCGCTCCCACTTCGCCTCCATGAACGCCGAAACCCCAGTCATCCCCCTCGACCGCCTCCTGGCCGGCGACGCGGAGGCGTGGACCGGGTTCATCCGGCAGGTCGATCCCGTCATCGTCTCCGTGGTGGGCTGGCGCAAGTGGAATTTCCCGCTCTCCCTGCAGGAGGACGTCTGCCAGCAAATCCGCGCGGAATTGCCCAAGGCGCTCGCCAACTTCAAGGGCGATGCGTCGATGAAGACGTTTCTCCAGCGCGTTTCCATCAATCGCTGCATCGATGTCGTCCGCTACCGCGCGCCGAGGCGGAACATCTCGGTCGAACTCGACCTTGCGCCCGGCGAGGACGGCGACTCCCGCCAGCCCGAGGCGGTTGATCCGCATGAGGAGGTGGGCCACCAACTGGCCCGCGAGGAACTGGCTGATGCGACCCGGGCGGCCCTGAGGGCTTTGGGCGGCGATTGCGAGGGCATCATCGGAGACTTCTATCTCAAGGGCTTCAAATACAAGGAGATCGGGGAAAAACGAGGCATGACCATCGGCGCCGTCTGCGGAAAAATCTCCAGATGTTTGGGGTTATTCAAAAAGATTTGCGCCGAAAATGTCGTACTGTCCGAATACTTGAACCTGTCCTCCGACCATCAAAGAGATCCGTCATGAATACGAACTCCAATAGCCATGCCTCCGAGCAGATTTGGCAGTTTCTCCACGGAGAGATGAACCCCGCCGAACATGCTGCCTTTGAGCTCCTCGTCCTGCAGGATGCCAGACTTGCCGCCGAATTGCACCGCCAGCGTCCGTTGCATCTCCTCCTGAAAAACGCCGCCGCCGAGCCTCTGGCCGACCGTTTGCTGCGGGAATATCAGTCCGAACAGGCGGCCCCCATGCCTGCGGCCGCGGCCACCCCCGGGGGCCGGGTCCTGCGCTTTCCCAAAAGGAACCGCCTGTACGCCCTGGCCGCCTGCGCGGCCGTGGTGGCGGGAACGCTGTGGGTGCACCTTGCCGGGGGGCCCCGACGTAGGCGGAGCCCCGCCCACGCCTGCGCCTTCCGGGCGGGCGAGCCCGCTCCCCCGCGGGCAAATATGCGAACGAGGCTCGTGACCGCCACCCGGCGCGTGACGTCGTTCGTGAATGCCGAGGCCCGCCGCCGTAGGGACTCCCGCCTGCATGACCTGCGCAAAAACCCGCTGCAGATGTCCATCGAGGAGATTTTCGCAGGCCAGGTTTCCCTCACCGTCGAAGTCCCCGGCCGCGGCGCCTGGACCGGGAACTTCGCCTCGCTGGACGCGCTCAACCAGCAGTCCCCGCAGATCGCGGTGGATATCGTCGATTTTCTTTCGGGCAAGCCTGCCCTCCGTCTGCCGTGAGGCTCCCCATGCCGCGCAAACGCCAGTCCTGGCGGAGGCATCCCCGTCTGGTCCCGCTGCTTTTCCTGGACGCTCCTTGCCGCCGGTTGCGCGGGGCTCCGCCTGGAACGGCCCGACGACGCCGAGCAACTCGCCGGCAACGAATGGTGGAACTTCTACCGCCGGGCCCGCGCCCGCTTCGACGCCGGCAACATCGCCGGGGCCCGCGAGGATTTTGAGCGCTGCCTTGGCCTCCGCAAGGGCTCGTCCACGATCAATCCCGCCGAACTTGACGCACCTACGGATGCGCACGCTCGACCTCTACTTCCCGCATCGTGAACTGGGCATCTGCCTGCACCTCGAGGGCGAGATCAACGCGGCCCGCCCCCTGCTGGAACGCTCGCTCAAGGACCTGCCCACCGAACGCGCCCGCTTCTACCTCAACCGATCCCCGCGCCCGACCCGGCCGCGCCCTGGCCACGCCGGGGCCGACCCCGCGCCGCGCAATGCCTGCCCGGTGGACATCCCCGGGGGTCCCGTGCGCCCCGAACCCGCGCCGACCGGGACCGCCTTCCCCCCCGGCTCACGACCTCCGACCGCGGTTCCGTCGTCCGCACCGGCGGCGAGGAATGGCTGCTCTCGGGCGAGGTGGCCGACCGCGGCGGCGTCGCCTCGGTGCTCGTGGAGGGCGAAGACTGGCTGGAGGACCGCAAGGGCCCCGACTACGCCGTCTTCTCCGGCATGCTCCCTCTGCAGCCCGGGACCAACCACTTCGAGGTCGTCGCCCTGGATCTCGCCGGCAACCGGAGCGAAACGTCCACCGTCACCATCGTGCGCGAAATCCCCCGCTATGTCCTGCCCGAGCATCGCCTCGCCGCGACCCTCCAGTGGATTCCCGATCCGGACCGCAAGCCCTCCGACCGCGCGAACCTCGCCCGCAAGCTCGCCGAGACCGCCTTCCAGTCCGGCCGGCTCCCGCGCTTCCGCCTGCTCGCGCGTGACGAGGAACGCCTGCGCTCGCTGCTGGCCGAGCAGCGGATCAGCCTCTCCGGCCTCGCCGACAAACGGCTCGCCCTCCCGTACGGACAGATCTCCACCGCCGACCTCATGTTGTTCTTCCAGTACGATGAATACGGCACCAACCGCCTCCCGGTCGTGGTGGCGCACGTGGTCGAGGCCGAGACCGGCGCGGTGCTCTTCACCGAGGATGTGTTCGTGCACGACCGCCCCGATCTCGCCCTCAAGGACCAGCTTCGCGGCCTCGCGGCCCTTGTGGAAAGCCGCTTCCCCCTGGTGGGCGGACGGATCCGGAATCTCGCCGGCCGGACCGCGGAGACCGACCTGTGCCAGTCCTCGGGCGTGCGGCCGGGCTGCCGCTTTTTCGTGCTCGCCGGGGCGGCGGTCCCGCCGCCGGAAAACGCCGCGATCCGGAAGGCCGGCGAACGCTTTCTGGAACTGGTGCTGACCGCGGTGGATGACAAATCCTCCCGGGGCCGGCTGGTTCCCGGCCGGCCGGATGACATGACGCAAGCAGGAGACTGGATCTATGCGCGCTAGCCATTTGCTGATCGCCACCCTGGCGGCCCTGCCGCCCTCCACCCACGTGCGGGCGGAGGAGGCGGCGCCCAGCCGGTTGAATTACCACGCCGTGGTCATCGGCGTCAGCGACTACGCCGACCACGGCGCCGAGGGCTGGAGCGACCTCCGCACCGCCAGCAGAGACGCCGCGGCGATCGCCGGCGTTCTCGAGAAGAACTACGGATTCAAGGTCACCCGCCTGCTCGACGGCGACGCCACCCGCGGCGCCGTCATCGCCGCGCTGGACCGGATCGCCGCCCTCGGCCCCAACGACGCCTGCCTCGTCTTCTTCGCCGGACACGGCAGCTATTCCGAGCGGACCGGCGAGGGCTATTGGATCCCCTGCGACGCCCGGGCCACCGACGGCAAGCGCAAACCCGTCGAAGACTGGGTTTGGAATTCCACCCTCACCCGCCTGTGCGACGCCTCCCAGGCCCGGCACATCCTGGTCCTCTCCGACTCCTGCTACAGCGGCTCGCTCTTCCGCGGGGGGAACGAGATGACGAACCCCGATCTCCAGTACTACCGCCGGTCCGTCCGCCTGCCCGCGCGGCAACTCCTCACCAGCGGCGACCTCGAGCCCGTGCCCGACGGCGGCGCGGTCAACAGCAAGTTTACGGAGCAGGTCCTGCAGTTCCTGTCCGATCCCGACCGCAAGGTCTTTGCCGCGTCCGAGCTGGGCGTCGCCGTCTGCCGGCGCGTCAGCTCCCTCACCGGCACGCTGCCCCGGTTCGGCCCGCTGAACGTCGGCGCGCACGCCGGCGGTGATTTTGTCTTCGCCGCCGCCGGCGTGGACCTTCCCCCGGGCGACGCCCCGACCCTGGCGCTCGGACGTTCCCGCGCCGGCGATCCCCTCGACGCCCTCGTGCTCGACGAGCAGGGCTGGGGGCTGGGGGCCCGGTTGCTGGCGGGGCAGGCCCTGGCCGCGCCAAAAAGCGCGGAGTCGCAGGATGTCTCCGGCGACGTCACCGAGATGCTCAAGTCCATCGATGCAGACCTCCGGAAGAACTCCGCGCCCGCACCCGCGCCCGCCCGGGTCGCCCCCGGCACCTGGGTCGTGCTGCCGTTCAAGATTTCCACCGAGGGTGTCGACCCCGCCCGCGAGGCCGCGCTCTTCCGCGAACGGCTCACCCGCCAGTTGCGCACCCGCGGCGCGCAGGTGCTGAACCGCTCCGACCTGGAGACCATCCTGCGCGAACACCGCCTCTCCACCTCCGATCTCACCGATCCCGCGCGCAAGCTGGAGGTGGGCCACCTGCTGCCCGCCGCCCGGCTGGTCTCCGGCGAGGTCATCCCCGACGGCGACCGGCTGCTGGTTTTCCTGTCCGTCACCGACACCTCCACCTCCGCACTCCGCCTGCTGGACGAGGTGGACATGAAGAAGGCCGACATCAAGGAGGTCGGTCGCAAGCTCAAGGCGGAGGAATGACGCAGGCTCGGCAGAGCCGCCTCGCCCTACCAACCCGTGGGAAAATCCGGCCATGGGGTTTGCGGCTGCGCCGGAAGAGTTCACGCCCGCTTCGCTCAAGACGCAAAGACGCCTGGAAGAAATTTTAACCACTGAACACAGAGGTCACAGAGAAAGATTGCAGATTTTGTGCTCTGTGCTCTCTGTGTTCTCAGTGGTGGAAAATCGTGTTTGGATGCACCTACATCTTGGCGTCTTTGCGTCTTGAAGCCGCTACCGCGGCTGGGCGTGAGCTCTACATTCTCGCAGACGGTATGAACCGCCCGGAAGATCCCAAAACCCGGTCAGCGTCGGCGGAACCGGCGGACGGTCAGCAGGCCCAGAACGAGGAGTCCCGCGGTCGCCGGTTCAGGCGCGGCGGCGGCGGTCGCGTGGAAGCCGATGCGCTCGGTGGTTCCGGGCAGGGCGTTGTCCACCTCCGCCAGGGTGTACTCGGTCCAGTCCGCCGCGTTGAAGTCGGTGTTGACCCCGGTGGTGACGCCCGCATTGCGGACGAAGGACCGGTTGGCGAACGGCGCGGTAGTTGTCGAGGTGTTTCCAAAGGCATCGACCACGTTGGCGAAGGCATAGGTGGGCTGCTTGTACAGGGCGATCGTATCGTCGCCGTTGAAGTTGATGACCGTGGTGCTGGTGGCGTTTGCCGGCTGGGCGTACGAGGGAGCGGAAGAGGTGTTGTACGACAACAGGTAGGTGTTCCCGGCGGGGATGGTGCCGCTCAGCGACATGGTCCGGATGGGTGCCGTTCCCGCCTTCCAGGCTTCGCGGTTGTTATTGAGCCAAAGGCCGAGCTGAAAGGAGTCGGCCGCGAGGTCCACGTCCGTGGTCCCCGCGTTGTATAGTTCGATCCATTTGTCCGCGCCGATGGCGCCGGCGTAATACTGTGAGATGATGATGTCCGCGCGGGAGACGGACGCGGCCAGAAGGCAGAACAGTGATGCGGTGCAACGTGCGTTCATGGAGGGGATTGGGGAGAAATTACTCGTTTGCACGGCCCCATGGCAAACACATTGTTGCACGGATTGGAACAAAGACGGAGGCTGATCACCCGGCGACCCGGCGTTTCACGAAAACGGCCGGCCCCCGTGGAGTGACCGGCCGGATCGGGCTCGGGGTGTCCGGGGATCAGGGTCGGATGACCTTCACCGCATGGACCCGCTGATGGTCGTTGTTGTCCAGGGAGACCACCGGCAGGTACGAATTGCTGGGTGAGGAGGGAATGCTGACGTCGGCGGTGGCCAGCAACGTGACTCCCGAATCGGTCGGTGCCCAGGGAATGGCATTGGACCCCGGAACATGCCAGATGTTGCACACCACACTCAGGGCGGGCCCGGACTGTTGGCGCATCAGGAACTCGACCAGCAGCCACTTGGTCGGCGACGGGATGCTCACATCCTTGTCCCGCTTGGTCTCGGGCGAGTTGAAGGCGGTGTAGCCCGGATTGCTGTCATAACCGACCGTATAATACAGCTTGGTGGCCTTTTCGGTGGAGGACACGGTTTCCAAGGTGGCCAGCGCCTTGGCCAGCCTCTTGATCGAGGTGCCGCTGGGGCGGTCGATCAGGTCCACGGACTCTTCAAACCCGATGTACATGGGTCCGGATGTTGCGGTCCGCCTGACCAGGAAGTAGAGCTTGTTGGTGGAGGAGGAGGTGGTGAAGCCGAAGTCCTCGAAGCGGAGGTAGTGCGAGTTGGCGGAGGTGTAGCTGCCGCTGGCATTCACCAGGGCCACCGGATCGTTTCCCGAGGCGTCCACATAACCGGCCTCGTCGCGATTGTCCGCCGAGGAGAGATCCCCGGGGGAATCGCTGTTCTCCGTTCGCAGGGTGTCCGCAAACGCATCCGGATTGTTGCCGTCGTAGGTCGCTCCGGCCGCGCCGAAGAAATAGTTCGCGCCGGTTTTCTGCGCCTTGTACCAGGTGTTGTTCGCCGCCGGATCCGCAAATGCGGTTCCCATCATGACCTGCAACCCCAGAATCAGCATACTGTGTGCGATTTTCATCTGTTTCCCCTCCGTTTGTGGTTGAATGAGAGTTCGGAATAAACCTAGCCTGCTAGACGACACATTGTAAGATAGGTGCCGGCGTGGCAATTTCATTCTTCACCAGGTGCATGCTCTTGGCCGCCGCGGGGGTGAATGTCGCCCTCGCGCTGGAGTCGCGCGCCGGGTGGGTGCCGACCCAGGCGGCCCAGGTGGACCGGGTGCAGAAGTCCATGGCCTTCTCTCTCGCGCCCCGGCCGGGCCTGACCCAGATGGCGATCTTCGATGCCGACGGGGACGCGGATCTGGACGTCTGGAACATCTCCTATGATCGCGGCGTGGCGTTCCGGAATGCCGGCACCCCGCGAAATCCTTCCTGGGAGCGGGTGACCGAAACGGCCTTCCCCGCGTCGATTCCCGCCATTTTCCAGGCGTCGCCCATGGACATGGATGGCGACGGGGACCTCGATTTTCTCGTGACCTTCGCCACGTATCAATACGTTCTCCGCTGGATCCGGAACACCGGAACCCGCGCCAAGCCGGTCTGGGAGGTGGATCCAACCCCGGTGAGCTTTCCCGGCGGAATCCCCGACTTTCGCGCCGTGCCGGTCTTCGCCACGGGCGATCTGGACCAGGACTCCATTCCCGACCTGGTCATCGCCGGTATGGTGCTGGACAGCGCCAGCAGTTCGGGCGAGCGTCTCAGGGTGTATCGCTCGGAGCGGGTGGCCTGTCCCGGAGGCGGCTGCTGGGGACCCCTGTCCTTCCTGGCCGATCTCCGTCCGGCGACCTCCGAACTCGCGAACTCCGCCAATATCGGTAATCTTCACATCGCCGACTTGAACGGAGACGGTGCCCCGGAAATTGTGGGGGCCGGAAGTTTTCACCTCTATGGTACGCCGGTTTCCCACTATGGACTCGTGGTGCTGCCCAACCACGGGACTCCGGCCACACCCGCATGGGGACCGTCGCGTTTTTCCTTCGAAGAACCCGATCACCCCGACCTCCACGGTCTCAAGGGCTTTCTCAGCGAGTACGCCGCCTTTGCGGACATCGACGCCGACGGCGACCTCGACCTGTTCACCGCCGAGGGCTGTTTCCAGAACCGGGGGACGTCCACCCAGCCGGTGTATCCGGACACCGGGGATCTGTTGTTTTTCTCCATCCGCGCCGGCACCGATTGCCGTCCCGTCTGCGAGGACATTGATCTGGACGGCGATCCGGATCTTCTCCTCATGGGACGGCCCCGGGATGATCGCGAAGGCCGGGTGACCCTGCTCCGCAACGACGGAACCCGCTTCAATCCCGTGTGGACCTCCGCTTCCCGCGCCTACGGCGACTGGCTGACGGACATGTCCGCCAACGTGCGCTTCGCGGATCTCGACGGCGACGGTGACCGCGACGCCTGGTTCGGGTCGGGTGCGGATTTCATGGTCTCCTTCCGGTCGGGAAGTCCCGGCGACCCGCAATGGGCGCCGCCGACCACCAGCCTGGGGGCGACCGGACTCGATGGGGTGAACGGGTATTACGGATTCGATCTCGCGGACATCGACGGCGACGGCGACCTGGATCTTCTGCTGGCCAACCCCGGGCAGGGCATCCAGTTGTA
>JAXMHJ010000002.1:0-18181 GCA_046346795.1 Kiritimatiellia bacterium
TCCGACAATTCTCCAGAACGAGGGCACCGCACGAAAACCCCGCCGTCCCCCCGGACAACGGTTGGAATCCGGTTAACGTCCGGGACGTGTTTGTATTGATATCAAAGGGTTGAACACTTCTCCGAGCCCGGACAAACCCCCGGACGAACCGCCCCGCCCCTGGGCCTCCGCCCTCGCTCAGCCCCTTCCGCGCATCCCGAGCAGCCGCAGCCGCAGCGCGTTGATCTTGATGAAGCCCGCCGCGTCCTTCTGGTCGTAGGCGCCGGCATCGTCCTCGAAGGTCACGTGGCTCTCGGAATAGAGCGACTGCGGCGACGACCGCCCGACCACGCTCGCCGACCCCTTGTAGAGCTTCAGCCGCACCGTGCCCGTGACGTGCTCCTGGCTCTTGTCGACCAGCGCCTGCATCATCTCCCGCTCGGGACTGAACCAGAAGCCGTTGTAGACGAGCTCGGCATACTTGGGCATCAGCTCGTCCTTGAGATGCGCCGCCCCCCGGTCCAGCGTGATCTGCTCGATCCCCCGGTGCGCCGCCAGCAGCACGGTGCCGCCGGGCGTCTCGTAGATCCCGCGCGACTTCATCCCCACGAAGCGGTTCTCGACCAGGTCGAGCCGCCCGACGCCGTTCCGCCCCCCGATCTCGTTCAGCCGCGCCAGCAGCGCCGCCGGCGACAGCGCCTCGCCGTTCACGCTGACGGCGTCGCCGCGCTCGAAGCCGATCTCCGCGTATTCAGGCGTGTCCGGCGCCTCCTCCGGATCGACCGTCCGCTGGTACACGTAGCCCGGCGCCTCCTCGGCGGGGTTCTCCAGCACCTTCCCCTCCGAGGAGGTGTGTAGCAGGTTCGCGTCGACCGAGAAGGGCGCCTCGCCGCGCTTGTCCTTCGCGATCGGGATCTGGTGCGCCTCGGCGAACTCGAGGAGCTTCGTGCGCGAGGTCAGGCTCCACTCGCGCCAGGGCGCGATCACCCGGATCGACGGGTTCAGCGCATAGGCCGCCAGCTCGAAGCGCACCTGGTCGTTGCCCTTGCCGGTCGCACCGTGCGCGATCGCGTCCGCCCCGGTCGCCGCCGCGATCTCGACCAGCCGCTTGGCGATCAGCGGCCGCGCGATCGAGGTCCCGAGCAGGTACAGCCCCTCGTACTGCGCGTTGGCGCGGAACATCGGAAACACGAAGTCGCGCACGAACGCCTCGCGCAGGTCCTCGATGAAGATGTTCGCGGGCTTCACCCCGAGAAGCTCCGCCTTCTGCCGCGCCGGCTCGAGCTCCTCGCCCTGCCCGAGGTCGGCGGTGAAGGTCACGACCTCGCAGCCGTACTCGGTCTCGAGCCATTTCAGGATGATCGAGGTGTCGAGCCCGCCCGAATAGGCGAGGACGACCTTCTTCGGTGCCGCCATGCTGTTCCCCTGCTGCTGGCCCGCCTCTAGGCGGTTTCGGCCGCCGCCGCAACGGCTCGCCGCGCCCCCGGGGGCGGCAAATCGTATGGCCGCTTTCTGCCCGTTTTCCATACGCGTTCCGGGCCGCGCAAGTCTCTGACGTTACGACCGGATTCGCCTCCCGGCGGCGACCGCCCGGTCATGGGCCCTTCAGGCGCTGACCGGCCCGTCCTCCTGGCCGCCGGTAGCGAGGAACTCCTGGTCGATCGTCGGCAGGTCACCCCCGTGGATCATCGCCTCGAACGCGCGCAGGCGCTTGTAGATCGACAGGAGCTCGACGACCGTCGTCCAGGAGTTCACCAGGTACTGGAACGAGGTCCGGACTTGCCCGAGCGCGTTCAGGATCTGGTTCATCAACCCGAGCGTGATCGCCCCGGCGATGATCGCGGGCGCCAGGATCACGTAGCCGAACACGTTGTCGACCTGCAGGTAGGTGATGCGGGCGACGTTGAAATACATGTAGTGGAAGTAGAGTCGGAAGTAGTTCCGCCGGACGTTCTCGAAGAGCTCGCGCGTGGTGATGGGTCCAGCCCGGGTCGCGTCGTCCTCGCCGTAGACGAGTTCCTTGCGGTAGGCCGCCTCGACCCGCTGGTTCCTGAACTGCAGCCCCGGCAGCTTGACGCCGACGAGCGCCAGGAACGCCGTCCCGAACGCCGACCAGAGCATCGCCGCCACCACCAGCGGATAGGGGATTCCGCCGAGGAACGGCACCTCGGTGATGCCCTCCGACAGCCTTACCAGCACCGGCAGGAAGGCGATCAGCGTCATGATCGAGTCGAGAAGGCTGGTCCCCAGATCCTCGGTCGTCTGCGAGAAGCGCATCGTGTCTTCCTGCACGCGCTGCGAGGCGCCCTCGATGTGCCGAAGCCGCGGCCAGTGCGCCATGTAATAGTCGTTCATCGCCGCCCGCCAGCGGAAGACGTAGTGGCTGACGAAGAAGAGCGACAGGACGCCGATGATGACCGCCACCACCACGATGCCCAGGAAGTCCAGGAGCGAGCCGTAGTATTCCGCCACCGTCACCACCCGGGTCTTGCCGAGGGCCGCCTGGATAATGTCGTAGAACGGACCGTACCAGTCGTTGACCGCGACGCTGACCTCGACCTGGAAGTAGGTGGTGAAGAGGATCAGCGCCGACCCCAGGATCGACCAGACCCACCAGGGGTGCGGCGCGAGCACCCGCCAGGCCAGCGCGAAGATCAGCACCGCCACCGTATAGTAGACGTAGAACCAGAGGAACGGCCCGGACCAGAAGCGCTCGATGCCGATCGGCAGTTGCCCGTCCGCGGGGCCGGCGAGCCCGATCATGTCGCCGATCGCCGCGCCGCCGAGGTACCAGCCCGCGACCCAGAGCACGGCCCAGACGATAGCCGACCAGAAGAACAGGCGCGGGGACGGGAAGAAGGAAACGAACACCCTGGGTTCACTTTCGCTGGAGTTTATCGCAACTTCGCGCAAGCGGCGCGGATGCCGTCGATCCCGCCTGCTCCCATGCGGCAAAACTGTCGCGCTTGCAACCACCGGAGGAGATTCGTCACCCGCAATTGATGGTGCCGCGCCAGCGCACTCGGCGCCGGACCGGCTTTCATTCGCTTGCGGAATCCTGTCACATGCCGCTCGCCCGTCCGGCCGAAGGAACCGCCGATGCAACTCGCCGCCGTCGTCCATGGTCCGGCCACCGCCCGCCCGCCGCTGGTGATCGCGCACGGCCTCTTCGGATCGGCCCGCAACTGGGGCGCCGTCGCCAAGCGGCTCGCGCTGCACCGCCGGGTGATCGTCGTCGACATGCGCAACCACGGGGACAGCCCGCGCAGCCCCGATCACGGCTATGGCGCGCTGGCCGGCGACCTCGCCGCCACGATCGCGGCGCACGGCGGAACCGCCGACCTGCTCGGGCACTCGATGGGCGGCAAGGCCGCGATGGTGCTGGCGCTGACCGAACCTGCGTGCGTGCGCCGGCTGATCGTCGCCGACATGGCCCCCGTCGCCTACGGCCACAGCCAGATCGGCTACGTTCGCGCGATGCAGGCGGTCGATCTCGCCACGGTCGCCCGCCGCGCCGACGCCGAGGCCGCGCTGGCCACCGAGGTTCCCGAACCGGGGCTGCGCGCCTTCCTGCTGCAGAACCTCGCCTTCGACGGGCCCCGCCCCGCCTGGAAGCTCAACCTTCCCGTCCTCGGCGAACAGATGCCCCGGATCATGGGCTTCCCTGACCTGCGCGCCCGCTTCGAGGGCCCGACCCTGTTCCTGACGGGTGCGCGCTCCGACTACGTCCGCCCGGCCGCCTGGCCGCAGATCCGCGCCCTCTTCCCGGCCGCCCGCCACGTGGAACTCGCCGACGCCGGCCACTGGCTGCATGCCGAGGCGCCCCGCCCGTTCACGGAGGCGGTCGAGACTTTTCTCGAAACGTGACGCTGGACGCGCCCCGCAACCATTGCTAAGCCGAGCGCGCCCTGCCAGCGCGCAGGCGCGAGGTGGCCGGTGTAGCTCAGCTGGTAGAGCACGTCATTCGTAATGATGGGGTCGGGGGTTCGAGTCCCTTCACCGGCACCACTAAAACAAGGACTTAGGGGAGGCCGAGGAAAGTCGCGAAGGTTTGGGGTAACATCTGGGGTAACAGGCGGAGGATTGGCCGCTCACCCCAGAGGATAGCCCCCAGGCCGGCGAGCTTTGCCGGCTTCGGGGTAACAGAACCGGGTAACATCCCCCTCGGGAGATTTCATCCTGAAGCCTGTTGCCTACAGTTAGGCCGTGGCCTACCTTCACCACCTAGGCGATTCGTTTCGCCTGCACCCGCGACCCCGGCCCCCATGTCTGTCATGAGGGTCCCTGATAGGGGGGTTGCACAACCTCACGGTACTACAGGCCGGCTTCTGCCCGCCTAGATCATCGCCCCCTTGAGGGGGGAGCCCGATCGGGATCAGGACCATAGGCGCGGTTGCCCGCCACGTCCGGTGCGACAGTCCGTCGATCAACCCTGATATGGATCCAGGCTCGCGGTTCTTATCGTCGGGGCGAGTCGCGGTAGCCGTCGACAGCCTCTCTTGCCGTTCGAATGATTTCAGCCCAGTGTTCTTCAATAGCGACCAAGCGCGCCCCCGATATATTGGTCGGAGATGTCGGCAGATCGATACAGCCATCCGCGCCTAACGAATAGTAAATCATCTCGTAAATCACAAAGCCAGTTGACCGCAACGAGTCTAGGTGCGGGTGAAAGTGCGGTCGACTTAGCTCGTCAAAAGAATGATGTGCGACAAAACTATTTCGATAATTAGTGGCTTCTTCGTGCGCCTTTTCGAACGATTCTTTACCACCAGCGGCGCGTTGTAGCTTGCTCCTTATATTCCCGTGGACATCCTTCGGGAAGATATTGGTCCAATGCGCTGGCTCAGAGTACGCACCAAAAACCTTGCACCAAGATATGATTGAAACATCCATAAGACACGAATCGTAGATCGCAAATAAGTTCAAATGTTCTGGCCTATGATCCGCCTTAAGCGCACGCTTCATAGTTATGCATCGAAGCAGCGTTAGGAGGATCTCAAGAGTTTCTCGTCGTTCCCGGAAACGATCGTCCATATTCGATAGCCCTTCAGGGTGCTCGCGGCGGCTACGCCCGTATAGACGATCGCCGGTTTGTCAGGAAGGCTTCGTCTTACTTCCCGACGCAACCTGCTTGACGGCCGCGACAGCCGCATCCACCATGGCCTCGGTCATCTCCCGCCGGTGCTGCCGCCAAGCCCGGTGCTGAGGATGTATGGGTTTGGGACGCGGTTCTGGATTCTGAACGCGGGATGTTCCCGGCCGAACGCGTCCGCTCCCGGCCCAGTGCCGCCGTTGCGTCACGTGCTGGCGGATGTCCCACCTTAAGCCCTCTTTTCTCTTCGACAAGCGGAGCTTATTGAGGGGCGTCCATACCACACCTCTGATAGGTCTATTCGTAGGGGCGGACGGAGCGACATCAGAGTTCCGGCGTCTCTTGGTGTTCAAACAACCGTCTCGGCGTGTTTGACGTGAACCGCAACTGGAAGGCGGAGAACCCTCCGCTCGGCCGGATTCGAACCCAGGGGTCCGATAACTCATCCGGACTAAAGGCTTGGGACATTTTGACTTTAAATTTCGAACTGTCGATCGTGAAATCTTCTAAACCAATGTGCGCGAGCTTGTACTCGTTTGCAAACACTTCAATACACATCAGCTTCTCGGCGAGTGACTTATTTAGTACTGGCATGAACATACACTCATCGAGATCGCTCAACTGCAGTCTCGGACGAAATCTAATAATAAAATCGTCGTGCGAATAGTGGGCTGTAATGGACTGGACTTGGTCCATGCCGACTGAACTTCCCGCGCCAACCTGAACAAGCTCTGGCTCAGCCTCGTCGTCATCGTCCTCTTCTAGCGAACCCACTGTAGTTGTTTCCTGTCTAACGATCCCCTGCTCGTCACGCACTGGAAGTCTAAAGTGCTCTTCCCACTGGCCGGAACCAATTCCGTTAGCGATGCCCGGACAATTGCGCTTTACTTTCACGTCTTCGCGGAACCTGTCGGACTTGTCGGTTGATCCAAACCATAAGCGCATGATGTCAAGAGTAACAGCGCGTAACTGAACACTCACGAACGCGCGGAAATGCCCAATTTCTGAGGCGGGGTAAATCTTCTTCAAGCGGAATCGCACGTAGACGCCGTCTAGCACGCCGTTCGCTTCCTGAAGAAACAGTATTCGATTAAGTGTGTGCTCGATCCGCTGGAACCCAGTCGAAACCACTTCCTGGATACGGTCGCCGTACCGCGCGAGGAAGCTGGCCTGCTCCGCCTCGGAGAGCGGGAGCCCTAAATATTGGAAGCGGATAAAAAAACCTGCTGGAGAGTCGAGCTCGATCCGGAGCCGCTCGCGATCGAGGATATCGCAATGCTCGATTCCAACCCTGCGCGCTTCCTCCTTCATCTTAGCCTGTTCACCTAAGGCAAGGTTCAGATTGGTGAAAAATGCAAAAACCTTCAGATCGTTTTTCGCGCCGGTCGCCGATGCGAGGTCGCTTGTGAACTTCGCCCGAATCCGCCTTCTTTGTTGATCCGAGTCGTTAGCGCCATTTTGGAAGCCGACCGCCCCATACGCGATGCGGCTGCCGTCATAAACGGCCTCTATGTCACGCCCACCGTCCGGGCCGCCAGATGGGTGCCGGGGCCTCACATCAGAATAGTGTGGGTCGAGCGCAAGCACCGCTCGACACATCTGCTCGCGGTCTCGTTGATTGGTGTCAAGCCAACTTCTAAGCCGAATATCGGTTTCGGTAGCCATCTGCGCAGGTTAGCGACTCGCACTGAAAGGTCTAGGTCTCGCCGGCAGAAAGGCCTAGGTGGCCCCACCTGGTGGCTGGGACGTTTCTGGACGTCAGGCTTGGGCCGACGGCGTGGCGAATAGCCGGGTTTTGGCGCAAAAGCGGACCGCGACCGTTACGCGCTCCGTCAAGTGGGCCACCAATCCGAAGTTGGGTGCAGAGCGGTGCGTCCGCTCCGGTGCAGGGCATCGAGCAACCGTGCCTCGTGGTCCGAGCTTCCGCCCTCCTCGCGGTCCTCAGCTTCGAGCAATGCGAGCCGAGCGATGAGGGGTTCGAGCGTATCAAGGGCGCCGGCGATGAGTGCCTGCACCCGAGGCTCGGCTGCTGTCACCTCTGCCTTCACCTCGTCTAGGCTGCGGCCGTTGGCTGCCTGACGCGCGAGCCAATCCGTCGTCGCGTCGTTCAGCATTTCTTGCACCAACTTGATCGCTTTCAGCCTTGCGGGGGTCGTCATGACGCATCCTCAATAAGCCTTAGTCGTGGCTCAGCGTCCTGAACGTCACCGGCTTCCAGCGCGGCCAACCTCCGTTCCAACGCGGTGTCCCGCTCCACCAGCCGCCCGATGGACGCGGCGAGCGCGGTTTCGAGAGCATCGCGGTACTGCTCCAAAGCGGCCACCCGAGCGCGGAGCCGAGGGAGTTCGGCGGGTGGCTGCGGCTGGGCCGCCGGATCGGCTTCCGTCACCTTCCTGACCGACTGCGTCACGTCGGCGGCGCGCGGCCACGGCTCGCCGATCGCCCGTGGCGCGCTCAAGGTCGCATCGACTCGGGCCAGAAGCTCGGCATTGCGGCGCATCAGGTCCGCGAGGCGATCATCGTGGTTCATTTCCGCCTCCATCACCAGCTTGCCGATAGCCACGCGACGGCGGGCGAGGCCGAGGGACGCAAGCTCCAAGCGACATCGACCAGCGCCCTGAGTCCGATCGTGCCAGTCTGGTAGAGCGACCGCTGCGGGTGCGCGGTCGAGCCGCCGGCGACCATCGACGCCGGGTCGGTCCGCATCACCACCGTTGCTTCTTTCGTTGTGTCGAAATCGGCTACCGGCCCGGTCCCCGCGACCAATGCCTGAATCGCGATGGCGATCACCGTGCCAGCGGCAAGATGCGCGGAAGGGTAGATCGGGACGGTCAGGCCCGGCAGCGCCATCTGGATCGTGATGGCCTGCGGGACGGCTGCAACCAGGACCACCTGCCCACCCGCACCGGAGACGCCCGATACAAGCGCGCCGATATCCGTCTTCATCGCGGTATCGTCGCCGCCGGGGAAAGCGTCGAGCGGATTGATACCGGCGAGCAGCCCCGGCGGCTGGCTGGCGTCCCCGGCGAAATCGGAGAACAACGCGAGGTCGATTGCGCGGGCGAAGGCCTCGCCCAAGCTCAACCGGACGCTGGCCTCGGCGAAAGTGACCCGCAACATCTCCTCAGACATGACAGCCAGCGCGCCCAGCTTCCGGGGCGCAATGCTAGCGGCGTCGAGGATCGGCGCGGTCACCGGGATCGGGTTGTTCTCGCTGACCCACGATGCCGTCGCGCCTCCCGTGATGCCCGGCAAGCTCACACTGGTGATGCCGCTGAAGCTGACGCGGGTTGCGCGGGTGAGTAGGGCGGCGCCAGCCGACACCGGCGCGAGCGACGCGACTAGATCCGAGACTGCACTGCCGGCAATTTCGGCTGCCCAGCCGCTGGTCGCAGTCGAGCCGGGTGCTGCGGCGGAGCGCAGTACGCAAATCGTTGCATCGTCGCCGTTCCACAGTCGCCACGCCCAATCCTCGCTGTCGCCGCCACTGCGAGTCAGCTTGGCAAGGGCGCTGGCAGTAGCAGCGCGATAGAAATGATCGGAAGGACGAAGGCGGCCGGAAGGCCGCGAGATGCGGTCTTCGGCAGCAAGCGCAGTGCGCGGGGCCAGAGTTTTCATAAAAGTAAGTATAGCATCCTGCAGCCCAAGCTCAATAACTTTACATATTGTTGCGCGTTACACTCTGTTAACGTTGCAAATAGCAACGTGCCCGTAGCGGCCTTGGCATGGCCGGTACAGGCCCGCGACTTATCGACGGTAGATCACGCCCAATAGATCGTGGCCGCCGTGCAGAGCGCTCCCATGTGGCGAGGCAGGCGTTGGGGAGGGTAATGGCTACCTGTCGCTCCGGCGACAGGTTTCCCCAGCTTCAGACACCTCGGGCGAATCTGGATTCGTGTCAGGTAAGGGCGCGCACCCAAGGCGGCCTTCTCGAAGATGATTGTCCGCAATCACCGCTGAACGGACGTGGGAACGGATGGGAAGTGGCCCACCCTTGACTAATGTTCCAATCCAACGGAATTCTTTAGGGCTAGGCGCCCGGGGGGATGATGGCTACGACTCGCGCATTGTGGGCTGAGGCTTTTCTCAGCCATGAGATACCTGCTTTACCCTGCCCTTGGTGCGACAGAGGGAATCTCCGGCCGGTAGAAAAGTCACTTCGTGTTGAGACGCCGCGTGCGCAGATGCGGGCCGTACAGGACGGTGACATAGATTACTTTGACGTAGTGCATCGTTTCTCGATGTTTCTTGGGTGCGTCGTCGATGGATGCGGAAATGTCGTTGCAGTGCATGGTGACGCGCAAGTCGAGGAACAAAACGGCGTAGAGGAGGATGAGCGGTATCCGTACAGGCTTTTTCCGAAGGGGATGCACCCGGCCCCGCCTCTCGCCTCGATCCCTGAGAATACTCCTGAGTCTGTGGTGAGGGAACTTCGGATTGCGTTTGCCTTATTTTGGATAGATCTTGGCTCGTGCGCTAATCGTTTGAGGATCAGTGTCGAGCGGATATTGGATGAGTTCCGGTTACCGCCCGGCAAGTTGTTTGATCGTATTGCAGCCTTTCAAGTCATTGATCCGACCCATGCGCGAACGTTCGACGCACTTAGACACGTCGGAAACGTAGGCAGCCATGATGGTGTTGTTGACCGTGAGGTCATACTCGATGCGTTCGAAATTTATCAAGACGCGCTTGCTGAGCTTTTTGGTAAGAGGAGAGAGCGTATCGAAGCGCTTAAGGATAGGATCATTCAGAGCAAGGGGCGCTAGCAGGCCGCCTCGCACAGGGTAGGGTTTGCTGCCCTCGTGTTGAATGAGATAGCATCTTCTGGCGCGATGCGGGCACCCTAGCGCGGTCGCCGGCTTCGGGTGATAGGCGGTTCCCATGGACCATCTGCGAGGCGGGCAGCGGCCCGCTCGTCGGCGTTGGCGGCCTCGGCTTCGATCAGCGCCCGTCGAGCCTGCTGCGCTCCTAGCCAGTCTAGGCGCGGGTTGGCGGAGTAGGACGGCGGGCTGCCCTCGATTGGCACGTCGATTGGATTCGATTCCCAAGGTCGCCTGCCTAAAAGTCGCTGTAGCTCGGCGCGCTGGCCTCGGCGGAAGGCACGGATCACCTCCGGCTGAGATCTGCGTCTGCTGTTCCCGGAGGATAGAGGTTCGCTTAGTTGGCATCCCAGCCCAGCGTCGTCTTGGCCGGCGGCCTGCCGGTCCGGTTGGTCGGTTGCACGTCTAACTGAAGGCGCGCGAGGTGCCGCGCCGCCAGCGACTGCGCCGCGATCTCCCCCTTGAGGCAGGGATGCTCGCGCATGGCCCCATTCGGCAGGGTCACGGTCGGACCGTCCGCGTCGATCCGAGCCCGCAGGTAGGCAGCCCGGTCCAGCGCCTCGGCGGCCAGGGTCAAGAAGGCGATGCCGCCAGCGTCCTCGACGCGGTATTCTGCCTGTACGTCGGCCCATAGTTGTCGACCGGCTGGACCCAGAGGACGGGGAGGCTGCGGGATAGAGGGTAAGCAGGAAGCAACCTTCGTTTTCATAGCCAATACTATAGAACATGCTCGCGCGAATGAAATCCTCCATTTCAGTTACGAGGCGGCGCAGGCGGTTCCGAACCGGCCTCGACGCACTTTTTCGACCCTCCCCCCAAGGTTTTCGCGTCTAACGTGTGTCGTGCAACGCGCAGCGGTTTGTGGTAGCATCGTCCCGAGATCAGAACCGGGGACCGCGATGCTAGACAATCCAGTGATAGTTCTAACGCATAGGGCAATCTCATACTGGTGGATGTGCGCAATAGTCACCGTCGCCGCTCTAGCGGTAAGCTTCGTTAGTGAAGCAAGAGGCTGGTATGGAATGGTTGGCGCTTCCACCGTTCTCTATCACTTCGCGTTCTTTCTAACATGCCTCGGTGTGGCGGGGCGCATCTATGAATGGCGGAGGCCGAGCCTCTAGCGACCCTGCGCGACGTGCTGCGGCGGGGGCGGGCGAGGTAGAATACACCTATTGCGACTAGACGCGAGGGCAATTGCCCAACCTGCCCGACCTGAATCCTTATAGAGGCTTGTAAAAAACGTAAGTGTCTAATCGGGATTCGTGTGCGTATAACGAGTTACCTTCTAAGACGCGTGAGAAATCAATGGGTTATTGATTCCTATAGGTCTATAAGGATTCAGGTTGGGCAGGTTGGGCATTTTTGGCTTCGACTCTGAAAAGGAAGGGCTTTTTCGCCCAACCTCGGCCTGAGGTTGGGCACTTTAGTGGTGGCCGGGCGGGATCCTAGCTATTCAACCTCAGGCGGAATTGCCCAACCTTCAGCGCGGGGAGTCTTCAGGAACGTACCGGGTAAGCTTCCGGTTCGGCCCGCCGTCAAAGCGCCCCTGCCGGCGCCAGCCGAGGGATAGAAGGATATCGCCGACCCGCATTGCCATCGCCTTGTTCTGGTCGGAGATCAGGACGCCCACGGCGGACAGGCATTCACGGGTGGAGGTCTCCGCCCTGCCGGCAAGATAGTCGGCGATCGTCGCGACCCAGGGATCTTCTTCGGTGCGCTGCGCCGTCTCCTGAGCGGCGATCTGGCCCATCTCATGGGGCAGCCACCACGGATCGCCGTCGTCATAGGCTACCACGGCCTCGGCCCAAAGCTGATCCCGATCCTCGGCGAGTGCCGGGATATCGATCGTGGTGACAGGGACCGGCCAGAAGCGCCGATTGCCGGTCGGGTCGCGCAGGTACTTCGCCGCGTTGGTACTGCCGGCGAAGACGCACCGCCTCGGCTCGAATACCTCCGCCCGACCGAACGCGGGTCGATAGGATTCCACCTGCCTCGACATGAACGACTTGATCGTCTCGATGTCGGACCGGCGCATAGCGGCGAGTTCGGCGAGTTCAACGATCCACTTCCCCCGCAAATTCGAGGAGGCGTCCTTGCCGGCGAAGCCGGGCAGGGAGTCGCTGAACCAGTCATCACCGGCGAGGGTCCGAAGCGCGGTCGACTTCAGCGCTCCCTGTTCGCCTTCGAGGATCAGGGCGCAGTCCGCCTTGCAGCCGGGCGCGAGTGAACGAGCTACCGCAGACACCAGCCAAGCCTTTCCCACCGCCGCGACGTAGGCGGTCTGCGGGGCTCCCAGATAGGTCGAGAGCCAGCTTCCCAGTCGAGGGGTGCCGTCCCACACCAGCGACCGGAGGTAGTCCTGAACCGGCTCGAAGGTGTTCTCGCGGGCGACCTGGAGCATCACGTCGATCGTGATGGCGCGGGTCGCATTCGGGTGGAAGTGACGGGAAAACCAGCGGTGCGCCGCAGTGAAATCCGCGTCCCTTAGCTCGCGAGGCTGGAAGTTGAAGCGTGGGGCATGGGAGCCGGGGATAGGCCGCTGCAACACGGTGACGGCGCGGAACCCGTCATAGGCGAGGAGGCCGCGCCAAGCGTGATGCCTCTCCAACACGACGCCGCAGTTCTCCGGGCACCACACCGGCCAGCGGCCTTTTGGATCGAGGACGAGATCAGGCAGATCCTTCGGGTCGGCCGGATCGTCGGCAAGCTCCACGAAGGGATCGGCCGGTGCGGCGAGCGCGGCCTCGGCCAGCGCGACAAGCTCGTCACGGGTGCCACCGGCGTTGAGCCAATCACTCACGTCGCCCTTGTTGGGCAGCCCGTTGAGCCTGAGGACAGCGCAGGGGTTCTCGGTCAGGGACGCGCGCACCTTCTCGGCGTGCGCCTCCCCTGCCTCGTCATTGTCCGGCAGGATCACAACCCGCCGACCGGTCAGGGATTCGGCGTAGTCGTCGCGTCACTTGCCAGCCCCGCTGGGATTGGTCGTCGCGACGATCTCGAGACTGGCGAGGCGATCGGCGTCCTTCTCGCCTTCGGTGATGAAGACCGGCGAGTCGACCGGGGACGCCAGTAGCTCCGGCAGGCGGTAGAGGACCGGGCGGATCCCGGACACCTTCCACTTGCCGTTCGGCGCCCGCTGCCGGAAGTCCTTCGGGCTGTGCAGCCGCACCACCTCGAAGGCGAGTTCGCCGTCCGCGCGATTGTACTTGTAGACCTTCTCGATACGCTGATCGAAGGGAAGCGGTCCTAGCTCGAAGCCTTCCGACCGGAGCCAGTTCAGGGCCGCACCGTTGGCGATCTGAAGCTCGCGCTGGATCAGGTCGAGGACGCCACCACCCTCTGCCTTCTCATGATCGCGCCAGACACCCTTGGACAGATCAATAGCGAGCGACCCGCGAGAACCGTACCGCAGTTCGGTCGACTTCGAGAGGGCGGGATTGGGGTCGCCCAGAAGCCGACGCGCGACAGGTTCCATAAGTATTTGAAACCCGACATCACTATGTTTATTATCGTGCAGATCGTGATTGTTGGACTTCTGGCGCCGGGTGGGTGTCTCCCCTTCCCGGCGCGCCTTTGCACAATTCATCACTTAGACCCTTAGGGTTTAGGGGTTCTTGTTCTTGGTCTCCTCGGGTGCGGTTCAGGCGGCAGGTACTTCGGCCTGTTGGTGCTGGGCGTCCCACCAGTCTTCGACGTCCCGTTCCCGCCAGTACCGATAACGGCCGACGTAAGTAGGGCGCGGAAAGTCGGATCGTTTCAACCAGCGCCACAGCGTCATTTCACTGATACCGCCGCAGATATGGCAGGTTTCTGCGGCCCTGATCTGGCGTTCACTCATCGGAATATCGGTTCCTTCTCGTTAAGACGAGACGAATATCAGGCTGATCAAAAATCTATGCTAGGAGGGATAAATAGGGGAATAAGTCACCCCAGTACCGCATAGCGTGTGTGCTACTTGTCGCGCAGGTAGTAGCGGCCGGGAGTCGCGCGGGAGTTCTTCAGCACCCGACGATAGCAGTCGCGGATGGTCTCCGGGGCGCCGGCGTAGGGGGTGCCCTGCAACAGTTCCGATACGGCCGCGAACGTCGACTCCCACGTCCTCGGGATGTGGTCGTCGCCGCGCCGGTCGCGGCACTCCTGCACCGCATCCCACCGCACGTAGTCAACTTCGTCCTTCGGCGGCTGGCCCCGTCCGCGCTTCGGCTCAGGGGTACGCATCGCGTTGGCCAGCCACATTGGGACCGGCACCTGCCACCGGGCACAGAACCGGACAGCATCCCTCGCCGCGTCGCGGCGCCCAGCCTCGACGCTCAGCCGGTAGCGGTGCATCTGCCGCCAGATGAAGACCTCGCGGGGGTTCACCCGCGCGACCCGATCGCCACCACGTTGTCCGGCTTCGGCTCGACCAGCCCGAGAACGTGGCGACCCCAAGCCTCGAGGGCGGCCCGCTTCTCGGGCAGGAACTTGTAAAGCTGGTAGACACCGATGATGCCCGCCTCCGCCGAACGATGGTTGAGGATCCGCTCGATGTGTTCCTCGGGGACGCCCAAAGGCTGGAGGCCCGTCGAGCAAGACCGGCGCAGATCGTGGAGGGTCCAATGGCGCGGCGCCTCACGTCTTCCGCTTCAGCGAGTTGTGCCACCGCCGCGTCAAGGGCAACCTTAGCCTTCGAGAAGCCGCTGATGGGTGTCCGCCCGTTGGTCGAGAACACGTGGAAGTTCGAGACCGGCTTGATCCCGTTGAGCACCGCCAACGCCTCAGGGGAGAACGGCACCAGATGGGGCTTGCCGTTTTTTGTGCTCTCGCCGGGAATAGTCCAGAGGTCGCCCTCTCGGTCGGCATTCGTCATACCGGCCACCTCGCTACGGCGCTGCCCGGTCAAAATCAGCATCCGGATAAATGCGCCGAACGGCTCAGTCAGGCTCTCGGCAGCCAACCAGACCAGCCTCAACTCCTCGTCGTCCAGCACCCGTGTGCGCGACTCAAGGCTGGCCGGCATGCGCACTCGGGCGGCGGGGGAGGTCGGGATAACGTCGCGGTCGACCAGCCAGTTGAAGAAACTGCGCACGCGGGCCAGTGCCATGTTAGCCGCCGCAGGTCCGCGCTCGTCGTGCACGTCATCGATCAGCGCGACCACCTCGCGCTTGGTGATGCTGGTCACCGGGCGATCGTCCCACTCGGCAACGGCAGAGAGTTGGAGTACCCGAAGGGCACCGGTGCCGGACCGGAGCCCGGACAAATGCCGCTTGTGATACTCGGCCACCTGAGCCGCTACCGTGAGCTTAGGCGCTTCCTCCCGCGCCTGCCGCTTGCCTGCTGCGGGATCCTGACCCCGCTCGACTGAGTCAGCGGCTTGCCGTGCCGCCTCACGTGCCGCGCTGAGGCCGAGAAGCGGATAGGCTCCGAGGGTCAGCTTCTTCGGCTTTCCGCCGACCCGAAACCGATACGCCCAGGAGCGCGCGCCGGTCGGCTGCACCACCAGATAGAGGCCTGTCCCGCCATCGGGGATTTCCCTCCGAACCGAACCCGGTTTCGCTGCCTCGACCGCCTTCGCGGTTAGCACCTTCGCCATGGTCTCGGCCCTCCTTCGTTACCCCGTGTCCGCCGTTACCCCGAGATGATTGTGCTCTAGCGGGGTAACGTGGGGGTAACGGAATCGGTTGATAGGCCGTGTTACCCCATGGTCGGTAAAGTAGGCAAGCCATAGCGTAACACAAGAGAATATAAAAGAAAAATTGCTGTGTCGTGTGATGTGCCGTTAGGCCGTGAAATGGCCAAACTCATTATTCGTAATGATGGGGTCGGGGGTTCGAGTCCCTTCACCGGCACCACCACGCCAGAGTGGCTCCTGGAATCCACGCTGTGGCATGCCTTACGTGGGTCGGGCGGTCTCGCGCACTGTCGCGGCTGCAGCTCCCCGCCACGCATTTCGCGCGCCGCCGCCAGAAGGTAGCCTGCCCGTCGCGACGACTGATTGGATGGTACCGCCTCCCCGGCTCGAACGGGGGACCCCCAGATCCACAATCTGGTGCTCTAACCAGCTGAGCTAAGGCGGCACGCGGACGGCAGTACAGAGCGGCATCCGCCGTTGCAAGACAAACTTGCGGCGGTGCGGCCGCCCCAGCACTATGGCGAGAGATGCGGACGGAGGCGCGGGACATGGGGATCAACCGGCAGAGCGACGTCGGGGCGGACCTGCAGATCGGACCGACCAGCCTTGGGATGGTCCGGCTCTACGTCGCGACCGACAGCGTCGAGCTGCCGCTCGACTTCGACCCCGACGAGGCGGAGGAGATCGCCGACGAGCTGCGGGCGGCGGCGCAGAAGGCGCGCGCCATGAAGGCGGGCCAGGGGTCGCGGCGGCGCTGACGCTCAGGCGAGCGGCGTGCGCGCCGGCCCCGGGTCGGCCAGCGCCTGCAGCCGGGCGGCGGCGGTGCGCGCGATCCTTTGGGTCAGGGCGCGGCGGCGGGCGCCCGGCAGCGGGGAGGGCGCGGGCCAGCGCTGGATCTCGCCGTCGTAGGCGTCGGCGACGATGAGCCCGGCGTCGGCAGGCAGGAGGTCGGTCGGGAACGCGAGGTCGACGCCCCAGAAGAAGCGGTCGCAGAAGGGCAGATAGCCGCCCCACTTCCCGTCCGACACGAAGTCCGGCCGGCTCGACTTGCACTCGACGATCCAGATCTCGCCGCGCGGGCCGACCGCGACGACGTCGACCCGGAGACCCGGCGCGGGGACGAACTCGGTGAGCGGCGCAAAGTCGATCGCGCGCAGGCAGCGGCTGACGCCGCGCGCGAGCCGCTGGCCCGGCAGGAGAGCCACGTCCGACATGCACGCCGTCTTGCGCGCCGCCGGAGCCGGGGTCAACCCTGCCACCCTTCCGGTTCCGCCGAGCCCGGCATTCATATCTTCTGGTACCTCTTCGCGCGCTGGTCCGGCGTTTGCGCTTGCCGGCCCGACTTGGCGCGCTGCCTGCCGCCAGGAAGCGGCTTCCGCCAAGGCTGGGCTGCCGAGCCGCCCGGCGCGCAGCGACAAATCGCGCCCCTCGCGCCGTGCCGCGGCCCCTTGAACGCAGCGGGCCGTGCGGGCTAAGAACGGACAAGGGCCGGACGCGAAAGGCGGACTCAGGCCTACGCCTGTCAGGAGATACCCAATGGCCGACGCCGCCGCCCACGGGCACGCCGATCACGACCACCCGGGGTTCTTCACCCGATGGTTCATGTCGACGAACCACAAGGACATCGGCATTCTATACATCGTGACCGCGGCGACCCTCGGCGTCGTCTCGGTCGCCTTCACGATGTACATGCGGCTCGAGCTGATGCACCCGGGCGTCCAGTACATGCTGGTCGACGGCGAGCCCAACGGGCACCTCTGGAACGTGCTCGTCACCGGCCACGGCATCCTGATGATGTTTTTCGTCATCATTCCCGCACTCTTCGGCGGCTTCGGCAACTATTTCATGCCGCTGATGATCGGCGCACCGGACATGGCGTTCCCGCGGCTCAACAACCTCAGCTACTGGCTCTATGTCGCCGGCTCGACCATGGCCGTCCTCTCGATCCTCGCGCCCGGCGGCGACGGGCTGCACGGGACGGGCGTCGGCTGGGTGCTCTACGCGCCGCTCTCGACCACGGAGTCCGGCATGTCGATGGACCTCGCGATCTTCGCCGTCCATCTCTCGGGCGCCTCGTCGATCCTGGGCGCCATCAACATGATCACGACCTTCATGAACATGCGCGCGCCCGGCATGACGCTGCACAAGGTGCCGCTCTTCCCCTGGTCGATCATGGTCACGGCGTTCATGATCCTGCTGGCGCTGCCGGTGCTCGCGGGCGCGATCACCATGCTGCTCACCGACCGCAACTTCGGCACCACCTTCTTCGACCCCTCGGGCGGCGGCGACCCGATCCTCTACCAGCACATCCTCTGGTTCTTCGGCCACCCCGAGGTCTACATCATCATCGTGCCGGGCTTCGGCATCGTCAGCCACGTGATCTCGACCTTCTCGCGCAAGCCGATCTTCGGCTACCTGCCGATGGTCTACGCGATGATCGCGATCGCGGCGCTCGGGTTCGTGGTCTGGGCGCACCACATGTACACGGTCGGCATGTCGGTGACGCAGCAGAGCTACTTCATGCTGGCGACCATGGTGATCGCGGTGCCGACCGGCGTGAAGGTCTTCTCCTGGATCGCGACCATGTGGGGGGGCTCGGTCGAGTTCAAGACGCCGATGCTCTTCGCCATGGGCTTCCTCTTCCTCTTCACCGTCGGCGGCGTCACCGGCGTCGTGCTG
>JAXMHJ010000020.1:0-61706 GCA_046346795.1 Kiritimatiellia bacterium
CTGGCGCGCGGCCAGGGCCATCGGCAGCGCGAATCCGAACGCCAGCAGCGCCTGCGCCTGGAAGAACAGGAGGAATTTCCATTGCGCCGACGCCCCCCATTTGCGGCGCAGTTCGGCATACCGCCCGTCCTCCGCGGCACCCCGGGCGCGCGCATGGATGTGCCACGCGAGGCGGATCCCCCAGGCGGCGGACAGGACCGCGACCAGCACCGTGCGCGGCCCCCAGCCGCCCGAGGCCAGCGCCAGCGCCGCCCCGCCCAGCCCGGCGGAGAACGCCCAGCCGGCATCGACGATGCCCGCGTTGCCCGTGGCGCGCTGGCGGGCCCACAGGACGCCGAACAGCGCGAAGATCGCCGCCGCGGTGACGGCCGGGATCACGGCAGCCCCAGCATGGCCTTGCGCAGGTCGTTGTCCGGGCTGTTTTCCCCGAGCCAGATGGCGAAATAGCTGGAACCGAAGGCCTCCCCGGGGATCGTCCCCAGCAGCGTGCCGTTCAAGGTGAGCGTGGTGCCCCTGCCCGGCTGGTATTCCAGGACGTAGCGGTCGCCGGCCTTCAGGTCGCGGTAGAGTTTGTTGATGGCTTCCACCCCTTCCCGGATCTCCGCGACCCGGGCGGCGGTCAGGTTCCTGCCGAGGTACTTGTCGCCGATGTCGATGCAGTCCTGCGCGGAGATGTCGCGGCAGTAGGTGATCTCGAGGCGCTTGGGCACGTTGCCGAGGATACTGGCGGCGTCGGCCGGCCGGGCCAGGTACAAGGCCGAGGTGTAGACGCGCCAGACACCCAGGTGGCGGTACCGGCCCGCGCCCTGGAGTTTGAACCCGGTTCCGGCCGATTGCACCGAAGCCGCGTAGGTGTGGCCGTCAACGACCAGGTCGGCGGCGAAGGCGGGAAAGGCGGCGAGAAACAGGAGGAGGGATCGTTTCATGGTGGCGCGGGGTGTTTCCTTTACGCCGCCAATATTCCCCGGAATCCGGCGTTCACAAGTGGTCCGCGACCTGCACGAACCCGGCCGGCCCGGCCTTATGATCCTCCGCCGGAATCGCCTCCGGCGTTGTCGGCGAGGCCGCGGTAATCCGGGCGGTCGGAGATGCGGTCGTGCACGAATCCGGCGATCACCCGGCCGTTGCGCAGCAGGAACACGCCGGGCATCTGGCGGATCTCGTCCGACATCGGTCCGGCGGGCAGCCCCCGCAGGGAGGCCCCGACCGCGCGGGCCAGGACGCGGGGGCCGAGGATTTGCAGCAGGGATCCGTCCTGCAGGCCGAAGGCCCGGAAGAGGCCGCAGCCGGGATCGGAGATGCGCGGAACATCCCCGAGCTGGTAGCGGGGCAGGAACGCCCGCGCCTCGGCCTCGGCGTGCAGGTGCGCGATGGCGATGCGGACCCCGCGGGCCTCGAGTTCGGCCTTCACCCGGCCCAGGTCCGCCAGGGCCTCGCGGCAGAAGAGGCAGCCGAAGTGCCGCAGGAAGATGAGCATGACGGCCTGCTGTTGCGACATCGACAGCAGGCTCGCCCCGGTGTTGGAGCAGGTGGCGTTCAGCGCCCCCTCGGGGAGTTGCAGAGTGGTGATCAAACCCATGGCGTGTTCGTTTTCCGGCGGCCCTCATTCCCTCGGGGCGGGAATGCCGGACCGGGGGGCATCCTTGCGCAGTCCACCGCCGCTGTGCAAGCGAGAACAGCCGGGGGAAACAACTGGACAAACCATCGCGCCTTCCGCTTGCGGCGGACGGGGTCGCATGGCAGGGTGCGGCCGCATGAAAAAAGTGCTGATGATGCTCACCAGCCACCGGCTGGACTGTTTCCGCCTGACCATGGACTCGCTGATGCTCTCCGGGGAGTTGGCGAAGTTCGACCGGGTCGTCCTGCTGCTCAGCGGCGTCACGGGGCGTCACCTGGAGGCCGTCCGGGAACTCATGCGCACCACCCCGCAATACCCGTGGGACACCATCGCCGGCCCGCGCGGAAAGGGGCGCTTCGTCTCCAACCTGCAGAATGAATGCGTGCGCCGCTACCCGGGCTGCCTCTATTTCAAGATCGACGAGGATCTGGTCCTGACCCCCGGCTGGGTGGACCGCATGACCGCCGCCTACGAGGCCTACCGGGACGACCCGCACCTCTCGCTGCTGACCCCCGTCGTCACCAACAATGCGACCGGGTTCCACTTCCTGCTGACGCTGTTTCCGGAGCTGGCGACGGAGTACACCCGGCGCTTCGGGCACGAGCTGACCCACGAGGTCGCCGGGCCGGTCTGGAAATACCCCGATGTCGCGGAATGGATCATCCGCACGTTCCTCGACCTGCGCGAGGGCAACGAGCGCGTGCGGGAGGCGCTGGCGCGCACGGGCACGCCGAAATACGGGGAATTCGCCTGGCGCTTCAGCATCAACAACCTCGTGTACGACCAGCGCCACTGGGACGAGATCGGCGGCATCCCCGACGGCGAGGAGCCGGCGTGGGCGCAGTGGGTCGTCGACCACGGCAAGGTCATCGTGCTCGTGCGCGACATGCTCATCCACCACTACACCTTCTTCGTGCAGAACGAGTGGCTCGACCGCACCTCGCTCCTGGAGGATCTGCGCATGGCCAACCTGCCGGAGACCCTGCCCGCCCGCACCTTCGGCGCCTACACCCTGCCCCGCCTGCGCCGCGTCGCCAGACAGGTTCCGGGCATCGTCAAACGCCGGCTCGGTATCGCCAATCCCTAAGCTTTTTTAGGGGAAGTCCTGATGCCTTCCCCCTTGCCTAGGCGGGGAGCTTTTGCCACCGTGCGCGGCGTTCTCACGGGGATGGGCGGCATGCGCACTCCGGCTCCGGGGGAACCTCGTTCTTAAACCATGGATTCGCAGCCGACCGGCCGGTGCGATGCGATCCGCAATGCAGGGGGGAAATTTCATGTATACCATCACAGCCCGGAGACAGCTCTCGGAAACGCTCACGGAAGTCGAGGTCCAGGCGCCGCTCATCGCCAAGGCCGCCCGGCCCGGCCATTTCGTACTGGTGCGCGGCGACGAGCACGGCGAGCGCATCCCGCTCACCATCGCCAATTCCGACGCGGACGCCGGCACCATCACCCTGGTCATGCAGGCGATCGGCAAGGGCACCAAGAACCTCGCCAACGTGGAGGTCGGCCAGACCTATCTCGACGTGGTCGGACCCCTGGGCAAGGACCGCGTGGCGCACGGGCCGGGACGCACGGTCTGCTGCGTCTGCGGCGGCGTGGGCCTGGCCCCGATGTTCCCCCAGATGAAGGCCCACCGCGCGGCCGGCAACCGCCTCATCTCCATCCTCGGGGCGCGCGACGCCTCGCTGCTCTTCTGGCGCGACAAGGTCGAGGCCGTGAGCGACGTGGTCCACGTCACCACCGACAACGGCTCCGCCGGGCGCAAGGGCTACGCCGCCACCGTCCTGGAGGAACTCATCACCGGCGGGGAGAAGATCGACGAGGTCATCGCCATCGGCCCCGTCCCCCACATGAAGGCCGTGGTCGAGGTGTGCAAACGCCTCAACGTGCCCGTGGTGGTCAGCCTCAACCCCATCATGGTGGACGGCACCGGCATGTGCGGCGGCTGCCGCGTGACGGTGGGCGGCAAGGTGCACTACGCCTGCGTCGACGGCCCGGAATTCGACGGCGCGCTGGTGGACTTCGACGAGCTCACCGCGCGGCAGCGCACCTACAAGCCGCAGGAGGCCGGCGCGACCGAGGGCACCATCAAGCCGCGTGAGAACAAGGAGGCCTGCCGCTTCGAGGAAGAGGTCAACCGGATGGCCGCGGAATTCGAGGCGCGCGAGCGCAAACCCTACGCCGAGAACGTCGACGAACAGTCGGCCGTCCTCGTCCTGCAGATGGTGGCCGACATGGTCAAGCACCGCACCACCTGGGAGGAGGTCACCCCCACCTACACGCCGGAACGCGCGCGCTCCGAGGCCATGCGCTGCCTGGAGTGCAACAACCCCACCTGCACCGAGGGCTGCCCGGTCGAGGTGAACATCTGCGGCTTCATCGGCGCCATCAAGCGCGGCGACATGCCCGCCGCCTCCCGGATCCTCAAGGACAAGAACAACCTGCCGGCCGTCTGCGGACGCGTCTGCCCCCAGGAAAAACAGTGCGAGAAGCACTGCATCGTCGCCAAGAAGGAGCGCGCGGTCACCATCGGCGCCCTCGAACGCTACGTCGCCGACTGGGAGGCCGCCAACAAGCAGTCCGAGCCCGTCACCGTCAAGCCCAAGGGCAAGAAGGTCGCCGTCATCGGCTGCGGCCCCGGCGGCCTCTCCTGCGCCGGCGACCTCGCGCGCATGGGCTACGACGTCACCATCTTCGAGGCCTTCCACGACACCGGCGGCGTGCTGCGCTACGGCATTCCCGAGTTCCGCCTGCCCAAGGTCATCGTCGACCGCGAGGTCGAGTACATCAAGAGTCTCGGCGTGAAGATCGAGCTGAACATGGTCATCGGCAAGGTCCTGACCATCGACCGCCTCTTCGCCAGCGGGTTCGAGTCGGCCTTCATCGCCGTCGGCGCCGGCGCCCCCGCCTTCATGGACATCCCGGGCGAGAGCCTCGTCGGCGTCTACAGCGCGAACGAGTTCCTCACCCGCGTCAACCTGATGAAGGCCTACCGCTTCGGTGAATACGAAACGCCGGTGGTGGTGGGCGAGCGCGTCGCGGTGGTCGGCGCCGGCAACGTCGCCATGGACGCCGCCCGCGTCGCCGTGCGCCTCGGCGCGAAGCAGGTGAACATCGTCTACCGCCGCTCCATGGCCGAGATCCCGGCCCGCGCGGAGGAGGTCGAGCACGCCATCCTCGAGGGCGTGAAGTTCCAACTCCTCACCGCCCCGCTGAAGCTGATCGGCGACGACAAGGGCCGCGTCGCGGGCATGCAGTGCATCCGCATGGAGCTGGGCGAGCCCGACTCCTCCGGCCGCCGCCGTCCCGTCAAGGTGCCCGGCAGCGAGTTCGTCCTCGACTGCGACATGGTCATCCCCGCCCTCGGCACCGGCGCCAACCCCATCCTCACCGAGAACACCGCCGGCCTGAAGCTCAACAAGTGGGGCAACATCGTCGCCGACCCCAAGACCGGCGCCACCAACCTCCCCGGCGTCTATGCCGGCGGCGACATCGTCACCGGCGCCGCGACCGTCATCGAGGCCATGGGCGCCGGCAAGCGCGCCGCCCGCGCCATCGACGAATACCTCACCGGCAAGGACGCCAGGGTCACCGCCGGGGTCTGATCAACGGGGGCGTGCCCCAATGATTTGATCGCCGTGTCCGGGGCGGCAACCTTGTCCCGGCCCACGACTTCTTCCTGCCTGTGAAGATTTTCGCCGCGGCCGTAACGGCAACGGCCCGCAGGTCACTCCAGCGGCTGGATCACCACGTCGCGGAACTCGATCGGGCTGCCCTCGCTCTGCAGGCAGATGTTTCCGGCGGAGGCGCTGGCGCCGGTTCCTTCGTTCTGCAGCACGCCGTTGACCACCAGTTTCACGGTGTCGCCCCGGCAGGTGATGTCGTAGTGGTTCCACTCGCCGGCGAGCTTCTCGCTGTGGGGCGCGAACTTGACCGAGTTGACGTACGCCCCCGGGCCGACGGTCTTGCCCTTCACCTGGATGGTCGCGCCCTGCAGGATCCAGAAATCACCGGCGTTCTCGTGCATGAGCTGCGCCTCGATGCAGGTCGGCCAGATCTTGTCCTCGCCCGTCTTGTGCAGCAGCACCCCGCTGTTGGTGGGCTTGTCCGTCCAGCGCCAGTCGACGCCGAGCCGGTAGTCGCGGTAGGTCTGTTCGGTGCGGATGTAGCCGTTGGGCTTGCCGGTGCAGTGGATCACCCCGTCCTTGACCGACCACATCTCGTCCACGTTCCCGCCGGGCGCGAAGCGCACCCAGCCGGTGAGATCCCTGCCGTTGAAGAGCGGTGTCTTTTCCTTCGGGGTGACGGGTTCGCCGGCCCGGGCGGTGAGGGCGCAGACGGCGAGCAGGGGCAGCAGGCGGGAGAAATGGTTCATGGCGGATCCGGGGTTTGAGTCGGGGGAAGAGATTGGACAGGATTTACAGGATGGACAGGATGGGTTTCCTCATCAACCCGTTTCATCCTGTAAATCCTGTCCTGATCCAACTCGATTTCATTCCTCCCTTTGCGGTCTTCTGTAAAAGCTTTTTCGGTTCCCTCTCCAGACGCCCGGATGACCGGGGAGGTCGGCGAAACGCCGTTGCGCCCGGGCGCCCGGGTCCGGCGGTTCAGACTTTCCAGACGCCCCGGGGTTTGTTTCAATGCGGCCCATGAACCCGCGCTTCACCCGATTCCCCCTCCTCCTTCTCCTCACCCTCGCGTCCGCGCGGACGATCGCCCGGACGCCGGCGGTGGTCCCGGGCCGCGACGGCTGGCTCTTCCTCGGCGCGGAGCTGCGCCACCTGCAGGCCGGACCGTTCTGGGCGGAGCACGCCGAAACGGCGGCGCAGGCCGCCGCACCGGATGCGAAGGACCCCGAGGCGGCCATCGTTGATCTGGCCGTCGCGCTCAAGGCCCATGGAGTGGAGCTGATCTTCGTGCCGGTGCCGCCCAAGGCGGTGGTCATGGCGGACAAGCTGGCGGAACCGGGCAAGCCGGGCGACGGCGGGCAGCACCAGCAGGCCTTCTATGCGCGGCTGCGCGAGAAGGGCGTGAACGTGGTCGACCTGACCGCCGCGCTCATCGCCGCGCGCAGCAACGACACGGTCGGCGTGTACTGCCGGCAGGACGCGCACTGGAGCCCGGCGGGGATCGACGTGGCGGCCCGGGAGATTGCGGCCGCGATTCAAAAATCCGGCGCGGCCGCAGCCTCCGCGGCCCCGGGGGGTTACACGGCGGAGCCGGCGGAGATCACCCTCACGGGCGACCTGTGGACGATGGCCGGGGACGCGAAGGTCGAGAAGGAGAAGATCCGGATCGAGACGGTGAAGAAGGCCGGGGCGGCGCCGGTCTCGGACGAGTCCAGTCCGGTGCTGCTGCTGGGGGACAGTCACACGCTGTTCCTGAGCGCCGGCGGGGACATGCAGGCGGCCGGAGCGGGCCTGCCCGAACACCTCGCGAAGGCGCTGGGGATGGCGGTCGAGGTCATCGGCGTGAAGGGGAGCGGGGCCGGGCCGTCGCGCGTCACCTTCGCCCGCAAGGCGTTCACCAAGCCGGGCTGGCTGGCGGGCAAGAAGGTGGTGGTGTACTGCCTGGCCTCGCGCGAATTGACGGAGGCCACGGGGGTGGCCTGGAAAAAAATCCCCCTCAAAACCAAGTGAGGAGGACGGCATGAACATGGTCATCCTGGGGTCGGAAACCATCTTGGGGAAGGCGTTTCACGGGGCGGGGCGGGCGGCGGCGGACGTGGAGGCGCACCCGTTTGACACGCAGGGGATGAACCTGGCCGACGTGGACCGGTTGGTGCTGCAGATTCCCGACGCGCACGTGGTGGTGAACTGCATCGGGGACCAGGACCCCTCGGCGGCGACGGCGGCGAACCGGGCGCCCTTCACCGCGATCAACCTGCATGCGGCGGAGAACGTGGCCGGGCGTGCGCCCGGCCGGCGGATCAAGCTGGTGCACTTCAGCTCGGTGCATGTGTTCGACGGCGCCAAGCAGAAGCCTACACCGAGCGCGACACCCCAACCCGCTGAACCTGTTCGGGACGGTGAGCTGGCGCCGGACAAGCAGGTGCGGGCCACGGGCAGGCCGTACCTGGTGGTCCGCCTGCCGATGTGTACGGGGCGGGGGGCGAACCTGGTGGATCAGATGGCGGACCTGTTGCGGGGGGCGCGGCGCGCGGAGTGCTTGGGGGCGCGACCATCTGCCCGACCTGGAGCCGGACGATCGCGGAGTCGGTGCTGCGGATCCTGCGGGCGGACCGCACGGGGAGTGATAAGATTTTCCGCGGCGGGGGAATGCCTGCCGGTGGAGCTGGCCCGTCTGATCGGAAACAGTGCTTGAATCCAACGGCCACGATCACGCAGATCGAGCGGCCGGCCGCCGGGGAGGCGAAGCTTTCCCGGTACTGCGCGCTGGACACGTCCACCACGAAGGCCTGGACGAGACGGAAGCCGCCCCACTGGGGAACGGATGTGCGGAGTATCTGGCCGGCCGGCATTGAGGGTTTGTCATCCCGGCCCCAATGCCGTACGGTGAACCCGATATGGGTGAAGCATCGCCATTGAAGTGCAGGCACTGCGGACAGCAGCTCATCGTCGAGGCCCCAGGGCATCGGCCTCGAATGCCCTGCCCCATTGCGGGCTGCCCATCGTCATTCGCGGACGCGACCCGGCGAGGCGTTCGAGGGTCGATCAAGAAGCGCCACCTGCCGGAACTGCTGGACGGCACCGAGGACGAGCAGCGCACCCGGCGGATGCTGGCCCTGCTGCAGGAAGTCGTGGGGGACACCGCGCGCGTGGAGCAGGGCATCACCTCCCTGTCCACGGGGTCGTCGGCGCCGAAGTCCCGCCCAGGCCGAACTGGCGGGGGGCGACGCCCTGGAGATCTTTCCGACGGACTGTCCCTGCTGAAGAACAAACTCGGGCAGATGACGTCCGAGGTCGAGACGGCGGGCCAGCGCATCCGCGACCTCACGCAGCTCAGCAACACCCTGAGCCCCGAATCTCCGCCGGCGAGCGGGCGCTCGGCGCCGGCTGAAGGAGGAGATCAGCGAGAAGCTGACCAAGACCAGTTCCCAGCGGATCGAGCTGCTGGGCGACACGGTGTTGATCCCGCCCCAGCACGCGGTGCTGCCCCTGGAAGCGACCCCGCCCACCGTCCTCCCTGCCCTCGTCCGTGTGGGGCAGCCGGACCTTCATCCTGGTTTCGCGGCCCTGCTGGCCTGACCGCGGCGCGGCCTACCTGTTCCGCAACATGCATCTTCGGAGGTGGTCACCGTCGTCCCGCTGGCGGATGCGGACGAGGGCATCCTGCCGGCAGCCGGGAAGGTGGCGATCCGGGCAGGCGATCGCCTTCGGCCCCGCCCGCGTGGAGTTCGCCGCACCTTACGAGGACACGGCCGAGTCCGCGCTGCTGGGCGAGGTCCCCGCGGAGTTGCGTGAAAACCGGTTTCTGGTCATCCCGGTGACCCTCACGAACACCTCCGCCAGCCAGCCGCTCTACCTGAAGTACCTCTGGTCCGACGCGGAACTGGTTTCGTCCACCGGCGAACGGATCAAACCGGTGCGGCTGGGCTCCAAGTCGGCGGATTCGATCGACATCAACACGGCCCAGATCATGGAGCCGGGCAGCGCCCTGGCGGTCAGCCTCGTCTTCGCCATTCCCCCGCTCCCATGGACAAGCCGGTGCTCGGCATTCTCCCGGGCATCTGGAGCCGGGACACGGCGGGCGGGCTGGTGTGCGAGGGCCGCCAGATCCGGCTTCCCGGAAACTCCCCGTCAAGGCCGACGCGCCGAAGACCTGATTCCCGGCGTCACGCGCCGGCGATGTCGGCGGGCACGCCTTCGCGCAGATGCCGCTTCGCCTCGTGCGCGGCGTTCGCCTCCTCGTCGGTCAGCGTGCGGTCGGCGCGATAGACAAGGTATCGACCATGCTGCGCCGGCCCTCGGGAATGGGCGCGCCCTCGAAGACGTCGAAGAGCGACACCGACTCCAGCAGGGCGGGGCGGTTGCGCGCCACCACGGCCAGGATGTCGTCGTGCCGGATCCCGGCGGCGACGATCAGCGCGGCGTCGCGCGAGGTGGAGGGGAAGGACGGCACGGCGCCCACCACGGGTGCCCGGGCCGCGGCCGCGATGAACGGGGCCGGGTCGATCTCGACCAGCGCCACCGGATCCTGCATGCGCCACTCCTGCCGGAGGGACGACTTGAGCAGGCCGATGCGGCCGATGACGGCGCCGGCCGCGAGGATCTCGGCCGACTGCCCCGCCTCGAAGCAGGGGAACGCGGCGGAGCGGAACGACAGCGCGGGCTCCCCGCGCACCCCCAGGGCCTCGACGACGCCCCTGGCCCAGGCGAAGACCTCCCCGGGCGGCGGGGACTTCCGGCGCGCCAGCGGACCGCGCCCCACCGGACCCATCAAGCCGACGGACAGCAGCGTCCGCTCCGACATCGCGCCGTCGCGGAGCGAGAACACCCGGCCGAGTTCGAACAGCCCGACCTCGTGGTTCTGGCGGGATTTGTTGCGACCCAGCGTCTCGACCATCTGGGGCAGCAGCGAGGTGCGCAGGACCGACTGGTCGGCGCTGATGGGATTGGGCAGGACGATGCGGACGCCGGCGGCGGCGGGATCGACCAGGTCGAGCAGCTTCGGCGCGGTGAGGCTGTAGTGCGTGGCCTGGGTGAGGCCGAGCCCGGTCAGGAGTTCGCGCAGGGCGCGGTGGCCGGCATACACGCCGTCTGTCGCGCCGGGCACGATGCGGGCGGCGGGCGCGGGAACCGGAATCCGGTCGAGGCCGTGGATGCGGATGAACTCCTCGACCAGGTCCACCTCGCGCTCGAGGTCGCCGCGGAAGGTGGGGATGGCGATCACGGCGCCCTGGTCGTCGTGGCGGACCACGTCGAGGCCCAGCGCGGTGAAGATGCGGAGGGCGTCCCCGGCGCTGGCGTCCACGCCGGTGAGGTCGCGCAGGAAGGACCAGCGAATCCCGACCTCGCGCGGGGCGGCGGGGGCGGGACGGGAGTCGATGACGCCGCGGGCGACGGTGGCGCCGGCGAGCTGCTGCATGAGGGCGGCGGCGCGGCGGCTGGCGAATTCCACCCCGGCCGCGTCCACCCCGCGCGCGAAGCGGTGGGAGGACTCGGTGGAAAGCTCCAGCTTCTTCGAGGCGGCGCGCACGCGCGCGGAGGCGAAGGTCGCGCTCTCCAGCAGCACGTCGGTTGTGGTGTCGCGGATCTCGCTGTCCTGTCCGCCCATCACCCCGGCGACCGCCACCGGGCGGTTGGCGTCGGCGATGACCAGCACCGACGGATCCAGCTTGCGCTCCCTGCCGTCGAGGGTGTTCATCACCTCGCCCTCGCCCGCGGAGCGGACGATGATCTTGCGACCGCCCACCAGCGAGAGGTCGAAGGCGTGCAGCGGGTGGCCGAGTTCGATCAGGACGTAGTTGGTGATGTCGACGACGTTGTGGATGGGCCGGATGCCGGCGTGGGTGAGGCGGCGGCGCATCCATTCGGGCGAGGGGTCGATCTTCACGTCGCGCAGCACGCGCGCGGTGTAGCGCGGGCAGCCGGCGGGATCGCGGACCTCGACGCTCGCGGCGGCGGTGACGGGTTCGGATGTCTCGGTGATCTCCGCGGCGGGCAGGCGCAGCGGCTTGCCGTACAGCGTGGCGACCTCGCGGGCGATGCCGACGAGGCTCAGGCAGTCGGGGCGGTTCGGGGTGACCTCCAGGTCGAAGACCACCTCCGGCTCGCCGAAAATCCGGATGGCGGGGGTGCCCGGCGCGGTGTCCGCGGGCAGGTCCAGGATGCCGGCGTGGTCCTTGGACAGGCCCAGCTCGTCCTCGGCGCAAAGCATGCCCTCGGACTCGACCCCGCGGATCTTCGCCTTCTTGAGGGTGAGGCCGCCGGGCAGGGTGACGCCGCTCGGCGCGAACACGGTGACCATGCCCTCGCGCACGTTCGGCGCGCCGCAGACGACGCGCAGTTCGCCCGCGCCGTGGTCGATCGTGCAGAGGGTGAGGCGGTCGGCGTTGGGGTGGCGTTCGACGCGCAGGATGCGGGCGGCGACGACGCGCGGATCGAGGGCGGCGCCGAAGGTTTCGACGCCCTCGACCTCCAGGCCGGAAAACGTCAGGCGGTCCCGGAACCCCTCGACGGTGTCCTCGAACTCCACATATTCCTTCAACCAGCCAAGCGGCACTCGCATGTTGATTCTCCCGGGGCTCCGCGCTCAGAACTGGCGCAGGAAGCGGATGTCGTTTTCGTAGATGTGACGGATGTCCTCGATCCCGTACAGGATCATGGCGATGCGCTCGATGCCCATGCCGAAGGCGTAGCCGGTGACCTCCGCGGGGTCGTAGCCGACCGCGCGGAAGACGTTGGGATCGACCATGCCGGCGCCGGCGATCTCGATCCAGCCGCTCTGCTTGCACACGCGGCACCCCTTGCCGGAGCAGACGTGGCAGGTGAAGTCCACCTCGACGCTGGGCTCGGTGAAGGGGAAGAAGTGCGGGCGGAAGCGGATCTTGGTGCGCGGCCCGAGGATCGACCGCGCGAAGTGCGTCAGGTCGCCCTTGAGGTCGGCCATCGACACCTTGCGGTCGACGAACAGCCCCTCGATCTGGTGGAAGTTGGCGCTGTGGGTCGCGTCGGGCGTGTCGCGGCGGTAGGCGCGGCCCGGGGCGATGATGCGCACCGGCGGCTTGACCGACATCATGTGCCGGATCTGGATCGGCGAGGTCTGCGTGCGCAGCAGCGTGCCGTCGGCCAGGTAGAAGGTGTCCTGCGGATCGCGCGAGGGATGGTCGGCGGGGGTGTTGAGCGCGTCGAAGTTGTTGAAGACCGTCTCCACGTCCGGCCCGTCGGCGACGGTGAAGCCGATGGCCCCGAAGACGTCGCGCACCAGGTCCATGATCCTGCTGACCGGGTGCATCGCCCCCGGGGCGCGCCAGTCGCCGGGCAGGGTCACGTCGAAGCCCTTGGCGGCCCGGGCGTCGCGCGCGGCCTCCAGCTCCGCCTTGCGGGCGTCGAGGGCCTCCGAGATCGCGTTCTTCAGCAGGTTCGCGCCTGACCAAACGCGCGCTTTTCCTCCGGCGCCACGTTTTTCAGCTCCGCCATGATGTCCTGCAGGAGGCCTTGCGCCCGAGGTAGCGGATGCGCACGGCCTCCAGCGCGGCGGGGTCGGCCGCCTCGCGCGCCTCGCGCACGGCGGTGTCCTGATGGGAAGAAGATCGTGGCTGTCATGGGGTCCGCGGGTTGGGAGCCGGCGTGTATAGCGTCCGCCGCATGGTTTGTCACGCGCCCGATGCGGGAATGACGGTCGGGGCGCACCGGGGATTCACCGGCCTCCCGCCCCGGCGGGGCAACTTCCTCGCCTTTCGCCCGGCAACCTGTCATCCGAATCCGCCCCGGCGGGTGAGGACTACTCGCGTCAGCGAGTTTTTATGAGCAGACGCGGCCTGAGTGCCATCGAGCTACGTCCGCCCGGAGAAGCCCGCTGGGTCGCGGGCAGATCCCTCGTCCCGCCATGGCGGGACTCGGGATGACAAATCCCTTTTTCACGGGGCTTGAATCAGGCCAGGGGGGCGCCTCCGGTTTTCCTCCGCCCGTGGCGCTATCCGACCGGCAGACCGGCAAGTCCGTGAATCGCCGTTGCGCCCCGGACCGTCACCGCGACAGGACCACCCGCCGCGCCCCGTTGGGGTGGATGCGGATGAAGGTGAGGCCCGGGCCGGCCTCGAAGGGTTCGATGGTGGCGGGGGCGGAGGGTTTGAGCGCGGGGTTCCAGTTGAACTTCACCACGGCGGACTTCGCGGGGTCGTCCAGGGTGACGGTCAGCCGGTTGACCGCCTGCTCCACCCGGCCGGAACCCTCCAGGAACCAGTCGGGCTTGCGGTTGACCTCATAGACGGCCCAGAACCCGTCGGGTCCGAGGGCGGCCACCTTCCGGAACGCCTCCGGATTGCGGTTCATGACCTTCTGCTTGTCGGCATGATAGGTGGCCACATGGCTGACGTTGAGGAGGTCCATGTAGCGGATGAATTCCGCGTCGCTCTTCCGGAACGGCTTGGGGGGCATGTCGTATTCGACCTGGCTGACGCCGAAGTGATAGTAGTCGCAGGCGACCATCGCCCGGCCGGTCCAGACGGGCAGGCAGGCCACGTGCCCGCGACCGTATCCATGCACGGCCGGGCCGGCGAAGAGCAGGCGCGCATCCGGCGGGACATGGACGCGGATCCATTCGGCGAACTCCAGGAGTTTGGGCGTGGTGTGCTCGAACCGCGCCGGGCCCTGGTTGCCAGCCAGTTCCCCCGTCGCGCGGGCGGAGACGACCAGCAGTCCGATCGCCGCGGCCTTCAGCGGCAGGTGCGCGGGTCCCCCGGCCTCCAGCCACCGCCCCATCCACAGGCCCGCGGGCGCCGCCGCGAGCAGGCCGAGCACCACGACGGAGCGGGTCAACTGCAACTGCGGCTTGCAGACCTCGCCCCAGCCCGCGAGCAGGACGAACAGGAGCAGGGCGGGCGCCAGGAAGCGCCGGAGGCGGCGGTCGGGCAGGAGGAAGGCGCCGGGAAGGCCGAGGAAGAGCACGGCCGGATTGATCCGGGCGAGGTTTTCGTGGAGTTTCGCCGCCCCGGTCGCCAACACCGCGGGCCAGTGGATCGGCGGCGTCGCCTGGGCGACAAGTTTCGCCGCGGCGGGGTTGGCGGCGTTCGCGAGGAATGCGGGGAAGAGCAGCGCGCCGACGGCGAGGCCGGCTCCGATCAGCAGGGCGAGGTTCCGCGCGCGCCAGCTTCGGCAGGAGACCAGGAAACCCAGGCCGACCGGCACCAGCATGGCGACCGAGGGCGGCCACGACAGCGCCCCCCAAAGCAGCACCACCAGCGGCAGGCCGTGGCGGAGGGGCGAGGGCTTTTCCTCGTGCAGGATCTTGAAGACCAGGCCCGCCACCGCCGGGATGAACGGCATGGCGAACGCGGCCCCGAGGGTGCCCATGTGCAGCGCCCACAGGTAGAGGTGGTGGCTGGAGGCCATGGCCAGGAGCCCGGCGCACGCCATCGCCGCCGCGCCGCCGCCGAACCAGCGCGCGGCCAGCATGCCCAGCGCGGGCGTGAGCAGGAACAGCGTGAAGGCCATGTAGAGGGGCTGGGCGGTTTCCAGCCCGAAGAGGAAGGCGAGCGGCATCCAGACCGGGGCCTGCAGGGCGATGCCGGAGCTGATGGCCGCGGTTTCCACCTGCCCGGCGTTCCACCAGGGCGACCAGTAGGTCGGCGCGGGAAACGAATCCATGAGCATGTGCATGCGGTACAGGAAGGAGGGGTGGTCGTCCGAATAGATGACCCCGCCCTTCAGGGCCTGGAAGAACTCGCGGCCGGCATGCCCGGAGGCGTACAGCAGAATCAGCACCGCCACCCCCGCGGGACGGATGCGGCGGGCCAGCAGGAAGAGCAGCAGGGCGGCCAGGGCCGACATCTGGAAGACGAACCAGCCGCCCCGGTGGATTTTGGCGACGTCGCGGGGGAACCAGTCCATCAGGAAGAACCAGGGGGCGGCGGGATGGGCGGGGTCGGAATGCCGGAGACAAACCCAGGCGGCCAGGGGAACCAGCAGGGCCAGTCCGGTGAGGGCCCGGGGGTCCTCCCGGCGGTCGCGCCAGGCCAGGCCGACCGCCAGCAGGATCAGCCAGCTCCAGGAGACCGCAACCACCCCGTCGATCGCCGGACAGGCGGGGCGCAGCCAGGCGGCGGACAGCAGTCCACCCAGCAGCGCCAGGAGGGGGACGGGCCAGGGGCGTGGACCGGACGTGATGGGGGACGGTTCCGACATGGGCGTGCTTGTAACCCGCGCCGGCGTCCGGCGTCCAGAGGAGAACGCGCGGGAGGATCACCGCGGGAACGGGGGCTCCGTCAACCCGGAAGGGCGGGGCATGGGACGCGAACCGCCCGAATAAAATGGATTGCCGCAAGGGCGGGTGGCCGGATATGAACCACCTCCCTGCGGGCACCCCCCATCTCCGTCCGGGATTCACACCATGCCGCACCCCCGTTTTCCTGGCGTTCATCGGCTCATCGATCCATTACACCGAGATGGGCCTGCTGATGTTTGTCGTCCTCTCCTGCTGTTCGGGCCCAAGAAGATCCGGAGCTGGCCAGGACCATCGGCCGCGTCATGGAGGAGCTGCGCCGGGCCTCCACCGAGTTCAAGACGCAGGTGATGTCGGTGTCCGAGGAAGCCCGCAGACCCACCAAGGTGATCCGGGGGACCTGAGCATCCCGCGCGACAAGATGTACACCTCGGAGGACGAGGCGCAGTCCATGAACCCTACGAGATGGACGAATACCGGCGCCCGCCTGCACCAGGAAGCAGGTCGAGAACGCCCCCGCGCCGGAAAACGCCACCGCCGCGAGCTCCAAGGAGCCGCCGGCCGCGGGCGGACCGCCGGCCCCGGAGGTTGCGGCCGCGCCGGAAAACGTCCCCGTTCCCCCGCCCGCCGGGACGCCTCCCGCCGAACCCGCCCCGGAGACTCCTGCGCATGGATAAGGACGATGTCCGCGCCGAGCGGCACATGACCTTTCTGGAGCACCTGGAGGAACTCCGCTCCTGCCTGCTCCGCAGCATGGCCGCGCTGATCATCGCCATGATCGCCGCCATTCCCGCGACGCCCCACGTGATGGAACTGCTCAAGGTGCCCATGCGCAAGGCGGGCATGAATCCCGACGAGGTGATCCAGACCCTGACCCTGGGCGGCGGCATGTCCACCGCGATGACCCTCATTTTCTGGACCGGTCTGCTGATTTCCGCGCCCTTCATCACCTTCTTCATGGGGTCGTTCATCTTCCCCGGCCTGACCGAGCGGGAGAAGAAGGCCATCGTGCGTTCCTCCGGTTTTTCCATCAGCCTGTTTTTTGGCGGCGTGTGGCTCTGCTACGAACACACCCTGCACCTCATGTTCAACGTCTTCGCCGGGGTGAACAAGTGGCTGGGCATCAAGCAGGACACCATCCTGCTCGACAACTACATCTCCAACACGATGCTGCTCATGCTCGCGTTCGGGCTGGTGTTCCAGTTGCCCATCGTGCTCTTCATCCTCGGCTATCTCGGGCTGGTGAAGGCCTCCACCCTGGTGCATTACTGGAAGCATTCCCTGGTCGCGACGCTGGTCATCGCCATGGTCCTGACCCCCACCCCCGACGCCAGCACCATGCGGGTCATGGCCACCCCCCTGTCCCCCCACAACGGGCTCACCGTCGGCCTCATCTGGCTGGTCGAGCGCAAGCGCGGCGTCCCCGCCGAGTAAAGCGGGGGCCTGCGCACCCGCTTCAAAGCTGCTTTGTCACCCGCGCCCGCCGGGGAATGTTGGAGACGCACACCTGCCAGTGGCAGATGGAGGTTGCTACGTATTATTGTGATCGGCAGTCGATTGCTTGAAGCGCTGCTCGATCACGGCATAGATCGAATCAGGATCGGCATCTAGCGAAGTCAGAAAAATACTAAATCGTTTCATCCCGGCAACTTGTTCAATGCACCTTGGGAGCTTCTTCGATGCCGACAACGGCTGGAAGCAGTCGGCGGAATCCCGGAAGTATAAATCAACAACCTCATGCAGTTTGATGACGTTCATCTTAAGGTCCCGCCGACTCACGTGCTCGATATCCTTCCAGTGAAAAATATCTATTCCAGAGGATGGTACTCTAATTCCGTGATCGTCAATGGTTAGATAGGCCTCAGGCCGCAGGGCATCTTTGGCTGCTGCAAATAACAAGGTGCCGAAAATGAGAGATCCTCCCACACCAATCCAAAGGCCATCCGATTGCTGCTGGGTTCCCAGCGTTGACCAGAGCGCGAACTGGCAGACTCCAACAATCGCCAGGAACCAGATGATCGCAGACAAAGTATATCTTCGCGATCTCCTGAACGATACGTGTCTTGATGGTTCCATTTCTTCGGCGAACACCCTGCTTGAGCCACCTAGATGGGCGGCGTTTCGTCCGTCCAGGCAATTCGCTCCGAACCTACTCCCGGCAGCACTCCTCCCTCAAGTTCAATCCGCCGGTCCATCCGCCCGCTAAACGGCGGACTTCCCGGGACGGAAAAAGCCCGATGACACGCACCCCACGCCCGCCCGAAAAGCTCGCTTGCGCGAGCAGGTCCCTCCCCCGCTGCGCGGGGTTCGGGACGAGCGGCCTCTATGCGAGTGGAATGCTCTGGCCGGGAAACTCGCCCGCGACTTCGAGCGACCCGGCCTTCCGCCGTGACGCCTTCAGGATACCCGTCGCGTAACAAACCAGGTCGGACCGCGGAAGCCGGAGCCGAGGCCAGTCCGCCCAAGGGCGTGCACCGAATCCGGTTGATCCGTTCCGCACGGTGGCCTCGTCGCAGCGCCATCGCGGGCAACTGCCGCGGACAGTGCGATCACCCGCTGAAGATCCTCCGCCATGACGAATCCGAAACACAGATAGATCATGAAGGCCACAACGTGTCACCGGCGTAGGTGGCGACGAAGGAAAGGCAGATGGACGGCCCAGCGCGACCTGGATCCCAGACCCGCGACAAGCACGAGCGTGATGACGCCGGCGTATGCGACTCGTTGGCGTCTTGTTACGGACATGTGGCGGATGGGGTGACCGCCCGCGCCCCTGGGCGAGGTCGAAGCGGTCGAGGTTCATGACCTTCGTCCAGGCGGCGACGAAGTCGTTGAGAACTTCGCCGGGCTGTCGGCGCAGGCGTAGACCTCCGCGAAGGCGCAGAGGACGTTGGAGCCGAAGACGAGGTCGACGCGCGTGGCCGTCCAGCGCGGCGCCCGTCTTGCGGTCGGCCCTCGAGCACATCGGCGTCCTTCGACGGCTGCACGGTGGCCATGTCGAGCAGGTTGACAAAGAGATCCACGTTGGTCAGCACCCCAGGACGCCCCGGTGAACACGCCATGCTTCGCGCCGCCGGCGTTCACGCCCAGGACGCGCAGCCCGCCCACCAGTCATCTCGGCGCGGTGAGGGTGAGCAACTGGGCCTTGTCGACCAGCAGGTCTCGGCCGGGACGGAGACCACTTCCCCTTGAGGTAGTTGCGGAAGCCGTCGGCCGCTGGCTCGAGCACCGCGAAGGACTCATCGGTCTGCTCCTGCGTGGCGTCCATGCGGCCCGGGGTGAAAGGAACGGTGACCGGGTGACCGGCGTTCTGCGCGGCCTTCTCGATGCCACCCCGCCCGCCAGCACGATCAGGTCGGCCTTCGAAACCTTGCCGCCGGTCTGCGCGGCGTTGGACGCGGCCTGGATGCCTTCGAGCGTCTTGAGCACCTTCGCGAGTTGCGCGGCTGATTGACCGCCCAGTCCTTCTGCGGGGCCAGGCGCACGCAGGCGCCGTTCGCGCCGCCGCGCTTGTCCGATCGCGGGGTGAGGGCAGGCTTCGGCCCAGATGGAGACCAGCTCGGACACGGAGAGGCGGCGGATCTTCGCCTTCAGCGCGGCGATATCGGCGTCGTTCACAAGGGGATGGAGATTGACGGCGAGATCAGTTCGCAGATGAGTTCCTCGGCGGAACCTCGGGCCGAGGTGTCGCCGCGGCCCCATGTCGCGGTGGGTGAGCTTGAACCAGGCGCGCGCGAACGCGTCGGCGAACTGGTCGGGGTTCTCCATGAAACGCCGCGAAATCTTCTCGTACGCGGGGTCGAAGCGCAGGGAGAGGTCGGTGGTCAGCATCGTCGGGGCGAGGCGCTTCGACTTGTCGTGCGCGTGCGGCACGGTGCCGGCGCCGGCGCCGTTCTTCGGGATCCACTGCTGCGCGCCGGCGGGGCTCCTGGTCAGTTCCCACTCGAAGCCGAACAGATTCCAGAAGAAGTTGCTGCTCCACCGGGTGGGCGTGGTGGTCCAGGTGACTTCCAGCCCGCTGGTGATGGTGTCCGCGCCCTTGCCGGTGCCGAAGCTGTTCGCCCAGCCCAGGCCCTGCATCTCCAGGCCGGCCGCCTCGATCCGGGCCCGACATGCGACGCCGGGCCGGCGCCGTGGGTCTTGCCGAAGGTGTGGCGGCGCAGCGATCAGCGCGACGGTCTCCTCGTCATTCATGGCCATGCGGGCGAAGGTTTCGCGGATGTCCTTCGCGGCCGCAACCGGGTCGGGGTTGCCGTTGGGGCCTTCGGGGTTGACATAGATTAGGCCCATCTGCACGGCCGCGAGCGGATTCTCGGTCGCGCTCGCCGGAATAGCGCTTGTCGTCGAGCCACTTCTTTTCGTTGCCCCAGTACACGTCCTGGTCGGGCTCCCACACGTCCTCGCGGCCGCCGGCGAAACCGAAGGTCTTGAAGCCCATCGTTTCCAGGGCGACGTTGCCGGCGAGGATCATCAGGTCGGCCCACGAGATCTTGCGGCCGTACTTCCGCTTGACCGGCCAGAGGAGGCGGCGGGCCTTGTCGAGGCTGACGTTGTCGGGCCAGCTATTGAGCGGGGCGAAGCGTTGCTGGCCGCGGCCGCCGCCACCGCGCCCGTCGCCGGTGCGGTAGGTGCCGGCGCTGTGCCACGCCATGCGGACCATCAGGGGGCCGTAGCGCCCGAAGTCGGCCGGCCACCACTCCTGCGAGTCGGTCATCAGCGCGGCCAGATCCTTCTTCACGGCGGCGAGGTCGAGGCTCTTGAATTCCGCCGCGTAGTCGAAACCGCACCCCATCGGGTTGGACTTGCAGGAATGCTGGCTGAGCAGATCCAGCCTCAACTGGTCGGGCCACCAGTCGCGGTTCGAGGTGCCGGAGGCGGGTTGGGGGAAGGGGCACTTGGCTTCGGTGGACATGGAGGACTCCGGGATGGTTGGGTTCAAGATGACGGGGAATGTAGCCCCCGCCCCGGGCTTTTCAATCCGCACCGGCCGGAAAACGCCTTCGTGCGGGCGGTCCCCGTCCGGTGGCCGGACCCAATACACACGGACCGCCACCGCTTCGGTGGCCGGGATTCCCACGCAGCGCCCTGGTCGCTGCAAGACCGCCATGTCTTGAGGATTGAAACCCTTCCGCCGAGCGGCGATGGTCCCCGTCCCATCCGTCCCCGCCCTCGCCCCGCCGAAGCTCTTCCGTGAAGAAACCACCCTCATTCCCCGGAGTCCACCTCATGACACCGTTCCACCGCGCCGTCCTGCTCCTCCTTTCCGCCGCAGCCGCAACCTCCCCGGCCGAGGTGGTGCCCAACGCCCTGTTTTCCGACAACGCGGTTTTGCAGCAGGCGACGGACATTCCGGTCTGGGGCGCGGCGCGGGAGGGCGAAAAGGTCACGGTGAGCGTGGCCGGGGCGGAGGCGACGACCACGGCGAAGGACGGCCGCTGGATGGTCCGGCTGCCGAAGTGCAAGCCCGGGGGGCCGCATGTGCTGACCATCCGCGGCGACAACACCGTCACCGCCACCAACGTGGTCATCGGCGAGGTCTGGCTGTGCAGCGGCCAGTCCAACATGGAAAAGAACATGGGGCCGCGGAACGGTCAGGTGCCGGTGCTGAACTGGGAGCAGGAGGCGGCGGCCGCGGATCTGCCGCTGATCCGGCAGTTTCTGGTGCCGCGCGAGGGGGCGGACAAGCCGCGCGAGTCGATGGGCGGGGGCTGGGTGGTGTGCTCGCCGGCCACGGTCACCAACTTCACCGCCGTCGGATTTTTCATGGCGAAGGACCTGCACGAGAAGCTGCGGGTCCCGGTCGGCATCATCCACTCCTCGTACGGCGGGACGCCGGCGGAGAGCTGGACGCGGATGGAGGTGCTGGAGACGGTGCCGGAGCTGAAGGGGATTCTGGAGGCCCATGCCGAGAGCATCCGGACGTTTCCGGAACGCCGCGCCAGGTTCGAGGTCGAAAAGGAGGAGCTCAAGCGGAAGCACGCGGAGGCGGTGAAGAAGGCGGAGGCCGCGGGCCAGCCCGCGCCGCGCGGTCCGCAGGCGCCCCGCGATCCGGTGACCGACATCAAGCGGCCGTCCGCGCTGTACAACGCGATGATTCACCCGCTGATCCCGTACGCCATCCGCGGCGTCGCCTGGTATCAGGGCGAGAGCAATTCCTGGAAGGCGAAGGAGTACCAGACGCTCTTCCCCGCCATGATCACCGACTGGCGGAAGCAGTGGGGCAGGGGGGATTTCCCGTTCCTGTTCGTGCAGATTTCGGGATGTCACAACATGAATCCGTTGATTCGCGAGGCCCAGTTGCTCACGCTGGGGCGCGTATCGAACACGGCGATGGCGGTCATCACCGATGTCGGCACCCCGCGCGACATTCATCCGCCGGACAAGAGGCCGGTCGGGCAGCAGCTGGCCCTCGCCGCGCGCGCAGCCTACGGGCAGAAGATCGAATATTCCGGGCCGCTGTTCGAGTCGGCGGTGTTCGAGGGGGCGCGCGCGGTGGTATCCTTCACCCATGCCAGCGGCGGGCTGGAAAGCGGCGGCGGGGCGGTGCGCGGCTTCCAGGTGGCCGGCGCGGACCGGGTGTTCCATCCGGCCGCGGTGGAGTTTCAGGGGGCGAAGGTGGTGTTGACGAGTCCGGAAGTTCCCGCGCCGGTCGCGGTGCGTTTCGGCTGGGATTTCGTCCCGGACACCAACCTGGTCAATCGCGAGGGCCTGCCCGCCTCGCCGTTCCGGACGGATGACTGGGACGATGTGAAGCCGGTGGCGGGGTCCGGAACATAAGCGGGTGTCAGCAGCAACGCCCTTCCGGGAGGGGATTTCGCCGCCGCTGTAACCCTTGGACGACGGGGGTTCGTATGGTACTGTGCCCGTCCCATGTCAAAAGCCCCCTTCATCGCCGTGCTCGTCGCCCTCGCCGCCTTCCTCCTGGGACGCTGGGCGCCCAATCGTGATCTGCGCGCGGCGAAGGCGGAGATCGAGCAGCTCCGGGAAATGGCCGGGCGGGCGGGCGGAAGCCGCGGCGGGGGCGGCATGGAGGGCGTGACGCGGATGCTGCAGATCCCGGCCGCGCGGCCGGCACCCGTGGAAACCAATCTCGTCGAGGCGGCCGGAACCTCCACCAACGCCCCGCCGCGGCAGGCCCGCCTCACCCCGGAGGAACGCCGCCAGCGCCTGCACGACCGCATCGCCGAGGCCAAGGAGCTGTGGGGCGTCCGCAGCGACCTGATCCGCGAATCCTTCCTGTCGCGACTTCCCGGGCACGGCGACCACAACGCGCGCAATTTCGACGTGCTGGTGAGCGCGATGAACATCCGCGTGGACTACGCCGTGAGCAACTGGGTGGAGCGCGTGAAAACGAAGGACGAACTCCGGCCGGAGGACGGCGCGCGGCTGTTCCACGAGATCACCGGGGCCATCGTGCAGACCTACGACGCGATGGACGAGAAGCTCCCGCCCAACTGGCGCGAGGCGGCCGGCCCCGATTTCCAGCTCTTTGAACTCATCGACCCCAAGGCGGGCGAGCGGCTGCTGGAGGTGGACGGCCTGATCTCCGAGCGCGAAGACTTCGGTCCGCCCCCGCGGGGGGAACGGTGAGCGGCGTGTGTCGCCTCCGCCCAAGGGTAGGGCGAACCCACCGGGTGAGCCGCCCGGGCCACGACGGCTCGGCGGGGTCGCCTCGCCCTACCTTGCGGGGGCCGCGGTGAGCGGGTTCTGGCGGGACGTCTGGATCACCGCGCGGCACGAGCTGCGCGACGCCCTGCGCAGCAAACGAGCGCTGGTGATGCTCGTGCTCTACCTGGGCGGGGCGCTCATCGCCACGAACTTCTTCATCGAGTCCCTCAAGCGCATCGAGGACACGCTCATGAGCAGCCTCGGCGCCGGCGGCATGGACTCGGTCGGCAAGGTCGCCCAGCGCATCACCGACACCGATCTCTGGCGCAAGATGCTCCAGCGCATCACCGACAACAAGGAGCTGGGCCTGCACCTCGCCGGCAAGTCCCCGCTCGCCCTCTTCTACTGGTTCTTTTCGTTCTCGTGGGCGCCGATCCTCATGGCCATCATCGCCTCGACCCGCGTGTCGGACGAGGTGGCCATCGGCGCGTCGCGTTTCGTGCTCTACCGCACGTCGCTGCAGGCGTGGGTCATCGGCAAATACCTCGGCCAGGCCATGCTGCTGGTCCCCGCCCTCCTCTGCAGCGCGGCGGGGGCGTGGATCATCGGCTGGTTCCGGCTCGACACTTTCGAGGCCGGGCCCGCCGCGCGCGACCTGCTCATGTACAGCGGACTGGTCTGGTTTTACGTCATGGCCTACCTGGGCCTGGCGGTGGGGGCCTCGACCCTCACGCGCTCCTCCGTGCTGGCGACGGTGTACGCGCTGCTGGGGGTGATGCTCACCTCGACCCTCAACGGCCTCGCGCTGTTCTTCACGCACCGGGAGTCGATCTCCTCCACCGGCAAGGGAATCTGGCAATCGGTGCGGTTGCTGGTGCCGCAGGGCCATCGCAGCGACCTGCTGTGGGGCGATCTCGCGCATGTGGTGCCGGCCATGTTCGCGCTGCTGGTGCTGAGCCTGCTGTACCTGCTGCCCGGAATCTGGCGGATGTCGCGGAGGGACACGTGATGTCCGACGCGATCCGTTTCGAGGGCGTGGTGAAGACCTACGGAGCCAAGCGGGCGCTGGACGGGCTCGACCTCGCCGTGCCGCGCGGCAGCATCTTCGGGCTGATCGGCAGCAACGGCGCGGGCAAGACGACGTTCATGTCGGTGACCGCCGGGCTGGTGCGTTTCAACGAAGGCCGGGTGGACGTGCTCGGGGGCGGGCCCTTCGACCCGGTGCGCCAGCGCGGCCGGCTCGCCATCCTCCCGCAGGACGCGCACCCGCCCGCCTATGCGCGCGTGGGGGCGCTGCTGGAGTACTACGCGCAGTTGCAGGGACTGGGCGGAGCCGCCGCGCGCAAGGCCGCGGGGGACGTGCTGCAGTGGGTCAACCTGGCCGACCGCCGCCAGTCCCCGACGCGCTCGCTCTCGCACGGCATGCTGCGCCGCTTCACCATCGCGCAGGCGTTTCTGGGCGATCCCGAGATTGTGATCCTGGACGAGCCCATGAGCGGCCTCGACCCCGTGCAGGTGGACAGCCTGCGCAAGCTGATCGCGGGGCGGCGCGGCGCGCAGACCATCATTTTGAGTTCGCACATCCTCTCCGATCTGGAGCTGCTGTGCGATCACGTCGCCTTCATCGAGAACGGCCGCCTGCTGCGCCAGGGGCCGATCGCCGAGATCACCCGCCGCGGCAGCCATCTGGGCTATCATCTCGACCGCGCGCCCGACGTGGCCGCGCTGGCGGCGGGTCTGGCCGGCGTCGAGTTGATCTGGAACCCCGCCGTGTCCGTGCTCGACGCCACCTACGGCGAACCCGGGTGGACCGCCGCGACCCTCAACGCCGCGCTGCTGCCGCGCCTGCTCGCCGCCGGCGTGGGCGTGCTGGAGGTCAGCCGCGGCTCGAATCTCGAGCGCGAGTATTTGCGCAACGCGACGCTGGGGCCGCCGGCGGCAAGCCGGCCATAACACTGGGACCGCCGGCTTCCAGCCGGCTGAAAATGGCCACCCCATTCGCCGCGAAAAATTTTAGACAGGATGAACAGGATGTGACAGGATGTGACAGGATGGGAGGCATGGGGAGAGAATCCTGTTAGATCACGGAGAGAATAATGATACACCGCACTTTACGGAAAAGCTTAGCCGCCGTGATGGTCATCTGCCTGTTATCCTCATGTGGTGGAAAGGAAAACAAGAACGAACAGGACTGGCTAGGTAGGTTCCGTGCAGCCGGGGCGGGAAAGCACACTATCGTCAGCCTCAGCGTCACACCGAAGAAGGGCGGCGGAACATACGTATTGAAGGAACCCGCTGAACTGGCGGCTCTCTACAAAACGTTCTGCAAGCCCAATCTTTCACACTTTCTTGAGACGAACGCAACGGCACCAATCTACTACTTTGATTATCAATGCGTATTCGGTGACGGCGAAGTACTCGAGTATCCCGGGTACATCAAGCCATTCAAGGATCGGACGTATTTTGCGATCTACCTTCCAGAGACTGGGGGGTTCATGGAGGGATTAAACATTACTATTCGCATTGAAAGCATTCTGAGTGACAGTGAATTGAAGAAATTGTTCGGAGCATTCCCAAACATCACAGAGCTACCCGACTATCGTATTCCCGAGGTCATAAAACAGGATTTGGAATCCCGCGGGAAGCTGAAGGCGACGGATAAAACTGCGCCGTAGCTCGGTTGGTCGGCGCAGCCGCAAGCTCGAAGCCGGATTTTCACGCGAAGCGCTGCTCGCTCCCAGCTCCATACCTTCCAAATCGGGTCTCCGGGATTCAATCGCTGGGGATCATGTCCTGCCAATGGCACCTTTGACCGCATTCCATTCCAGTATGCAGGTCTCTCAGGAAACCACGTGCTCGCGGCGCCGTCGCAAAAGTTCCGCGAGCTCAGGGGAGCGAGGCGTATAACCGGGACCGCCGCCTTCCAGGCGGCCTCCAGGTTTAGCCGCCTGGAAGGCGGCGGTCCCAGTGTTCCCGGTATAGGCGCTACCGAACGTCCATGCCTCGGGGGTGGAGGCGAGGCCGGCGGTCACGGGGTTCTGCTCGATGTAGCTCAGTGCTCGGGCGAAGTGGGCGTCGTTGCGGATGTAACGGTCATGATAGTCCCTCGCCCAGAAATGGCCCGTGTGTTGAAGAGCCTCGTTGGCGCGATTGGCCGTGAACGATTTCCAGGAATGGAGAATGTCCGGCAGGCGGTGGCCGGATATGACCTCCACCAACGCGTGCACATGATTCGGCATGATGCACCACGCCAGCAGGCGGTAACGGTTGCCGTCAAAGTGAAGCATGGCGTCTTCCACGATCCGGGCAACGGACGGCTGTCCGAGCCAACACGATCCGCGGCCCTGGTCGGCGTATGCTTCGATCCGGCGGTGAAGTTCGACCCGGCGCTTGTCTCCTGCGGAATCACGAACCTGCAATCCGAGTTCCGCCGTCCAGCGTTCAACCACATGAGCGGGGACGGAATCGAACAGGCGAAAGGTGACCATCTGGGGAAGGTCGCTCTGGTCGTAATGAGGGAGATAGCCCCGGGAGTACCAACCTTTGGATCGGATCGAGTTCATGAACAGAACGATAGTACAATTACGATCCGTGACAAGAAGTTTCTGCCGGGACACTGGAACCGGACACTGGGACCGCCGCCTTCAAGGCGGCTTCCAGTTTTAGCCGGCTGGAAGCCAGCGGTCCCAGTTATTAGCCGCCTGGAAGGCGGCGGTCCCAGTTTGCCATCTCCCGTGCAAACACCGGCAGCCTTGGGTCGCGGGCGCCCATGATAAGGATGGCGTCGCCGGCTAGGGATAGCTCGGTGAGGCGGGCCGCAAGGGTCTCGTAGTCGGGGACCCACTCGGCGGGCACGCCGCGCTCCACCAGCATGCGGACGAGGTCCTCGGACTCCATCTTGCGGTTCGCGGTCCCGCCGGCGTAGAACACGGGCAGGATGAACACGCGCTCGCCGGGCTTCACGCGGGCGGCGAGGGCCTCGACGAGATCGGCCGCGGTGGCCGCCAGAGGGCCGTAGCCATGCGGCCGCCACACGCCCCAAACGCGGCCGGGCACGGTCTCCTGCACGGCCTCCCAGGCGGCGGCGATCTTCTCGGGGTTGTGCCCGTAGTCATCGTACACGCGCATCGCCGCGCCGGGGGCGTGGGCGGGGGTGAGCCGGCGGTCGATGCCGCGGAAGGCCTCCAGCGCGGCCTTCACGCCGGCGGCGTCCACGCCATACGCGCGGGCGAGGGCGGCGGCGCACACGGCGTCGATCGCGTTGTGGCGGCCGGGCAGGGGAAGGCTGATCTCCACGCCGTCCCACGCGATGGTCCAGCCGCCATCGCCGCGGCGGAGATCGAAGGCGGGCTCGACCAGACGCTCGTCCGCGCGGCCGAGAACGGCCTTCACCCCGGGGCCGCAGATGACGGGGCCGCTGACGCGATCGATGAAGGCGTTGAAGAGGTCGATCGTCTCGGGCAGCGGAAAATGATCGGCCGTGACGGTGGTTAGGATCGCCGCCTCGGGCGAGAAATTGAGCAGCGAGCGGTCGCTCTCGTCGGTCTCGACCACCCACAGGTCGCCGCCGGAAATGCGGACGTTGCCAATGGTGTCGGGGCCGGCCCAGTTGAGAATGACGCCGCCGTTGACCACATTGGGGCGAAGGCCGGCGTGGTCGAGGATCCAGCCGGTCATGCCGGTGGTGGTGGTCTTGCCGGAGGTGCCGGCGACGCCGATGCAGCGGCCGCGGCGGGTGAGGGCGGCGAGGACCTCGGAGCGGTGGGCCACGGGGATGCCGAGGCGCTGGGCGGCGGCGATGTCGGGGTTGGAGGGCTCGATGGCGGTGCTGACCGCGAGCAGGGCGGTGCCGGCGGTGACCCCCGAGCCGTCCTGCGGGAGCAGGGCGATGCCGGCGGCGCGGAGCTGGCGCAGGACGGGCAGTTCGCTGCCCTGGTCAAGAAAGCGGTCGGACCCGGAGACGGTGCAGCCGCAGGCGGCGAGGGCCTGGGCGAGCGGGTTCATGCCGACGCCGGCGACGCCCGCGATGTGCACGCGCGCGCCCTTGCGCAGAAGTTCCGGCCACCGGAACGCGGTCGTGGAAATGTTTCCGGTCACCGGAACGCCTCAGGGTTTGGGTTTCCGGTCACCGGAACCCGGCGCGGCGGGGGGGCCGGGCGGGCGCGGGGGCGGGGGTTCGATGTGGAGGTCGGCGAAGAGCCCGCCGCCCTCGATGACTTCCAGGCGCGGCCCGCGCACCGCGCCGGAGAAGAGCGCGCCGGGGTGGATGCGCAGGCGGCCGGTGAGGGTGAGGCGGGCGTCGAGGATGCCGAAGACCTCGACGTTGCGGAACTCGCAGTCCTCCGACGCGAACTCGTACTCGACCCCTTCGTCCACCTGCAGGTCGAGCGCGCGGAAGTGCGCCTCGTTGATCGAGCAGCCGGGGCTGAGGCGCAGCAGCCGCGTGGCGCGCACCTGTCCGCCCTCGATGCGGCCCTCGACCGTGACGTTGTTGGCGGTGATCGTGCCGGACTTGATGGTGCCGGTGGCCGTGACGACCACGTTGCCGGAGGTGGTGATCTCGCCGGTCCACTCGCCCTCGATCTTGTGGTCGGTCAGGGTCAGGCGCGCGCGGCACTTGGGGCAGATGGCCTGGGTGTTGCGGCCGACGATCTCCTGGCCGGCGCCGCATTGCAGGCAGATGATCTCGCTGCGGCTGGGCAGGGTGGTGCGGCCGATGCGCGAGAAGGGCGCGCCCGTCCCCGGTTTGGCGCCGGACGGCGGCGCGGCGGTCCCCTCTTCCCCGGGTTTGTCCGGGGCGGTCGACTTCCGCTGCGACTGCCGGGCGGCCAGTTTGGCCGCCTGCAAGGCATGGTAGCTGCTGACAAAATGAGGGTTGCGCGGATCCGCCATGACACATCGTTTCGCCCCGCGGGCTCAAGGAGCCGGCGCGGGAGGGGAACGGAGTCGGGAACGGGGAATCAGCGGACGGGCTGCGGGCCGGGAGCGGCCGGGGGAGGCGTCGCGCCGCCGTCGGCGGGGACGGCCATGCCGGTCGGATTGACCTCGGAGCGGCCGATGAAGGTCACGCCGTCCTCCACCGCGAGGCGCTTGGCCTTGATGTCGCCCAGCAGCTTGGCGGAGGATTTGAGGTCGATCTTGTCCTTGGCGATGATGTTGCCGTTGACGGCGCCGGCGACGGCGACCGAGTTGACGAACAGGTTGCCCTTGATCTGGGCGGTCTTGCCGAGGACGACGTCGCCGGTGGCGTGGATCTCGCCGTTGACCCGGCCGTCGATGCGGATCGAGCCGGTGGTCTTGACGGTGCCGGTGATCTCGACGTCGGCCGAGATCATCGACTGGGATGCGTTGGGTGCTTCGCTCATGGATGCTCCTTGGGGTTTTGAAAAACAGGGAGCCAAGAGCTAAGCCCGGGAGCGGGGGAAACAAGGGAAAAGCGCGGTGGTCCGAGGCTCACCCGGCGGGTTTCCTCCAGAGGCGGACAGGCCGCCCTACCCGCGATTCTCCTCCACCGCCCCCCGTTCCAGCCACCGGTAATCCCCCGCGAGCAGTTCCCGGGCGGTCTGGTACGAGGAGGGGCGGTGATGGCGGGCGATCTCGCGGAAGGAGCGGTCGGCGCGGTGTTCCAGGTCGAGGCAGGCGTGGACCGCCAGGGTGACGGCCGGGACGCCCTCCGTCTCCCGCAGCGCCCGGGCGCGGGCGCACACCGCCGCGATGGCGAAGATGTGGGAACCGATGTCCACCAGGTGCCCGAGCAGGACCTGCTCGCGCTCCAGCCTCGGACCGTGGCGCAGCATGGCGTGGAACATCGAGCGCGCGAGGCGGCGCGAGAGGCGGGCGGCGCGGCGGACGTGCGGGACGAGGCGGCGGTCCAGTCCGCGCGTGTCCAGGCCCCATTCGCGCGGCATCCACAGGCCGAGATACCACGGGGCGTAGAAGAGCGCCGCCTTCAGCGCCGCCTTGAGCCGGACGCCCGCGGGCAGCTTCGGGTTCAGGACGTCGGCGCCGGTCCGCAGATGCGGGTCGAGCGCCTCGCGGGCGATGAAGAGGCGCATGATCTCGCTGGAGCCTTCGAAGATCATGTTGATCTTCGCGTCGCGCAGCATGCGCTCGATGGCGATCGGTTTTTCGCCGCGCGCCGCGAGCGAGTCCGCCGTTTCGTAACCGCGGCCGCCGCGGATCTGCAGGGTCTCGTCGACGCACCGCCACGCGGCCTCGCTCCCGAACATCTTGCACATGGCCGCCTCCAGGCGGATCTCGCCGGCATGGCGGTCGACCAGCGCGGCGGTGTGCATCGTCATCGCCTCCGTGGCCAGGGTGTCGGTGGCGATGCGCGCGAGCTTGTCGGCGATGGCGGCGTGGCGGCCGATGGGGGCGCCCCACTGCACGCGGGTGGAGCACCAGTCGCGCAGGATGGCGAGGCAGCGTTTCATCGCGCCGGCGCATCCGGCGGGCAGGGTGAGGCGGCCGGTGTTGAGCGTGCTGAGCGCGACCTTGAGCCCCTTGCCCTCGGCGAGCAGGATGTTCTCGCGCGGCACGCGGACGTTGGTGAAGCGGATGACGCCGTTGTAGAGCGCCTTGAGGCCCATGAAGCGGCAGCGACGCACGACCTCCACGCCGGGCCAGGAGGTCTCGACCAGGAAGGCGGTGACCTGGCTGCGCTCGCGGCCGTCGACGGTTTTCGGCGGAGTGCGCGCCATCACGACCATGAGGCCGGCGCGGGTGCCGTTGGTGCACCAGAGTTTTTCGCCGTTGAGGAGGAAGTGCGTGCCGCCGGGTTCGGGATCGGCGCGCGTGGCCATCTGCGCGGGGTCGCTGCCGACGGCGGCCTCGGTCAGCGCGAACGCCGAGATCTCGCCGCCGGCGGTGCGCGGCAGGTACCGGCGTTTCTGGTCGTCGGTGCCGAACAGCAGGAGCGGCTGGGGCACGCCGATGCTCTGGTGGGCGGAGAGAAGGGCGGTGGTGCTGGCGCAATGGCTGCCCAGGAGGAGGGCGGCGCGGCAGTAGTCGGTCTGGGTCAGGCCGAGGCCGCCGTATTCGCGCGGGACCTTGATGCCGAAGGCCCCCAGGGCGGCCAGGCCGTCGAGCACCTCCCGCGGGATTTCGCCGTCGCGGTCGATGGCGTCGGGGTCCACCTTTTCCCGCAGGAAGGCTTCGAGCTTTTCGAGAAAGGCCGCGCCGCGCCCTTCGGGGTCGGGCGGGGTGTGCGCGGGATGAACGAGGTGAAAGGGAAACCGGCCCATGAAGACCGACGCCACAAACGAGGGTTGCGTAAAGGCGTCGCGCGAAAGCTCGGCCATTTCCAATGCCTGCCGCTTCCCCTCGGACATGCCCGAGGTGTCGATGACCAGCCGTTCGTCACTCATGACGGCCTCCTGTTCTGCATGCGGAGTATACCCGCAATCCAAGGCGAATGTCAGTCGTGGAAAGTCCGGGCTCTCCAAGTGTCTTTAGCCGGCATGGAGGGCGGACTTTCAGGCCGCCGTGGTGGCGACGAAGCGCCGCCCTCCATTGGTCCCGGCCTGACGGTTTGGAGGGCGGACTTTCAGGCCGCCACGGCCGATCTCCTGCCCCGCCCGGCCATCGCCCGCCCGCCGTGGGAGACGGCGGTGTTTGCGGGGGGATGAGGTTGGATGGGGTCGAATTGGTAAAGCCTCGCCCTCGCCCTTCGTTGCCGGAAAGGCAGCTCCGGCCGCTGGTGCCACGCAAGTCCAATCCCGCCGCCGCGATCCGGGCCGACGCAAGGCGAATGGCTGCGAACCCCTTATCTGGTGCGGTGGCAAGGCCGCCGCGGCGGCGACGAAGCGCCGCCCTCCATGGGCACTGGCCCGGCGGATTGGAGGGCGGACTTTCAGGCCGCCACCCCTGTGCACAACCGGTTCAAAATCCTGCGGGCAAGTCTGCATCCGCTTGAGGTGGAGGACATTGGGCTGTGAACAGCTTCCTGTGCACAACTGGCGGGTTGTTCACAGCCTTTCCCCGGTCGGCGGGATCAATCCATGTTCACTCGGGCGGCGCGAGGGACGTCAGGCGGTCTCCGCGCCGGGCCGCGCCGGAGAGGAGCTTTGCGCGGGCGGCCATGGGGAAGACCTCGGTGACCTGCAACCGTCCGAGTTCCTGTCCGGCGCTGCGGCTGATGACGTTGCCGGTGAGGGGGTCGGTCACCAACTGATCCGGCCCGCGGATGCTGTAGAGCTGGCCGACCCGGATGTGCGTGTTCTTCCCGCCGTTGATCATCACCCCCGCCGGGCCGGTGTCGGCGACCACGGGCATCCACGGCTGTTCCGGGATGGAGCGCAGGAGGTCCGAGACGGCCTCGTCGATGGCCTCCTCGGTGGCCCGGCCCAGCGGCGTGCGGAAAAACGATTCGCCGCCGAACGACACGTCCTTGTAGTTCACCCGCGCCCCGGCGCCGCGGGCCGACGCCGTGCCGTCGCTCTTGATGGCGCAGATCACGTCGCCGCTCTCCACGTCGACCACCTGCAGGGCGATCGCCACCCGGGCGGTGGTGCGGCTGCCGCCGAAGAACAGCCACGAAAAGCTGAGGAAGCCGGTGCCGCCCTCGATGATGGTGAAGTCGGTGACCGTGCCGCGGATCACGAAGCGCGCGTTGCGCAGGCGGCCCCGGTTCACGCGGCCCTCGCCGCGGAACAGCGCGCTGTCCTGGCGCTGGAGTTCGCCCAGCACGTCCTGGATGTTCTTGCGCTCGACCACCAGCACGTCGCCCGTGTCGAGCAGCGCCGCGGAGAGCAGGTCGGCCATGCCCTCGCCCACGTTCCACTGGCTGGAGAAGCCGCCCCGGTTGTCGAACGCCGCCACCGCCACCACCGGCGTCAGCACGATGTCCCGCCCGTGCCGCCCCTTCATCACCGCCTGGGCGGGGCCGTGCGAGGCGCAGCCGGATAGCAGCATCATGCATGCAAACAGAACAGGGGCTCGGGCGGAGTTGGAAATGTTCATCACCCCGACATCCTACAGGTCCGCGGGGCACCGTCGCAAGTCCGGTTGTTTCCCATGCCTTGAATAAACCCCGCCGGGCGTCGTATATCCACAACACCCCGGAGGAGATTATGCGGCACATCTGGATGACGGCGATTTTGGCAGCGGGCTTTGCGCAGGCGCAGGATGGATCGACCAAGCTGGAATATTCGGCCCCCGCGCAGAAGTTTTACGAATCCATGCCGATCGGCAGCGGCCGCATCGGGGCGATGGTGCTCGGCGGGGTGGACGAGGAGCGCATCATCCTGAACGAAAGCTCGGTGTGGTCCGGCTCGCCCGACGACGGCGACCGCCCCGGCGCCCACCAGGCCCTGCCGGAAATCCGCAAGCTCCTGGCCGAGGGCAAAAATCCGGAGGCCCAGGCGATGGTGAACGCCAACTTCACCTGCCAGGGCAGGGGGTCGGGCCACGGCAGCGGGGCGAACGTCCCCTTCGGCTGCTACCAGGTGCTGGGAAACCTGCGGCTCCGATTCGCCGCGCCCGCCGCCGCCGGCGCGACGCTGACGGGCACGAACGGCGCCCGCGAAGGCAACCCCGGACAGGACGCCGCGAAGACGGTCGACGGCAACCCCGACACCAAGTGGTGCGTGATCCACGGCGGCCAGCCGCAGGAATGGCGGGCGTCGCTGCCCGCCGCCGCGGCACCGGCTTCGTATTCCTTCACCTCCGCCGAGGATGTCCCCGGCCGCGATCCGCGCACCTGGAAGCTGGAGGGTTCCGACGACGGAAAGGCCTGGACCCTGCTGGACGAGCACGCCGACGAGCCGGTCTTCGCCGCCCGCGGCGAAAAGCGGACCTACCGCATCGCCAGACCGGCCGCGTTCCGGCAGTTCCGCTTCACCTTCCAGCCCAACGAGGGGATCGAACACTTTCAGGTGGCCGAGATCGACCTCGACGGCGTCAGCCCGCTGCTGGGCGCCAAGGCCGCCCCGCGCGTCCCCGAAGGCTACCGGCGCGAACTCGACCTGCAGACCGCCGTGGCGCGCGTCGCCTTCCGCGACCATGGCACGACCTTCGAACGCACCCACTTCACCAGCGCGCCGGACGAGGTGTTCGTCTCGCGTCTCACCGCCGACAAACCCGGCGCGCTGTCGTTCGCCATCGCCCTCGACCGCCCCGAACGCTTCACCACCACCGCCGTGTCCGGCGGCGAACTGCTCATGACCGGCACGCTCAACGACGGCCGCGGCGGCAAGGGCGTGACCTACGCCGCCCGCCTGCGCGTGCGGACGAAGGGCGGAAGCGTCAAGGCCGCCGGCAACGGCCTCCAGGTCGACGGCGCCGACGAGGTCCTGATTCTGGTCGCGGCCGCAACCGACATGAAGTCCTTCGCCGGACGCCATCTCGACGACCCCCTCGGCGCCACCACTGCGGATCTCGACCGGGCCGCGGCGAAGCCGTTCGCCGACCTGCTGGCGGCGCACATCGCCGACCACCGGAAGTACTTCGACCGCGTCTCGGTGAAGTTGTCCGGCGGCGGGCCGACCGCGCCGGAGACGAGAACCACCCGCAGCGGCTGATGGATTTCGCCGCGGAAAACCCGACCCCGCTCTGGCCGCGCTGTACTTCAACTACGGCCGGTACCTGCTCATCGGTTCGTCGCGGACCGGCGGTCTGCCGGCGAACCTGCAGGGCATCTGGGCCGAGGAGATCCAGACCCCGTGGAACGGCGACTGGCACCTGGACATCAACGTGCAGATGAACTACTGGCCCGCGCAGGTGAGCGGCCTGCCCGAGCTGCAGGAGCCGCTGAACGCCCTGATCGCCTCGCTGGTCGGCCCCGGCGAAAAGACCGCCAAGGCCTACTACAACGCCCGCGGCTGGGTCGCGCACGTCATCACCAACCCGTGGGGCTTCACCTCCCCGGGCGAACACGCCTCGTGGGGCGCGACCACCGGCGGGTCGGCCTGGCTGTGCGAGCACCTGTGGACGCAATACGACTTCACCCGCGACCGCGCCTACCTGCTGCGCGTCTATCCGGTGCTGAAGGGCTCGGCCCTGTTCTATCTCGACAACCTCATGGAGGAGCCCGCGCACGGCTGGCTGGTGACCGGTCCGTCCAACTCCCCCGAGAACGCCTTCCGCATGGCCGACGGTCGGACCGCCAACGTGTGCATGGGGCCGACGATCGACCTGCAGCAGTTGCGCGAACTCTTCGGCAACACGGCGCAGGCCGCGGCGGTCCTGGGCGTGGACGCGGACCTGCAAAAGCAGTTGCTCAAGGCGCGCGGCCGCCTCGCCCCCAACCAGATCAGCCCCGACGGCCGCCTGCAGGAATGGCTCGAGCCGTACGGCGAGACCGAGCGCACCCACCGCCACGTCTCGCACCTGTACGGGTTGCATCCGTACCACGAGATCACCCCCGAGGGCACCCCCGATCTCGCCGCGCCAGCGGTGCGGAAGTCGCTGGAGGGCCGGGGCGACGCCGGCACCGGCTGGTCGCTCGCGTGGAAGGTCAACTTCTGGGCGCGCCTGCACGACGGCGAACGGGCGCACAAGCTGCTGCGGATGCTGCTCAACCCCGCGGGCGGCGCCGGCATCGAAATGAGCGGTCACGGCTCGGGTTCCTCGGCCAACCTCTTCTGCTTCCATCCGCCGTTCCAGATCGACGGCAACTTCGGCGGCTCCGCGGGGTCGCCGAGATGCTGCTGCAGAGCCACCCCGACACCGGCGCGATCGACGCCCCCCCGGTGATCCGCCTGCTGCCCGCGCTGCCGGCCGAATGGCCCGCGGGCTCCGTGCGCGGCCTGCGCGCCCGCGGCGGGGTCGCGGTGGACATGGACTGGAGCAATGGCGAACTCACCTCCGCCCGGTTCGTCTCCTCCACCGGCGGGAAGATCCTGGTCCGCTACCGCGGGGAGACGAAGACGCTGGAAACAAAACCCGGGGTGGCGGTGGGGCTCAACGACTGACGGGCGGGCATGAGCGTTCCTCTTTCAACCTATCTCCGGGTGATTCGCCTTCCCTCCCGCAGTCTGGGCGAGGCGCAGCCCGAGCGCGCCAGGTTGAACGGAACCATCCACCAGGCGGTCCAGCACCTCTCCCGGCACGAGCCGTCGCTTCAGGTCGAGCGCGCCGAGGATGCGTATGGCAACTGCACCTTTCGCGTCTCGGCCAACGGGTATGTTTTATCCGTGGCGACGCGTTGCGGTCAGGACTCCGCGAAACGCGGGGGAGAAAGCCGGACGTTCGTCTCCTACACCGTCACCGCGGAAACCCATCTGCTCGCGCTGGACCGCATCTCGAAACGCTACACCAGTCTGAGCATCAATCTGCGCATCTTCGGCGGCGTGGTGGGGACAGCCTTGCTCTACTGGGGCATCCCCAGACTGCTGGACCTGCTGAACATTCGCTCCCTGGACATCCCGGTCAACCTCCTCGTTGTAATCGTCCTGTTTGGTGCCGCCGTCGGCGAGCGCATGGGCTCTCTGACCGGGGAAATTCTCGCCTCCCGCGCCTGGGCCCGCGCCAAACGCGAAGGCGCCCTGCCTCAACTGGAGCTGCTTTGGGGCGAAACCATGCAGCGCATCAACGAGATCACCGAGCCCTACGAAAAGCTGTGACGAAGGGCGAAGGTCGAACTTCGCCTTCGCAGGCGGGCGAGGTTATTCAACCGGAACGCCCGACGGGAAACGGTGCAACGCCTTCACCTCCGACTTCTTCAGCGCGCGACGATAGATGCGCACCTCGTCGAGCGCGCCGTGAAACTGGAATCCACCCATCCACGACCCCATCGTCAGGGGCGCTCCCTCGCCGGCCTTCAGGCCCGTCCCCGCGATGTCCAGCGACGGCCGTCCGTTGATGTATTCGCGTACGCGTTTTCCGTCGTACGTCACGACCAGATGGTTCCATTCATCCTTGCGGAAGGCCTCCGTGCGGTCCCACCCGGGTTCGCCTCGCAGGCTGCCGGCCTGGTTGTCCGCCCAGAATTCCGAATAGTGGGTGCCGATGTTCCAGCCCGAGGCGTTGTTGCCGCCCGCCCACACCCCGGCGCTGGCCAGCTTGTAGTTGTTCATCGGCTCGGCGGTCTTGAACCAAAGTGAAACCGTGAATTGCTCCGCCCCCTTCAGCGGATTGCACGCGCCCTGCAGGATCTCGCCCTTCAGCAAAACCGCCTTGCCGTGCACGCCCTCGGTCTGGGTCAGGGTTTTGCCTTCCACCCGCAGATCCGGCCCGCGGCCCGACGGGTCCTTCACGAGGCCGTCCCCGACGCCGGGACCCTCGAAGTCGTAAAACGCCACGGGGGCTCGCTCATCCGCCTGTTGGGCCGGTGACACCGGTTGCGGAGGCGTCGCCTCCACGTGCGGACTCGACGAGTCGACCGTCTGCGCTGGGCCTTCGGTGAACATCACGAGATTGCGCTGCTGCTCCGCAGGGACAGGGATCGAAAGAAGCAGAAGAAAGGGCAATCCTATCGCGGTTTTCATGGGAGTTCCTTGGGTTGCAGACCAGGGACGAGCGTGGACAAAAATATCTTGGGCCGTTTTTGCAAAAGCCGGAAGGCCATCCGCACATCATGGTCGAGGGCGGCAAGAGTGCCGCCCCTCCTACCGCAACGAAACCTTCTCCGCCGTCGGGAAATCGGCCGGCACGTCCGCCCGCGGCGTCCGGCCCGCGAGCCACTCCACGGCGCGGACCATGACCGTCTGGAAACCCGCGCAACGCATGCCCTCGGGGTCCTTCTGGTCGTGCCAGACGTGGCCGAAGGTCGAGTTGTACACGCGTCCACGGCCGTACCCCACCGTCCACTCCACCGGAAAGTTCAGGCCCGTTTGCGGATCGCGCGCATACGACAGCACCTCCAGCTCCTCCGCCGGGCCGCGCGCGTATCGATAAATCTCCAGGTCCGCCGCCCGCCACTCCCGCGGCAGCCCCCGGTGGATCGGCGCGTCGCCCCGGCGGTGCAGCAGCGCGTTGATGCGCTCGCCGTGGCCGGTCGAACCCCCCTGCCCCGCCGGCAGCCGGGTCAGCGTGCCGTCGTCGCCGACCGTGATGGCAAATCCGTAGTCCTTCCTGCGCCAGCCCAGGCCGATCATGCGGTTGTATTCCTCCCACGCCGGGAACGCATTGTTGCCCGAGTGGTACACGAACATCCCGCCGCCCCCGCGCACGAATTCCTCCAGCGCCTGCTCCGCCGCCCGCGGCCAGCGCGGCCCGCCGCCGATGTCGTTGCACGTCTGCACCACCACGTCGCACTCCGCAAACGGCGGAAGCCAGGCTTCGCGCTCCGGCCCCGCCTCGGGAAAAGTGGAGACCGTGACCTCGAAGCCCCCCGCGGCGCCGAGAATGTCCCGGATGCGCCGCGTCGTGTGCCGCCAGTCATGATTGCTGAAACCGTCCAGCACCAGCACGCGCACCGGCGCCTCCTCAGCGCCCGGCACGACGAATGGGGCGGAGATCGCGGACAAGATCATCAATCGAAGAAACTGGTGTCGGTTCATCCGCCCCTTCTCCCCTTCCCTCCCGCGGAAATCAACGACGACGAAACTGGAAAGACCCACGCCAAGCCACCTCCTCTTCGCGCCTTCGCGTGAAAATCCAGCCTTCGAGGCTGCGGCTGCGACCAAAATTCAACAGAAGATCGCGAAGGCCGCGAAGTTCTCGGCTCTTTGCTGACTTTGCTTCCCTCTGTTTAAAATCTTAACAAAAGATGGCAAAGCAAGCGAAGGACAAGAATCCGCCGGAAGCCAATCCTGTTAAATCCTGTTCATCCTGTCTCAACTCCGCCTGGCGTCTTTGCCTCTTCCGTATGCCGCTTAGCGCCCCTCCCGGACATGCCCCTAATTTGAGTATGTACCCCGTAAACTTTCCCCGATAACATTCGCCGTTCCGGCGTCCAACCGCGCAACACAACCCTGGAAACCCTCATGCAACGATTCCTACCCGCCCTCCTGTTCGCGACGCTCTCCTCGCCGGCCTTCGGCGCGCCGACGCCCGCCTGGCTCGAATCCGCCCGCGTGACCTGGGAAACGCCCTCGCAGGATTCCGTCGACTCCATGCCGCTCTCCGGCCGCCTCGGCGCGGGGGCCAACGTGTGGGTGCAGGACGGTTCGATCTGGCTCTACCTCGCCCACAACGGCGCCTACGACGAAAACGGTCGCCTGCTCAAGCTCGGCTGCCTGCGCGTCACCCCCGCCGACACCGCCCTCGGCTCGCCCGGGTTCCGCCAGACGCTCGACCCCGCCACCGGCACCATCACCCTCACCCAGGGCGCCTTCTCCGCCCGCCTGTGGTTCGCCGGCGAAACCCTCCTGCTGGAAACCACCGGTCACGCCGCCCTGCCTCTCGAGGTCGCCTTCGGCACCTGGCGCGACCAGACGCGCGACGGCATCCGCTGCGACATGATGGGCGCCAAGGGCCGCTTCACCGCCGATCATGTCACCGCCGGCCCCGCCGGTTTCGCGTGGCACCACAAAAATGCCGAGTACCCGGTCGATCTGGCGGGCAAGGCCGCCGGCCAGGGCATTCCGGTGGAGGCGCTGCCCGATGTCACCGCCCGCCGCGTCTTCGGCGGGGCCGTGGCCGTCGCAGGCGGGCTCTCCGAACCCGTCTCCTCCGACGTCCGCTGGCAGTTCTGGAACGGCAAGGCCTGGACCGGACTCACGCCCGCCGCGACCCGTCACACCCTCGCCGTGCGCCTCGGTGCCGGAAATGACGCCGATCCCGCCGCCTGGAGCCGCGAAGCCGCAGCCTCCCTGGCCCCGGCCGCCATCGCGGCCGCCGCGCCGACGAACTCAAGCGCTGGAGCGAGTTCTGGTCCCGCTCGCATGTAGCGATCAACCCCGCCGCCGATCCGTCCGACCCCGGGTTTCTGATCGGTCGGAACTATCAACTCTTCCGCTACATGCTCGCCTGCAACCGCGACGGCGAATTGCCGCTGCTCTTCAACGGCGGCATTTTTACGACTGACAACAACGGCCGCATCAAAGGCAACAACAACGATGAACTGCCCACCTTCGAGGGCGAGCCGGTGACCCCGGACTTCCGCCGCTGGATGGGCTGCTATTTCATGTCGCAGAACCAGCGCTGGCTGGGCTGGCCGACCGTGGCCGGGGAGACGCCGACCTGCTCGCGCCCACCACCCGATTGCCGCGACCGCTCCCGCGTGGCCGCCGCCCGCGCGAAAAACCAGGGCGCGAGCGGCGTGGTGGACACCGAGCCGCTCCGACGTCCGGGGCCTCTGCCCCGTCGGCCCGCTGCCCAACGGCCTGTGCGGCGCGCAGCATCTCACCTGGCACTTCTCGATGGGCGTGGAAAACGCCTGGATGAACCTGCAGGCCAACGCCAACACCGGCTATCCCGTCGCGCAGGATCTGGCCTGGATGATCGGCACGGTGGACTTTTACGACACCTGTTACCGGGCGGAAAACAAGAAGCGCACCGGCAAGGAACTCGGCGACGACGGCAAGCTGGTCATCTATCCCGGCAGCGGCCTGGAGTACGCCGGCGACGCGACCAACCCGCTCGACGCCGTGAGCGGACTGCTGGCGCTCACCGAGGGCCTGCTGCGCCACGATGGCCTCGCCGCCGCCGACCGCCGGCGCCTGGAGGGCATCCTCGCCACCCTGCCGCCGGTGCCCACCGGACGGCGCGGTGCACGCCTGTCGTTGTTGCCCGCCAGGACGTACAACAGCGCCTACAACAAATGGGAACCCATCGAAATGTACGCCGCCTGGCCCTACCGGCGCGTCGGCGTGACCCGCCCCGAGACCCTCCAACTCGCCCGCGACTCGTGGGACACGGTGCCCGAGGACCGCGCCCGCCTCTGCAAACAGGACTTCTCCTGGATGGCCAATCTCGCCAACATGGCGGCTCTCGCCTCGCCGGAGAAGGCCCGCGAACGCGCCATTTACAAAATGGCCAACACCGCCGCCCCGCAGGCGCGTTTCCCCGCGTTCTTCGGCCCCGGCCACGACTGGCTGCCCGACCACAACTGGGGCGGGGCGGGCATGACCGGCGTGCAGGAGATGCTGCTCGCCCCCGAGCCCGGCGCGAAGGGGAAGCTTCATCTGTTCCCCGCGTGGCCCGCCGACTGGGATGTCGATTTCAAGTTGCACGCCCCCGGCGCCACGCTCGTGGAAGCCAGCCTCCAGGGCGGCAAGCTGGTTTCGCTGCGGGTCACCCCCGCGTCGCGCGAAAAAGATATTGTCAACTGGCTCGGCAAACAGCCGGAGTGGACGGCTTTCGTCCCGCCCGTTTCGCTGGGCCAGGGCAAAACGATCCTCGCCTCCAGCCAGTTTGTCGAGCCTGGTTATGACGCCCGCCTCGCCAACGACGGCGATCCGAAGACCCGCTGGGCGTCCGACTTCGCCGCCCGCTCCGGCTGGCTGGAGATGGATCTCGGCGTTGATACGGAAATCGGCCGGGTGGTGGTTTCCGAAATCGAATGGCCCGAGACCCGGGAATTCGCGATTGAGATCAAACACGGCGACGCCTGGAAGGAGGTCGCACGCGGCACCACCATCGGCGCGGAGAAGGAACTGACCTTTCCCCCGGTCAAAACCCGGTTCATCCGTCTTAACGTTCTGAAGGCCGAACGACCGGTCAATATCAACGAATTCCAGGTGTTCGCGCCATGAAGGCTGCGGCTGCGGTGAAAAAATGAACGCATACCGGCAATATAAAACCCCGACCTCGCCGGCTGGCCGGTGCGCGGTCCTCGCCCCGCTGGCCGCCACATGGTTGCTCTTCATGTCAACCCCGGCGCGGCCCCAACACGCCACGCGCGACGATTTCCCCAATGCCGCCCGCGGGGGCGTCACATTCGAACACTTCACCCGCGAGCGGTGGGACGCCTCCAATTTCGCGACCCCGGACGTGGTGAAAACCTGGCGCGACCGTCGGTATGGCATGTTCATCCATTTCGGCATCACCGCACGGGCGAAGAGCGAGCTGTCCTGGGGCAGCATCAATCCGCGATACGCGCCGGATTCCCCCGGGATCATGGCCAACGGGGAAAAGCGGACGGAGCCGTGGACGACCTGGCCGGCCGACATGAAGCTGGAGAAGTTCAACGCCCGGGAGTGGGTGGACATCGCCCGGCGGAGCGGCTTCAAGTACATCGTGGTGACCACCAAGCACCATGAGGGATTCCACATGTGGGACACGGCGTTCTCGGATTTCAAGATCACGAACACGCCGTTCGGCCGCGACTATCTCAAGGAGCTGACCGACGCCTGCCACGAGGCCGGCATGCCCGTCGGATTCTATTTCGCCCAGCGCGAGTGGTATCACCCGGACTATCAACCGGTCGACCTGACCAAGGTGAAGATCAACGGCGACCATTGGACCCTCAACGCCGGCGAGACCAGTCCGCTGGGGCCCCGCCACGGCCGCTATCTGGAGTATCAGAAAAACGTCATCCGGGAGTTGTGCACCAAGTACGGCAAGATCGACATCTGGTGGTGGGACGCCGTCACGTGGGGCGGCATGTTCACCGAGGAGATGTGGGATTCGGAAAACATGACTCGCATGATCCGCGAGCTGCAACCCGGCATCATCATCAACAACCGCGCCTCCTGCCCGGTGATTTCGACACGCCGGAGTGCCACCTCGGCGATTTCCAGACTGGCGTCCCTGGGAAACCTGCATGCCCATCGCCTCCGGCTGGTGTTACACGGGCACGCCGGCCCGCGACTTCGACACGCTGCTGCGACTGCTGAGTCGGCGCGGCCTGCGGCGACGGCAACCTGCTCGCCTCGTGGGGGCCGCACTGGGACGGCGCCTACGACGAGGAGCAAAAACGGCGGCTGTTTGAAATCGGCGACTGGCTCGCCGTGCATGGCGACTCGATTTACGGCACGCGCGGCGGCCCCTGGAAACCCGGCGCCTGGGGCGGCTCGACCCGTCGCGGCGTCACCGCGTATCTTCACCTGTTCAGCCGACCCGCCGGCGGGCTGACCCTTCCGGCCATCCCCGGGCGACAGATCGTTTCGGCCAGCCTGCTCGCGGGAGGAGCACCGATTCCCTTCCGGCAGGACGACCAGCACATCAACCTCTCGATTCCGGACACCGCTCCCATCCAGGGCGTGCTGGTGGTCGCGCTCACCATGAGCGCCCCGCTCGACGGCCTGCCCGCCATCGATCGCCCGGACAACGAGAGCCTGTTCGCCACGGACACCACGACCTACGGCGCGGTGGTGTCACGAAAGGCGAAGGTCACCGCCAGCTCCACCTCGGAATGGATGCCGGCCGACGGAGGCGCCGCGCTGGTGGCGGAAGAGCAACCCAAGCCCTTCGCCTTTCACACCGGCGAGGAGGCCGCGCCCTTCGTCGACATCGACCTGGGCCGGTCCATGAACGTCACCGGCATCCTCATCCGCAACGCGGAATCAACCCCCGAACGAATGGCCACGTTGCGCGCCAGCGTATCGGTGGACGGCGTGGAGTGGACCGAAGTCTGGAAGGCGGAAAACGCCGCGAGCGGTTGGGAGGTGCCCGTCACGGAATACGTCTCCGGCGCCCGCGTCCCCGGGAAATCCGCCCGCTTCATCCGCCTGCAAACCCATCCCGCGACTCCGAGCTACCTGCTGCTCAAGCAGGTCGAGGTCTGGGCCAGATAATCACACCGTCCATTCCATGAAAACAAACGCATGCGCCCCTCTCACCCTCGCCCTGCTGTGCCTCGCGAGCCCCGCCGCCCTTCCGGCCGCGAACCTCGACGACTACAACGTCGCCTGGGACACGCCGAGCGCGGACGCCGCGGGCTCGATGCCGCTGGGCAACGGTGAAATCGGGCTCAACGCATGGGTGGAGCCGTCCGGCGACCTGCTGTTCTACATCGCCTCGACCGATGCCTGGAGCGGATCGCTCAACGCGCCGGATTTTGGCGCCTACGGCCTCATCAAGCACGGGCGCGTCCGGATTTCCCTTTCGCCGAGTCCCTTCGCGAACACCGCCGGCTTCCGGCAGGAACTCAAGCTCCGCGAGGGTGCGTTCGAGGTCGTGGCGGGACCGGAAGGCAAAACCTCCCGCGTGCGCCTGTGGGTCGACGCCAACCGCCCGGTCATCCGCGTCGAGGCCGCCTGCGCGGAACCGGTGACCCTCAAGGCCTCGCTGGAATCCTGGCGCACCGCCCCGACGCCCTGGCTGGGCGCGGACAACATCCTGACCGGGCAGAAGGACCGCGTCGTCTGGTATTACAAGTCGCAGAACACGGACATCGGCCCGCTCGTGAATCGAACCATCGGCGCCGCCATCCAGGGCGCCGGGCTGGCTGGCGCGGGTGACACCGCCCTGATTTCACCGCAGCCGCAAACCTCCCACCGCGTGAGCATCCACCCGCTCACCGCCCAGTGCGCCACGGAGCGGGAGTGGATCGCCCTGCTCGACGCGCGCGTGGCCTCCAACAACGCCACCGGCCCGACGCAGGCGTGGACGGAGCACTGCGCGTGGTGGTCGGACTTCTGGAACCGCAGCCACCTCTTCATCACCGCCGGCGAAAAATCCCGCGAGGTCACCACCGGCTACCTGCTCCAGCGCTTCAAGAACGCCTGCGCCGGGCGGGGCGCGTATCCCATCAAGTTCAACGGCTCGCTCTTCACCGTGGACAACCCCGAGCCGAAAAAGACGAACCACAACGGCGCGAAGTCCTGCTGCCGGTCACCGCCGACTACGCATGTGGGGCCATCAGTATTGGTTCCAGAACACGCGGCCGATCTACTGGCCCATGATGGCGTCGGGCGACTTCGACCCTGATGCAGCCGCTTTCGCATGTATTCCGGGCAGATCCGCGAAAACCTCAAGCGCTGCCGCCAGTATTACGGCCACGACGGCGCGTACTTCGTGGAGACCGGCCCGTTCTGGAGCTGGTTGTCGAAGGTCAACCCGGAGGGACCCCGCCGACTACACCCGCCACTATTATCTGCCGGTACTCGAGCTGAGCGCCATGATGCTCGATTATTTCGCCTACACCGGGGACGAGAGTTTTGCCAAAAACACCCTGCTGCCCATGGCGGAGGCCGGGGTCACTTTCTACGACCAGCACTTCAAGCGCGACGCCGCGGGAAAGCTCTTCATCAGCCCCGCCAACTCGGTTGAAACTTTCTGGAAGGTCGACGGCCCCACCCCCGACCTCGCCGGGCTCGCCTGGGTGCTCCGGGGCCTGCTCGCGCTGCCGGAGACCCTCACCGCCGAACCCTCGCGCCAGCAGTGGCGGCGTCTGCTCGGCGAGCTGCCGGAGATCCCGGTCGGCGACCGCGACGGCGTGCGCATCATCCTGCCGCACCAAGGCACCGCCATCAAGGCCAGCAACTGCGAGAACCCCGAGCTGTACGCCGTCTATCCCTTCCGCATCTACGGGCTCGGCAAGCCGGAGCTGGAGCTGGCGCGGGAAACCTTCAATGCCCGCAGGCAGCGCATGGCGGGCTGCTGGTCGCAGGAGGCCGTGCAGGCCGCGTATCTCGGCGACGCCCTCACCGCCCGCCAGTACGTGACCAGCCACCTCACCCGCAAGGACGAGCGCATGCGCTTCCCGGCGTTCTGGACGGCCGGGTTCGACTACGTGCCCGACGAGGACAACGGCGGAAACGGCCTGCACGCCCTCCAGACCATGCTCGTCCAGTTCGACGGCGCGAAAATCCTGCTGCTGCCCGCCTGGCCGAAATCCTGGGACGCCGAGTTCAAGCTGCGCGCGCCGATGCAAACGGTCGTCGAGGGCGTGGTGCGCGGCGGCAAGCTGGTCGATCTCAAGGTCACCCCCGAATCCCGCCGCAAGGATGTGGTCGTCATGGAGCCGACCGAGTCCTCGCTCCAAGGCCTGATCACACCCGGGATGAAAGCCACGGCCTCGAACTCCTACGGCGGCGAATACGAGGCCCCCTCCGCCATCGATGGCAATCCCCAGACCCGCTGGGCCAGCATCGCGCATCAGGCGTGGCTCGAAGTGGACCTGGGCCGCCCGGCCACCTTCCGCCGCGCGGTCATTCGCGAGGCCTTCTCCCCCCGCGTGCAGTCGTTCGAGCTGCAGGCGAAGGTCGGCGATGGATGGAAGACCTTCCACACCGGCACCCGGCTCGGGACGAATTTCAGCGCCCGCTTCGAACCCGTCACCGCCCAGGTCGTCCGCCTCAACGTCCTGGAATCCACCGACGGCCCGACCATCTGGGAATTCCAGCTCCTCGAGGAGTAAACCCGAAGATCGGGGTCAGCCCCGAAGATCGGGGTCTGCCCTGTACTTAGTATTTAAGCACGAGGATTGGGGTCTGCCCTGTACTTAGTATTTAAGCGCCATACCAGCACCCCGGAGCCATAGGAACTCGACCGCCCAGTCATCCGACTGGGTAGTAACGCTTGCCTCGCAGGGGATCGCCCGGTCATCCGACCGGGTAGTAACGCCCAGGCGGCTCCGTCCCGCCCCGGCCATGAGCCGCTTTCGCCGAAGCCGGCGAACATCCGAGCGGGCGCGTCTCCACCGTCACCTTTGGCGGCCGCATCTGGAGCTACAACTACGCCGGCGCTTCCACCAAGGTCCTGGATATCCGTTCCGGCGACGCCTCCGCCGGCGACCCGCAGGCCTTCCTCACGCGCAATACCTACGACGAGCTCGGCCGCCTGGCCGACAAGCGGAATCTCGTCTCCGGCCAGAACCTCGCCTCCCGCTTCCAGCTCGGGCGTCTTGGGGACAGGCCCAGTACTTCTGCTCCCCCTGAACGCGGTGTTGCTAAAGCGGGTGCCCAGCCCCCGCTGTACCGCCCGTTCCGGTCCCCGGAAACACCTTGGGGGCGCCTTCCGGTCATCGGAACGGCGGCCCCCTTTTCATGCCTTCTGGGGACAGACCCCCGGCTTTCGCGCGGGCGTCGCACGCAACGCCCTGCGTTGGCTCCGGCCCTGGCGACCGGTTTGCTCTTGCGCGGGGTGCGCGGTCGGAGTTGAATGGCCGGCAACCAGGAACGATGGCGGAGCCCACCAGCCCCGGGTCGTTCCATGAACCCGCCGGGAGATGACGAAGCATGCGCAACCCTCTCACGTCCAGGAAGACCGTCTGGCCGGCCCTTGTTTCCTGGCTGGCGTTTGTCCCGATGACGTTTGCGGCCGAATCCACCGCCGCGCCGCCGGCCGTGCCGCGGGAAATCAAGGCCTACGACATCGATTTCAACTGGGGCCCCGGCGGCCCGAACGGCTTCCCCAACCCCGGACGGTGGGCGGAGGCCGATCCGGCGGCGCATGTCGCCTGGTACAAAAGCATCGGCTGCAATGTCATCCAGACCTTCTGCGTCTCCTGCAACGGCCATGCCTGGTACAAGAACGGCGTGGTGCCGGAACAACCCGGCCTCCGGCATGATTTCCTGCCCGAAATGGTCCGCCTGGCCCACCGGGAAAACATGCTGGTCATGGGGTACTTCTGCGCCGGCGCCAACACCCGCTGGGGCCGGATGCACCCCGACTTGAGTTACGGGTTTCCCTCCGAACCGCACATTCCCTACACCGACGAATATCTCGCGTACCTCGACGGCGCCATCCGCGACGCCGTGAAAAGGACCGGCATCGACGGCTTCATGCTCGACTGGCTGCGCATGCCCACGAGCCGCCAAAGCAACGGCAACCGCTGGCTGGATTGCGAGAAAAACCTCTACGCCCGGCTCATGGGCGAACCGTTTCCCGGCGAGGACAACCTCACGCCCGCCCGGATGACCGGATACGGACGCAAAGCCGTGGATCGATGCTGGCAGACGATCCGCAAGGCCGCCAAGGAGACCAATCCCGACTGCCTGGTCTGGCTGACCTGCTGCGACATCAACGATCCCCACATCGCCGACTCCCGCGCGCTCCGGGAGACCGACTGGCTGCTCAACGAGGCGGGCGACCTCGCGCGCACCGGGGCCGCCCAGAACATGATCGGCCCCCACACCCGGCTGATCACCTGCCTCGCGTTGTGGAACAACCAGGATCCGGACGTCATCGTTCCGGCGGCGCGAAAGGCCGGCATCGGCCTGTACGGCTTCACCAAGCCCACGCAGGGCGATCTGAAACCGCCGGTATCCTTCTACCTGCGGAAACCGCCGCGGTCCTTTCAGGGTGACGACCGCAACATCGCCGTTCTGGCGCGCACCTACCTGGGACTGCCGCAGGATTTTGTCCAACCCGCCGCCGAAACGCCATGACTTCCGGGGACAGACTCCGGGCTTCGGAATGAGACGCCGGACTTTTCTCGCGCTGGGCGCGGCGGCCGCGGCGGACCTGGCGGCGCGGGAACCCGCCGCCGGCCGGCCGGAGGCGGCGGACCTTCCCGTCACCGGCGACGCCCGGCCCGGACTCGAACCGTTCGACCGCCTCATGACCGCGTTTGTGGCGGAAAACCGGGTGCCCGGGGCCGCGCTCGCCGTGACGCATCAGGGCCGGCTGGTGTACGCCCGGGGATTCGGGTACGCCGATGTCGGGAAGAAGGAGCCGGTCCGGCCCGCGTCGTTGTTCCGCATCGCCAGCGTGTCCAAGCCGTTCACCGCGGTCGCGGTGCTGCAGCTCGCCGAGCGGGGACGGCTGCGCCTTGACGACCGGGTGACGGACCTCATGAAGCTGACGCCCTTTTCGGCCCCCGGGACGCCGGCCGATCCCCGCTGGGGTCAGATCACGGTCCGCCACTGCCTGCAGCACACCGGCGGGTGGGACCGGGAGGTGTCGTTCGATCCCGTCGCGCGGCCGCTGGAGATCGCCGGGGCCCTCGGCATCACGCCGCCGGTGACGCCGGCGCACATCGTGCGGTACATGATGGGCCGGCCGCTGGACTTCGCCCCGGGCGCGCGGCACGCCTATTCCAACCTCGGATACCTGATCCTGGGCCGCGTCATCGCGGCGGTGACGGGACGGGAGTACGAGGCCCGGGTCCGGAAGGAAGTGCTGGCCCCCCTCGGGATCGGGGCGATGCGGCTCGGCCGGGCGCTGCTCGAAAACCGGGCGGACGGCGAAGTCCGCTACTACGACGCGAAGGAGCGGACGGGTCCGGCCCTGTACCCGCCGCACCTCGGCCGGCGGCTTCCGCTCCAGTACGGGGCGGAAAACCTCGAGGCCTTCGAGGCGCACGGCGGCTGGATCGCGTCGGCCGTGGAAATGGTGAAGTTCGCCTCCGCGTTCGACGATCCGGCCGCGTGTCCCCTTCTGGGCGCGGCGGCGGTCGCGGACATGTGGGCGCGCCCGGACGGAGCGGCGGGCCGGGAGGCGGACGGCCGGCCGAAGGCGGCGTATTACGGGTGCGGATGGAACGTCCGTCCGGTTGGCGCCGCGGGAAAAGCCAACACGTGGCATGCCGGCGGCATCGCGGGAACGGAGGCGCTTCTGGTCCGGCGGTTCGACGGCCTGAACTGGGCGGTGCTCTTCAACACGCGGGACAATCCCGAGGGCGAATCCCTGGCGGGGCTCATCGACGGGCGGCTGCACGAAGCCGCGGACCGGGTTGACGCCTGGCCCGGCGCGGACCGGTTCGACGAATTCTTGACGTGACGGGGTTTGGCGGGGCGAGGCAGCCTGTCCGCCTCTGGCGGAACCCCGCCGAGCCGCCGTGGTGGCAGGCGGCTCAGCCGGCGGCTTCGCCCTACCCATACCCCTCCTACGACCGCACTCACGCGTCGGGCGGCGGGACCGGCTTCTCCTTGTCCTCGCGGCCGTAGGCGGCGCGTTCGATCTTGTCGATTTTCCAGACGCCTCCGGGCGCGCTTGCCATGTGGATCTCGAAGCGTTCGCCCTGCAGGGAGTCGTCGGCGTAGCCGGTGAACTCGACCTCGACCACGGCCCCGGTGAAGGTCTGCTCCCCGCCCTCGTAGGTGACGTGGATGTTCTGCGCGCGGCCGTTGGAGAGTTTGTCGGGGGCGCCGGTCGAAAGGAACAGGGCGGCCTTGTAGCCGAGCACCGCGGGCTGCCGGAGGGTCTGCGGTTCCTTTTCGGCGAGGGTGGCGACGAGTTTTTCGATCTTCCCCAGCTTGACCGGCGCGGCCGGCGACCAGAAATCCACGGCCCGGGCGGGGGCGGTCAGCAGCATCAGGAACACCGCCATCCCGGTTGCGACCTTCGGCTTGGTTTTCATGGGAGCAGCCTACTCCCCGCCGCCCCCGCCGGCAAGGGGGATGATCCCCGCGCGGATTCCGGGCCATTCCCCCGTGATCAGGGTTTGGGGGCGTCATCCTTTTTGCCGTCGAGGATGCCGCGCACGGCGGCCGCGGTCAGCTCGTGCCCCTCCAGCAGGGGAAACCCCTCCCGGCGGACGACTCCCTCGGGGTCGATCAGGCCGGGGGCCCGGGCCGCCGGCACAGCACCGTGTAATGATAGCAGGTCAGCCGCGTCGCCAGCGGCCCGAGCACCGCCAGCAGCGACTGCTTGACCGCCCAGGCGAGCGGGCCGGTGGTGCGGTTCATGTGCCGGTACACCGCCAGCGGCGGGTTGGAGATCCGCTCGCACACCACCTCCAGCCCGCAGGTCTGCACCAGCCGGCGCAGGTTCGCGCGCGAGTAGAAATTGATGTGGCCGACCGGCGAGGGCCGGTAGTCGCGCGGGTGCCGCCACGTGTCCTCCAGCGGCACCTCCACGACCACCCACCGCGCCACCCGCGCCGCCTCGTTCAGCAACTGCCGGGGATGCTCGAGGTGCTCGACGACATGGCTCAGGATCGCCAGGTCCACGCCCTGGCCGGCCTGCGGCAGCCGCGATCCGTCGAACACCTCCGCCGACACCAGCCGCTTCAGCCCGCGCGCCTTCAGCGTCGCGATGCCCGACGACGAGATGTCCACCGCTGAAAAGGTCTTCCCGAAGCCCGTCTCCTCCAGCCGCGCGATCACCGCGCCGTCGCCGCAGCCGATGTCCAGCACCGACTCCACCGGCCGCCCCGCGCACACCCGGACGATGTTGTCCGCCTTGCCGACCGCGCCCAGGCGGCGCCACTCCGACGCGCCGTCGTAGTAATCCTCGTAGTGTTCGCGCAGGCCGGGGCTGATGTCCATGGCCGCGGATACTAGGCTGCGGCCGCGCCGGAGTCACGGGGAATTCACGGCTGTGTATTTTCGTTCATTTTCCTCTTTACACGGAACCAACGTTCCTGCTATACCACCATCAACCTCAAACAAGGAGTACAGCCATGCACCTCATGCACAAGATGATGATCCCCCTGACCCTCCTGCTTGCCGCCCCGGCTTTTTCGGCCGACGACGCGAGCACCCCCCGCGCCGAGCGGGCGAGGAAGGTCCCCGTCGAGTCCAACGTGTTCGACGCCTACCGGTACAGCCCCAGCCAGAAGACCCTCACCCTCTGGTTCGACAACGGATCCGTCTACCGGTACGCCAACGTCCCGGCGGGTGTCGTCCGCGATTTCGACCAGGTCGTCAACAAGGGCCGGTTCTTCCATCAGAACATCCGCAGCGCCTACGCCTGCGCCAGGCTCGTGCCCGCCGGGGGCGACGCCGCCTCCGGTCTCGTCAAGACCGCCCCCTGATCCGCAACCCCCACCCCGGAAAAACCCATGCCCTCCATGAACCGAGTCAGCCTTGTCGGCAACCTCACCCGCGACCCCGAGTCGCGCAAGCTCCCCAGCGGCGCCACCGTCTGCGCCTGCCGCCTGGCCATCAACGAGTCCTACACCGACCGCGACGGCAAGAAGGTCGAAACCCCCTGCTACGTCGATGTCGATCTCTGGGAAAAGCAGGCGGACGCCGCCGCGCGTTTCCTGCACAAGGGTTCGCTGGTCCTCGTCGAGGGCCGCCTCCAGTACGACGAGTGGAAGACCGACGACGGCCAGACCCGCAACCGGCTCAAGGTCCGCGGCGACCGGGTGCAGTTCCTGGATCCCCCTCCCGAGGGTGCCGGCGCAGCTCCCCGCGAAGGCGGCGAAGTCCGCGAATCCGCCCCTCCCCCCGCCCGCGCCCACGGCCGGTCCTCCGGCTACCGCGACCGCGCCCCCGCCGGCCGCCGCTGACCGCGCCGCCCGTGGACCGCCCCGTGGATTGCGGCGGCCTGCCGCCGCTTTTCCCCGGGTGCAGCCTGCTGCGCCCGGATTCCCCGCATTTCCGTGTTCAACGTTCGCCAACCCTGAAAAGGAAAAAGACATGATTCAGCCCACGACGCCAACCGAGGAAAAGTTGCCGTACCCGACCAGACCCTTGAAAGTGCACGGTGGTACGGTCGAGGATATCCATCCAGCGGCGGCAGCGTCATCGGCTGGATGCCTGCAAGTTTCAGCGAAGAGGAATGACGGTCGGGAAGCCCTGAGGCTGACCCGGCGCGAAGGAACTGCAAAACAAGCGAAAGGCGCGATAATTTTGGGCGGCGGCGGCCCGGCCGCTGTCCCCGACTGTCGCCATGATGCTCCGGTGTGCGGGGAGAACCCCTGGAATCCCATTTTGTTTGGCAATACGTTCTGGCGCGGAAGCGGAAATATGCTATGACAAACCCATGAAGTTAGAGGACGTCCAAGCCAGTGCGATGAAATTGCCGGACGCGCAGCGGGCGACGCTTGCGACCGAACTGCTTTGCTCGCTGCCGGCGGTTTTGATGGACGAAGACGACGGCGTCGCCGAGGCGCGCCGGCGATCCCGTGAACTCGCAGAAAATCCCGCGGCAGGATCGACTTGGGAGAAGGTTCGGCGAGACCTCGGACGGTGATTGTTGAACGTCATCTTCCACGAGCTGATCAAGAAGGATCTCCGGGCGGCCCTGTCTTACTATGACGCCGAGGGTGGTTCGCGACTGGGTGACCGGTTCTTTGAAGAGGTGGAGGCAATCGTCGCAAAAGTCATTGGCAATCCACGTGGATTTCATTTTGTGGCGGAAGGTCTGAGGCGGGCCGCGTTGGCTTCTTTTCCTTACCATTTCCTTTACGAGGAGGACGAAAGCCATGTCCAGTTCCTGGTCCTCCGCCATGACAAGCGGCATCCTGGCTTGGGTATGAAGCGGCACAAAAGGCACCTCTAAGCACACTCCAGAGCCGCGCTCCCCGCCAACTCCTGCGCCCAGCCGCGATGGATGCTGACTTCCCGAGTCCCGCCGCGGCGGGACGAGGGATCTGCCCGCCCGGTCATCCGACCGGGTGGCAACGATCAAGCGGGCTTCTCCGGGCGGACGACGCTCTACGGCACATGGGCCGCGCCCGCCCGAAACAAGCTCGCTGACGCGAGCAGATCCCTCACCCGCTGCGCGGGATTCGGGATGACAGCCCTCTTGCCGTGATTGGCGAAACGGGGCGGCGCATGGCGGGAGCAGCCCCAGGCGAGTCCGTGATTCGCCGTTGCGCCCCCCGGCGTCCTTTCGCGACATGGGCCTTGCGTGGCACCTGCCGCCGGGGCTATCTTTCCGGCATCAAAGGACAATGCCGGTGTTCCACCCCTCCGGGTCGGTTAACACCAGCAAGAGCGACGGTCGCTTCTGCTGGTTGGGCACGGCGGTCGTTCAACAAGACTGTAAGGTAAAAATGAATAAGCGCAACGCAGCCCAGATGGCTTTCGACCGTTTGGTGCGGCCGACGTTGGCGAAGCTGCACTTTGAAGAAGTGCGTCTCAAGGATTGCATGCGCCCCGAGTTCCTTTTCCGGAAGGACCGAGTCTGGTTTTCGCTGTCATGGGATTGGCGTGATCAGTATCTCGATGTGCGTCTCGGTCGATTGGTTTGGTTTCGAGACGTCATGCCGCGCGTCGTTGTCATCGGTGACTTCTCGTATTGGGATCAGTCGGTGACTTGGGATTCAATTCGCGCAGAATCCGATTTCGACGTGGTCTTTGGGCGTGTGCAGGTTGCGCTTCCCGACGCGGTTGCCAGACTCGAAGAAGAGTATGGGCGACTTCTCGCGGATTTCCGAAGGAGCAGGGACCAGCGGGTTAACATTGATGACTACGTTGGCGAAGAGGTCACCGTTGATGCTCTCGAAAAATACAGAGCCTAACAGTCGCCAGAGCCAACGCCGACATCCATCACGCCTCCTGCTGGCGCAGGAGTCGCGTTGGTTGCCGTCGTGGCTCATCTTTAACGTTCGCAGATAAGATGAAGAAGCCAGTCAAACGAATCCTTGGCGTTACAGGCGTGATGGCTTTGGCCGCAATTGCCTATGTCGGATTCGACTTGTGGCGCACGGTCAAAAGGATTCCGGAGGCATACGCGGCATGGGACTCCGCAACCCTTGTGATCGAATACATGGACACTCATGGCGGAGCCTGGCCACGCTCCTGGGACGATGTGTTCTCCGCTGCGAAGACACTGCCGAACGGAGACAGGGGGTTGCGCGGGCATGACTCCGGCACCGTGGCAAGGATCGCAGGTCTTGTCCGCATTGACTGGAGCGCGGACCCACGGGTACTCGCACACGCAAGTCCCAAATCTGAAGTAATGCCGTTTCGCGTCATCACTCGGGGAGACGGGAGCGACTTCCCTACTCTCTGGTCAGGGAAGGAGCCAAACACGCTTGTCTGGGAGTATCTGAAACGGAAAGCTGCGAACAAAACCTCAACGGGTATTCGTCAGCCCGCGGACGGCTTGCCAAAACCCTCAATGTGAGCGTTCAGCGAAGGAGCCTCTATGACCTTGATAAGATTCTCGATCTGCGGCCTTCTCACCGCGGCATTCGCCGGTTGCGGTTCGCATGGGCTTCGAGGGCCATCCATGCCACCTGTCCCACCCACGCCGCCCAAAGCGTGCAACGCCATCTGGCCCGGGTCCGACCAGGCGGATCAGGGCGACACCGTTGTCATCGCCCGCTGTCGCGGCGCCGACGAGTATGCCAAAACCTCCGCGGGAAAGGACTGGAACCATCACTGGCTCCTCGTGTCGATGGAGGTCCTGGCGGTCGAGCGCGGCGCATGGGTCGAGCGGGAGGTGAACTTCGTACACCCCGACGCATGGCCGACGCCGGAATCGGGCATCATGCTCGACAAAGCGGTGTTTCCGTTTGCCAAGGGGAACATCTTTGCCTTGACGCTGATGACCCGTGCAAAGCCGGCGACCATCGTGGCTTTCGAGCAGCGGAGTTACGTGGCCCCCCATGGGCCGCCCAAGTATATTCAATTGAAGTCAGGCTTGATCGAGCCCGCGAGCGAGTATGGACGAATCGTGCGGGCGGTTGCTGATTTTGAAACCGCACACAACGTTTCCACCCGGAAGGCGGTTACCGACACGCCCGAGGATGTCGGTGACGCATGGATCGTGCACCGCCGGGACGGATGGGACACCAACGCCGGATCATGGCTCTACCGGGTCGACAAGACGACGTTCACGGTGCAGCCGATACCGTAGCAGGATACCCGCCCCGCATCTTCTTCCTCCGCGATCTCCGCGTGCTCTGCGAGAGAAATCCTCCTTTACTGCTTTCCCATGAGCAAAGCTGCCCGGCGCGGCCGCAAGTCCCGCGGCCCGGCGGTGCCGCCGGGTCAGGGTTCGGCGGCGACGACGATGTCCCGGCCGCGTTCGGCGCGGATCTCCACCGACTGTTTGCGGCCGTCCCGGGCGAGGGTGACCCGGTAGACGCCGGGATCGATGGCGACGTCGTGCAGCGGGGAGACGCCCAGGTTCATGGGGCCGGCCGACGCGGGACCGGCGGGAAGGATGCTGACCGAATAGCCCGGGGCGGAGACGGAGAGAACGGCGCGGCCGGCGGGCCGGCGGGCGACGAAGTGGGCCAGGCTGGCCGCGGCGGCGCCGAGGAGGAGGAATCCCGCGGCCAGGCTGAGCCCGGCATGGCGGTGCATGAACTTCAAGACGCTGCGCACGGGGGAATCGCGCAGGGCGGAGACGGCGCGGCCCTCCTGCCAGGCGCGGAGGTCGGCGATGAATTCCAGCACCGAGGCGGGGCGGTCGGCCGGATGCTTGGCGAGCGCCTTGAGGCACACGGCCTCGAGTTCGCGCGGGATCTCGCGGCCGGGGGCGGCGCGGCGAGGGGGCTCGGGGGGCTCGTGCAGGATGTTGTGGACGACCTGCTGGACGTCGTCGCCCCAGACGGCGGGGCGCAGGGTCAGCATCTCGTAGAGGAGGACGCCGAGGTTGTAGACGTCGGTCCGTTCGTCCACGTCGCGGCGGCCCTCGGCCTGCTCGGGCGACATGTAAAGCGGGGTGCCGTAGCGGGTGCCGGCCTCGGTGATGTCCGGATCGACGGCGGGGGGATCGAGGCCGGCGGGCGGTGGATCGTCCGCGCTTCCGCGCACCTTGGCGAGGCCCCAGTCGAGCACGACGACCTCGCCGAATTCGCCGACGAGGATGTTGGCGGGCTTGAGGTCGCGGTGGATGACGCCGTGGTTGTGGGCGTAGGCGACGGCGTGGGAGACCTGGAGGAGGATTTCGACCAGCCGGGAAAGGGGAAACCCGGCGCGGCAGCCGGCGTCGCCGGTGGCGAGGCGCTTGAGGATGTCGCGCAGGGTGCGCCCGTGCAGGCGCTTCATGGTGAAGTAGGGGTTGCCGGCGGCGTCGCGGCTGAGTTCGTAGACCGGGACGGTGTTGGGGTGGGCGATCTGCGCGGTGACGCGGGCCTCGCGCAGGAGGCGGCGCTGTTCGACCTCGTTGCCGGCGAGGTGGGGCAGCAGGCGCTTGAGCAGGACCTTGCGGCCGAGGTTGGTGTCGAGGCAGGTTTCGAGGCTGGCGCTGCCGCCCTCGGCGAAGGGTTCGAACTGGCTGTACTTCTGGTAGCCGTTGCGGACGTGCGGCGGCATCACGTGGTCGGTGGTGGCCGGGGTGATGCGGATGTCGTCGGAGGGGGCTGGGGAGGGGCTGGGCATCGGGGGCGCGGGCGGGAAGGGGGAAAAGGGTCAGGGCGGCGGGGGCGCGGGGAGTTGCCGCAGCCGGGGCGGCAGTTCCCGGGCGAGCACCGCCGCGCCGCGCTGGTTGAGGTGGATGGTGTCCCGAGTCGGGAGGTGGTGAAGGCGGGATCGTCGGCCAGGTCGAGGACCATCGCGGCGCCCCCGGTGATTTCCCCCAGGCGCTCCTGGAAGCTGGCCACGACCGCGTCCCATTCGGGGAAGTGGAAGAAGTTGTAGCCGCCGCGGGTGGGGTAGCGCAGGAAGACCAGGCGGACGCCGCGGGCCGAGGAGCGTGGCGATCCGGCGGACGCGTCCTCGTTCTTGCGGATGATGGCGGGATCGAGTTCCCAGATCTTCACCGGATCCTTGGTGAAGTAGCGGATGCGATCCTTCTCCAGCAGCGTTCCGGTCAGGCGGGAGTATCCGGGTTCGGGCGGAAGGCGGCCGGACTCATGGGCCCGGTCCCAGATCAGCGCCCGCGGCGTCATGCGCTCGCCAAACAGCAGCGGCCGCACCCACGGGTGTTCCACCAGGTTCTGGCGGGCCCGCCACCACCAGGGACGGGGGATGGCGGAAACCGGCACCCCCAGTTCGCGGAAGGCGCTGAAATCGATGGTGATGCCCAGGCGGTCCCAGCCCAGGCAGGTGGCGTCGAGCTGCATGACCACGGTCTTCAGGCCGGGCAGGCGCGGGAGCTGGCTGCGCAGGATGATCTCGTCCACCTCGTAGTTGCCGTTGGCCATGGGCAGGGCCATGACGGGCGCGGGATGGAGGGCGGAGTCGATCGCGGCCTCCACCACCGAGTTGCCGAGGAAGACCACCTCGGTGCGCGGGGAAAGGGCCCGCACGGCGAGGGTGCGGATGGTCGTCGGCGACCCGCGGCCGGAAACCGTCTTCTGGATCCGGAGGCCCGCCGCATAGGTTCCGGCGAAGCCCGCCAGGATCAGTGCGTGCCACGCATGACGCCGCGCCGGCAGGCGCGCGAAGGCGCGGAGCAGGTCAAAATTGAAAATAGATGAAGGCATGTTGTCCGAGGGCTCCGCAGAGGAGGATGAGGGCGAACCAGGAGAAATAAATCGCGGCGCGCAGCGGGGCGGGCAGGCGGGCGACGGCGCTGTCGCTCCCCTTCCACTCCTGCAGCAGGTCCACCAGCAGCACCGGCGGCACGAAGCAGGCCAGGGTCAGCAGGCAGACCCGCCCGGTGGGCTGCGCGAGGTCGAGGGCGTTGCGCGCGAGCACGGCGATGTCGGAGAGGCGGTTGGCGCGGAACAGCAGCCAGCCCCCGAGGGTGAGGGGCAGGAAGAGCAGGACCGAGCCGGAGTGCCAGAGGCCGCGGGCCAGCCGTCCCGCCGGCCGGAGGCGGTCCAGCAGGGGCTGGAGCAGCCGGTGGCCGGAGAGCAGCAGGCCGTGGTAGAGCCCCCAGGCGACGAAGTGCCAGGCCGCGCCGTGCCAGAGCCCGCCGAGGACCATCGTCAGCAGCAGGTTCCGGTGGGTCCGGGCCGGGCCGCCCCGGTTGCCCCCGAGCGGGATGTAGAGGTAGTCGCGCAGCCAGGTGGAGAGGCTGATGTGCCAGCGCCGCCAGAAGTCGGAGGGGTTGGTGGCGAAATAGGGCATGCGGAAGTTGACCATCAGGTCGAACCCCATCCACTTGCACAGCCCGCGCGCGATGTTGGAATAGCCGGCGAAGTCCCCGTAGATCTGGAAGGCGAAGGCCGCCAGGGCCAGCGGGACGGCGAGGCCGCGGGCGCTCTCCGGATGGTTGAAGATCTCGTCGGCGAAGGGCCCGAGGTTGTCGGCCACCACCACCTTGAGCAGGTAGCCGTGCAGGATCAGCCAGAACCCCTCGCGCAGGCCCTGGTAGGTCGGCCGGCGCGGCTTCTCCACCTGGGGCAGGAGGTGGCTCGCGCGCTCGATCGGCCCGGCCACGAGCTGCGGGAAGAAGGCGACGTAGAGGCTGAAGTTGAGCAGCGAGCGCGTCGGCGCCAGGGTGCCGCGGTAGATGTCCAGCGTGTAGCTCATCGTCTGGAAGGTGTAGAAGGAGATGCCGACCGGCAGCACGATGTTGAGCGTGGTCCAGCCCGCCTCCAGCCCCAGCGAATGCAGCAGCGCGGCCGTGCTCGCGGCGAAGAAGTTGAAGTACTTGAAGAAGAAGAGCAGGCCGAGGTTGCCGGTCATGCTGATCCCGATCCAGAGTTTTCGCCGGACCGGGTCGTCCACGATCTTCAGCCCGCAGACGTAGTCGAGCAGGGTCGAGGCGAACACCAGCGAGAGGAAGCGCCAGTCCCACCAGCCGTAGAACACATAGCTCGCCACCAGCAGCAGCACGTTCTGGGCACGATGCCGCAGGATGACGTACAGGCCGTACACCACCAGGAAAAAGAGGACGAAGACGAAGGAGTTGAACACCATGCGGGGATAGCCTTTTGCCCGATCCGTCCGTTAAATCACGCCCTGAATGCGATCATCTGCCGTTGCCGGGGGGTTCCGGTGACCGGAACCCGGGGAGGAAAAATGTTCCGGTGACCGGAACGCCACGCCGGAGGTCAGTTGTCGACCTGCTCGACCGCGATCACCAGGTTGTTCCGGAATTCCACCCTCATCTTTTCGTATTCGGTGCGGTTCTCGACGTTCACCCACACGTTGTCGTGCGCCGTGCGCATGCGCCCTTTGTCGTCACGATAGTTGAAGGTGCCCTGCACCATCTGCTGCTCGTAGGTGTACCGGTAGTCGACGAAGGCCCACACATCGGCCGTCCCGCCCTCGGTGGTGCGCGTATAGGTGCGGTCCGGCTGGCCCAGAGCGATCGACACCATGTCCTTGTTGAATCCCGGCTCGACCTTTCCGGCGCGGACCTTCTCCTGGATCTCGGGCGGGAACGACGCGAACAGCTCCGGGTTCTTCTTGATCCGCGAGGCGGGGGTGGAGCAGCCGGCCAGCCAGAGGGCGGCCGTCAGCAGCAGCAGGGCGGTCCGTAATGGTTTCATGCCCGGAAATGTACGCCGTCGGGCCGGGATTGAAAAGCAGGAAGAAACGCGCATCATGCCGCCATGACCCTCCGCGACATCCTGCTCCGCACCACCGCCCGCGCCGGCGACCGCACCGCCGTCCGCTGGAAGGAGGGCGACGACTGGAAGACCCGGACCTACGCCGAACTGCTCCAGCGCGCCCGCCGCGTGGCCGCCGTGCTCGCCGGCCTCAAGATCCGCCCCGGCGACCGCGTCGCCCTCATGCGCGAAAACCACCCGGAGTGGATCAGCGACTACTTCGGCATCACCGCCCTCGGCGCCGTCGCCGTGCCCGTGGACGTCAAGCTGCGCGACCGCGAGGCCGCCCACATCCTGCGCGACTCCGGCGCCCGCGTCCTCATCGCCGACGCCCGCCTCTACCCGCTCCTGCGCGAGGCCGAGGCCACCGGACTCGAGGACCTGCGCGACATCCTGGTCAAGGGCGGCGTCCCCTCCCCCGCCGGCGGAGGCATCGCCTGGCACGACCTCGACGCCGCCCTCGCCGCGGCCGATCCCGCCGACCCCGCCTTCGACGCCCACCCGCCCGCGCCGGACGACATCGCCTCGCTCATCTACACCTCCGGCACCACCGGCCGCCAGAAGGGCGCCATGCTCACCCACGGCAACTTCGCCGCCAACTGCGCCGCCTGCAGCCGCCTGGCCGACTTCCATTCGTGGGACAACTTCTTCGTCATCCTGCCGCTGCACCACGCCTTCGCCTTCATGGGCGGGCTCCTGGTCCCCGTCTACAACGGCTGCGAGATCAGCTTCGCCCAGGGCCTCAAGACCGTCGGCGAAAACATCCGCGAAACCCGCCCCACCGTGTTCTTCGGCGTGCCCCTCATGATCCAGAAGATGCACCAGCGCATCCGCCAGCAGGTCGACGGCAACCGCCTCGCCCGGTGGCTCTGGCGGCTGCGGCTGCGCGGCCCCGTGCGGCGCCGGGTGCGCGAATCGCTCGGCGGCCGCCTGCGCCTGATGATCACCGGCGGCGCCCCGTGCGACCCCGCCGTGCTGCGCTCCCTCGCGGAACTGGGCCTGCTGGCCGTGGAGGGCTACGGCCTCACCGAATCCGCCCCCGTCATCACCATCAATCCGCCCGCCGACCCCCGCCCCGGCACCGTCGGCCGGCCGCTCGACAACCTGGAGGTGCGCATCCGCGAGCCCGACGCCTCCGGGGACGGCGAGGTGCTCGCCCGCGGCCCCAGCATCATGAAGGGCTACTTCAACAACCCCGCCGCCACCGCCGAGGTGCTGGAGGACGGCTGGCTGCACACCGGCGACCTGGGCCGCCTCGACGCCGACGGCTACCTCTCCATCACCGGCCGCCTCAAGAGCCTCATCGTCAACCGCGAGGGCAAGAACATCCATCCCGAGGAGGTCGAGGCCGTGATCAACCAGAGCCCGTACATCCTCGAGTCCCTCGTACTCGGCTACCGCGACCCCGGCGAGAAGGTCGGCGAGAAGGTCGGCGTCATCCTCGTCCCCCGGGCCGAGGCCCTGGACGCCCTGCGCGGGGCGGGGGGCGGGCCCGCGTCCGACGCCGACATCGCCGCCCTCCTGCGCGAGGAGGTCCGCAAGCAGGGCGCCCAGCTCGCCGATTACAAGCGCCCCCGCCGCATCCAGATCCGCGCCGAGGAATTCGAAAAAACCTCCACCGCCAAGATCAAGCGCTACCTCTACCGCCTGGAAGCGATGATCGTGGAGGACGGGGCGTAGGCGCGTCGCCCGCGACACCCGGCGGCGAACCGCGGGGCCACGGGGCTTGCGGCTGCGACGAAATTTTCACGCCCACCTGCTTTCTCGGGTCCAGATGCAAAGACGCCCAGACAAGATGGTTGATCGGACCGGAGGCTGCTCCACCACCCATTCCCCCAAGGGTGCCTCGCGCATCGCCTTCCCCTCCACCGTGCTGGAAACCCACTTCCCCAAGCTCTCGAC
>JAXMHJ010000021.1:0-61088 GCA_046346795.1 Kiritimatiellia bacterium
AAAACCTCGGTTTTCGCGCCGGTTTGCGCTGGCCCCTGGGCAGCTCCCTCCTTACGATCAGCCGGAGAACCTCATGAACCGTCCATCCCCCCCCTGTTGAGCGTCGTGGTCCCCGTCTACCGGGGGGCGGATACCGTCGGCCCCCTGGTGGAGCGGCTGAACGCGCTGGACGTCGAGGGGGGCATGGAGATCATCCTGGTCAACGACGGCAGCCCCGACAACTCGGCGGACGTGTGCCGCGCCCTCGTGGCCGTCCAGCCCGACCGCGTTCCCCTGGTCTTCGTGAACCTGGCCCGCAACTTCGGCGAGCACAACGCCGTCATGGCGGGATACCGCCAGTCGCAGGGGCGGTTCGTGGTGAACATCGACGACGACTTCCAGAATCCGCCCGAGGAAATCCTCCGCGTCCTGGCGCATGCGCGCGCGGGCTCGTTCGACGTGGTCTACACCTCCTTCGGGGACAAGAGCCACGAGTCCTGGCGGAACCTCGGAAGCTGGTTGAACGGAAAGCTCGCGGACTGGCTGCTCGACAAGCCCAGGGGCGTTTACCTGTCCAGCTTCCGCTGCCTCAGCCGCCTGGTGGTCGACCAGGTCATCCGCTACGAGGGGTCCTATCCCTACATCGACGGCCTGATCTTCCAGGTGACCCAGAATGTCGGCACGCTGCAGGTCCGCCACGATCCCCGGCAGCAGGGGGCGAGCGGATACACGATGCGCAAGCTGGTCCGGCTCGCGCTCAACATGATGGTCAACTTTTCCGTGATGCCGCTGCGCCTCGCCACCTTCCTCGGCTTCCTCATCGCCGGATTCGGATTCCTGGGCGTCGTCTGGCTGACGGTCGAGTACTTCCTGCTGCACCAGCCGCCCGGGTGGACCACCATCATGGTGGCCATGGCGGTGTTCAGCGGCGCCCAGTTGGTGATTCTCGGCATCGCCGGCGAATACCTGGGCCGCATGCACCTCAATCTCAACCGCCGCCCGCAGTTCGTGGTGCGGGAGGTCCACCGCTCCGGCGCGCCGGCGGGGACGCCTCAGTAGGGCGAGATGCAGGCCATGAGGCTGCGGGCCTCGATGTTGACGCAACGCCCCGAGGTGATGAAGCGGTGGAGCTGCGCGAAGGTCATCCATTGGTGGAAGGCCGGCGGCTCGGTGGCGAAGTCCGGGGCCATCTCCATCAACACGTGCCGGTTGCCCTCGTGGAAGAAGCGGCCGCCCTCCTCGGACTGCACCACGTCGTAATGGAGGAGGCCCCGCGCGTGGAAGACGTCCTCCGCGAAGGGGATGGTGGCGGGATCTTCGCCGGGAAACGGCGTGGTGATCTGCACCGTCGGCCCGATCTCGAGGATCTCCGCGCAACCGAGCTCCATCTTCGCCTGGGCCAGCAGGTGCCGAACCCGTCGATCGGCGGCCAGGAAGGCCACCAGGCGGGGGTGACCTGGCGCATGAGGGCTGGCACCGGCACGATCTCGCGGTTGCCGATGGAGGCCTCGACGCCGATGACCTCGAAGAACGCGCCCTGCGGGTAGCGGATGCGCTCCGGGTCGCGCTCCCAGCCCTGCAGGGCCGAGGGAGCACCGGCGCGGCCCTCAGTTCCACCGTCGTCCGCAGGACCGTCAGCCAGCTCTGCAGCCGGGCGAACGGATGGAGGGCGCGGGCGGACAGGTCCGGCGAACAGGCCACCGCGCGCTTCCAGGGCGGGGCGTCCGCCGGCAGCAGGCTCTCCAGACGGGTGCTCACGACCACTCCAGGGGCAGGCAGGCCAGCACGGTGCGGATGTCCATGTTGACCAGGTTGGGCTCGTCCAGCAGCGCCCGCAGTTGCCGCAGCGTCATCCAGCAGAAGTGCGGGAGGCGCTCCAGCGGCGTCCCGTCGGGAATCATCACCGCCACGTTGCGGTTCTTCTTCCGGAAGAAGCGCGAGCCCTGCTCGGACTGCATCTGGTCGACCAGGATCTCGGAACCCGCGGTGTTCAGGAAGAACTCGGTGTACGGGGGCAGCCGGCCGCCGTGGACGCGGGTGTAGTTGCTGCGCGTCGCCTGCACGGTCGGGGAGAGCTGGACGCCGTTGACATTGCCGGGCTCCAGCTTGGCCTGCATCAGGAAGCGCAGCACCCCGTCCCGCCGCTGGCCCAGCAGGCCCAGGATGCCGACTTCCGGCTGGTTGAGGATGGGCTGCAGCCATTCCTGGCGCCCGGAGCCCGGATCCCATTCCACCTGGAGCGCCTCCACGCTGAAAAAGCGCCCGGACTGGTGGCGCAGGTTGCCGCCCGCGTCGGTCGTCCATCCGTCGAGCCGGTCGAGCTCCCGGTGTTTCACCTGGAACTCGACGCTGCTCTGCCGTTCCCCGATCCAGGCGCGGAGCCGGGGCGTGGGCATGTCGGGGTTGTGATCCGTCAGCGAGGAGACCAGCACCTCCACCGTCGCCGCCGTCGCAAGGGGAAAGGCGGCCTGGACGCGATCGCGCAAATCCTGGATCTCTGGGGGAAGCGAAGGCATGCGCAGTGCTTACCGGAGCCCCGGGCGGGGTTCAAGACCCAAGACCACCGGAACGCTTCCGGCGGGGTCGAGGGTCGACCCGTCGAGCCCGTAGAGCGCCCGGTCCGGGAGGGAGTTCCGGTTGTAGCCGCCATACAGGAAAAACCCCGAGCTCAGCCCCGCCACGCACACCGCGGCCAGGGCCGTTTTCCGCCTTCCCCGCCGCCAGCAGAGCGACCCCGCGACCGCCGGAACACCCAGCAGGGTGACCAGTCCGCAGATGATCATCCAGGGTGGCGCGAAGGACAGCCCAGCACGGTTCCGCCCGCGGGCAGCCGGAAGCACATGAAGCGTTGAAACGGGGCGGGCGCGGCCTCCACCGCGGGCGAGCTCCGCCAGCCGGGAAACCTCGTGTTGAAATACAGGAGTCTGCCGGCGCGGCGGTTTCCACCCGGGCGCGCACATGGTTGGGTCCGTAGGAATCGAGCCGCAGGGTCACCCGCGCGCCCGCCGCGGCGTCGTCCGGCAGAAACGCGAAGCGGGAGGCGGGAAAGAGATCCGCGCCCGGAGCGGTGGCCTTCGGTATTCCCGGAAGATGGCCGTGAAGCAGGTCGTCCACCAGGCACTGCGAGGTCAGTCCGAATCCGATCCGGTAGGGGCTCAGCATGCCCCGGACGAAGCTGGGGTGGACGCGCATGGAGGAAGCGGCCGGTACCAGGTGGAATGGCGTCCGAAGAAGAACACGAAGACCCACACCATGCCCGTCAGGGCCACCGCCCGTGCCAGCCCGTTGCGGAAGCCCGCCGCCACCAGCAGGAGCAGGGTGGTTCCGCCATCACCATCCAGAAACTGTACGACTGCAGGGCGTCGGCATCTCCGCCAGCGCCGCCGGACTGAAGACCGCCGCCGCGGGTTCGGGGTCAGAACGTGCCGCAGCGCGATCAGGACCAGGAACAGCGCCATCAGGCCCAGCGTCACGCGCCGTCCCCGCGGCCCGCCCTTCAGCGCCACCTCCGCCCCCAGCCCCGCAAACCAGCAGAGGGCCAGCAGGGTGATCCAGTTGTTGCGGCTCTGGATCCGGAACGCCGAATACATGGGAAGATGATCGTAGGCCAGCCGGCAGAGGAAACCGTCCGCTCCGCGCGCCAGGTCCAGCATCAGGAACGCGCCCGCCAGCAGGGCGGCGGAAAGCCGGCGGCGTTCCCGCGTCCAGGCGACGAGCAGCCCGCCCCCGGCCAGGCCCAGAAACACCGGGGGAAAGAACGACGAGGCGTGCACGTCCGCCGCGAACGGATGCGCCAGCATGTCGAGGTACGAGACGTTCAGCGGATTCTGCGTCGCGAAGGAAAAATTCCCCCCGCCGCGCTCCGCGGACAGACGGGCCATCACCGCCGTGGGCCCCAGCGGTCCCGCCGCCAGCAGGGTTCCCAGCACCGCCGCCCCCGCGGCCGCGGCCAGGCCCCGCCACTCCACCGTCACCGCCAGCACGGCCAGGGCGATCACCATTCCGCCCACATAGGTGAGCTGGCCGTACCCGGCCGTCCAGCTCAGGCTGGTCAGCAGCGTGAGCTGGAGGAAATCCTCCAGCCGGCGGCGGACGCCATCCCGCGGGTCGCCCCCGCCCTCCGCCAGCCGGATCCCGACCACCAGCATCCAGGGCAGCCAGGCCATCGCCTCGATCCCGTCCGGATAGCGGACGAAGTCGTGAAAGCGTTGGTTGAGCAGCAGCAGGGAGGCTGACCGCCGCCGCCGGCTCGCAGAGGGCGCCCGGCCGGCGCAGCAACGTGAACACCCCCGTCAGGGCCACTCCCATGTGCAGGCAGATGCGCAGGTAATGCGACCAGGTCTGCAGCGCCGGGATCGCCGGGGCGTGGAGGATGCAGCCACCAGCCGGGCGCGTAGAAAAAGCCGTGCCCGTAGTGCCCGAAGAAGACCGTCCCGAAATCGAGGCTCGGCGTCCACAGCGGCACGAACCCCTGCTTGAGGTACCAGGTCGCCAGGTCCGTCCACCAGATGCGGTGCGCCCGGAAACATTGCATGCTGCAGGCCCAGGCCGAGGGGTGGGGGAGGGTCACCGCGGCGACATAGGCGAAGGGCAGCAGCGCGAGGAAGAGTTGCCACCGGCGCGGCCCGATCCAGCTTCCGATCTTGTTTCTGGCGGATTGCATGAGGTTGTCCGGCGAGCTGTTAAACCATTTCCACGGGCGGCGCAAGCGGCGGCCGGTTCCACCTTTGCCCCGCGGCCGCGGAGCCGGAGTCCCCCGGTTTTTACTGGTCATGACCGCGGATCCGTGGGAAAAGTCCCGAAATGTCGGGACTTCCTGAACTGCCCCCCCCCGAAAGCGGCATCCCCAGCGGCGCCGCGTCGGACTACCTGCGCCTGTTCGAGGCCGCCCGCCTGGTCAACGCCGCGCAGCCGTGGCGGCGCATCGACGAGGGCCAGCTCTTCGCCGTGGTCAGCCCGGTCGACGGCTCCACCGGCTTCGTCAGCGTCACCGGCATGCGCGGCGAACACTTCGCCGTGATGCTGTACCTGGGTACGCGCGGCCTCTACACCTTCTGGGACTCGCGCACGACGCCGGGATACCAGATGATCCGCGTGCTGTTCGAGGCCCCGATGATCACCGTCTCGTTCGAGGACCGCGCCGCCCTCGAGCAGGACGACGTCAACCTGCTGCGCTCCCTGGGCCTGAAGTTCCGCGGCCGCCACCAATGGCCGGTCATCCGCGCGGTGGAACCGGGCTACCTGGGGGAGATCCCCGCGCCCGCGCAGGCCCGCTTCCTCTCCGCCGCGCTGGAGCAACTGCTCGATCTCCTCCCCCGCCTCGACCGCGACCCCGGCCTGCTCAAGCAGGCGGGCGACGTCGACTACCTCACCCGCATCCCGCGGCACTTCGAGGGCCGCCGCGTCTGGAAGGAGGCCGTGCTGTCCTACCCGCCCGTCCTGCCCTCGCATTCCCCGCTGCCCATTCCCCACGGACTGCTGCGCAACTGGACCTCCTGCCCGCCCGGCGGCCCGGTGGAGGTCGACCTCTTCCTGACCCCCCTCAAGGAACAGATGGACAACTCGCGGGTGCGCCTGCTCTACGTCATCCTGGTGGTCGACGCCCACAACGGCCTCGTGCTGGCGCAGGACGTGATGGGCGCGGACCCGGCGCTGGAGGACATGTGGAACGCCTGCGGCCTGCGCGCCGCCGCCCTCATGGTCAACTCCGGCCTGCGCCCCGTGGAGATCCGCGCGCGCCACTCCGCGCTCATCCAGGGACTCGAGGGCATCCCCGGATCGGTCGGCACGCGCGTGGTCGAGGCGGACCATCTGCCGATGGCCATGGCCGCCGCCGAGTCCATCCTGTCGGACATCCTCGGCGGCCCGCATTCCGGCTGGGGCGGTCTCAGTCCCGGCGTATGATCGACGGCGAGTAGTCTTCCGGGGCCTCGTAGCCCAGCAGGTTCAGGCAGGTCGCGGCGAGGCTGCTGATGCCGAGTCCCTCCTGCTTCTCCGCCAGCCGGATGTCCGAGGTCCCCGCCGGATCGTAGAAATAGCAGGGGACCGGATTCAGCGTGTGGCAGGTCTTGGGCTTCGTCTTCCCGGTGGCCTTGTCGATCACCGGCTTGCCCGTCTTCGGGTCCACTTCCAGCATCTCGTCGGCGTTGCCGTGGTCCGCCGTGATCACCAGCACCGCGCCGCTCTCCCGCGCCGCCGCCATCAGCCGGCCCAGCCCCAGGTCCACCGCCTCGACGGAGATCTCCACCGCGAGCAGGTCGCCGGTGTGGCCGACCATGTCGCCGTTGGGATAGTTGACGCGGATGAAGTCGTGGCTCTTCTCGCGGATGGCCTTGAGCACCACGTCGGTGATCTCCCCGGCCTTCATCCACGGCCGCTGCTCGAAGGGCAGGCGGTCCGACTTGATCTCCACGTAGTCCTCGAGGGTCTCGTTGAACTTGCCCGTCCGGTTGCCGTTGAAGAAATAGGTCACGTGCCCGTATTTCTGCGTCTCGCTCACCGCGAGCTGCTTCAGCCCGGCGTTGGCCAGGTATTCGCCCAGCGTGCGCGAGATGGCCGGCGGGGCCACCAGGTAGCGCGCGGGAATGTGCAGGTCGCCGTCGTACTCCATCATGCCCGCGAAGAGCACGGCCGGACGGCGCACCCGGTCGAACTTGTCGAAATCGTCCTTCTCGAACGCCGCGCACAACTCCATCGCGCGGTCGCCGCGGAAGTTGAACAGGATCACGCTGTCGCCGTCTTGCACCGGCCCGACCGGCTTGCCGTCGCGCTCGATCACGAAGGAGGGCAGGTCCTGGTCGATCACCCCGGCGCGCTCTGCGCGGAAGGTCTCCACCGCCGCGCGGGCCGAGGCGAACCCGCGGCCCTCGCCCAGCACGTGGGTCTTCCAGCCGCGCTCCACCATCGACCAGTCCGCGTTGTAGCGGTCCATCGTGATGAACTGCCGCCCGCCGCCGGAGGCGATCGCGTAGTCGAACCCGTCCGCCGACAGCTCCTTGAGCAGCGCCTCGATGCGGTCGATGTACACCAGCGCCGAGGTCGGCGGGACGTCGCGGCCGTCCAGCAGCGCGTGCAGCCGCGCGCGGCGGATGCCCTCCTTGCGGGCCTGCCGCAGCATCGCCTCGATGTGCTCGATGTGCGAGTGGACGTTGCCGTCGGACAACAGGCCGATGAAGTGCAGCGTGCCCCCCTTCGCCGCGTTGGCCGACAGATCCTTCCACGTCTTCCCCTCGAACATCGACCCGTCGCGGATCGCGTTGATCACCAGGCTCGCGCCCTGGTCGAACACCCGGCCCGCACCGATCGCGTTGTGCCCGACCTCGCTGTTGCCCATGTCGCCCTCGGTCGGCATGCCGACCGCGCTGCCGTGCGCCTTCAGGCGCGTGTTGGGGGCGTTGGCCTTCAGCCAGTCCATGTTCGGCTTGCTGGCCCTGGCCACCATGTCGCCGGCGTCGCCGCGGCCGATGCCCACGCCGTCCATGATGATGAGGACCACGGGACCGGAGGGACGGCGGTTGCTGGAAAGGCGCTTGAGGGGATTCATGTTGTTGACTCCACGGGGATGGGGATTGGAAAGCCCGGCGTTTTGCCATGAATCACACCCCTCTGGCAAGCGGCTTGTCGGCGGGATGCCGGGCCTCGGAGCTTGCGGCTGCGGCGCGATTTTCCTAATGTGGGGCCCAGTTGACCGGATGCCGATTCCTCCACTGCCATGAATGCCTTCTCCTCCAGCAACCATTCCCCCTTCGCCTGGCTCCTTTGCACCGCCGCATGCCTCGCGCATCCCGGAATGACGGCCTCGGCCGCGGATCCCGCCCCCGCCCTGGCGGCGGGGACCGAGGTCTCCGTGCCGCTGCCCGCCACCGACCGCGCCATGAAGGTCTACCTGCCGTCGAACCATGCCCCCGGCCGGAAATGGCCGGTGATCTTCTTCTATCACGGCATGGGCGGCGCCCCGACCACCGCGCTCCTGCGCAAACTCACCGGCGGCCGCGACTGCATCGTCGTGGGCATGCCCTATCTGTCCGACCGCATCACCCCGCTCTCCCCGCAGGAGCGGGAGGACTCGCGGAAGGCCGAACTGGAGGCCTTCCGGCGCGCCCGGACCTGGATCGTCGGTCAGGCCGGAGCCGACGACGACGCCGTCTTTCTCGCCGGCACCAGCAAGGGCGGATGGGCGGTCAGTACGCTATGGGAGCGCGAGGCCTCCCGCCTGGCCGGGGTCGTCATCCTCCTGGCGGGGCGTCAGCCCGGACCGGATCCGGGCGCCGCGGCGATGCGGGGCAAGCCCGTCTACATCGGCGCCGGCGAGGACGATCCCAACCTCCTGCCGGCCCTGCAGGCCCGCCAGCATTACCGGCAAAACGGGGCGCTGGTCTGCTTCGATGTCTTCGCCGGGATCGGCCACCAGACGCCCGACGACCTTCCCCGGCTGCGCGCCTGGCTGAAGATGAACCTGCCGCCGGGGCCCGGCCCCGAAGACCGGGAACGCCTGCGGGCGGAGTACGCCGGGGAGATCCAGACGGCCCTGGCCGGGACCGGTGTGCTGGAGCAGTTCCGGCGACTGCAGGCCCTCTCCGACGATCCCCGCCTTTCCCTGTGCGACCCGGCCGTTCTGGCCCCCGCCCGGGCCCGGTTCGCCGAATTGAAGCAGATCTCCCCGGCGAAGGAGGAATGGCAGGCCGAGGCCCGGCTGGGCGAGGTGTCGGTGCGGGAGGAACGCATCCGGTCGCTGGCGGAGATGAAGTCCGTGCTCGACGAGTATCAAGCCATCGCCCGGGGTTTTCCCGACACCCGCTGCGGCGCGCTCGCCGCCGGTCATGCGCCCGCGGTGGAGGAGGCCTACGCCAGGTCCGTCGCGGCCACCCGCGCCGCCAATCCGCCTTCCCCCGCCCGCCCCGCCGTCGCCCCCCGCTTTCCTCCACCGGCCCCGGTCGCGGCGACATTCCCTTTCCGGTGCGCGAGGGGAACAAGATCCGGTTCAATCATTCAAATGAACGGTGACGTTTCGGGCGCGGGCTTGGAACACACTCGGAATGCTTTCGCCCTTCATCACGATGGCCTCGGTTCCTCCCTCGTCAGGTCCACCGATCACTTGTTCCGCGGAGCAGGTAGTGCTCAGGCGTTCAGTTTCGTCCCCGCCAGTTTGCCGCGGACGAGGGAGGCGCGGAATTCGTCGCGCTCGCCGGCCTTCATGCGGCGGCCCATGGGCTTTCGGAGGTGGCCGGGGCGGGTGAGGAGACAGAAGATCGCGAAGACCGCCAAGGGGGAATGAAATCGAGTTTGATCAGGACAGATTTACAGGATTTACAGGATGAGGTGCGTTGATGAGGAAACCCATCCTGTCCATCCTGTAAATCCTGTCTAAACTCTTCCATCGACCGGCCTGGTCATCCCGGTTCCGGTGCGGCACCAATCCCATGCACCGCCTCGTTCCGGCCACCGGAAAGGAGCCATGGTTTTTATATGTGCCCCTTCATGGTCCGGGTGTACTATGCCGCGGTCGGAAGGAATCCGCCCCGGCCGTTCCACATGCGTTCCCGGTGGCCTGAAGGACCAACGGATTGAGGTGCTTTGATAGCGGCGGCCGGATTGACTTGCGTGGCACCTGCCGCCGGAGTTACGTTTCGGCAACAAAGGGCGATGGCGGAGCACCACGGTGGAGAATCGCTTTCCACCTGCAAAAGCGACGCGTCGCTTTGGCCCCCCAAAACCGACCGGTCGGTCAACAAAACTGTTGGCCTGAAGAGGAGATAACAAAATGGGACTATTTATGGCGCTGTCGGGAGTTATTGATGCTCCTCGAATTGACGTCCAGCAGGCGCTGACTGACTTCGCGCAGGCCCGAGCTGGTGGGTTGGAGTTGGCTCAAGGCACCACGGATGATCCGAATATTGGCGTGATCACGCGAGCGGGAAAGAATACCACCGTTCTCTATCCTGACGGATTCTGCGACTGGGACGATGCGTCCAAGGAGTTGTCGGCTCGTCTCAAGAAGACGGTCTTCTCGTTGCACATTCACGATGGGGACCTCTGGATGTTTCTCTTGTTTCGGGACGGGGAAGAGATCGGGCGGTTCAACCCCATACCAAGTTACTGGGAGGAATTGTCTGACGAGGACAAGGAGAAGTGGAAGGGCGATTCCGAATTAATCAGTGGCCTCATCCCCACGGCGTCATCACGTTCGATTGCCAAATACTTTGTTGAATGGGATCCAGAACAAGGTGGAGAAACGAAGGCTTATCCAGATGATGAGTTCGCGACAGGAGACTGTTGGCAAATGTGCGATTTCATGAAGAAAGTCGGGCTGGATTATCCGATAGGTGCCAACGGAAGCATTGACGGGGACACTTTTATGTTATGGACCAAACAGTTTCGTTTGCGGAAAGCACAACCCAAAGCACAACCACTACAGCCAGAGCAATCACCACACCCAACACAACCGTCGAAACCATGGTGGAAACTCTGGTGATGACAAAGAAGGCCAACAAGGTATCACACCAAACCTCCCGTCGCCTTCGGCTCTCGGCGGTTGGTGGCTACTGACGTTCGCCCAAGACTTCATTCGAAAAGATCTCGAAACTGATGTCCTCTAAAGACGACAACTTAAGACAGCAGGAAATCACGAAGCTCAAACGTGGACTTCGTCGACTCCGTGATAGATTTCAGTTGGAAATCGTCTCAGAAGAATCCAACACCTATGGATTCTACCTCACCGCCCAGAACGCAGTGATTGGGTGCAACTTTACATTGTCACCTCGCGAAGGAGCGGGATGGCACGTCATTGTGGGCCGACTCCGAAATGGCAAACTTCTACCGCACCCCATCTTCATTTATGACTCCACGGTGCTGGAGCGTTTTAGTCTTCGCGACCTCGCATTGGTAAGAATTGCTCTTGCACCTTCGTATAGACACAAGATGGTGGACAAATCACCACTCTATGCAGATGATGTCGTCAATTTGTTGGTATCGTGTTGCTCGAAGCTATTTCAGGGTGATTTTGCCGTCTTCGATGAAGCTGAGCTGATTGCTAAGGCTCGAGCGAGGCGACTTCGTACTGAATACCCCACCCGATACGACCGAAACCCACGAGGCGAACAATCGAGTCCAACCCGTACGCTTGTCCGGACGGCCAACAGATGTAGAAAGGGCGTCAGAGCGCGGGCCAAGCGCCGGTGACTTGTGACGTTAGGCAAAGAAGCATGCTCACGCGCGTCATAAAATGGTTCCACCAAAGGAAGCTCGCGCGGATGCCGTTCTACGTGCGCACCGAGTATTCTTTCGACGGCGTGTTGATTCGCGCAAATGACCCGCTTGGTGCCAGCCACCGCATTCGGCTCGATGAGATTCGCGATGTGGGAGTGGAGACGACGTGCCTCGGCCCTTTCGTCGAGGACGTTTATTGGGTGATCAATCGCGATGCGGAGGCGCTTCGGGTCCCGCAGTGCTCCCAAGTGTTCGCGGAGTTGATGAAGCAGTTCGAGTCGCTGCAAGGCTTTGATTGGGATTCATTCGGTCGCTCGATGAGCTCGACAGACGACGCGTTTTTCCATTGCTGGCCACCTCGCCCCAAAAATGCCTGACAAGGCTTTAAAGCCAGCACCGAAACACATCACGCCACGCGCGGACGCACGAGGCGCACCGTTTGCCGTCGTGGTTCATCTTTGACGTCCCGGGGAGCAGGTAACGCTCAGGCGTTCAGTTTCGTCCCCGCCAGCTTGCCGCGGACGAGGGAGGCGCGGAATTCGTCGCGCTCGCCGGCCTTCATGCGGCGGCCCATGAGCTTTCGGAGGTGGCCGGGGCGGGTGAGGAGACAGAAGATCGCGAAGACCGCAAGGGGGGGAATGAAATCGAGTTTGATCAGGACAGGATTTACAGGATTTACAGGATGAGGTGCGTTGATGAGGAAACCCATCCTGTCCATCCTGTAAATCCTGTCTAAACTCTTCCATCGACCGGCCTGGTCATCCCGGTTCCGGTGCGGCACCAATCCCATGCACCGCCTCGTTCCGGCCACCGGAAAGGAGCCATGGTTTTTATATGTGCCCCTTCATGGTCCGGGTGTACTATGCCGCGGTCGGAAGGAATCCGCCCCGGCCGTTCCACATGCGTTCCCGGTGGCCTGAAGGACCAACGGATTGAGGTGCTTTGATAGCGGCGGCCGGATTGGACTTGCGTGGCACCTGCCGCCGGAGTTACGTTTCGGCAACAAAGGGCGGTCGATCTTGCCCAGGCCGCGCACCACGGCGGAAATCTCCTCCATCAGCACCAGTCCGGGCACGTGCAGCATGACGCTGGCGCGCATCCCGGTGCCGACGTTGGAGGGGCAGGCGGTCAGGTAGCCGAGCTTGGGCGAAAAGGCGTAGTCGAGGCGGGATTCGATCTCGGTGTCGGCGCGGTCGGCCTTGGCCAGGCATTCCTGCAGCCGCAGGCCGGCGTCGAAGGCCTGGATGCGGAGGTGGTCCTCCTCGTTGACCATGATGGAGACGCCGGTGTCGGGCGCCACCACGATGCCGCCGCCCTCGTTGCGCTCGGCGTGCTCGCGGCTGATGACGTTGCGCTCGAAGAGCATCTGCCGGTCGAGCTTGGTCAGGTCGCCCAGGCCGCACGAGAAGCAGTCGGGCAGGGAGGGCAGGGAGGTGACGACCGGCTGGATGCGGTTCCAGGCCTTCATGCGCGCGGCGTCGTCGGCCCAGCCGGGAAAGGGCAGGTCGGGCAGGTTGCGGGCGAGGCGCACACGGCTGCTGACCACGATGCCGGTGCTGTGGTCGCGCGTCTGCCACGCCGTCGGCCGCTTGAGGAGCTGGTCGAAGTTCATGTCAGGCCTTCTCCTTCCCGGCGGTGGCCAGCTCTTCCTTCTTCAGGCGGATCTGGTCGCGCAGGCGCGCGGCCTCCTCGAAGTTCTCGGCGGCGATGGCGCGCTTGAGCGCCTCCTTGAGGGCTTCCATCTCCTCGGCGAGCATGGCCTTGCGGTTGACGCGGGTGGGGCGCTTGCCGCGGTGCTGGGTGGCGTGCTGCATCGACTGGATGAGGGCGAGGATGTCGTCGGAGAAGGTGTCGTAGCACCGGGCGCAGCCGAGGCGTCCGCCCTTCTTGAGGTCGGCCCTCGTCATGCCGCAGCGCGGGCAGGCGGCGCCCGACACGCGCTGGGCGGGCAGGATGCCGGCGGGGCTCATGAGCAGGTCGGCGATCGAGGTGGGGGCCTCCAGCGCGACGCCTTCCTTGCGGGCGCAGGCCTCGCAGTAGTGCATCTTGCGGATGTTGCCCCCGACCACCTGGGTCAGGTGGACGGTCGCCTCGTTCTCGTTGCAGCCCTGGCATTTCATGATGGAATGAACGTACCCCTATCCGATCAAAACGCCAGCGGTCTCGGTCATCTTGTGGAAGGCTTCGAGCAGTTTGCCGGTGATGGGGCCGGGCTTGCGGTCGCCGATGGGGCGGCGGTCGACCTCGGTCACGGCGATGATCTCCGCGGCGGTGCCGGTGAGGAAGATCTCGTCGGCGGTGAAGAGGTCGTAGCGGTTCATGACCGTCTCCTCGACCCGGTAGCCGTTCTCCCGGGCGAGCCGGATGACCGCTCCGCGGGTGATGCCTTCGAGGGCCCCGCACCAGACCGGCGGGGTGTGCAGCACGCCCTTGCGGATGGCGAAGATGTTGTCGCCCGAGGCCTCGGCCAAGTAGCCCTGGCCGTTGAGCATGATGCACTCCTTGACCCCGGCGTTGATGGACTCGATCTTGGCCATGACGTTGTTGAGGTAGTTGAGGCTCTTGATGCGGGGGTTGACGGCCTCGGGGTGGTTGCGGACGGTGCCGACGGTGACGACGGCCATGCCGGTCTGGTAGAGTTCCGGCGGGTAGAGCTGGATCTGCGCGGCGATGATGATGACCTGCGGCTTCTTGCAGGTGAAGGGGTTGAGGCCGAGCGGGCCGACGCCGCGCGTGACCACCAGCCGGATATAGCCCTGCGAGAGCTTGTTGGCCTTGCAGGTGGCGACGACGGCGTTGATCATCTGCTTCTTCGTCAGGGGGATGTCGAGCAGGATGGCCTTGGCGGAATCGTACAGGCGGTCAATGTGCTCCTCGAGCAGGAACACGCGGCCGTGGTAGGCGCGGATGCCCTCGAAGATGCCGTCGCCGTAGAGCAGGCCGTGGTCGAAGACGGAGACCTTGGCGTCCTTCTCGGAGACCATTTTGCCGTTCATGTAGATCTTCATGGAATTTCCCGGGTTGCTGGTTGGAAGGGGGTCCTTAGCCGATGATCCGGCCGCCGTCCAGCCGCAGGCGGCGGTGGCAGAGCGCGGCGATGCGCTCGTCGTGGGTGACGATGACCAGGCTGGAGGCGGCGTCGGAGGAAAGCTCGAAAAGCAGGCGCATGATGGCTTCCCCGGTCGTCCGGTCCAGGTTCCCGGTGGGCTCGTCGGCCAGGACGACGGACGGGCGCTGGATGAGGGCGCGGGCGATGGCGACGCGCTGCTGCTCCCCGCCGGAGAGTTCGCGGGGGAGGTGGTCGAGCCGCCCGGACAGGCCGACGCGGTCCAGCAGGTCGCGGGCGCGGCGGGCCGCCTCGACGGCGGGGATGGCGGGGCGCGTGGAGGCCTGCCAGCCGAAGAGCACGTTTTCCAGCACGGTCAGGTCGGGCATCAGGTGGTAGGACTGGAAGACAAACCCGAAATGGTTCGCGCGCACGTCGTTCAGCACGCGGCGGAGGCGCCGGTGAGCCGCCGGCCGCGGAAGGTGACCCCGCCGGCGTCGGGGGTCAGCAGCGTGCCCAGGATGTGCAGCAGGGTGCTCTTGCCCGATCCGCTGGCGCCGGTGACGGCGACGGATTCTCCGGCCGACACCGACATCGACACGCCCGAGAGCACGGGGACGGCCTTGCGTTCGACATGGAAGGTCTTGCCCAGCCCTTCCGCGGTGAGGATGGGCTCAGTCATCGCGCAGCGCCTCCAGCGGATCCTTGCGCCCGGCCACCAGCGCGGGGATCAGCGCGGCGAGCAGGGTCATGGCGAGCACCACCGCGGAAATCATCGCGACGTCGGAGGCGAGCAGCCGCGCCGGCAGTTCGTCGAGGAAGTACAGTTCCTTGGGCAGCAGCTCCCGTCCGCAGAGCCACGACATCCCGTCCAGGACGGCGTTGCGGTAGCGGATCACCAGCACGCCCGTGACCACCCCCAGGCCCACCCCGAGCAGGCCCTGGATCAGCGCATACCAGAGGAACACCAGCGCCACCCGGAGGCCGGAAAAGCCCAGGGCCTTCATCAGGCCGATCTCGCGGGTCTTCTGCACGGTGACGGTGATGAGCGTGCTCATGACCATGAAGCAGGCGACCACGCTGATGATGGCCATCAGGAAGAACATCAGGTTCTTCTCCGTCGCCAGCGCGCCGAAGAGGACCTGGTTCATCTCCATCCAGGTGCGGACCGAGTAGCCGGGGCCGAGGTCGCGCCGCAGGACCCTCGCCACGGCGGCGGCGGCGCCGGGATCGTTCACCATCACCTGGAGGCCGTCGACCTCGCCTTCCTCCATGCCCAGCAGGTCGCGGGCGGTGTCGAGGGACGTGACGATGAAGCCCTCGTCGATCTGGTACATGCCCACGCGGAAGAGGCCCCTGACCTCCAGCTCGTCGGGCAGCCGGATCTCCTTGTCGCCGGTGAGGGCGCGCGGGGTCATGACGGAAATCTCGCGTCCGGGCGACACGCCCAGCGTGAAGGCCAGGTCCGACCCCATCATCGCCTCCTCGTCCGCGAGGCTGAAGGTGCCGCTCTCGACCGAGTTGGTCAGCTTTGCGGCGAGGGCGTCGCGGGCGAGGTCGATGCCGCGGATGGCCGCGGGCTGCATCTGCTTGCGGTGTTCGATGACGACCAGGCTTTCGATGAAGGGCGAGCAGGAGGTGACCCCGGGGACGGCGAGGATGCGCGCGGACTCCCCGCCGGTTTCGCGCAGGCCGCCGCGGGCCGCCACCACGATGTGCGGGTTGAAGCTGAGCAGCTTCTCCTTCCACATCTCGCCGAAGCCGTTCATCACCGAGGTCACCACCACCAGCACCGCCACGCCCAGCAGGATGCCGGCGACGCACAGCACGTTCACCATGGAGGTGATGCTGCGGCGCGGTTTGAAATACTTCAGCGCGAGGCTGAGCGTGGCGGAGCGGATCATGAAGGGAGCGCGACCGGGATCAGGTCCGCGGCTTGAGCTGCGGGAAGAGGATGACGTCGCGGATGGACTCGGCCCCGGTGAGCAGCATGACCAGGCGGTCGATGCCCACGCCCATGCCGCCGGCCGGGGGCATGCCGTGCTCGAGCGCGGCCAGGAACTCCTCGTCCAGCCTGGTGTGGTCGTGCGCGGCCTGCGCCAGCAGGCGTTCGCGCTGCAGGATGGGGTCGTTCAGCTCGTTGTAGCCCGGGGCGATCTCGCGCCCGCCGATGATCAGCTCGAACACCTCGACCAGTTTGGGGTCGTCGGTGCAGGGCTTGGCCAGGGGCACCAGCTCGGCCGGCAGGCGGATCACGAAGGTGGGGTTGATGAGCGTCTTCTCGATCAGCTTCTCGAAGATCTCCTGCGTCACCTCGACCTCGCTCCACGCCTCGTCGACGTGCAGGCCGAGCCGCACTGCGCGGGCGCGCTTGCCCGCCAGGTCGAGCCCGGCGTAGTCGTCGCCCGCCGTCTGGCGGATCAGCTCGTGATAGGGGATGGTGGACCAGACCGAGAGGTCGACGGGGCTGTCCTTGAAGCCGACCTGCAGGGAGCCGATGACGCTTTCGGCGAGGTGGCAGACGAGCGAGCGCACCAGTTCCATCATGCTGGCCAGGCCGCCGAAGGCCTCGTAGATCTCCATCATGGTGAACTCGGGATTGTGGAAGCGGCTCAGCCCCTCGTTGCGGAAGTTGCGGTTGAGCTCGAACACCTTGTCGAACCCGCCCACCAGCAGCCGCTTGAGGTAGAGTTCCGGGGCGATGCGCAGGTACATGTCGGTGCTGAGCGCGTTGTAGTGCGTCTTGAACGGCGTGGCCGACGCCCCGCCGGGAATGGCCTGCATCATCGGCGTCTCGACCTCGGCGAAGCCGCGGCCACCCAGGAAGGCGCGGATGCCCGACACGATCGCGATGCGCTGCTGGAACACCTTGCGCGATTCCTCGTTGGCGATCAGGTCCAGGTAGCGCTGGCGGTAGCGGGTGTCGACGTCCTCCAGCCCGTCCCACTTGTCCGGCAGGGGCAGCAGCGACTTGCCCAGCAGCGTCCAGTTCTCCAGGTGCACGCTCTGCTCGCCGGTGCGCGTGGTGAAGAGGTGGCCCTCGACGCCGATGAAGTCCCCGATGTCGAGGATCTTGAAGGCGGCGAAGGAGGCCTCGCTGATGGCGTCGCGCTTCAGGTAGACTTGCAGCCGCCCGGTGCCGTCCTGCAGGTGCGCGAAGGTCGACTTGCCCATCTCCCGGATGGCGACCAGGCGGCCGGCCACGCGGACCTTGAGCCCCTCGGCGTAGTCCGCCTTGACCTCCGCCAGGCGGCCGGTGCGCTCGTAGGCGTGGCCGAAGGGGGCGTGTCCGAGTCCGGCCAGCTTGTGCATGTTGTCGATCCGCTGCTGCCGCAGTTCGGTAATGCCGGTGCGGTGCGCGTGGGGCTCTTGGGGGCCGGGATGGGTGCTCATAAGGTCTCCTAGGGGCGAAAAGGGCCATTTTGTAGGGTTGCGCGGCCGGGATGTCAACACAGGGAGCCGCGGGTTCGGCCATCCGGTCGGGAGTCCGCCGGAATCGACCGGCGGCTGAAGGGCGAAGGTTTTCCCGCTCCGCAAACCATCGTCCGCACACCCTTGACAGTTCCCACCCCGGACGCATACTTTGCCTGAAATGAGTGCATTCTCCTCCGGGTCTTCTGGCCGCCGCCGGTTTTCCCCTTCCGGCACGGTTGGGGATTCATGCCGTTCGCGGCGCGGCGATCCCGCTCCCGCCGTTTGACCCGGAAGCGCCATGCCCGCCCGCATCCACCAGATTCCGCTCGGATATCCGCTTTCAGGCCTGGCCCCCAAACCCAACCGGCGGCCGGGTGACCGGAAGAACAAACCCCTGCCGCGCCGGGACCGCATCGATCTCTCCGCGCCGATCATCTATCTTCCCCCCGCCCATCCGGGGGTGGAACAACTGGTGGAACCGGCCCCGGCCGGATCCCAAACCAGGCCTGGAAACCTACACCGGTCGCGCCATTCTGATCGCGCGGTGCATTCTGAATGCGCCGGAGGATGTTCGCGGAAATCCGCGCCTTCAGCGGAACCGTGCCGGCCGGCGAGATGGAGCGCCTGTTCGAGGGCCTGAACGTCGAGCGCCTGATCCTGCGCGCCCAGAACCGGCGCGACCCCCACAACCGCCTGGATGCCATCGACCGCCGGCTGTCCCTGGCCGCCGAGACCGCGGGGCGCGGCCGGTTCTGGCTGGAACACCAGCTCGACTGGCGGGGATTCGGCAGCAGCTCCCGCGAAAAACTCGAAGAACGTTGCTGCTGCGGGTCTTCAACCGCCTGTGCGAAGAACACCAGGTCTACTCGTTCGCCCGGCATGCGGTGCGGACCCACGCCTCATTGCATGGCGGCACCGAACGGGATGCGTTGCTGCTCCTGGCGAAGGGCCGCCGGCGAGGGACGGGTCCTGCTCGAACCCAACGGGCATCCGCTCGACCAGGCCGAGGGCGTCGCCCTTCTTCCTTGCCTCCGTCCAGCGGGAGAAGCTGCAGATCGGACTCTGTCCGCCGCCGATCTGGATTTCGTGCTGCGCTACGACGTGCACGAGGCGGCCGCGCGCGAGGCCGCCCGGCACGACGTGCTGGCCCGGGTCGAGGAAAATCCAGGGGAGAGGTGGCCGCTCCCCGATCCCGGCGAGGCCAGGGCCATTCAGTTGACCTTGAAGAAGGGGAAGCTTCCGCGCCCGCACCTGCGGGGTCTGCCCCGGAACAAAAGCTGGATCCTCCTCCGCCTCTTCGCGCTGCTCACCGCCTCGGTGATCCTGGCCGCCATCTGGAAGACGTCGTCCGGATGGGTGGGCGGCCGGAAGCCGGCGTCGGAGACCAGTCCATCGGTCTGGTTCGAGCTGATGCAGAAGGCGGCCCGCTGAATCAGAACCAGCCGCGCTTTTTCACGGGCGCGGGCTTTCCACCGTCGGCGGGGGGCGCGGGGGGCGCATCCGCGGACGGCGCCGGAATCTTTTCCAGCGTGAACGCGGTCTCGGCATGGTTGCCGAACGCGTCAAACGCGCGGACCCGGACCCGGTGGTCCTTGCCAACGGGCAGCTTCAGCGGGCTGTCATACTTCTTGTAGTCCGCGTCGTTGAGCGAGACCTCGACCTTGCCGAGCTTGATCTCGTCGTCGACCAGCACCGAAACCGAACGAACCAGGCCGTAACCCGGGAAATCCATCACCTCGCCGATGTGCACCCGCACCTCGGGGGCGGCGCCGTCCACCAGCACCGTCTCGCTCACGGCCTCGCCGGGCTTTCCGTCGGCGGCCACCCCGCGCGCGGCCAGCTTGAATTCGCCCACGCGGTCAAAGGCGACCCCGCCCTCGGACTTCTGGAACGCGCCGCCGTCGATGCTGTATTCGACCGCAACCACGCTGGTATCCTCCGCTTCGGCGGTCGCGACCACGGCGGCGTTCAACCCGACGACCCGCTTGCCGTTCTTTTTGACATCCGACTTGTCGGCGGCAAACCCGACCTTGAGGTTCAATTTCACCTCGATGCGCAGCACCGGACTCGATCCCCCCGCCAGCCATCCGCCCGCCACGCCCGCGACGCGCGCGAAGTAGACGCCGTCGGCCAGCGGTCCGATCTTCACCTTGGCCGCGGTGACCTGCTTCAGCTCGACCAGGTTCACGAAGGCTTCGTCCCGGGCCAGCTCAAACGCGGCCACGGTCCCGTCCGGCGCGCCGTTGATCCGCCAGGCCAGTTCCAGCACCTGCTTCGCCGTGGTCAGCGCGGCCGCCTCCGGACTCGTCCACGCCGCCTCGCCCGGGGCGGTGAACGGTCCCTTGACCGCGCCCGCCGCATTGGCCAGGACACCCGATCCGGCCGCCAGCTCCATGACGCGTCCATCACTTTCCAGACGCAGGGGCGAGCGCACCGAGAGGATCTGCGCGGAGCCGTCCGGCAGCTTGAACAGCCGGAACTCCGCGTCCGCTCCCGACACCGCCACGGTTCCGTTGGTGATCACCAGCGACGAATTCCGGGTCTTCGGAGCGGCGGTGACCGCGGTCAGCTCGCCCGCCCGCAGGGCCAGCCGCGCCGTCATGGTGCCGTCGCGACGGTCGGCGTTCAGGGTCGACAGCGCCAGTTCCGATCCGGGGCGCACGGTCAGGCGCGTTCCATCGGGCAGCACCACCAGGGCCCGGCCGTCCTCGCCGGTGCGCAGCACGGATCCCGCCGGGGCGTCACCGCCCGCCTTCAGCGCGGTGAAATCCTTGGCTCCCGCGGCAAGGATCTCCACCCGGCCCGCGGCCCCCTGCAGCTTCGCCGGCCGGGCTTCCTGCGCCTTGAGGCCCGCCACGCGGATCGAGTTCACGAACTCCTGGTCCGCCATCTTGGCGACCGCCAGCGCGCGCGGATACATCGCGGCGAGCCGGGACTGGGTCGCCGACTCCAGCAGCGTCACCGCCCGCTTGAACTCTTCCATCGAATAATCGCCCGCCTTCGCGTCCGCCGCCTTCTGCATCGCCAGCCGGGCCTGTTCGATCGCCGCCACCGCCTGCGCCCGCTCCGGGCCGGGCAGCACCACCGGGTCGCCCGCCTTCAGCGCCGCGTCCGCCGCCAGGCTGTTGAACGCCGCCAGTTCCCCGGCCGCGCCCTCGTCTCCGAGGAGCTGCTTCGCCAGCGAGGCCAGCGTTTCGCCCTCCTTCACCAGATATACCGAGCCTTCCGCCATCGGGGCGGGGTCCTGCGCCCGCAGCCCCGGGCAGGCGAGAGCAAACGTCGCAACGGTCAGAATACGGGCAAGGATGGTCATGGATGAACTCCGCTTCATTTGAATAGAATCAACGTGACCTCCTAGCGGACATCCCCCGTGGCATCAATGGTGAAATTGGGTGCATCCCGGGCTTTTTGCGGGATTCCGGCGACCGGAAACCCCGCTCGGAAAACGTTCCGGCGACCGGAACGCCCGGTTGCCACCTGCGCGGAATCCGCCGGACGACGTTGCATTTCCCGCCCGCGTGTGCACCCTTCGCCGATGCCGCGCCTCCTCGAACACACCCCCGCCGGACTCCATTGCGCGATCGGGGGTTTCACCATCGACCCCTACCGCGGGGTCGACCGGGCGGTCATCACCCACGCCCACGGCGACCACGCGCGGCCCGGCTCGAAGCACGTCCTCACCTCCGCCTCCGGCGCCCGCCTCGTCCGCGCCAGGGTGGGGGACCGGTCCGTCATCCAGGAACTGCCCTTCGGCGAACAGATCAACCTCAACGGCGTCCTCCTCTCGCTCCACCCCGCCGGCCACATCCTCGGCTCCGCCCAGGTCCGGCTCGAACACGCCGGCGAGGTGTGGGTCGTCACCGGCGACTACAAGCGCGGCGCCGACGCCACCTGCGAGGCCTTCGAACCTGTCCGCTGCGACGTCCTCGTCACCGAATGCACCTTCGGCCTGCCCGTCTACCGCTGGCCGTCCATGGACCTCGTCCGCCGCGAGATCTCCGACTGGTGGCGCGCCAACCGCGCGGCCGGCCGCGCCAGCGTCATCTTCGGCTACGCCCTCGGCAAGGCCCAGCGCGTGCTCTCGCTGCTCGACGAGGCCGACGGACCGATCATCGTCCACGGCGCCGTCGAGCAGTTCGTCAACCTCTACCGCGCCGCCGGCGTGAAGCTGCCCGCGACCATCCGCGGCAACGCCGACCCCCTCCGCGAACACCGGGACCGGGGCCTGTTCATCGCCCCGCCCGGCGCCGACGGCACCCGCTGGCTGCGCAAACTCGCCCCCTGCGCCACCGCCTTCGCCTCCGGCTGGATGGCCGTGCGCGGCGCGCGGCGGCAGCGCGGCGTCGACCGCGGCTTCGTCGTCTCCGACCACGTCGACTGGCCCGAACTCGCCCAGACCGTGCGCGAATCCGGCGCCCGCGAGGTCTGGGCCATGCACGGCTCCACCGGCCCTTCGTCCGCTGGCCAACGAGAACGGCTGGACCGCCCGCGAGCTGCGCGACGAGTCCCGCCCCGCCCGCGCCGCCGTTCCGGAGGAGGACGAGGACGTGCCCGCCGATCGGCGCGACGGCCGCCCGGGTGCCGTCCCGCGCGGGCGCGGCGGAGCGGGAGCACCGCCCCCCAGACATCGTCACCCCGCCGCCGGATGCACCGCCCCGGTCGCGGCGCGGCTTCGCCGACTTCGCCGCCCTGGTCGCCGAACTCCACCGCTCGACCCGCCCCGACGACCAGGCCGCTGCGATCGAGCGCTACTTCCGCGCCGCCCCGCCGCCGACGCCGCCTGGGCCCTGCACTTCCTCGCCGGCGGCAAGGGCCGGCGCATCATCCCCGCCGCCACCCTGCGCCAGTGGGCCGCCGAAGCCTCCGGCTTCCCGCCTGGCTCGTCGGCGAATGCATCGACCAGGTGGGCGACGCCAGCGAAACCTCGCCCTCCTCCTGCCGGACGCCGACCCGGCCGCCGGACGAAGCCTCGCCGACGTGATGACCGGCGCCGTGCTCGCCCTGCGCGACCTTGCCCTGGACGACCGCCCCGCCCGCATCCGCGCCGCCTGGGCCGGCATGTTCGCCCCCGCCCGCATGATCTACAACCGGCTGCTCACCGCCGGATTCCGCTCTGGCGTCTCCCGCGGCCCCCTCGCCTGGGCCCTCGCCGGGATCGCCGGGATCGACCCCGCCGAAATGGCCCACCGGCTCGTCGGCGGATTCGAGCCCGACGCCGCCCGCTATCCCGAACTGCTCCGCCCCGCCGGCGGAGTCGACGACCCCGGCAAACCCTATCCCTTCCTGCTCGCCCTCCCGCTCGACGGCGACCCCGCCCGCCTCGGCGATCCCGCCCGCTGGCTCGTCGAATGGAAGTGGGACGGCATCCGCGCCCAGATCCTCCGGCGCGGCCGCGCCTGCATGATCTGGACCCGCGGCGAGGAGATGATCGGCGACCAGTTTCCTCCCTCTCCGCCCGCGCCGACGCCCTCCTGCCCGGCACCGTGCTCGACGGCGAGATCCTCCCGGCCCGGACGGCGGGCGCTTCATCGCCTACGACCTGATCGAGGAGGGTGGCCGCGATCTCCGCTCCGAACCGCTGGCCACCCGCCGCCAGCGCCTCGTCCCGCTCGCCGCGCTGGCCGGATTCGCCTTTTCCGCCCCGGTCCCGTTCGATCGCTGGGAAGCCCTCGCCCCCTCCGCGCCGCCGCCCGCCAGCACGGCGCCGAGGGCCTCATGCTCGCGGCTCGACGGCGTCTACGCCCCCGGCCGCGAGCCCGGCCTGTGGTGGAAGTGGAAGACCGATCCCTTCAGCGCCGACGCCGTGCTCGTCTACGCCCAGGCCGGTTCGGGGGGCGTCTACTCCGCCATCACCCTCGGCGTCTGGAGCGAGGGCCGCATCGTGCCCGTCTGCAAGATCGAATCCGGCCTCTCCGCCGCCGGGCAGGAATCCTCGACCGCTTCGTCCTCGCCGCCACCCTCGAAAAGTTCTGGCCCCGTCCGCGCCGTGCGCCCCGAACTGGTCTTCGAGATCGCCTTCGACGGCGTCCTTCCTCCACCCGGCACAAGTCCGGCGTCACCCTCCGCAATCCCCGCGTCCTCCGCCCCCGGCCCGACAAGACCGCCCCCGCCGCCGACACCCTCGAATCCATCCACGCCCACCTGGTCTGAACCCTGGCCGTGGCGGCTGCGGCCGCGCCGGAAGCAACACGGCCCGGATTACGAATGGCCGCCTGCCTGGTGGAGACCTGTGACGACAAGCCAGGATAAACATATCATGCAGGGAAAACTTTTTCAGGATGCCAGGCAACCTGTGGTTCCGACGGAAATCATCCGCCCCTCCAGGAGAAGCGCCCGCGCCCATTCAAGAGGCCGACCCTTCAAAGAATCCTTGAAGTTCATGATAAAGCTGTCCTTGGCAAGAATTTTCCGGCGAATGTGCCTCAACAAAAACTCCGGAACATCCGCGTTGACCAGGGATTGCTTTGCCTTGTTGGAATTCATGTCAAAGCTGTCCGCCACGCGCTGCAAACTCTCCTGCCCGGCCTTGATTACCGCCTGTTGCCAGGCAAACCACTCGGTTTCGGTTTCCGGATAGTTAAATCCAGGAACCGTCTTTTTCGTGACAATTTGCTCGAATAGCAGCTTGGAAATCGGTGCGCCCGGATTCTCGACCAGCACCTGGACAACTGGGATTGTCATTTGCTGCCAACGGTCATTCAATCCATCCGTCCGGCTGTTTAAAACCGGCTCCAAAAGCCCCAGATCCGCCCAGCGTCGAACCGTCCTTTCCAAAACCCGGTCAACCAGCGCGGCGGATTTTGTTTTCTTCAACGCCTGCAAAGAGAGACCGCTTAAATATTCCTCCCAATACACAAGCATGGCGGTGCGTGTTTGTGAAGACACTTCCTTCCAGTCCTGGGCCTCAAAGGTTATTTGTTTAAACTTCCCTTGTTCCACCCGGAAGGAGACTTTCATGCCGCCGACACTCAGCGTTTTGCCGGATTCCGCTCCGGAAAATCCTGCAAATCCGCGAAGGCCTCAAGACGCACCACGAATGCCCGGTAAAACAGGTCGTCATCTTCGAAATTCAAATCAGACGAATAAAATGTGGCCCAGGCGAGTTGATCGTCATTCACACTTTCCCGTAGCGTATCGGAGAGTGCCTTCGCGATCTTTCGCCGATAGCTTTGCGGCGACATCCGATACTTCAGAATGGCCTGAATAGAGCTTATGCTGAGCTGCAGTCCCGGAGGCAATTGAGTGTCAGTGAGATAGACGGCAAGAAAGTCCTTGTTGAGGGTGCAGGGCGAGATGGATCTCGTTTCGGACGTTGCGGATGCGACTGCGTCGGGGGAAATGAAAACGAGGAACGCGGATGCCAGATGCAGGGCCTTCGCTATTTCTTCCGGCCATTCGCCGGGGTCGATCCCTCGTCAAACCAGACCCGATAGCCTGAATCATGGAGCGCGCGGAGTTCTGGAAAGACGGCGGCGGCGTCCCGGTGGGAGTAGCTGGCAAAGATGAATGGCGAATCGCCACTGTAGGCTTGGAAAGGCGGTTCCAGTTCCGTTTCAGGCATAGGGCATAGGCTTTCTTTCGTCACTCCAGTTTAGTTAAATCCGATAATCGATTGGGAATCAAGTGAAATGATTGGATGCAATGCCGCCCAATGCCGCCCGTCGCGAGTGAGGGGGGCGGGTTTGAAGTTGACAATGTTCAAAGCAATAATCCATCGCGCAAGAGCATGAAGTTCAACGACATCGACGACCCAGAAAATTTTGTGTTTATCCCCTGCCCGCGGGAGGAAAATGAGTGACCCTGGGTGGGAGAGAATGGCAATCGGTTTCTCATGAACCTCGGGAATTTGTCATCCGTTCTCCTGGCGTCCGTCTGGATTTCCACGTCCGCCTGGAGCGTCCCCGTGGGCACGGCGTTCGACAATCGCGGCAAACTCAACACCCACGGAGGGGAGGGCGGCCAACGGCCTGCATGACCCGCGGTTCAGCCTGTACGATGCCGAATCTGGAGGGAACAGCGTGGGCGTGCCGAATGAAGTCCATCAGGTGAATGTGGTCAACGGACAGTTCATTGTCCGGTTGGATTTCGGCCCTCTTGCGCACACCTTTACTGGCGGGGCGAGCTGGTTGCAGATCGAGGTGCGAACCAGCGGCGGCTCCCCGCCTCCGGAGTTCACCCTGCTCACCCCGCGCCCCTGGCCCCCTAGTATTTGATCCTCCAGAAGCGCCTTGGCTCTCCAGGCGTTGAATACTGCCAGAACGTGCCCACCCCCGTGCCGAAGCCGGGGTTGGTTTCCACATCCACCCAGTCCTCATCCAGGTCGGAGGAGGTCTGAAGGGTGTAGGTCTGGCCGGCCTTCTCCGTGTACGCGATCTCCTTGCCGGATGATTTTGATGACAGTCGGATAATCACCGGGGGCCAGCTCGGGGTGTCCAGAACGGCGTCGATGTTGCCAACCGTGCTCCCCTCCACCACCGTCACATCCCGGCCGGATTCGATCTCAAGCGCGTTGTCGTAAAATTCATCGAGGACATCTTCGTTGTTCCAAATCTGGAATTCAACCCGGTATACGCCGCTGCTGAGACCGCCCACGGTGAACCGTCCGTCATGATCCAGAAAACCATCGCTTGCATCCGCATAATCCCAGCCCGTGCCGTTCCAGACTCTTACATCGACGTTGCCGTCCACCACGGGTGTGCCGTTTGTCGTCAGGACGCGGCCGGAAATCTTCCCCGCCGTTGATAACGTGAAATTGACGCCGGACACGGTCGTGACCGCCGCAAGATCAATGTCCGCTCCGGCCGCCAGATCGTTGGCGGCGGGGTAGACTTTCGACAGATAATCCCCGACGTCCATATCCATGGCCTTGACACGGTAGGGGCACGCCGCCAACCCGCGGATCACATAATTCCCGTTCGCGTCGGTGGTTCCGAAGCCCCCTTTCTGCTTCCACCCGAGGGTGCCCTCGTCCAGATAGGCCCATACGCTGATATTGCCGAGTCCGGTAATCCCGTCCGGCGCAAGAACCTTCCCGGATATGACCCGCGCCGGCTCCAGGGTGGCATTGATATTCGTGCTGGATCCGCTGGTGACGGGCACATCTTTTCCGTCTGAAAGGCGCGGACTGTTGTCGTACGTCTCGTGGGCGAAGTTGTCGTCCTGGTCGTCCGCGAATTCGACCCGGTAGGTTCCCGCAGCCAGGTTCGGAAAAGCATACGCGCCGGCAACCGAAGTCCTGGTCCTGGTTCCCGTCCAGAGAATCGAGCCCTTGCGCCAGGCGGTAACCCCGATGCCTTCCAGAACCGTTCCTCCCGGATCCCGCACGGTTCCCGATATGCCGCCCGCTTCGACGCATTCCCCGGAAAAAACCAGGACGGCCAGAACCAGCAGGGGGAAAGGCTTGCTCATGCGGTCCGGCACGCCGGACTTCCAACGCCAACAAGGAACGGTTTTCACGTTTATCCTCCAGGCTGCAATCCGGGGAGAATACCGCCGCATCGGAACAGGTGGCAAGGAAGTTCCACGGTTCATTTCCCGCGCGGCACGGCCATTTCATTTCACCCCGTTTGCCTCAATGCGCGGAAAGCCTCCCTCTCGCGCTTGACCCCGGAACTGTTTTTGCCAGCCAGACCATGGAGGTAAACGCAAACGCTCCCCTCGGCCTGACTCCGCCCCTGCGGACGCCGTGGTTTCCCTCGTCGTCCATACCGCGGACGACCCCACCCGAAAAAGGGTTCGATCTTCCGTGATTATAAGACCGGGCCGGCTCAGGCCAGCTCGCGATTGACCTCGGCAAACGCCGCGACGGCCTGGTCGAGCATGGCGATGTCGTGCGCGGCGCTGACCTGGGTGCGGATGCGGGCCTTGCCCTGGGGGACGACCGGGTGGAAGAAACCGACCGCATAGACACCCTTGTCCAGCAGGCGTTTGGAAAACTCCTGCGCGCGTTTGGCGTCGCCGAGCATGACCGGGACAATGGGATGCTCGCCGGGAATGATGTCGAGGCCCGCGGCGGTGAGCCCGCTGCGGAAGCGGCGGGTGTTGGCCTCCAGCTTGTCGCGCAGGGCGGTGGAGGCGGTGAGCATCTCCAGGCACTTCAGGGACGCGGCGGCAATCGCCGGGGCGAGGGTGTTGCTGAAGAGGTACGGGCGGGAGCGCTGGCGCAGCAGCTCGATGATCTCCTTGCGGCCGCTGGTGTAGCCGCCGCTGGCGCCGCCCAGGGCCTTGCCCAGGGTGCCGGTGAAGACGTCGACCCGGCCCATGCAGTCGCGGTGCTCGTGCGTGCCGCGTCCGGTGCGGCCCAGGAAGCCGACGGCGTGGCTGTCGTCGATCATCAGCAGGGCGTTGTGCTTCTCGGCCAGGTCCGCGATCTCCTTCAGCGGGGCGATGTGGCCGTCCATGCTGAAGACCCCGTCGGTGGAGACCAGGCGGTGGCGGGCGCCGGCGGCTTCAACCAGCCGGGCCTCCAGGTCGGCCAGGTCGCAGTTCTTGTAGCGGAAGCGCTGCGCCTTGCAGAGGCGGATGCCGTCGATGATGCTGGCGTGGTTCAGCTCGTCGCTGATGATCGCGTCCTCGGGGCCGAGCAGGGTCTCGAACAACCCGCCGTTGGCGTCGAAGCAGGAGGAGTAGAGGATGGTGTCCTCGGTGCCGAGGAAGCGGCTGATGGCGTGCTCCAGTTGCTTGTGCAGGGTCTGGGTGCCGCAGATGAAGCGCACCGAGGAGAGGCCGTAGCCCCACTCCTCGTAGCTGTCGCGCGCGGCCTGGACCAGGTCGGGGTGGTTGGACAGCCCGAGGTAGTTGTTGGCGCACATGTTGAGGACCTCGCGGCCGTCGGCCAGCCGGATGCGCGCGGACTGCGGGCTGCTGATGAGCCGTTCCGACTTGTAGAGGCCGGCCTCGCGGATGTCGCCGAGGGTCTTGAGCAGGTGTTCGCGGAAGTCGCCGTACATGGGGTGTCCTCAGCGGGTCCAGTCGAGAACCACCTTGCCGGACTGCCCGGAAATCATGGTCTCGAACCCTTGTTTGAAGTCGGTGAAGGAGAACTGGTGGGTGATCACCGGGGCGATGTCGAGCCCCGAAAGCAGCATGGCCGTCATCTTGTACCAGGTGTCGAACATCTCGCGCCCGTAGATGCCCTTGATGTGGAGGCATTTGAAGATGACCTGGTCCCAGTCGATCGCGACCTTTTCCGGGAAGATGCCGAGGAGGGCGACGCGCCCGCCGTTGATCGAGTACTTGAGGATGTCCTGCAGGCCGGCGGGCGAGCCGGACATTTCCAGGCTGACGTCAAAGCCCTCCTTGAGGCCGAGCTCCTTCATCACGTCGGGCAGTTTTTCCCGCGCCACGTTGACCACGCGGTCCGCGCCCAGCTTTTTGGCGAGGGCGAGGCGGTAGGGGTTGATGTCGGTGACGACGACGTGCTTGGCCCCGGCGTGCTTGGCGATGGCCGCGGCCATGCAGCCGATGGGGCCGGCCCCGGTGATCAGCACGTCCTCGGCGAGCAGGTCGAACGACAGCGCCGTGTGCACCGCGTTGCCGAGCGGGTCGAAGCAGGAGAGGATTTCCGGCGCGATGCGCGGATCGGCGTGCCAGACGTTTTCGGCGGGGATGCTGAGGAATTCGGCGAACGCGCCGGGGCGGTTGACCCCCACGCCCTTGGTGTTGGGGCAGAGGTGGCGGCGGCCGGCCAGGCAGTTGCGGCAGTGGCCGCAGACGATATGGCCCTCGCCGCTGACGAGGTCGCCCACCGCGTAACCGCGGACGTTCGCCCCGAACCCGGCGACCCGGCCCACGAACTCGTGCCCGACCTGCATCGGCACCGGGATGGTGCGCTGCGCCCAGGCGTCCCACTTGTAGATGTGGACGTCGGTGCCGCAGATGGAGGTGCGTTCGATCTTGATCAGGACGTCGTTCGGGCCGACCTCCGGTTCCGGGATGTCCATGAGCCACAACCCCGGCGCGGATTCTTTTTTTACGAGAGCTTTCATAATCGCCACTCCATAGTGAATGCAGGCGGCTCATGTCCAGTCGGAACCTCTTGGCCGCGGGGCTTGCGGCCGCGACGGCGATTCACGGATATCCCGCATCCATACACATCCGTGGGTAGGGCGAAGCCACTGGCTGAGCCTCACACCACCCCGGAGGCTCGGCAGAGTTCCTCCAGAGGCGGACGGGCTGCCTCGCCCTACCAACCCGTGGGCAGGGCGAAGCCACTGGTCAGTAAAACGCCGTTGCGCCCCGGGGCTTGCGGCTGCGCCAAAGCAACCGGGGCGGTCGCCCTTCCCGGGTCCGTCCCCTGTTTTGGCCCCCGGTTTCGCCTCCCCCTGTTTCCTGCGCGTGAGGACCGGCCTCGTTTTTCCACCGCCCTGCGCGTTGACTTGGACAGGGGTTCTCCCGTACAAGCAAGGAATACAACGCAAAGGACTTCCAACGCGTGACAGCCAACGACGAGTACATTCTTGAGATTCTGGAAAGTGTGGGTCTGATCGACCACGCGCTTTCCACCAAGGCCAGGGCCAAGGCCACGCAATCGGGCAAGGCGGTCATTGATGTCCTTGCGGAGTCGGGCCTGCTGACCAAGGCGGACGTGTACAAGACGCTCGCCAGCCAGTTCGGGCTGGAATTCGTCTCGTTGAAGGGGTTGGAGGTCGAGCAGGAGATCCTCGACACCATACCGGTGGATGTCGTCCACCGCTACAAGGTGCTGCCGGTCTGGCGGAGCGGCTCGACCCTGACGGTGGCCATCAGCGACCCGCTCGACGTCGACACGGTGGACAGCCTCCGCTACATCCTGAAGACGCATGTCGAGCCGGTGGTGGCGCTGGAGGACGAGATTCGTTCCTTCATCAAGCTGTATTATCCGGCCTCGACGGTGATGTCGCACACGATCGAGGAGATGACGCAGTCCACCCTCGCGATGGCGGTGACGGACACGAAGGGGCTGGGGCTGTTCGACGACACGTCGGCGACCGAGGAGGACGCGCCGATCATCAAGCTGGTGAGCCTCCTCATCATGCAGGCCTTCCGCGACCGGGCGTCCGACATCCACATCGAGCCGATGGAGGGCAAGCTGCGCGTGCGGTACCGCATCGACGGGGTGCTGCAGGAGCGCGAGAGCCCGCCCAAGCGCCTCCAGGCGGCGATCATCCAGCGCATCAAGATCATGTCCAACATGCAGATCGCGGAGAAGCGCGTGCCGCAGGACGGGCGCATCCAGATCAACGTGATGGGCCGCGACCTCGACCTGCGCGTGTCCACCGTGCCGTCCACCCACGGCGAATCGGTGGTCATGCGTATCCTCGACAAGGAAGGCCTTTCGCTGGGCCTGCCGCAGCTCGGCTTCCTGTCCGACGACCAGGCCACCTTCGAGCAGCTCATCCACCTGGCGGACGGCATCCTGCTGGTCACGGGGCCCACGGGGTCGGGCAAGACGACGACCCTCTACGGCTGCCTCAACGAGATCAACAAGCCCGACCGCAAGATCATCACGGTGGAGGACCCGGTCGAATACCAGATGGCCGGAATCAACCAGGTGCACGTGCGGGCGGACATCGGCCTGACCTTCTCGGCCGCCCTGCGGTCGATCCTGCGCCAGGCGCCGAACATCATCATGATCGGGGAAATCCGCGACAAGGAGACGGCCGAGATCGCGGTGAACGCGTCGCTGACCGGCCACCTGGTGTTCAGCACCCTGCACACCAACGACGCCCCCGGGGCGGTGACCCGTCTGGTGGACATCGGGGTGAAGCCCTTCCTGGTGGCCTCGTCGGTCCGCGGCATCATGGCCCAGCGCCTCGTCCGCAAGATCTGCGAGAAGTGCAAGAAGCCGCACACCCCGGACGACCGCGAACTGCGCCTGCTGGGCCCGGCGGCCGCGCAACTGGGCGAGTCGAGCATGTTCCGCGGGGACGGCTGCGCCGAGTGCAACTATTCCGGCTACCGCGGCCGGATGGGCATCTTCGAGATCCTCGTCGTGAACGAGGAGATGCAGCGGTTGATCTACGAGCAGGTTCCCTCGAGCGAGATCCGCGCCAAGGCCCGCGAGATGGGCATGCGGACCCTGCGCGAGGACGGCCTCCGCAAGGTGGTCGCCGGCTTGACCACCCTGGACGAGGTGTTCCGGGTCACCATGGGGGACAGCGCATGATCAAGGCCACCGACGTATCCATGGACGAACTGCTCAGCCTCACGGTGGAGGAGGGGGCGTCCGACCTGCACATCACCGCCGGCGTGCCGCCGACGCTGCGCATCCACGGGTCGCTCAATGCGATCGATTCCGAGCCGCTCCGTCCCGAGGACACCGACCGCCTGATGCGCAGCATCGCGAGCGAGGACCACCTGCGCGAGATCGCCGAGAGCGGCGGCTGCGACTTCGGCTTCGGCTTCAAGGACCTCGCCCGCTTCCGCGTCAGCGTGTTCAAGCAGAAGGGCGCGGTCGGCATCGCGCTGCGCCAGATCCCCAGCAAGCTGCTCACCCTGGAGCAGATCGGCCTGTCCAACCAGATCAAGGAGCTGCTCTACAAGCCGCGCGGCCTGGTGCTGGTGACCGGCCCCACCGGGTCCGGCAAGACCACCACCCTGGCCAGCATGGTCAACATCATCAACCAGGAGCGGGACTGCCACATCATCACGGTGGAGGATCCGATCGAGTACTACCACAAGCACCAGAAGAGCCTGGTCACCCAGCGCGAGATCGGCGTGGACGTCATGTCCTTCAGCAACGCCCTGCGCGCGGCGTTGCGCATGGACCCCGACGTGATCCTGGTGGGGGACATGCGCGACCTGGCCACCATGGAGGCGGCCCTCCCCGCGGCGGAAACGGGCCACCTCGTCTTCGCCACCCTGCACACCACCGGCGCCGCCCGCACCGTCGACCGCATCGTCGACGCCTTCCCGACCAACCAGCAGGAGCAGGTGCGCACGCAGCTTTCCTCCACGCTGGAGGCCGTCATCTCCCAGAACCTCTGCCCGCGCATCGACAGGCCCGGCCGCATCGCGGCGTTCGAGATCATGATGGCCACCCCGGGCATCCGCGCGCTCATCCGCGACAACAAGACCTTCCGCATCACCTCCGACATCCAGACCGGCGCCAAGTACGGCATGATCACCATGGACGCCTGCCTGCTCGCCCTGTTCCGCCAGGGCAAGATCAGTTTCGAGGAGATGATCCTCAAGGCCCAGGACCCCGAGTCCCTGGCCGAAAAAGTCCAGGCCCAGATGAGGAGCTAGGAGAATCCGCATGGCAGACAAATCCAAGCGTTCCGACCCGCTGCTCGACCACCTCGTCAACGAGGGGGTGATCCTGGGCGAACAACTCGCCGAGGTGCTGGACGAGCACAACCGCACCGGGCGTTCCGTCCACCGCATCCTGCTCGACCAGGGCATCGTCTCCGAGGACGAGTTGCTCAACCAGGTCGCCACCGTGATGGGCACCGAGGTCATCGACCTCTCGTCCCTGCCGATCGACGAGGAGACCTACCGCCTCATTCCCCCCAGCACCGCCAAGATGTACAACGTGGTGCCGGTCGCCCGCACCGCCACCGGCATCCAGCTCGCCGTGGGAGACATCCCGACGCCGGAGATCGAGGACGAGCTGAAGTGGCTGCTCAGCACCGACGTCACCTTCGTGGTCGCGCGGCCCAAGGCCATCGAGGAGCACATTCTCAAGCATTACGGCGACGACAACCAGTCGGTGAACGACATCCTCAACGCCCTCGACACCGCGGGCGAGACCGGAATCCCGCGCAAGGAGGAGGACCTGTCCGGGGACGAGCTGCAGGCCGAGGCGAGCAAGGCCCCGGTGGTCCGCTTCGTCAACCTGGTGCTCTACCAGGCCGTGCAGGACCGCGCGTCCGACATTCATTTCGAGCCTTTCGAGCACGAGTTCCGCATCCGCTACCGCGTGGACGGCGCCCTCTACGAGATGGCCCCCCCGCCCAAGCACCTGGCCCTGCCGGTCATCTCCCGCGTCAAGGTCATCTCCGGCCTCGACATCTCCGAACGCCGGCTGCCCCAGGACGGCCGCATCCAGCTCAACATCGGCGGCAAGTCCGTCGACTTCCGCGTGTCCACCCTGCCCACCCAGTTCGGCGAGAGCGTGGTGCTCCGCGTGCTCGACCAGAGCGCCGTCGGCCTGAAGCTGGAAAACCTCGGCCTGCCCGCCGACGTCTCCCAGTGGTTCGGCGACGACATCGCCAAGCCCAACGGCATCATCCTGGTCACCGGGCCGACCGGGTCCGGCAAGACCACCACCCTGTACGCCGCGCTCGACCGCCTCAACACCGTGGGCGACAAGCTGCTCACCGCCGAGGATCCGGTGGAATACGACGTGGACGGCATCGTGCAGGTGCCGGTGGATGAAAAGATCGGCGTCACCTTCGCCCGCATCCTGCGCGCCTTCCTCCGCCAGGACCCGGACATCATCCTGGTGGGGGAAATCCGCGACCTGGAAACCGCGCAGATCGCCATCCAGGCCTCGCTGACCGGCCACCTCGTCTTCAGCACCCTCCACACCAACGACGCCTCCGGTGCGGTGACCCGCCTGGTGGACATGAACATCGAGCCCTTCCTCATCGCCTCGACGCTGGAATCCGTTCTGGGCACCCGCCTGGTGCGGACGATCTGCAAGAACTGCCGCACCCCGTACACGCCCGAGGACAACATCCTCAAGCTGCTGAACCTGACCCGCAAGGACGTGGGCGACCGCCCCTTCTACTACGGGGCGGGCTGCCCGACCTGCAACCAGACCGGCTACAAGGGCCGGCGCGGGATCTACGAATACCTGCGCATGAGCGATCCCATCCGCGACCTGGTCGCGCAGAAGCGCCCGACCGTGGTCATCCGCGACAAGGCCCGCCAGCTCGGCATGCGCACCCTGCGCGAGGACGGCGTCCGATGCGTGCTCGATGGCTACACCACCGTCGAGGAAGTTCTCAAATACACCTGATCCCCCGCGGTTCCCCGCGGGCTGAAACCCCAAGCGAACGGTTCCCCCATGGCCAAATACAGGTTTGTCGCGGTTGACTCGAAAGGCAAGGAGCTCTCGGGCTCGGTGGAGGCCGCCAGCGAGGGGGCCGCCACCACCATGCTCAAGGATAAGGGCTATTTCCCCACCAGCATCTCGGAGACCGGGCCGGGCACCTCCGGCACCACCGCCGGCGGCGCCACCGCCTCCGCCAAACCCTCGCTGAAGAAGCCCTCCACCGCCGCGGGCACGGCCACCAGCCCCGGGACCGGCGCCACCGCCCCGGGGGCCAAAAAGTCCTTCTCCTTCGGCGGCGGTTCCAAGAAACAGGATCCGACCAAGCCCAAGAGCGTGGGATTCATGGCCCGCGTCAAGACCAAGGAACTGGTCACCTTCACCCGGCAGTTGTCCACCCTGGTCGACGCCGGCCTGCCCCTGGTGCGCAGTCTGGAAGTGCTCAACAAGCAGGAGAAGAACCCGCTGCTCAAGCGCTCCCTCGTCGAGATGAGCGAGTCCATCAACAGCGGCTCCACCTTCGCCGAGGCCATGTCCGCCCATCCCAAGATCTTCGACAAGCTCTACGTCAACATGGTCCGCGCCGGCGAGGCGGGCGGGGTGCTCAACGAGGTGCTCACCAGCCTGGCCGACTTCATGGAGAAGATGCAGAAGATCAAGAACAAGGTCGTCAGCGCGATGGTGTACCCGATGGTGGTGCTCGGCTTCGCGATGATCATCCTGACCTTCCTCATGATCTTCATCGTCCCGCGCTTCGAGCAGATCTTCAAGGACATCCTGGGCGACAAGGAACTGCCCATGATCACCCGCATCGTCACCGGGGTCAGCCGCGCGTTCGTCGACCGGTGGTACTTCGTCTTCGGGGGATTCGCCGCCATCGTGGTCGGCATCATCATGGCCATGAAGACGGAAAAGGGGAAACGGGTCTGGGACAAGATCAAGTTCAACGCACCGGTCTTCGGCGCCCTGATCCGCAAGACCGCGATCGCCCGCTTCACCCGCACCCTGGGCACGCTCATGGAATCGGGGGTCCCCGTCCTGCAGGCCCTCACCATCGTGGGCGACACCGCGGGCAACTCCGTCGTGGCCGACGCGGTCAAGGTGGTCCACGACGCCGTGAAGGAAGGGGAGAACATGGCCCCGCCCATCGAGTCCACCAATATCTTCCCCCCCATGGTCGTTTCCATGGTGGAGGTCGGCGAGGAGACCGGCGAGCTGCCCCAGATGCTCGCCCGCATCGCCGACACCTATGACGACGAAGTCGACAACGCGGTCGCCGCCCTGACCTCGATCATCGAACCCCTGATGATCGTCTTCCTCGCGGTGATCGTCGGGATCATCGTGATCTCGCTCTTCATGCCGATGATCGGCATCATCCAGGGAATCCAGGGCTGATCCCGACGCGGATGCAACCCCGGTCCCCACATGAAGCTCAGCCCCCCGGAAACCGTCCTGCTTGCCGGCGCGCTGGTTCTGCTCGCCAGCTATGCCGGCTGGGGGGGGCTGGCCGTGCGCGACTGGCGGTTGCAGCGGATGGTCCAGCGGGATTTCCGGTCGATGGAGATCGCGATCTATGACTTCCGCGAAAAAACCAAGGTCCTCCCCCTGCGCGACAAAAGCCTGCAGGACGTCCGCTTCGGTCCGCCCGCCAACCCCAACCGGCTGCTCTGCGAAGTCCTGCTGGGCGAGCCGGGGAAGGGGGGGGAACTCAACCGGGGCGATGTGCGCTACCTGCGCGCGGGACCCGCGGGATACCGCCGCTCCGGCATCAACGGCGAAGGGGAATGGGTCGACCCTTGGGCGCTTCCCTACCAGGTCATTCTCGACGTCGACGACAACAACGTCTGCGACCTGCCCGGTACCCGGTATGGCTCCGCGATCGGCGTCCCTGTCGCGATCTGGTCCTATGGACCGGACCGCAAACCAGAGACTCCCGACGACATCATATCATGGAAATAGTCAAAATGTGCAAAACGCCATGCGCCAGACCGTTAGATCGCCAAGACCGCCGGGGCTCTATATACACCTCCCGCTTCGGGGGTAACATGTGAACAGGAGATCTTATGAACAAACTTAAAAAACGTGGGGCGTTCACTCTGATCGAGTTGCTGGCCGTGGTCCTCATCCTCGGCATCCTCATGGCCATCGTGATCCCGGCGGTCATGAAGGCGATTTCCAATTCCGAGAAAACCGCCGTCAAGAAGGAGGTCGTGGCCATTGAACGGTCCATTGCGGGGTACATGACCAAATATGGCTGCTTCCCCGACGAAAACAATCTGGCCACCGACCGCATCTACCCCACGTCAAAGCCCAACACCTTCATCATCAACAACCTCACCGGGACCAACACCACGCTCACCACCCTGCACGGCAACCCGATGCAGAACAACGCGGAGCGGATCCGGTTCATGGAATTTGACGAGGCCCGCTACAAGAGCACCGCCGGCTATTACGACATCTGGAACCAGTCCTATTACATCGCCCTGGACACCAACAACGACAACCAGTTGAACATCACCTTCCCGAGCGGGGGCGGCACTGTCATTCTCAAGGGCCGGCGCATCGCCGTCTGGTCCGAAGGCGACCCCAGCGAAAGCCCCAAAAAGAGGATCACGTCATGGGATTGATGCTCCATCCCCATCGCCGCTCGCGCCGGGCCGGGTTCACCCTGGTCGAAATTCTGGCGGTGGTCGTCATCATCCTGATCCTGGCCGGACTCATCCTGAGCATGGCCGGCAAGGCCACCGGCGACGCGGACATCGCGTCGACCAGGGGCATTCTCTCCCGCATCGCCACGGCGGTGGACCACTACAAGGGGCGGAGAACGGAACTTACCCCCCGCAACCCCTGGTCGCCACCGCCCTGGACTTCGAATACAAGCCCAGCGAGGTCAGCGGGACCGTCTTCATCGACGCATGGGGCAACGGCATCCAATACACCTACGATCCCGCCGTTTCCTCCACCTACCGGCTGTGGTCCAAGGGGCCCGACGGCAAGACCGGCAACGTCAACGAACGGATGGACGACATCTCCAACTGAGAAACCACCATGAAAAACAATCTGCGCAAGGCCTTCACGCTCATCGAACTGATGGTGGTCATCACCATCATCGGCATCCTCGTCGCCATCCTGCTCCCGGTCATCGGCGCGGTCTTCACCAGCGGTGAAAAGGCCCAGGCCCGCACCGAGATCATCGGGCTCGTCGCCGCCATCAACAAGTACTACGACGACTACGGCAAGTTCCCCTCCGAACTCGGCGAACCAACCGGCGGCATCGCCGCCTCCGCCAACCTGGTCAAGCTGCTGGGCGGCGAGGATGCCGGCGGCGAAAATCCGCGCAAGCGCATCTACATGGAGTTCCAGGCCCGTTCCATCGCCAGTGGCGAGTTGCGCGATCCCTGGGACAAGGCCTACCGCGTCTCGGTCGACAAGAACCTCGACGGAATCTGCGGCGCTCCCGGGTCCACTGTCCGCCGCCGCGTGATCGTCTGGTCCGGCGGCCCGGACCTGGACCATATGTCCGGCACCGACAACGTCTCAAGCTGGTAACCCCCATGAAGCGCATTCATCATCCCAAAAGGCGAAAACAGGGGTTCACCCTGATCGAGCTGCTCGCCGTCATCGGACTCATCATCCTGCTCGCCGCCGTCACCATTCCGGCGTTCTCCGCCCTGGTGCAGGGCACGGGCGTCAAGGCTGCGGCCGCGCAGGTCCGAGGGGCGATGACCCAGGCCCGAACCCACGCCATCATGAACAACACGGTGGTCGACTTCATCGTCATGACCCTGGCCCAGCCGGTTGGAGGAGCCGCCACCAGCACCCCCACCGCCTTCACCACGACGCAGGCCGCCGAGCGCGCGCAGGACTACATCTACCGGGGTTTCGCCCTCTACGACCGGGTTAACAACCGCTACGTAAAGCCCTGGACCAAGCTGCCCGAGGGCATCGTGTTCGACAACGCCAGCACTCTCTTCACCGACTACAACGGCACCACCGCGAATTTCCTGGATCCCGCGCAGCATGCCACCAACGCGGATCCGGCCGTGGTTTCCAAATACCGGTACTATGTCCCGCGCGAGCCGACCGGAGCGGAGGGCCCGTCCCTGATCCGGTACTGCCCCAGCATCCGTTTCCGCCCCAACGCCCGGGCCACCAGTCCCATGAACAAGAACAACAGCACCGCCGACCGGGTGGCCGTGGTCATGGCGGAGGGGGCGGCCCGGTATCTGGTCGACGGGGCCACCGGAGCGATCTCCATGCTCTCCGCCACCGGCAACCTGGTCATCAAACCCGGCTCCGCGCGGTCGGCCGTATACGTCTACCACTACAACAGCCGGACGGAGATCGAATACAAATGAACATCCGGTGCAAATCCCGGCGGGGCTTCACGCTGGTGGAAGTGTCCCTGGCGCTGCTGATCGTGGCGGTGGGGATGCTCGGTTCCCTCGCCGTCCTGCCGCAGGGCTCCAAGGCCTCCCGGGACGGCCGCGAGGACACCGCCGCCGCCATGGTGGCCCAGTCCGCGCTCGAAAGCCTGCGCGGCCACGTCCAGAAGGGCTTGAACCCCGCGACCTGGACCTATGTCCCGGACGGGTTGTTCGTGAGCACCGCGTTCAAGTCGACCACCGCCGCCCCCGGCGGGCCGGACGTCTACGTCTACCGGGACGCCGCCAAGAAAATGCCCATCGGCATGGCGCGCATGCTGCACACCCCGATCGCCAACGGCTCGTTCCGGCTGTCGCTCACCTTCTTCCGCGGCGATTACGCCGCCTATGCCGCAAACGGCGCCCCCGCCCTCAAGGCCAAATCCCGGATTTTCTCCCTGGTGGCCAACCCCCTGGTGATCTCCCCATGAAGAGCCCCTCCACACGCCTGGGTTTCACCCTCATCGAACTGGCCGCCGCCTTCGCGGTCTTCTCCCTCATCCTGCTGGCCGTGGGCGCCATGGTGCAGCAGTCCACCGTGAGCTGGCGGAGGGGCTCGACTCCGTCTCCGCCTCCGACGAGGAGCGCGCCTTCACGGACGAGGCCTTCCGCGACCTGTCCGCCGCCGTCTGCACGTCCAACTTCCCGTTCGTCGTCCAGTCGGACCGGATCTTCATGATCACCGGCCACCGCCGCAACGACGACGCGACCTCCGATCTGGCCGAGGTCGAATACTTCCTGCGCGACGACACCGTGAACGCCGGCCGGAAAATCCTGATCCGCCGCCAGCAGAACACCATGTCCGGGCAGAACCGCAGCATGTACCTGCCCGGCGGCAGCCGCGACACCCTCGCCGAGATCAACGGCCTGCCCTTCTGGACCAGCACCACGTCGGACGCCTACAGTGGCGAGCTGGCCGGCAACGTCCGCTCCTTCCGGATCGTGTGCTACGACGCCAACAACAACGTGCTGACCAGCGCAGCAGCATCGATACCAGCCGGGGACTCCAACTTCACCCCGGCGGTGTTTCCGGCGCGCATCGAGATGAGCCTGGAAATCCTGCCCGAGGACACCTGGAGACGGATCGACGCCGGCAGCTCGACCACCTCGCTCATCGACAGCACGCTCGAGAAATTCACCATCGCGATTTCTCCATCCCAGACCGCCTACTGACGCCATGAAAAACATCCCCGCCTCCCATCCCCGCCCGCCGCCCCGCGGTGGCCGAAACGGCATCGCCCTCATCTTCGTGCTGGGCTGCCTGGCGGTGATCGTCATTGCCGCCATCAGCTTCGCCACCTTCATGCGGGTCGAACGGCTGGTGGCCGGCCAGAGCGTCGAACTGTCACGCGCCCGCCAGTCCGCGCTGTCCGGCCTGGACAAGGCCATCGAACGCCTCAACCGCATCTCCGGCAGCACCGCGGACTGCGTATACGACCTCTCCGGCGGGGTCACCAACTACTGGCCGCGCGTGAATCCGCACTACCGGGGAACCGGTCCGGCCCAGGCCTTGTACGCCGGATTCCCCTCCGGCACGTTCGGCGGCAGCGGCTCCAAGACGTTTTTCCCGACGAGCAGTTCGGCTCCGCCACTGCGATCGCCGCCAACATCTACCACCTTCCGGACACCTTCACGACGGATGTGAACGGGACCGGCATTCTGTTCACCGGGGCGGCGATCTCCGCCATCGCCAACGTCTCCGGCCGCATCGACATCGGCGCCCTGCGCGCCACCCCGTTGCGCAATGCCCCCGGAGGGGTGGACGCCAGCGCGCTGCTCGCCGCCATCGGCGGACCGACCCAGGCCCAGATCGCCAGCAATTCCCGCGCGAGCAACATGGCCGACTACTACACCCTGCCCGAGGTCCGTTACCTGGGCGGCGTGGGCACCAAGCTCATCGGGAGCAAGGAGAATTACTTCACCTTCTTCGAACAGGCCTGCCAGCAGTACCGAGGTTCGGTGTCCGGCCGCTACACCAACAGCGTGTATGTCGGCACCGCCATGCCGCTCACCCTACCGGCCGACGCCGGCTACAAGCTGAGCATCGCCGACGCGCTGCTCGCCGCGGGTGTGCCCGCCGGCGCCACCGCCTCGGCCACCTACAACCTGGTGGACTACCTCGACAACGATTTCCGCCCCTCCAGCAACGATCCCACCCTCTTCTGCGGCGAACCCATCCCCCTGGTCAACGAGCTGAAGCTGACCGCCACCCAGGTGATCTCCACCAACACCGTCACCAAGATCACCCTCAAGGCCGAAATCAACTTCCCCTTCATCCGCAGCCCGGCCTTCAGCGGCCTGCCGTACGCCAATAACACCAAGTACAAGCTGCGCGTCACCTCGGTGACGTCCACGGGCGGGACGATCTCCTTCACCCCCACCGACATCGCCGTGGATCCCACCGCCGCGGACTGGTCGTTTTCCGCGGACGAATACAAGCAGGTCACCCTGTTTACCGACCTGGAGATCAAGTCGGGCCTGGTTCCCGTGGACGTCAAGGTCGCGCTTGAACTGTATGAAAGCGGGGGGACGCTGGTCGACCGCATCGGTTCGGCGGCCACCCCGCTGGTCTTCACGGCGGTGGTGGATGGCTTCAAGTCCTCGCTGGAGGTCAGGGACGGCCGGTTCAACTACGCCCCCGCCGAATGGGTGCTGGCCACGACGGACACCATGGGCGCGATGAATTCCACCATGACCTCCCGACCCGAGGCCATGGCCGAATATCCCTACTTTGTCAAAAACGCCCCCATGGCCAGTGCCTGCGAGCTGGGGTACATCGCCCTGGGCGACCGGGCCTGGCAGTCGTTGTCGCTGGCCGAGGATACGACCCTCACCGCCGCCGGAAATCCGACCGTACACCGCGTGCTCGACACCTTCACCGTTCACCTCGGCAATGAATTCGACGGCCGTCCCGTTGCGGCCGCGACCCTGGCCGCGCGGGCGGGCCGGGCGGGACCGCTGGTCCGCGGACTCATCAACCTGAACACCGACAAGCCGGATGTTTTGGCCACCGCCTTTTTCAACGGGACCCTCGGCGAGCGCTGCCCGGGAGACACGTCCGGCACCAGCCAGATCAACACGTGGGCGGCGGCGCAGGCCCTCGCCAACCTGGTGGTCAACGCCAGGAAAACCACCGCCAATGTTTCATTCGTGCGCAAGTCGCAGGTGGGGGAAATCTACCGCCCGTCCGGCGCGCCGAACTGGTATCCCAGCCCCGCCTCCTGGACGGAAAACCAGCGGGAGGCCCTCCTGGCGCAGTTCATGGACCTGTGTGACGTCCGCGGGAACACCTTCGTCGTCGCCGTGCGCGGTTTCGGGGTGGTGGACAACGCCCCCTACGCCGGCTCCCATACCTCGCCCGCGCTCGGAGCCGAGGACGTCCTGACCTCCTCCGTGGAACTCGTGGCCCACGTCTGGCGCGATCCGATGACCCGCCGCGTCCAGATCCGCTCCCTCAAGTGGGTGGACATCGACGACGACCAGATCCCGAGCCTCTGACGCCCGCCAACCCGCGGGAAGGGCAGCCTGTCCGCTCTGCAGGAAAGCCGCCGGCTGAGCCTCAAACCCCTTCGGCGGCCCGGCCAGTGGCCTCGCCCTACCGGTCGCCGCAGCCGCAATCACCCCGGCCGGGGTTCCGCTCAGGAACTCGTCGACGAGTAGACGTGGTTCACGATCCCCGCCACCGCCGCCAGCAGCTTGTTGGGGGCGGTGTGTTCGATGCGGCAGCCCTCGAAGGCGGGCGGCAGGGAGCGCCTGCGGATCTTCTCGACCAGGCGCGGCATCACGTCGGGGCCCAGCTCAAACATGCGTCCGTGCAGGATGGCGAGCTGGGGATTGAAGATGTTGATCGCCGCCGCCACCCCGATGGCGAGGTAGTCGAGCGTCTTCTCCAATTCGCCGTTCAGGGGGAATTCACCGGACTGAACGAGTTGGAGGAGATCGTCCATGTCCACCTCGCGTCCGAGATGCCGGGAGCATTCGCGGGTCAGCGCCCGGTCGTTCGCGACCGTCTCCAGGCATCCGTGGTTGCCGCAGCCGCAGGGCAGGCCGTTCTCCGCGACCACCGTGATGTGGCCGATCTCCGCTCCAAAGCCATGGGCGCCGGAGAGGTACTTGCCCTCGAGGAACGCCCCCATGCCCGTGCCGGTGGTCACGTCGATGAGGATGAAGTCCCGCATGCCCGAGGCCAGGCCGAACACCTTTGCCGCCAGGGTCATCGCCTGGTTTTCCGGCAGCATGGCCACCGGTTTCTGGATCCGCTGCTCCATGTCGCGACCCGGTGTGCGCCCCGTGAGGATCGGCAGGTTGGACGCCAGCTTCACCATGCCGGTGGCCTTGTCCACCAGTCCAGGAGCGGATAGTCCCACCCCGAGGAAGGTGCCGCTCTCCGCGGCCACCAGGGTTTCCACGCCGGCCACGAGATCCGCGATCAACTGGTCGTAGTTTTTCGGGGTCGGGATTTTCAGGCTCTTCTTCACGTCGAATTTGCCGTTCAGCCCGCTGATGGCGAGCGAGCAGGAGGTCGCGTCCAGCACCACCCCGACGACGAAAGAGGTCTTTTGCGCCAGGCGGAAGCGGATGCCGGGGCGGCCCACCCCCGTCACGGGCGGCTTCGAATCCTTCTCCACCAGGCCGCGTTTCACCAGTTCGCGAACCAGGATCGACATGGTGGGAGGGCTGATCCCGGTCTTGCGGGTCAGTTGTGCGCGGGAGCAGGGTCCCAGGGTTTGCATGGCGTCCAGCACCTTGCGAAAATTGATTTTTCGAAGCAGCGCGGGGACGGCCTCGGCGGGGTCACGTGTTTGGATCATATCCTATTCCCTCGGTATGTTGGTTTTAGAGTTTTGATTAATTACGGAGTTCTACGCGGGTTATTAAACGGAGCGGCGACGGGCAAGGCAATACTCCCGTCATTTTTCCCGTAGTTGGTTTTCTATGAATATACAAGTGATTCTTTCTTTTATTTTCTGTGGAAAAGTTTGGCGAAAAGTTCTTAGACGCTACGAATCAGCTTGCCGCATACCCTTTGCGAATGTATTCAAATGAACTATCCAACTATGAAACCAAGCCAGACATTGCCTGCCTATGACTTTTCCGTTTTGCGCGACCTGCGGCAAAGGCAGGGGTTGACGATTCAGGACGTGTCCACCCGGTGCGGCATCTCCACGGCGGTGATCTCTAAGCTCGAGCGCAATCGTTCCTCCGCGGAACTCGACACGCTGTTCCGCGTGGCCCGTGTGTTCGGCCTCAGCGCCACCGATCTCCTCTCCCTGGCCGAATCCCGCACCGCCCACAAGACCACCGCCATCGAGTACACCTCCGGAAGTTTCGTCTTTCAAAAGGTGACCTACGGCAATATCGAGTGCTTCCACGGCTTTTCGCGAAAGGGCGGACAGGTCTCCCGTCCCGAGATTCATCACGACGACTACGAGGTCTGCTGGGCCCTGCGCGGGACGGTCCGGATCCGCCTGCCGCACGAGACCCACGATCTCGCCCCCGGCGACGCCCTGCAGTTCGACGCGGTTCTCGACCATTCCTACGAGGCCCTCAGCGACTGCGAAGTGTTCCTCCTCCATCTCACCAAGCCCAAGAGGTTCTGACCATGATCGATGCCGCCAACGCCCCTTCGCCCCAAGGCCTGCTGCCCGCCCTCGAACGCATGTGGACGCTCTCCGCCGGCAAGATCCGGCGCATCCGGAACGAGTACGACACCGCGAAGGGTTCGCCCGTCTTCACCAGCGGCGGCAAGTACACGACCCGCGGCTGGACGGAATGGACGCAGGGTTTCCAGTACGGATCGGAGATCCTGCAGTTCGACGCCACCGGGGAGGCCGCGTTCCTGGAGAGCGGCCGGACGAACACGCTCGAGCGCATGGCCGGCCATGTCACGCACTTCGGCGTGCACGACCACGGTTTCAACAACGTCAGCACCTACGGCAACCTCCGCCGCCTGATGCGGGAAGGGCGGGTGCCCGGCGACGCGTGGGAGCTGCGCTTCTACGAGATGGCCCTCGCCGCCTCGGCCTCCGTGCAGGCCCGCCGCTGGACCACGCTGCGCGACGGCGGCGGCTACATCTACTCCTTCAACGGCCCGCACTCGCTCTTCGCCGACACCATCCGCTCCCTGCGCGTCCTCGCCGTCGGCCACCAGCTCGGCCACACCCCGCTCGGCGAAAACGACCGCCCCGCGCCGCTGCTCCAGCGCCTCGTGCAGCACGCGCAGACCACCGCCGCCTTCACCGTGTTCTACGGCACGGGGCGCGACTCCTACGACGTCCGCGGCCGCGTCGCGCACGAATGCATCTTCAACCTGAACGACGGCGTCTTCCGCTGCCCCAACTCGCAGCAGGGCTATTCGCCCTTCACCACCTGGACGCGCGGCCTTGCCTGGGCCGCGCTCGGCTACGCCGAACAGCTCGAGTTCCTGCAATCGCTCCCCGAGGCCGATCTCGCTCCCTGCGGCGGCAAAGCCGCCATCCTCGACACCTGCCTCAAGGCCGCGACCGCCACCTGCGACTTCTACCTTGAATTCACCCCGCCCGACGGCATTCCCTTCTGGGACACCGGCGCGCCGAATCTGCACCGCATCCCCGATCACACCGGTCGCCCCGCCGATCCGTTCAACGAGCACGAGCCCGTCGACAGCTCCGCCGCCGCCATCGCCGCGCAGGGCCTGCTGCGGCTGGGCCGTTATCTGGGCGGCGAAGGCGCGCGCTACACCGCCGCCGGTCTCACCACCCTCGGCACGCTGCTGCAGGAGCCCTACCTCTCCACCGATCCCGCTCACCACGGCCTCCTGCTGCACTCCGTCTACCACCGCCCCAACGGCTGGGACACCATCCCGCCCGGCCGCAAGGTCCCCTGCGGCGAATCCAGCATGTGGGGCGACTACCACATGCGCGAACTCGCCCTCCTCGCCACCCGCATGGCCCGCGGCGAGCCGTGGTACGCGTTCTTCAACGGCTAAACCGCTACCCGCCAAACCGCTTCCCCTTTTCTCAACCCCCAACCCCCGACGCTCCCATGCTCATCGCCGACCTCAACGACATCACCGGCCGCCGCTACCCGGCGCGCCGCCGCACCCAGAACTGGGTCGGCGGTCTCTCGCCCATCCAGGCGAAGAACTTCGCCGTGGGCTTCGTCACCCTCGAGCCCGACGGCGGCCAGGTCCCGTGGCACAACCAGGAGCAGGAGGAGGTCTACTTCGTGCTCGAAGGGACGGGGGAGATGTGCCTCGGCGAAGAGGTGCGCGAACTCACCGCCGGCCAGGCCGTCTTCATCCCTCCGGGGGTGTACCACCAGCTAAGCAACAAGGGTTCGACGCCGCTCAAGATGATGTACTGCTACGGCCCCTCGGGCGATGTCGCCCACTGGCGGCAGGAACTCGCGGGCACCCTCCCGCGCGCCGGCGTCGACGTGCCCCCGCTGCCCGCCGGGGCGCGGTTCAAGCAGTGCACCGATCTGCCGCCCGGCGGCCCCATCCACATCTAAACCAACCGCACCAGGAGTCTCACCATGGAAATCCGCCGCATCGGCGTCATCCTCAACGGCGTCACCGGACGCATGGGCACCAACCAGCACCTTGACCGCTCCATCGTCGCCATCATCAAGCAGGGCGGGGTCAAGGTCACCAACGACCTCATCCTCCTGCCCGACCCCATCCTGACCGGACGCAACGAACACAAGCTCAAGCAGCTCGCCGAAATCCACGGCGTCGCCGCGACCGGCAAGCCCTTCAAGTACAGCACCGACCTCCAGGCCGTGCTCGACGGCCATCATGGCGACTACGAGGTGTTTTTCGACGCCTCCGGCACCCTGCAGCGCGCCCAGTTCATCGAGATGGCGGTCAAGGCCGGCAAGGCCATCTACTGCGAAAAGCCCACCGCCGTGCACTCCGCCGAAGCCCTGCGGCTCGCGCGCCTGGTCGAGGGCGCCGGCCTCAAGAACGGCGTCGTGCAGGACAAGCTCTGGCTGCCCGGCCTGCGCAAGCTGCGCATGCTCAAGGAAATCGGCTTCTTCGGCCGCATCCTCTCGGTGCGCGGCGAGTTCGGCTACTGGGTCTTCACCGGACTCGACTACGACCAGCCCGCCCAGCGCCCGAGCTGGAACTACCGCCAGGAGGACGGCGGCGGCATCATGGTCGACATGTTCTGCCACTGGCGCTACGTCATCGACAACCTCTTCGGCCCCGTGAAGAGCCTTGTCGCCCATGGCGCGACCGATCTGCCCGAGCGTCGCGACGAAAGCGGCCGGGTCTATCCCGCCACCGCCGACGATTCCGCCTACGCCATGTTCCTGCTGCAGGACGGCACGATGGCGCAGTTCAACTCGTCCTGGTGCACGCGGGTGCGCCGCGACGACCTGCTGACCATTCAGGTCGATGGCGAGAAGGGCTCCGCCGTCGCCGGCCTGCGCGAGGTGTACGTGCAGGGCGCGGCCGAGACGCCCAAGCCGGTCTGGAATCCCGACATCGCCCAGCCGATCAACTTCTACGAGGGCTGGTCCAAGGTGCCCAACAACATCGCCTACGACAACGCCTTCAAGATCCAGTGGGAGATGTTCCTCCGCCATGTCGCCCTCGGCGAGCCGTGGATCTACACGCTGCGCGAAGGCGCCAAGGGCGTCCAACTGGCCGAGCTGGGCATGAAGAGCTGGAAGACCCGCGCGTGGGTCGACGTGCCCGAACTCCCCGCCACCTGATCGGAGCGCCATGAAAAACGTCGCCCTGGTCACCGGAGGAACGCGCGGCATCGGCTTCGGTGTCGCCTCGCACCTCGCCCGCGAAGGATTTGATCTGGCCGTCTGCGGCGTGCGCCCCGAGGCGGCCGCCGCCGAATCGCTCGACGCCCTCCGCGCCCTCGGGGCGGAGGTCTGCTACTGCGCCTGCGATGTCGGCGACTCCGCCGCCCGCGCGGCCATGCTGGACCGGGTGCGCGGGCATTTCGGCCGGCTGAACGTGCTGGTCAACAACGCGGGCGTCGCCCCGAAGGAGCGTCGCGACCTGCTGGAGGCGACCGAGGAGAGTTTCGAGTGGGTCGTCCGCACCAACCTGCAGGGGCCGTACTTTCTCACCCAGGCCGTCGCCCGCTGGCTGGTGGAGCAGAAGGCCGCCGACGCCGCGTTCGCCGGCTGCGTGGTCAACGTCTCCTCCATCTCCGCCACCATGGCCTCGATCAACCGCGGGGAGTACTGCATCTCGAAGGCCGGGCTGAGCATGGCCACGCAGCTTTGGGCCGTGCGCCTGGCGCCGCACGGCATCCCGGTGTACGAGGTCCAGCCCGGCATCACCGCCACCGACATGACCTCCGGCGTGAAGAAGAAGTACGACGACCTCATCGCCGCCGGTCTCACCCTCCAGCCCCGGTGGGGCACGCCCGACGACGTCGGCCGCGCCGTCGCCATGCTCGTCCGCGGGGACCTCCCTTATTCCACCGGACAGGTGATCAGCGTCGACGGCGGCATGCGGGTGGAGCGGCTGTAGGCCGCGACCCGCCCGGGCGGGCCTGTCCGGAATTGGACCATGCCGGCGGTGAAGGCGCGGGCGGGAAACAGTTGCGGAAGACGCCGGGTATGGCGTCAAAGCACGGGTGGCGGGCGGGACCGGGTCCCGGCCCGATGCCCGCGATCCCCAAAAGGAACGACATGAGCCCGATCCGAATGCTTGCCCGTATGCTGCCGGTGTTGATGGTCACGCTCTCCGCCACCGGGCGGGAGGCGGGGCCGCAGATCAACCTGGGCCCCGGTTACCACGCCATCCTCCCGGGGAAAATCCTCCTTGCCGCCACCGTGCGGGGGGAGGGGGCGACACTCGCCTGGACACAGACCGCCGGGCCCGCCCGGGTGGAATTGGAACGCCCGCAGGCGGCCGTCACCTGGGGCCGGGCCGCGACGCCGGGACGCTATGAGTTCACGTTGACCGCCACCCGCGGGGACGGCGTCACCATCGCATCCACCTTCGTCAACGTGCATCCGTCCGGCGCCGGGTTCGGCAATCCGATCCTGCCCGGCATGTTCCCGGATCCGCATGTGTTCGCGCACGACGGCCGGTTTTACATCTACGCCACGTCGATGGAAAACGACGCCGGGGCCTATGGTCGCGCCTCCGTCTGGTCGTCGTCCGACTTCGTGAACTGGGACATGAAGCTGACCAACTGGCCGGAGTACGGAAAGTTCGGCGGCGATATCTGGGCGCCCGACGTCCTGCCCAGGGACGGCAGGTTTTACCAGTTCGTGACCCGCTCGGGCGGCTACGAAACCTGGTTCGGCGTGGCGGATCATCGGGAAGGGCGGTGGCGAAATCTGGGGGCGGACAACACGCCGATCGTCAGCGGCGGACCGCCCGCCGGCCGCGTCGTTCCCGCCTACAACATGGACGCCCAACCGTTTCTGGACGACGACGGGGCGTGTACATGTATTGGGGGTGGTCGGAGTCCATGGCCGCGAAACTCACCCGGACCTGCGCGACATCGACGGCGACGTTCATTTTCTCAAGGGCACCAAGTGGCTGCCCGATGGCGGCGACCTGCCGCAATGGTTCTCGGTGGACCTCGGCGCGACCGTCGCGGTCACATCGGTGGTGTCCTCGCCCGAGTTCCGCGATGTCGCCTATGATTATGTGATCGAAACCTCGCCGGACGCGGAGACCTGGACGGTGTTCGCCGACCGGAAGGCAACCGGACCGAAACCCCGGGCGGGACGGGATACATCGATCCAGGCGATGCGCTGGCGCGCTACGTGCGCATCACCTTTCGCCAATGCGGGGTAATTGGGCGGGGCTGTACGACTTTTCGGTGTACTCCGGCGACCGGCTGGTGTCGCGCGGCGGAAGGCTGCGGCCTCGTCGAGCCGCGCGGGGTCGGAGCCCGCCAATGCGCTCGACGCCTCCAACGGGCCGGCCCTGTCCGACTTCGTCGAGGGCTCGTACCTGATCAAGCGCAACGGGAAATACTACCTGCTCTATTCCTCCGGCGCGTTGCACGACGGCAGCTACAACGTGCGCTACGCGATGGCCGACCATCCGTTCGGCCCTTTCCTCACCCCGCCCAACCACGTTCTCCTGCAGGCCAACGCCGACCAGACCACCCGCGGCCCCGGGCACAACTCGGTGCTGAAGCAGGGCGACGAGTACTTCATCGTGTACCACCAGCACAACCAGCCGCACGAATCCGGCGCGCTGGTCTTCCGGCAGGCCTGCGCCGACCGGCTGGAATTCAACGGGGACGGAACCATCCGTCCGGTGACGCCGACGCAGCACGGCGTGGGCGCGCTGGCGCCGCCGGTGGAGCAGGGGACCGACCTCGCGTTTGGCGGGTATGCCACCGCGACAAGCGTGCGCGGCGGCGCGTATGTTCCCGGAGTTCGCCCTCGACCACAACACGCCAGCAGTGGCTTTCGGTGACGAATGCTTTTCCCCAGACCCTCACCGTGGACCTCGGGGGACGTTCGACATCGCCCGGGTCGAGACCAGCTTTCGAATATCCGACCCTGTCGTACCGATACGCCATCGAGACCTCGCCCGACGGGAAATCCTGGACTCGCTACGCCGATCACACCGCCGGCTTCCCGCCCGCGGTCAGCCCCGCCGCGATTCCGGCCGCGCCCGCGCCGCCTTTGTCCGCATCACGATCCACGCCTGCCAGCGCCCGGAAAACGGCGCGGGGATCTATGGTTTCCGGGTGGTGGCGGCGGACGCCCCGAAACCGAACGCCATCCCCGACGCGGCCCGGCCGCTCCCCGGCTGTGCGCCTCACCGGCGGACCGCTCAGGCACGCCCAGGACCTCGACGCGGAATACCTGCTCAAGCTGGAGCCCGACCGCATGATGTCCCGGTTCCGCAAACAGGCCGGGCTGGAACCGAAGGCCGAGGGCTACGGCGGCTGGGACAGCGGGGCAAGAACCTCACCGGGCACATCGCGGGGCACTACCTCTCGGCGGTCAGCCTCATGTACGCCGCGACCGGCGATTCCTGCTTCAAGGAGCGCACCGACCGCCTCGTGGCGGAGATGAAAGGAGGTGCAGGCGCGGTATCCCGACGGGTATCTCGGCGCGCTGGAGGGTGGGCGCGAGCGCTTCGCGGAGGTCGCCCGCGGGGACATCCGTTCCGGCGGCTTCGACCTCAACGGCCTGTGGTCGCCCTGGTATGTGCTGCACAAGATCTACGCGGGGCTGCGCGACGCCTGGCGCTTCACCGGCAACGCCGACGCGCTGGCCTGCGAAACCCGGTTCGCGGAATGGGCGGAGGGTGTCACGGCCGGACTCGGCGAGCGGCAGATGCAGAAGATGCTTCACACCGAGTTCGGCGGCATGAACGAGATCTTCGTCGACCTCTACGAGGACACCGGCGACGCCCGCTGGCTCGCCCTGTCGCGCCGGTTCGAGCATCATGCCGTGCTCGATCCCCTCAAGAAGCGCGAAGACCGCCTCGACGGCCTGCACGGCAACACGCAGGTGCCCAAGCTGATCGGATCGCTGGAGCGTTACGCCGCCGCGGGCGACGAAGCCGACGGGATCGCCGCCCGGTACTTCTGGGAGCGCGTCGTCGACCATCACAGCTACGCCACCGGCGGGCATGGGCAGAACGAGTACTTCGGTCCGGCCGACCGGCTTTCCGACCGCGTGGACGGCCGCACCGCCGAGACCTGCAACGTCTACAACATGCTGCGCATGACCCGCCGGCTCTTTGCGCTGAAACCGGACGCACGCTACGCCGAGTTCCACGAGCGCGCGCTCTTCAATCACATCCTGGCCTCGATGGACCCCGCCGACGGACGCACCTCCTACATGGTCCCGGTCGGCCGGGGCGTTCAGCAGGAATACCAGGACATGTTCGAGAGCTTCACCTGCTGCGTGGGCTCCGGCATGGAGAGCCACGCACTGCACGGCGCCGGCATCTACCATGTGTCCGCCGGCCGCCTTTGGGTCGGGCTGTACACTCCTTCCACGGTCGACTGGTCCGAGGCCGGGGTGAAACTGACGGTCGAAACCGACCTGCCCGAGGGGACTCCGTCACCCTCCGTCTGGGCATGAAACAAGCCCGCACCTTCACCCTCTCGCTGCGTCGTCCGGCCTGGGCGGGAGAGGGCTGCGGCTGCGATCAACGGCGGGGCCGTCAAAGACCTGTGCGCTCCGGGTACCTTCATTGATCTGGCCCGCGAGTGGAAGGACGGCGACGAGGTCCGCCTGATCCTCCCCAAGACGCTGCGGCTGGAGCCGACTCCCGACAATCCCCGCCGCGCCGCGATCTCTGGGGCCCGCTGGTGCTGGCGGGTGATCTGGGGCCGGAGGAAGAATTCGAGGCGTGGAAGCCCGGCGCGGTGCCGGTGTTCGTGTCGGCCGATCGCCCGGTGTCCGACTGGATCAGCCCGTGCCGGGCCAGCCCGGACGTTTCCGCACCGACGGCGTGGGCGGGATCGCGACGTCGAGTTGATCCCGTTTTACCGCATGCATCGCCGCACCTACGCCGTGTACTGGGATCTGTTCACGCCGTCCGAGTGGAGACGAAATCAGCGGAGTACGCCGCCGGGCGCGAACGCATGCGCAAACTGGAAGCCGCTACGGTCGCCTTTGTCCAGCCCGGCGAGATGCAGCCCGAGCGGGACTTCAACTTCCAGGGCGAGGATTCCTCTGCCGATCGCGTTCTCGGCCGCCCCGCCCGCCGTGCGAGAAACTGGTTTTCGTTCGATGTGCCGGTCGATCCCGCCCATCCCATGGCCCTGCTCATCACCTGTCACAGCGACGAATGGCAGAAGCGCACGTTCGACCTGCTCATCGACGGTGTGAAGATCGGCGAACAGGTGGTTGAGAAGGGCGGCCCGCCGCGCTTCTTCGAGACGGAATATCCAATCCCCGCCGACCGGATCACCGGCCAGAAGAAGGTCACCGTGCGCTTTCAAGCCACCGGCGGCCGCGAAGTCGCCGCCATCTTCGGCCTCCGCATGATCCGCGCGGACGCCCCGCGCTGACGCCCATGTAGGGCCTCAGCTTGCCTGAGGCCGCCGAAGTCCCCCGGCTCGACTACATTAAGAAGTGGAATTGGGTATTCCGAAACACATCCCCGCCATGTGAACGCGGTGCCGGTTGTCCCGCTTCGGAGCGGCGTTACATGCAGAGATCGAGACCCTTCACGGCGTCGGGATAATCCGGATTCGTCGCCAGCAGGCGGCGGAAGAGGGTCTTGGCGGTGGTTTTCTGGCCCTGGTAAAAGTTGGACCATGCCGCGCCGCTCAGCGCGTCGGCGTCCTCCGGGTAGAGCGTGAGGATTTTGCGATAGGCGGAATCGGCCTTCGGAAATTCTTCGCCTGAAACGAACCCCAAGCTACGGCGTACAGGGCGGAGAGATGGTTGAGGTCGACCGCCAGCAGCGCCTCCGCCGCCTTGATGGTTCCCTCCGCGTCCTTGGACGCCTGGCAGGCGTTGAGCAGGCCAAGGCGCGGACTCATCGCGGCCGGCTGAAGACGGGCGGCGTTTGTGTAGTGCTTCGAGGCGCCGGCGTAGTCACTGGCTGTAGCGCAGCCAGGCGGTGCGCAGGCTGGCCAGGTACGGATCACCGCCCTCGCGGGCATACCGGGCGGTGAGTTCGAGCGCGGCCCCCGCCTCGCCTCCTTTTCTTGGCGATGAATCCTTGCCAGAGGGTGCCGAGGGTTTTGCTCCCTGGATATTTTCTCCTCGCCGCGTCGGAGGCGAAGGCGAGCAAAGGCAAAAGAAGAAGGGCGAACGTTGCATGTGGGGAAACCGTGGTTTGGGGAGGACCGGTGCGATGTGAGCAGGCGGACACGCGCACACCGACCGCCGGACGGATCGGATTGTTGCCCCTATTCTTCCTTCTGAAAAGTGTCAGCGCCGCGCCTGGCTCATGTAGTACAGCACCGGGACCGCCATGCGGCTGATGAAGAGCGAGGCGATCTCGCCGGCCATGAGGGCGATGGCGAGACCCTGGAAGATGGGGTCGAAGAGGATCACCCCGGCGCCCACCACCACCGCCAGCGCGGTCAGCATCATCGGACGGAAACGCACCGCGCCGGCGTCGATCACCGCCTCCTGCAACGGCATGCCCTCGGCGACGCGCAGCTCGATGAAGTCCACCAGGATGATGGAATTGCGCACCACGATGCCCGCGCCGGCCATGAAGCCGATCATGGATGTGGCTGTGAAAAACGCGTCCATCGCGCCGTGCGCGGGCAGGATGCCCACCAGCGAGAAGGGGATCGCGGCCATCACCACCACCGGGGTCAGGAACGATTTGAACCAGCCGACCATCAACACGTAGATCAGCACGCACACCGCGCCGAAGGCCAGGCCGAGGTCGCGGAAGACCTCCAGGGTGATGTGCCATTCGCCGTCCCACTTCAGCGCGGGCTGGTCGTCGCGGAAGGGCATGTTGATGTTGAATACGGGCAACTCCGCGGACGCGCCGCCGAACGTCCGCGCGTCGATCTTCGCGATCTCCCTGTTCATCGCCTGGATCGCGTAGAACGGGCTCTCCACCACGCCGGCGACGTCGCCGATGACGTAGGTCACGGGCATCAGGTTCTTGTGATGTATGCTGTGCTCGACCGTTTCCTCCTCCACCCGCATCAGCTCGCCCAGCGGAATGAGCGGGGGGAGGCCGGAGGTCGCGCCGGGCTCGGGCAGGGCGTTGCCGTCGCCGGAACGGATGCGCATGGCGAGCAGGTCGGACGGGTTCTCGCGCAGCGCGCGCGGAAGCTGCAGGACGATGTCCACGTCCTCCTTCTCGTCGGGCTGATGGAGCAGGTCGACCGAATGCCCCCCGGCGGCGATACGCAGGGTCTGGGCGATGGCCTCGGCGCTGATGCCGTGGAGCGCGGCCTTCCTTCCGTCGATCACGAAACGGCTGCGCGGCTGCGCTTCCTCGACGTACCAGTCCACGTCCACCACGCCGGGGCTGTCCTTCATGATGCGCCGGATCTCGCGGGCCAGGCCCGCGGCCCTCCTCGGCTCGGGCCGTACACCTCCGCCACCAGCGTCTACGCAACACCGGCGGGCCGGGCGGCACTTCGACTACCGCAACGCGGGCGTTGTACTTCGCCGCGATCTCCGCGACGCGCGGCCGCACGCGCTTGGCGATTTCATGGCTCTGCGCCTTGCGGGCGTGCTTGGGCAGGAGGTTCACCTGGATGTCGGCGCCGCGCCGGAGCGCATGGAAGTAGTGCCGCACCAGGCCGTTGAAGTTGTAGGGCGAGGAAACACCGGCGTACACCTGGTAGTCGGTCACCTCGGGCCCGTTTCGCACCGCAGCCGCAATCTCCCGGGCCGCGCGCGCCGTGCGCTCCAGCGAGCTGCCCTCGGGCATGTTGAGGATCACCTGGAACTCGGCCTTTTGTTGTCGAAGGGCAGCATCTTCATCTTCACCCAGCCGGTGCCGACCGTCGCCATCGCGCCCAGCAGCAACAGGGTGATGCCGCACAGGAAGATCCAGCGCCAGAGAGGGCTGTGGATGAGCGGGCCCATCATGCGGCGGTAGGAACGGGTGAAGAGGTCTTCCTTGCCGGGGGGCGTGGCCGTGGCCGGCCGCCGCGCCGGGCTTGCATGCCGCCAGCCCAGGACGCGCACCGCGGCCCACGGGGTAGTGACGCGATCAGGAGCGAAAAGGCCATCGCCGCGCTGGCGCCGACCGGGATGGGGCGCATGTACGGGCCCATCAGGCCGCCGACAAACGCCATCGGCAGCACCGCCGCGATCACCGCGAAGTGGCCAGGATCGTCGGGTTGCCGACCTCGCTCACGGCCTCGACCGCCACGGCGGCGCGGCTCCGCCCCTGGTTGCCGGGCAGGGACTGGTGGCGCACGATGTTCTCGACCACCACGATCGCATCGTCCACCACCATGCCGATGGAGAAGATGAGCGCGAAGAGGGTGATGCGGTTGAGGGTGAAGCCGTAGAGGTGGAAGACGAGCAGCGTCAGCGCGAGCGTGGCCGGGATGGCGATGGCGACGATGATCGATTCGCGCCAGCCCAGGGTGAAGAGGATGAGGAGCGACACGCTGATCACCGCGATGGCCATGTGGAAGAGCAGTTCGTTGGACTTCTCCATGCCGCGGTCGCGCCGTAGTGGCGGGTGATGGCCGACCTCGATGTCGTGCGGGATGACCGTGCCCTTGAGGCCTCGACCTTGCGCAGGACCTCCTCCGCGACCGCGATGGCGTTGGCCCCGGGGCGCTTGGCGATGCTGAGGGTCACGGCGGGCTGTTCGTCGGACCGGCCGGCCGCCGCCGCACCCAGACCGTGGAACACGTAGCTGACGGGCTCGGCCGCGCCGTCGATGATCTCGGCGACCTCGCGCAGGTACACGGGACGGCCGGCGTAGGCGCCCACGACGACGCTGCCGACCTCGCGGGCGTCGCGCAGGAAGGCGCCGGTTTCGATGACGACGCTCCGGTCGGCGGTGGTCAGCGCGCCGGCGTCGAGCTGCCGGTTGCTCTGGCGCAGCATCGGTACGATGCCGGCGGGGCTCAGGTTGCGGGCGGCGAGGCGGACGGGGTCCAGCTCGACGCGCACCTGGCGGCGGGTTCCGCCGATGAGGGTGGTCTCGGCCACCAGCGGCACCTGCTTGACCGAGTCGTCGACCTGCGCGGCGACGCGGCGGAGGTCCAGGTGGTCGTGGCGCGCGCTGTGGAAGGTGAGGGCGAGGATCGGCACGTCGTCGATGGACTTCGCCTTGATCAGCGGCGCGGAGACCCCGTGCGGGATGCGGTCGTAGTTGGCGGTCAGCTTCTGGTTCAGCTTCACCAGGCTGCGCTCCATGTCCTCGCCGACCTTGAAGCGCACGATGGTCATGCTCTGACCGGGCTTCGAGGTGGAGTAGAGGTATTCGACGCCCGGGATTTCCCACAGCAGTTTTTCCATGGGGCGGGTGACGCGCTCGGCCACCTCCCGCGCGCCGGCGCCGGGCATCGACACCATCACGTCGATCATCGGCACCTTGATCTGCGGCTCCTCCTCGCGCGGCAACAGCACGATGGCGGCGAGTCCGAGCAGGATGGAGGCGATGACGACGAGAGGGGTCAGCTTGGACTGCACGAAGGCCTTCGCCATCGTGCCGGCAATCCCCTCGGGATGCGCGTGCGGGGCGGGGGAGGGCGCGCTCACGGCGTCTCCACGGGTTGGCCGTCGGCCAGCGTGGCGGCGGCGGAGACGGCGATGGTCTCCCCGGCGTCGAGGCCGGAGAGCACCGTCACCCCGCCTTCGACGGCGCGTCCGGTGCGGATGAGGCGCAGCGCGGCCTTGCCGTCGCGCACGACGTACACGTATTCGAGCTGGCCGCGGCGGACCACGGCCTCGGCGGGAACCACCAGCACGGTCTGGCGGCCGGCGGGCACGAGCACCCGCGCGAACTGACCGGTGCGCAGGGGCGCGCCGGCGGGCAGGTCCAGCTTGACCAGGAAGGTGCGGCTGGAGGCGTCGGCCGCCGGGGCGACCTCGGCCACCACGGCGTTCAGGCGGTTGGTGCCGGCCAGGATGCCCAGCGTGTCGCCCGGCTTGACGGTGCCCATCAGGCTCTCGGGCACGTCGGCCTCCAGGCGGGGCGTCGCGCCGTCCTCCATTTCCGCGATGGGCCGGCCGGGCGAGGCGAGGTCGCCGACCTCGGCCAGCTTGCGGGTCACGCGGCCGTCGAACGGGGCCGTGACCGACGTGTAGCCCAGCATGGTTTCGGCCTCGCGCAGGCCGCCTTCGGCGACGGCCAGCCGGGCCTTCATGTTGTCGTATTCCTGCTGCGTGACCGACCCGCTCTTGAGCAGTCCGGCGAAACGGGTCTCCTCGCGGCGGGCCTGTTCGAGCAGGGCCTTGGCCTGGTCCACGCGCGCCTGGATCTCTTCGGCGGCGATGACTGCCATGCGGTCGCCCGCCTTCACTTCCTGACCGAGCGTCAGGGGCAGTTCGAGGATCTTCCCGCTCACCTTGGCTTCGAGGGTGGCTCGCCGGCGCGCCCGCACCGTGCCGGTGGCCTCTTCCAGCAGGGGAAGGTCCGCGGGCTGGATGAGCTTCACCGAGGTCTTGACGGCGGGCAGGGCGGGGAGTGTCGCGGCCGTGTGCTCCGCGTGGCCGCAACCGACCAGGGTCGCGGCAACCAATGAGAGAAGGGCGGGGAATCGATATTGCTTTGTGTTCATATAGGAATGCATACGCCTGAGGAGACGGGGATGCAAGGGGGATTTTTGGGAAAAGTTGGGCTTGGCGTAGACCCTCGCCTGGTGGGTGGTTGGCAGTGCCATGAATAGAATCTCTCGCAAAGAGCGCAGAGTTCGCAGAGGGGAAAACCCCCGGTTGAAGGAGTATTTTGCGCCTGATTACCCAATGTCCATGAAATGTTCTGCTCCGCGAACTTTGCGGACTCTGCGAGAGGAAAACAGAATTCGAAACCAGCCTTTGTGCCAATGAACGGGTAGGCCCGACACCATGAAAATCCCGCATCCCATGCGGGATTTTCAGGACGCGCCTCACATCTTCCGCAGGTACTCCATGCTCTGCCGGATGCTCGCGATGGGGTCGGGGGACTGGTCCTGTTCGACGTGGCAGATCTTTACCCCGGCGGCCTTCCCGGCGGCCATGATCGGTTCCATGGGGATGATGCCGTCGCCGAGTTCCTGAAAGGCGTCGTCGGGCACGCCGCCGTAGGCGGGCAGGGGGACGCCGGCCTTCAGGTCCTTGAGATGGAGCTGGGAGACGCGGCCGGAGAGCTTCTTGATCAGGTCCACCGGCTCGATGCCGCCGGCCTTCACCCAGAACACGTCCAGCTCGAACTGCATCTCGGGCGCGAACTCGGCGACGAAGACGTCGAACCCGCACTTCCCGCCCTCCAGCGGTCGGAATTCGAACGAGTGGTTGTGGTACGCGAGCTGGATGCCCGCCGCGCGCGCCTTGACCGCGGCCTTGCTGGCGTTGGCGGCGATCTTCTTGTAGTCGTCGAGGGTCTTGCGCTCGCCGTCGGCGAGGTAGGGGATGACGAGGTGCGACAGCCCGGTGGCCTTCGCCTTCTCGACGATGCGCATGAAGTCGGACATGCCCTCGTCCTTCGGCGCCACCACGCAGCCCCAGTTGAAGTGCGCGGAGTGCAACTCCAGCCCGGCGTCGCGCGCGGCCTGAATCATCGGGTCGGCGTCCGGGAACCCGTACAGCTCGCCCTGCTTGTAGCCGGCGTCGGCGACGGCCTTCATGGTCCCGGCGACATCCTTCCCGATCTGGTTGCGGAGGGTGTAGAGCTGGATGCCGATGGTTTTGCGGTACACGTTGTCGGCCTCGAGGGCGAACAGGCTGCGAACCGGGCTGACGGCCAGGGTCGCGACGGCGGAGGAACGGAGGAAGGTTCTGCGGTTCATCCCCGGAACATGCTCCCGCCCGCCTTCCGCGGCAAGCCAAATGCAGGGCCGTGGAGGCTGCGGCTACTTCATCGCCAGGTAGTCCTGGATGGCGTGGACGTCCCAGTCGCGGTTCTGCATGTACTCGATCGCGGCGACGGTGGCCTCGGCGCCCCAGGGGGTGGTGATGAGGGGGATGCCGCGGAGCACCGCCTCGCTGCGGATGTGGATCTCGTCGGCGCGCGACACCAGGCCGCTGGGGGTGTTGATGATCAGCTTCACGCGACCCTCGCGCATGAGGTCGAGCACGTTGGGGGACGCGCCCTCGGCCAGCTTGAAGAGGGCCTCGGCCTTCACGCCGATCTCCTGCAGCGCCTTGGCGGTGCCGGTGGTGGCGACGATCTTGAAGCCGGCCTTGTCGAGGCGGCGGCCGATCTCGATGAGCCACGGCTTGTCGTCGTTCTTGGCGCTCAGGAAGACCTCGCCCGAGGAGGGCAGGTTCTGGCCCGCGGCGATCTGGCTCTTCCAGTAGGCCGCCTCGAAGCTGGGGTCGATGCCCATGACCTCGCCGGTGGACTTCATCTCGGGGCTGAGGATCGGATCGACGCCGGCGAAGCGGTTGAAGGGCAGCACCGCCTCCTTGACCGCGTACCACTTGGGGCGCGGGGCCTTGGCGGGCAGGCCGAGGTCCTTGAGGGTCTTGCCGACCGACACCTTGGCGGCGAGCTTGGCCAGCGGGACGCCGGTGGCCTTGGCCAGGTAGGGCACGGTGCGGGAGGCGCGCGGGTTGATCTCGATGATGTACACCTCGCCCCGGTAGACGGCGAGCTGGACGTTGAGCAGGCCCTTGACCTTCAGGCGCAGGGCGATGCGGGAGCAGATGTCCTCGATCTCCGCCACGGTGGCCTCGGGCAGGGAAACCGGCGGGGTGACGCAGGCGCTGTCGCCCGAATGCACGCCTGCCGCCTCGATGTGCTGCATCACGCCGCCCACGTAGACGTTTTCACCGTCGCACAGGACGTCGCAGTCGATCTCCATCGCGTTGTCGAGGAAGCGGTCCAGCAGCACCGGGAACCCGGGGCTGGCGTTGAACGCCTGCTCGGCGAAGGGCACGATGTCCTGCTCCTGGTGGGCGATCATCATCGCGCGCCCGCCCAGCACGAACGAGGGGCGGATCATCACGGGCAGGCCGATGCGCTTCGCGACCTCGAGCGCCTGCTCGGTGTTCAGCGCGGTGGCGCTGGCGGGCTGGCGGATGCCCATCTCGTTGAGGAGCTGGCGGCAGCGCTCCCGGTCCTCGGCGATGTCGATGCTGTCCGCCGGGGTGCCCAGCACCGGGACGCCGGCCTGGTAGAGCTTCATGGAGAGGTTGAGCGGGGTCTGGCCGCCCATCTGCACGATCACGCCCTCGGGCTTCTCCGCCTCGTAGATGTTCATCACATCCTCGAAGGTGAGCGGCTCGAAGTACAGCTTGTCGGAGGTGTCGTAGTCGGTCGAGACGGTCTCGGGGTTGCTGTTGACCATGATGGTCTCGAACCCGAGTTCGCGCAGGGCCATGACGGTGTGCACGCAGCAGTAGTCGAACTCGATCCCCTGGCCGATGCGGTTGGGGCCGCTGCCCAGCACCATGATCTTGCGGCGGTTGCCGGGGCGGACCTCGTTCAGCTCGGCGTCGTAGGTCGAATAGAAATACGGCGTGCGCGCCTCGAACTCGCCCGCGCAGGTGTCCA
>JAXMHJ010000022.1:0-60959 GCA_046346795.1 Kiritimatiellia bacterium
AACAGGCCTGTCCCCAATTCCCCCCTAAACAGAGTCCTTTTCCCCTTGCCTGTCCTGTGTGCCAATGATTCAGTCAAAGCGTCCCGCACCCCAAACCATTCGAGAACACTATCGTCCAGACAAAGATGACTCCCTCTTTGCAAGACATTGAATGAAATACTGCGAACAACTGCCCGATTACCAATGGCCTGCGACGTTGGATACGTCCAGCCACGATTTGATCCGGGACTTCTTCGAACCCGCTCTAGCTCGGTCTGAATCGTATTGCCGGGGAGTTGGATATTTCTCGGGAGCCTGGTTACGTGTCGCTGCAAAAGGAATGAGTACCTTCGCCTCCCACGGAGGATCGGCGCGCTGGGTGACCAGTCCAATCCTAATCCAGAGTGACTGGGATGCCCTCCAACTTGGCCATCAGGCGAAGACCGACGAGGTTCTCCATGCTGCATTGCTAAGGAATGTCCAGGATTTGGAAAAATCGCTCCAAGCGGACACGCTCTCCGCGCTCGCTTGGATGGTTTCCGATGGAATTCTTGAATTCCGCCTGGCCCTCCCGCGCAACAAGCTGCAAAACGGCGAGTTTCACGACAAGTTCGGGGTCTTTCGCGACGAGGAGGGCAATCGGATCGCGTTTAATGGCTCCTACAACGACAGCCAGCAGGGCTTGTTGAACTACGAGTCGATCAAGGTGTTCACGTCCTGGAATGAGGCCTTCAAGCCCTTGGTTGAAGCGGATGAGCGGCGCTTCGAGGAGCTTTGGGAGAATCGCGATCCGAATGTCGAGGTCTACGATCTCCCGTCCGCAGCCAAAGCTGCAATCCTGAAGCTCCGAGATGCCCAACGTCCCTATAAACTGCCGGCATGGCTGGAGAAGAACCCCGTGGGGGATGGCGCTTTCCGCGTCCGCTTCAGCCCTCCACCGGGCCTGGAGCCGCGTGAGTATCAAAAAGAGGCGATGCGCGCCTGGCTGGCCAACAATGGGCGGGGCATCTTCGCGATGGCCACGGGCACGGGAAAAACCGCCACTGCGCTTTACCTGGCCTACAAGCTGGTGGAGCAAAAGTCGCCGTGTCTGCTGATCGTGACCTGCCCATACCTGAATCTGGCCAGGCAATGGGAAGAGAATCTGTCCGCCTTCGGGCTCCCGCCTGTGCCATGCTACGGAACCTGGTCGAGCTGGTACTCCCGGGTGCAAGGGGTCCTGACAGCTCTTTCCGTCGGGGCCATCCCGGTGGCGGCCTTGATCGTCACGAATGCCACGTTCTTGACGGAACGATTCCAAAAACTCATCGCCGCAGGCGGTGTAAAGCGTTTCCTGATCGCCGATGAAGTCCACAATCTGGGTGCCGCACGCCTCCGCACCGTGCTCGACGACCGTATCGAATACCGATTGGGACTCTCCGCTACACCCCGCCGGCACCACGACGAGGACGGCAGTGCGGCACTTCTTCAATACTTCGGGCCGATCGTGTTCGAATACGGCATCGACGAAGCCATCAAGGCCGGCGTGCTCTGCCGTTACACCTACCATCCGGTTCTCGTCGACCTCACCGATGATGAAGGCGCGACCTACTGGGACCTCACGATGCAGATCGCCCGGCGCATGGGCAGCGAAAAGGATGGCGAGTTGTCCGACGGGCTGAAATTCCTGCTCCTGCAGCGGGCCCGCCTGCTCGGTGCGGCGCGGAACAAGCTGCCCGCCCTGCGCGAGTTGGTGGCTTCGTTGGATCAACCCGTCGAGCGAGCCATCGTCTATTGCGGCGACGGACGGGTGGAGGCCGAGGAGGCCGGCGATGAAGAACTCCAGCGCCAGGTGGACGCAGCGACGCGGCTGCTCGGCACCGAATGCCGGCTGCGGGTACGGAAATTCACCTGCGATGAGTCGATGGCGGAGCGTGAGGAGATCCTCCGGCAGTTACGTGACGGGCGTCTGCACGCCACGGTCGCCATTCGCTGCCTGGATGAAGGCATCGACGTTCCCGACGTCCGCATGGCCTTCATTCTCGCCAGTTCCACGAATCCCCGGCAGTTTGTCCAGCGCCGCGGCCGCCTGCTCCGCCGGGCCGAAGGCAAGACCCGGGCGCGCATCTGGGACTTCATCATCCGCCCGCCCGACATGGGCAGCCGGTACGACGACGCCACCTTCAACGTCGAGCGCCGGCTGTTCCAGCGCGACCTCGTCCGCGTGGTTGAGTTCTGCCAGACCGCAGAAAACGGGGATGCGGCCCTGCAGACGCTTCGGGATTTACGGCGGCGCTACCACCTGCTAGACATCTAACCAAGGCAAACGGAATCACTACACCATGGCAGAAAAATCCAACGACACCCGATCCCGGCGCGCTTTCGCCAAGGCACCTCCTGAACTTCAAAAGCTCATCAAACAAATCCTTGAGGACGAGCGTACCGTCCAGCATCAAAAACGAAGGGTCATGCCCGGCTCTGGTGAGGGGATCCACGAAGCGCTGCTACGTCGTGTGAAGGAAGCCATCCAATGATCCTGCAGAAGCTTATCATCGAGAATTTCCGCCAGTTCCACGGACACCAGGAAATCGAGTTTGCCACCGGGAAGACGAAGAACGTCACTCTCATTCATGCCGAGAACGGCTTTGGAAAAACGGCCCTGCTCAACGCGCTGCTATGGGGCTTCTACGGGAGGGATGGCCTCACCGATGACCTTCCGCAGCCCGACGCAATCATTCATGAGGGGCTCGCCCGTTCCAAAAAAAAGGCGGAAACATCCGCGCATGTCACCATTTTATTCGAGGACGACGGCGACACGTATATGCTTACGCGCAGCATATCTCTCCTTCAGCAAGAGGATAATCCAGTTAAAACAAAACTCGAACTAATGGTAACCAGAGATGGGCAGACTTACGAAGAGTCAAAGCCACAATTGAAAATTGACGCTATCCTACCCCCCGGGATCAGCCCTTTTCTATTCTTCAATGGTGAACGAATTGACCATCTCGCGATGGTGAAAAACGCGGCCTCAATCACAAGTGCGATTCATCAAGTCCTCGGCCTTCATATTCTCCGCCAGACCATTAGAGATCTCGAGCACCCTAACGTGCGTGGAAGATTGATGGCAGAATTGCGCGATAAAACAGACACGGACACTCAGCGTCATATCGACCGACTCGCTGAGATGGAAAGGGAAATCGAAGAATCACGGCGAAGGCTGGCTGATTGCACGGCTAATCAGTCGGCGCTCGCTGGTGAAATATCTGCGATTGATGCAAGACTTGCCGCAAATCATGACGCCCGTGAGCTGCAGGGTCAGAGAACACTTTTGGAGGCTGAAAAGAAGGAGTTGGAGCGCCGAATTCAGGAGCTCTCAGGGCGTCTTGCAACGCTTATCTCCGAAGACGGCTATACCCTGTTTGCCGCCGATCTCGTTAATCGTGGAAAAGCGATTGTCCAGCGTCTGCGCGCCGAGCACAAGATTCCCGCCCGGGTGCTCAATGTCTTTATTGAGGACCTGCTAAAGCAAGGCGCATGCATCTGCGGCTGCGAACTCAAAGAAGGTACAGAAGCACACGAACGGGTAAAGGAGCTGCTTACAATTGCAGGAGATCAGCACTTTAATAACGCGGTTGGAGCACTAGATAACGCGATTGGGGTGATCGATGGGGCCGTAGTGCGCACCCGCAGCACCCTCCGTGCGCTTAGCGCGGAGCGCGCATCAGCCCGTTCAAGGATGCACGAGGTTGTCGAACATTTGGAAGAGATCCACAAGGCTCTCGGTGACCAGGATACCGAGGAAATTCACAACCTTGAAGCCACTAGGGAAAGCCGCCGGCTGCGGCAGCGCGAACTGGATCGCGAGCACGGCGCGCTCGATGCGAAGCTGGCTGGGCAAGAGAATGAACACGACAACTTGCGCCGACAGATTGCCCTGGCACGACAACAGGACGCCGCTGCAGCAAAGACCCAGCGACGCATTCAGGCCTTAGATGCGGCTATTGAGTTGCTAAACGAAATCCTGTCCTACGAGATGGAAGATCTCCGTGGCGTCCTCGTCGAGGAAATCAATAGCCATTTTCAAAAAATCATTGACCGTGAGTACTGGGTAGATCTGTCGAAGGAATTCGTCCTCAGCTTGAGAAAGCGCTTGTCACTCGATGATGGTAACGAGCTGGATATTGAAGTAGCCCACAGCCAAGGACAAAGGCAGATTACCTCGTTGGTCTTTATCGCCAGCCTTGTAGCACTTGCCCAGCGTCGGCAAGAAATGCCCACCATCTTGCGTGGTTTGGAAGGAGGACACTATCCCATGGTAATGGATTCGCCATTCGGTCAGCTCGGCGATGAGTTTCGTTCTGGAGTCGCCAAATGGATTCCAAGCTTGGCGCCGCAGGTCATTGTCATGGTCAGCTCGAGCCAGTACAAGGGTGCGGTGGAATCTGAGTTGGGCAGTTCTCGCAGAATCGGCCGTCGCTATATGCTCTGCTACAACGGTCCGTCGAAAAGAAAAGATGCCGCGACACGCATTTCCATAGCCGGGCGAAGCCACGTTCAATACCGTGAGGCCAAGGTCGAGTTCACGGAGGTTCGTGAAATTGAAGGGGCCTGACCACACCATCGCTCTGGCCGCGCATCGTGTGCTCGTCGAAGCGAGCCGCGCGTTAGAGATCGACGAAATTCTTCAAGAGATCGTCGATCGTCGTCTGTATCAGTTCAACACTCCGGATGCCCGGACGGTTCTGAGGGAGCAGGTGCGTCGGCACTGCGCCAACCTTGATCGTGAACTGGTGTATGCGCCGTTCTTATTCCGTTTGACAAAGGATGGAAAGTTCGAGGTTAACATGAGTGGAAATGCTCCCGTTCGAAAAAGCCAGTCGCGGCGCATTCAGCGCGCTACCGACAAGGAAGATGTGATCAAGTTTCTTACACAGGCTCCAAGCGGCCCCTTCAAGGAGATCTGGAGGCTTATGCTGTTCGCCGCCATCATCGGGTTCCGTGAGAAGAGGCGCGAGAAACTCCGTGCAGTGGACACCGGCAAAGGAATTGACCACAACTCCTTTGCCAATAGCGCGGCCTGGCCGGGTATTCTTTACCTGCTTTGCCTGGTCGAAACCGATCAACCCGAAGCGTTGTCTGGTACCCCGGAGCAAGATGACGCAAGAATCGAGATGTTCGAGGAATATGCAAACGGCGGCCTCTCCATTATCAAAGAGCGGCTCGAGGCCAGCAGCTACTCCCTGGACGCTCTCATGCTTTTCGTGGCCGCGCAAGCCAGCGAACAGGAATCCGAAAATGGTGGTTTGAGCGAAGTGTTGATCTGATCGTTCTGGCTCTGACGCTTACTGAGCAAAAGGAAGTCCGCAAATGTGTCTGCTCCGGGCTTTCTGGACGGCCTTAAGGGAGGATCGCGATGCCGTATTCAAGGACTCGGAAAAGAAATCGGCCAGGGTTAGCTTCGGGTTTTGAGTTCTTGCGGCCTGCCACTTAAGCTTCACAGCGGCAGTCAGGATGGTGCTGTACTCGCCCGCGAACGTCGCCCAAGACATTTCAACATTGCTCTTGTCTGCGGGGGGGCTGTGGACGTGCTTCTGCTTACTGGCAAGAGCAAGGCAAAGTGCCCATCGGCATAGTTCGTTCCAGTGCTCTATCCCGGTCGTGCGCTTCATCTTGATGAGTCGCTCTCGCGCTGTTGTTGACACACGTACCGTCTCGATGGGTGGTTTCATGGTGAGTTGAAGTATCCTTCTCGAATGGTGGTCATCTGTTTAGCTTCATCGCCAACAAGCAGGTACTCCCGCCCGATAAAGGGCCGTAGCTTCACATAGTAGTCGCCTTCTATTTCCTTGTCGGTCGAGAGGAGCATGACTTGATGGGATGCGGCGGGAAAGTATCGTTCGACTAAATGTCCCCGATGAGAGGAGTCGAGACGCCCAAGCGGGGTGTCGATGATCGTTGGGACAGGTCGTCCCGAGGCCTTGGCCAGGCCCCACAGTATTGCGGTGGCGAGGAGCTGGCGTTCACCAGCCGATAGCCTTCGGAACGGCAGTGGTTTTCCGTCCGCCCCGGCCAGTTCGATCCGGTAGTCACTCGGGTCGATCCGGAGCCCCGTCACCAGCGCCCTTTTTCGCAGCAGCAATTGGAAGGACTCAAGAATCAGGCGTTCAAAGGTCCGGATTCTTCGCGCTATAACCTTTTCGCGCAGGGCTGTGAGCGTGGCTTGTACTTTTGGAATCCGGGTAAGAATGCGCCGATTGTCTTCGTATCCGGTTCCGGCCTCAGCCGCCGCAGTCAATGCCTGCTTGTACGCACGCTCCCGTTGTTCGGATTCCACTCTCGCGGTCCGCTCTTTTTCCTCCGCGATGCGTAGTTTTGTTTCTGTTTCGGAGATTCGCTGTTCAACATCGAGGATCGCCGCCTGGGACTTCGCAATCGCATCCGCTGCGGGGACCGCGGACAGACGCTCGTCGAGGCGCGCAAGACGCTCCCTTGCACCCTCAACTGTGCGCAACAGCTCGTCCGCTCGCTTTCGCGCGGTCGGAAGATCGGATTCACGGACGCGGCGGAGGTCGTCCATGAATTCCGCTGTAGGTTGTAAAATCGCAACAGTTTTTGTATCGCGCTCGGGGCGGTGTTCGGCAAGGACGCGATCGATCATTTCCAGTGTGACCGCCGCAACTCGTTTTCGCTTTAGATCCGCCAGCACGCGCCGGTCACGTTCGCTCTCCGCATCGGCGAGCACGCGATTCCGTTCGGCCTCCACTTCGCGCGCCGCTTGGTCGGCGGTTTCGGTGAGCAGATCTTCGATGAGGAGGAGGGGCGCCGGCCCGGCCGCAAGGGTGCGCAGATCGGATTCACATACGTGAAGGTGTTTGGCAGCCTCGGCTCGTTCTGCCGCGAACGCTTCGCGGCGTTCAAAGTAGTTCGCCGCCATCCTTGCGGAACCGATAGAGCGCTTCCTTCAACTCAACGTTCTGCAAGTGCAAAAGATGGGCCCGCAGGAAAGCCGATTCTTGTTGGGCTTCGCGGTGATTAAGTTCGGCTTTCTTGGCTTCGTCTTCAAGTGCGCCAAGTCGCTGCCCCGCCTCCGTGCCGGCCGCGGCCGTCTGCTTCCGCCGGGCCAGCACATCCAGATCGGCATGCAACCTTTCCACCAGATCGAGGCCCAGAAGGGCATGCAGGCCAGTTTCGAGCAACCCGGCGGCGTGCTCGTCTTCCGCCATGGTGGTGATCTGTTCGCCGTCGAAGAAGAACAGTGAGGCAAGGCGGACTGGCAGGTAGTTCTCGATGTACTCCGCCCAGTGTTCGCCAAGTATCGCATCCGGCTCGTCGTTTCTTGAAGCGGAGACGAACTCTTCGACACCCCGGCCGGCGTCCCGCCATGAGCGGGCGATGCAGATGTTTTGCATGCGTCCTTCCACCGTCCGGCGGAAATGCACCTCGATTCCAGCGCCCTCGCTGTGCTCGACACCCCGATGAATCATCTCGGCGAGGTAGTCCCGGTAGGCCAGTTTTCCGCGCCCGGAACAGGACGCGGCGGGGCCGTAGAAGGCAAGTTGCAGCGCGTCCAGCAGGGTCGTTTTGCCCGCGCCGTTCATTGCGCCAACAAGCACCACGGGCTGCTCGGGGGAGGGTGGGGTGAGGACCAGTTCCTGCCTGCCGGCATAGACACCGAAGTTTTTGAATACGATCCGGTCGAGGATCACGACGAAGCCTCCCCGCCAAGGATTTCCGCGTCATAGCGCGTTCCCTGTTCAGCCACGCTTAGCCGGGCGGCTCGCTCCCGGGCGTATGTGGTGGCATCCTCCTCGTTGTCGAAAAAGTGCTTCTGAAAGGATTTTTCCAGCCGTTCCATGAGGCCGGAGCGGCGGACCTGCGTCCGTTGTTGGCGCTCAACGCTCAAGAGTTCGCGCGTGAGTTCGTAATGAAGCCGGTCGTCGCCGCAGAGTGCACGCAGCTCCTCCATCTCTTCGTTGCCCAGAACAAGATTGTCGTCCAATCGGCGGCCCGGGTACCGCTCTCCGGTGGCCTTTTCGTACAAGCCCGGCAGGGTATCCTCCAGCTCGTGTTTCTCCATGACCCAAATCCGTCGTATTTCCTCAAGCTCCGGGGCTGTGATCAATTCTATGCATTTAAACTCTTCCGGGCCATTTCGGCGGATCCAAGTCTGCGCTTCAAGAAGCTTGCACAACCAATCCTGGCGGGACGCCTGCGTATAAGGGCCGGGGATTGTCGAATCATGGAAAAGCTGGATTTGCCCGGTGTTTCGGCGGAAGTCGCGTAAATGGCGGTCCGAGTTGGTAATGGAACCCGTCCCTTTGCCGCGGAAATCAAGGGCGTTGCGAAGTGCTAACAAGGGCCGCATCCACTCTTTTTCAGCGTCATTCTGGACCATCGCGGTCATGGACTTGTCCTCTTCGACAAGCGTGCAGACCCAGCAGCCAAAGCGACTGTCTCCGCAACTTGGAGTGCTTGTATCCACCACAAGTGGGCATTCCCCGCCCTCTGTGGCCCCCGCATACATGGAGAGAAGTTCCTTGTTGTCGAATCCCCATGGGTTTTTCACTTGCATGAGGAAGTACCAAACATCGTCGTTAGCCCAATCTTCGACCGGCGTGTAGACGAGAGAACCTGGAAGGCTGGAGTTGTGGCTTAGCCGGTCACGCCAACGTCCCTTTTCGTGCTTTGTCATGTTCGCAGCGCGCGAACTGCTTTCGGCTTTCCGGGTGCCGAGTAGCAGAATTGCTCTGCCCGATTGCTTCACGATGTCGGTGATAAAGTCGTTCGAAGGTTTGATCTTTAGGCGCTCCGTACACCAGCGGAATTTATGTCTAGGCGCGGGGTATCCTTTTCCAATCAGATTCACCCAGAACGAATTATCGGTCCTTGGCGTGAGGCGATGAGGTAGAAAGGGTAGCGCTTGTTTCTGTGCGGCGCTAGTCATCGTTGCAAGGGAGTTATTGACCCATGCCGCTACGACAGGATTCTCGACCAGGGTGTCGGTGCTGATGACATGGACGGTTTTGTGGCGTTCTGCTGCGGGCAGTTCTTGCAGGGCGAGCCAAACGAGTTGAAGCGTGGCAGTGGAGTCCTTGCCGCCGCTATAACCGATGATCCATGGGACATCATCGGCCCGGTACATCTCGCGGATCTCATCCTTCAGCGCTGCTATCAATGGTTGAAATCCGGCAGTCGAAAAGGCTGATTTGTGAGTGGGGGTGGTCATCTACTCTCCATGGAGGGGTGCTGGTCAGACGTGGCATCAAGGCCAACTTGCGGCAATGGTGTCAGCATCATGCCATACAGATGGGCCCGAAGGGTTGTCGTCTTGTGAACACCGTGATGCTGGGCGAAGGTAAGTCTTAACGTACAGACGTTCACCGATCTCTCCTGCGCAGCGCGTTTTCGACGTTCTGCTCTTCCGTGCTGAGCGGGAGTTGGAGCGCCTGCTTTACGACGTTCGTAGTCAAGATGACGTTGGTGGTCACCTTCGAAACCTTCCCGCCGATGAGGGCGCGCCCTTCCCACAGCCGTGCATTCGAACGGGACCAGTCGATGCTCTCCAGCGCCTTCAGGTGGGACTTCCACTTGCCGGGATGAGCGCGCATGAGCGCATTGCCGGCCTTGCCGAGAGCCTGCAACGCGATACCGTGGGAGTGAATGTAGCCCTCGCGAAGCTCGCTTGCGGGTAGACGGCCTTCGCGCACCTGGCCCCATACCGGGAAGTGCCTCGCAACCGACTCCCAAAAGTCTCGTGCAATTGTCGCATCCACCTCGACGCGGCCCGTGCCGACTTGTTCCACGAGTTCCGCGCAGGCATTGTAGAACGCGCTGAGGGTGAACAATTTGCGGGAACGGGGCGCGAGCGAACTTTTCTCCATGTCCACGATGTCCCGGTAGAATGGCGACATCATCATCGTCATCCGGGCAAGCCGGGCCTTGTCGTCGCGGTGGTCGTAGAGCAGGCCCAGGGAGCGGTTCGGCCGGATCGCGTGCCGGTTCAGGTCGGCAAACATTTGCTGGCTGCGTTCGAGCCCGATATCCAGAAAGAACACGACCGAAATCGTTTCAGAGCCCAGCTCGGGCCTCTGCTCCAGCGCGGACAGGATGGCGGCGCGGCGGTGCTGGCCGTCGTTGATGATGAACTTGGCGTCCATCGGCACCTTGAGCAGGCCAAGTCGGTCCTCGCCCGGTTTGGTGGAGAGGGAGACGAATTCGACCTCGGAGTTGATCGACACGGTCAGCGCCGAGAAAACGTAATCATCGGGATTGTTGAGGATGTAGTTCGCAATCTCCGGAACGCGGGCCTTGTTCAGCACGCGCTGGGCGCGGAGTTCGGGGGGCAGGTCGGATTCATCAAAGATGGACACCTGGCGCAGGGTGGAAAGTCAGGTTGAAAGGGCATTGTTCTGAGGGGTATATTTGGCTCTGTGCCTGCCTCTACTGTTCAGTGGCAGCCACCAGAAGTGTGTGGCTGCCCTCTCTGGGCCCAGCAGCAGGCTCACTGGCCTCACGGCAGGGAATCACTACTCTTTCACTGAGCATGAACTTCTGCAGCACTTGAGGAATGGACCCCGTATCGTTCCACCAGCAGAAGGCATTTCAAGGCCCGGATGGGTCTGCCATGTTCAGTGAAGAGCAGGTTGAGGCCAGTCTGCAGCATTTTGCAGAGATCCTTTAACCTGGCTGCTGGACTCCTCCAGAAGACAGCCTTGACACCTGATCAGCCTGGGTCGACTTGGCCATCCTCAGGCCCTCCAGCAGGAATGGAGGCTGGACTCAGGGTCACTTTGGATTCCTCTGCTGGGGCTGAATGGCTCCTGGCAGTCCCAGCAGCCTTGCTTGGACACTGCTGATCATGCATGCATGGCCATGAGACCAGGGTGATCAGCAGTCACAAGATCTATGAGCACGGTATCATTTCTTCCTTGACCTTGCTGGTCCTTCAGAAGATCATCTGGGCCTCAAACCATCAGCCTCACTCAACTTAGCAGACTAAAATCTCCCAGGCCCAAAGGGTGAGCATGCCACCACGCAGGCCATTACCTTTTTAACCTTCGTGCAACAGCAGTCAGGCACCTTCATCCCTTCCAGTTCCACTCATCACGGCCCCTCAGGCTCGCTGAACTGGAGTAAAACCAGGCTGTGCATTTTGGCACTTCCCAGAAGACTTCTCTTCACCCCTTCACAGTCCTGGTGGCATTCCGACACCTGACTCTTCCAGCATCGTGAATCTCATGGACGTTTGGGTTGAAACCTGATCTCCATTCCAGCTTGGCCACTCTGCTCTCAAAGCTCACCTGCTCAGCAGGCACTGACAAATGCCTTTTCCAGGTCCAGGTAGGGAGCTGATCCTTCTCCGCTCGGTCAGGGTTTCTGATGGCGTATTTTGGATTCAGACCGCTCGACTTTGGCCCTCACGACACTGAGCAGCCCTGAATCAGGCTCTGCAGACACAAGCTCTGTCACTCTACAAACAGAAACACTGATTTTTTCATTGATTTCACTCGTGAACAGCAAACTGCAAATTGCTCATTGCAAACGCTCTGACCGTCCTAATTTCCCAGGCCCTCAATCATACTCATTCTCCTAAACTGAGGCAATGGCAACAACCATGATGTCTGCTTTCAAACAGCAGTGTGCATATCAATTCACAGAGCGGCAACACTCCTCTTTAGGTGCTCGCATAGTAGAGTCTCATTCTCTTTTTGATAATTGTTTCACATTTGATCAATCTTTCTCCTTTGGAAGCGCTTTTCAGAAAACTACGTACACAGACACAAGATTTCATTGTTCCCAGCTCTGTCCTCTGTGCTAATCAGAGCTGATCCATCGAGCACAGAGTTTGAAACACTCTGTAGAATCTGGATTTGCCTTTTGTTAGATGGTGAGGCCTTCGTTGCAAACGGGATAAACAACTAGATGTTTTCTCAGGAACACCGCCGCTCTAAACTCACTGGACACAGAAACTAGCATTCCATTCATTCTAACGCTTTGTGGAGTCAGCTGCATTTGGAAACTCTTTGAGGCCTTTGGAAACGGGATATAAAATCTTTATGCAGAGGCTTTGTGAGAAATCTTCTCTTAGGAACTGCTAAACTAGATTTTGAACATTCGTTTGCAGTTATTAAGATTGCTTCTCCTTTTGATGCAAATGGGCAGATCAATAATGCCTGTGAAACGGGAGCGGGCTTCCTCTCAGCATTCAGACACTCAGCAGTAACCTTGTCATCCAGCAGTTCAAACACACGGTGAACGCTTTCTTGCAGTGAAGCAAACCAACCCAGTGTCTGAATTTAGTGTCTTCCTCCTTGGCTCTGTTGATTCTTCTTATCACATTTGGTTTCCATCCCAAGAGATTCTCAGACCTCCGAGCTGGTCTTTGGTGCTGAATGTTTGTTTCAGCTTGCTTTTGATCAGCAGAGTTCAGTTCAGAATCAGTTAATTGATTTTCAGAAGGGCCTGATGGGCTCTCACAATCCTCAGAGTATTATCACCTTGCAGTTGTATAATCGTCATGTCATCTCAACAGTAGGCAGCATCATCCCGGACCTGCAGGATCTGCAGGCATGATCTCCTGAGGCCTCTGTTTTGATGTATGGGATTGCTCATGCCTCTTTCAGGCTTTCAGTGAGCATATCCTGAGGCCTTTGTATAGACACGGTTTCACTCTTCCTCAGCATCAATTCTAGTTGTCAGGATACTGCTCCAAGCGAGCCAGCTAGAGGCTGAAGCAGTAAACGTGATGTTTCTGTTCCCAGCTAAGTAACAGAGCCTTGAACATTTCATAGAGCAGATGGAATCACTCTGTTGCTGTTGTGTGGAATCTGCTAGCAAGTGGATGGACTCCTTCGTTGGAAACGGGATCGATCTTCGTGTCCCCTCAAGCAGATTCTGAATGATTCTGGTCAGTCTCATTCAGCTGCTTCTGTGCTCACCTTCCTTTCATTCACAGAGCACTATTGAAACACTCTTGTAACTTGAATACGTTTCCATTCGGACGGTTTTGAAGGTTTCCCCTTTTTGTTTTGGATAGCTTCGTTGGTTTGAGGCAATCAAGCGGGATTTTGTGATAATTCTGCAGACAGAAGCATTCTCAGAATCCTCAGTGATGAATCTGCTGATGGCATCAGAGTCTGCTTTCCTTGTAGCACTCTGGAGAATCATTCCTTCTGCAATCTGAAACGGTTTCAAGTGGTTTAAATAAACGGGATTCTCATTGTCTGTGTTGGTCTCGACAGAGGAGCATTCGTGATGTTTTCTGATGTGTCTGTATGTACTCTCAGAGTTTCATAAACTCTGTTCAATCACATGTGGCTGAATTTCTCTGGGATATTTGTATGGCTTCTTTGATCGGTCTATTAATGACTTCCTTATAGATTGCCATTTGAGAGTGCAAAGTCAAAAGCCCGCTTTATAATCTGCATTTTGAACACTCTTTTCAGTTCACCGATCAGTATAAACTCCTTCAAACAGGATGAACTTTGTTGCATTCGTTTGCATAAACTCATCTGTCTACACTGTGGAACCAATTTCAAGTTTAAACTGAGTGGTACCGCACGCAATGTTTGGATCACGGATTCTTGCGCGCACCATGAGGTCAATACGGTTTTATGCCTTTTTGATCCGGGCTAATTGATGTCTCGGCGGTTGTACTGGGTCTGGGCAATTTCAGCGAGGGCGCGGAAGAGGGCGAGCTTGTAGGTGGCGTCCTTCTTGTCGCGGTTGAGGACGCTTTCGACCTGGTCGAGCGGGCGGTCGGCGTTGGCGGCCAGTTTTTCGAATAGCATCGTGGTCCAGGCGTGACCGGGGTGGGCGAGGAGTCGGGCGTGGTCTTGAGGAGCGGGGAGCAAGGAGCAGGGAGCAAGGGCGGGTACACGGACCGCCACCGCTCGGTGGCCAAGATTCCCATGCCTCCAACCACGCCCATCCCTAACATGATGCTGCCACCGAGCGGTGGCGGTCCGCGTCGAACCCCAGCTTCACCAGCCGCCGCACATCCCGCCCGCTGCCGCAGCCGACGTCCAGCACGGTCGTCCGGCCCTCGAACGCCTGTGTGAACAACCCCGATACCCCGTCCGGCGCCGCGTCGTACCGCCGCGCCAGCTCGGCGGCGTGGTCGTCGTAATAGGCATGCGTGGCGGGGTCCATGGGGGAGAGGATAAAGGATGAAGGAGGAAGGTTGAAGGATGAAGTGGCGGGGAGCGGGGAGCGGGGAGCGTAGGGGCGTTGCTTGCGACGCCCGCGGGGGCGGAGGGAGCGGTTTAGCGGTTAGCTTTTAGCGGTTTAGCGGGTGGGGCGGGCCTGGGTGCGGTCCCGCGTGGCGGGACTGCCGCTCGCTTTCGCGCGGCGGAGGGGCCGCCCCTATTTGGATTGCGCGGACCCGGGGGGACACCTATTGGGTCCTCCGGCGCGCCCGGCAGCAACCGCCCCCCCCTGCGCCCGGCGACGCGGAAACCAGCCATGGTCAAAGAATATACCTTCATCAACCTGTTCCGGGCCGCGGCCGCCTTCTGGGTGTTGCTGGAGCACTGCCTGGTGTGGGGGGGCTGGCATGGGATCCCGCTGCCGCCGGCGAAAATCGGGGTCGACCTGTTCATGATCATCTCCGGCTTCCTGATGGCGGCCAACGCCACCGCCCGCAGCGCCTTCGAACCTCTGACCACCCGCCGGAACTGGATTCGCTTCTGGGGGAGGCGCTTCTTCCGCATTGCGCCGGCCTACTATCTGTCCCTCGCCGTGGCGGCGGTGGCCGGCGCGCATTTTCTGGGCGGATACGCGGAGCTGCAAAAGCTCAACCCCTCCCCGTGGCCCGCCGGGGGGGTGTACGACCCGGCCCGGTTCGAATACTCCCCGGGCAACATCCTGCTGCACCTCAGCTTTCTGTTCGGATTGCATCCCACCGCTTCGTTTTCCACCTTCCTGCCGGACTGGAGCCTGAGTCTGGAGATGCAGTTTTACGCCGCCTTTCCCCTGCTGTTTGTCGTGATGCGGAAATTCGGAATCGTGAAAACGGCGCTGGGCCTCGGCCTTCCCGTCTTCATCCTCGGCTACGGGATCTCGGCCCTGGTGCCCTACTACGAACCGTCGCTGCTGTGCTTCAAGCTCAACTACTTTCTGGCGGGCATGGTCCTGTATCATGTCCTGGCCGACAACACCGGTTCCCGCCGGCGGTTCGTCCTGGCGGCGGCCGCGCTGCTGCTGGTCTCGATCGATCTGCGTTACGGGGTCAACCTGATGGTGCCGCCGGTCCTGCTGATGTCGATGCTGACCCTGGGCTGGCTGGAGCGGACGCGGCGGACACCCGCGTGGCTGGAGGGGGTGCTGGACAGCCGCCCGGTTCATTTCGCCTCGGACGCGTCCTACGGCGTCTATCTCTTCCACGGCTTCTTCATCTCCGCCTCCGGCTGGCTCATCTCCGGAAACGCCACCCTGCTTTCGCTGACGCCCCCGCGGCGCGTGCTGTTCATGCTGGTCTTCGTGACGACGCTGGCCTACCCGCTGGCTTATCTGGTCTACCGGTTTGTCGAGCTGCCGGGGATTCGGTTTGGAAAACGGATGATGGGATTTATCAGGAACTCATGAACTCAGGAAAAGAAGAGGATGAGATGGGGAAGGCGGGAAAACCGGGACAGGATTAACAGGATTTACAAGATTGGTTTATTACAAGTACCCGTCCTTTGCTTGCTTTGCCATCTTCTGGTAAGAATTGAAACAGAAGGAAGCAAAGTCAGCAAAGAATTCAAAGCTTCGCGGCCTTCGCGATCTTCTGTCAAAAATATTGGCAAAGCCGCAGCCTCGAAGGCCTGGGTCCATGTGGGAGAGTGTTTAGACAGGATGAACAGGATTTATATTGCAAGTACCCGTCCTTTGCTTGCTCTGCTATCTTCTGTTTAAATAAATGAACAGAAGGAAGCAAAGTCAGCAAAGAATTCAAAACTTCGCGGCCTTCGCGATCTTCTGTTAAAGATATTGGCGAAGCCGCAGCCTCGAAGGCCTGAGTCGATGTGGAAGAATGTTTTGACAGGATGAACAGGATTTACAGGATGGGTTTTGACATGAACCAATCCTTTGCTTGCTTTGCTATCTTCTGTTAAGAATTGAAACAGAAGGAAGCAAAGTCAGCAAAGAATTCAAAACTTTGCGGCCTTCGCGATCTTCTGTTAAAATTATTGGCAAAGCCGCAGCCTCGAAGGCCTGAGTCGATGTGGAAGAATGTTTTGACAGGATGAACAGGATTTACAGGATGGGTTTTGACACGAACCAATCCTTTGCTTGCTTTGCTATCTTCTGTTTAAAAAATGAACAGAAGGAAGCAAAGGCAGCAAAGAATGCAAATCTACGCGATCTTCTGTTAAAGATATTGGCGAAGCCGCAGCCTCGAAGGCCTGAGTCCATGTGGGAGAGTGTTTAGACAGGATTAACAGGATTTACAGGATTTATCGTCCTTTGCTTGCTTTGCCATCTTCTGTTAAAAATATTGTCGCAGCCACCGCTCCGGATGCCGGATTTATCATCCTGTTAATCCTGTTAATCCTGTCAAATTATCTCCTGGCGTCTTTGCGTCTTGAGCCGCGAACCCGGCTGGACGTGAACCTCGTTTCGTGTTTCGGAAGTCCGCCAGCCTACCCCAGCACGCCCTTGATCACGTTGCCGGCGATGCCGGTGAGGCGGGCGTCGAGGCCCTGGAAGCGGTAGGTGAGGCGCTGGTGGTCGATGCCGAAGAGATGCAGGATGGTGGCGTGGAGATCGTGGACCGGGACGATGTCCTGCACCGCCCGGTAGCCCAGCTCGTCGGTCGCGCCGTACACCGTGCCCGGCTTCACGCCGCCGCCGGCCATGAACATGGAAAACGCGAGGATGTGGTGGTCGCGCCCGGACCCCTGGCCCATCGGCGTGCGCCCGAATTCACCGCCCCACAGCACCAGCGTCTCGTCCAGCATGCCGCGCTGCTTCAGGTCCTTGATCAGGGCGGCCGAGGCGCGGTCGACGTCCGCCGCCGCGGACTTCATGCCGCCCTCGATGTTGCCGTGGTGGTCCCACGCGCGGTGGTAGAGCTGGATCATGCGCACGCCGCGTTCCGCCAGCCGCCGCGCCAGCAGGCAGTTGCTGGCGAAGGTGCCGTCGCCCGGGTTCTTGACGCCGTACAGCTCCAGCATCTCCTTGGGCTCGTCCTTGAAATCGGTCAGCTCGGGCACGCTCGCCTGCATGCGGAAGGCCATCTCGTACTGGGCGATGCGGGTCTGGATCTCCGGGTCGAGGCGCTCCCCGGCCAGCAGGCCGTTCATGCGCTTGATCTCCTCGATCACCTGCCGCTGCGTGCTCTGGCACACGCCGTCGGGGTTGCCGACGTAGTGCACCGCGCCGCCGCGCGACTGGAACTGGATGCCCTGGAACTTGCTGGGCAGGAAGCCGGCCGACCACTGCCGCGCCGACACCGGCTGCTGGCCCTCGCGCCCGGCGGAGGTGAGCACGATGAAGCCGGGCAGGCTCTCCGTCTCGGACCCCAGGCCGTAGAGCAGCCACGACCCCATGCTCGGCCGGCCCTTGATGATGCTGCCGCTGTTCATGAAGGCGTGGGCGGGGTCGTGGTTGATCTGCTCGGTGGTCATGGAGCGGATGACGCACAGCTCGTCGGCCACGGTGGCGATGTTCGGGAACAGATCGGAGATCTCGATGCCGGCCCGGCCGTGGCGCTGGAAGCCGCAGAAGGGGCCGCGGGCGGTGAGGGTCGAACCCTGGAGCTGGGCGAGCTGCTGGCCGCGGGTGAACGATTCGGGGAAGGGCTTGCCGTGCAGGCCGACCAGGGCGGGCTTGAAGTCGAAGGTCTCCAGGTGCGAGGGGCCGCCGGCCATGCAGAGATGGATGATGCGTTTGGCCTTGGGCGGGACGTGCAGGGGGCGCACGGTGCCGCGCCAGCGGTCGGACCCGGCGGGCGCGGCCTGCGCGCTTGCGCCCCCGAGCAGGCGGGCGAGGGCGATGCCGCCGAGGCCGTAGGCGGACTTCTGCAAAAAGGTGCGGCGGTTGACCGAGAGCCGGAAGGAGGGGTCGTTGGTGTGGATGTCCATGCCGGGCCTCAGTAGCGGGTGATGGTTTCGTGGAGGTTCAGCACGACCCGGCAGACGGAGGACCAGGCGGCGAGTTCGACGGGATCGACCCCGTCCGGGACGGGTTTGAGGCCGATCGCGTTGTACTTCTTCGCGTCCTCGGGCGCGGCCTTGAAGGCCTCGCGCTGGGTGGCGAGGAACTTCGCGAGGGACTCCAGCTCGCGTGCGCTCGCGGGGCGGGCGAGGGCGAGCTGCATGGCCTGCTGGATGCGAGCGGTGTCGTCGCCGGCGGGCAGGATGCGCAGGGCGAAGAGGCGGGCGGCCTCGACGAAGGTGGGGTCGTTGAGCAGCGTGAGGGCCTGCTGGGGCGTGTTGGAAACGGGCCGGGCGCACACGCCCTCCTCGCGGGCGGGGGCGTCGAAGTTGGCGAGCATGGGGTGCAGGAAGGTGCGCTGCCAGTGCATGTAGAGGCCGCGCCGCCACTGGCGGTCGTCGGTGTGGGCGACGTAGTCGCGGTCGGGGAACTGGATCTGCGCGTAGTACCCCGGCGGCTGGTAGGGTTTGGCGCTGGGGCCGCCGAGGTCGGTGTTGAGGATGCCCGCGATGGCGAGGGCGTTGTCGCGCACGAACTCGGCGTCGAGGCGGCGGGGGTTCTGCGAGGAGAGCAGGCGGTTGAGGGGGTCGGACTCCATCATCTCCGGCCGCAGGTTGGACGACTGCCGGTACGCCGCGGACATGACCACGGTGCGGATCATGTGCTTCATGTCCCACCCGCCGGACCGGAATTCATCGGCCAGCCAGTCGAGCAGCTCGGGGTGCGACGGCGGGTCGCCCTGGCCGCCGAGGTCCTCGACCGCGATGGAGAGGCCGCGCCCGAAGAACTCCTTCCACAGCCGGTTCATCACGGCGCGCGCGGTGAGCGGGTTGTCGGGCGAGCAGATCCACTCCGCCAGATCGAGGCGGGAGAGGCGGTTCTCCGGCAGCAGGGCCGGATTGTTTTCGCCCGCGACGCCGGCCTTGTCCCAGTAGACGGTGCCGCCGGACTGCGTGAAGGCGAACCCGCGGACCACCGTGCCCGCATGCAGGCCGAGCGCCGCCGCGTCCACCTCCAGGCGCACCCATTTGCCGGCCTCGGGCAGCGACCCCTGATGCACCTTGCCGGGCGTGCCCTTCGCGCCGTACTCGATCGCGTCGACGTCGCCCCACACCGCGCGGTGGTCCCACGAGCCGTCGTTGAACTGCAGCATGATCGCCTTCGGGAGGCTGGCCGGATCGAGCCGGACGTATGCGAACAGGCGGGGCTTGTCCGGCAGCGTGTAGGTGGCCGGGCCGTTGAGGTACACATCCTGGCTGCGGCCCGGGCTGGAGCGCTTGAGCGAGTTCTTCCCGCTGAAGACCGGGCCGGCGTCGGAGGTGATGAAGGTGGTGGGGCCGTCGCCGACCCGGTCGCCGCCGGCGGGCAGCTCGTCCTCCATCCACACGATCTCCACGGGGGCGACGGGCGGGAGGGGCTTCGCCGCCTTCTTCGGCGCGGGCAGGAAGGCGGGGGTGGCGGGGGCGACGACATCGCCCGACTCGTCCTGCCAGTTGCCGCGCGGCAGGATGCGCGTGACCGCGGGGGCGCGGGCCTCGGTCACCAGCGTGTGGGCGCGGCCGTAACGGCATTCGACCCAGGCGTTGTGCAGGGCCTTGAAGGCGGCCTGGTCGCCGGCGCCGGTGCCGCACATCCAGGCGCGCGCGGCGAGGGTTTTCTGTTCCGGGGTGCGGGCGGCCGGCGCGGTCTCCAGCGCGGCGCGCAGGGCGGCGGGGTCGGGACGTTCCAGCGCGAAGCCCTTGCTCACGGGCGTGACGGAGGCCCGCAGCGCGCCCGCCTGGTCGGGGCGGACCAGCAGGACCAGCCGGTCGTCCGCGGCCAGTTGCACCGGGCGCTCGAGCGTCCACACGGCCTCCTGACGCTCGGTCAGCCGCGCAGCCGCAAGCCGCCAGCCGCCCGGCAGGCCCGGCACGTCCTCGCCGCCGTTGTACTGCGGCATCTTGGTGTGCGAATCGGCGAAGAGCACCGCCACCTTCTCCTCCTTGCCGTCGGCGCGCTTCACCAGCAGCGAGAGCTGGAGGGTCGATCCGCCGGCATTGCCGCGCACGATGCGCCCGCCGTCGGCCGGGTGCGGCAGGGCCTCCAGGCGCACCGCGGCGATCCAGCCCGCGCCGGGCGCGAGTTCCACGCGCAGGTCCTGCTTGTTGTCCCAGTTGGCGATGCGCATCGTCCCGTCGGCCGCGGCGGCGACGTTGGTCACGGTTCCGGCGACCGCGTTCGGGAGGGCCGGGGTCGGGGCGGACCAGCCGTCGGGGTGCGCCTTCAGGAAGGCGAGGGTTTCGGCCTCCCAGGCGGCCAGGGCCCCGGGGGCGGCGGCGGCGGCGGCCGGCGGGGCGAGGGCGTCGATGTCGCGGTCGATCCGCGCCATGCGTTCGCGCAGGTAGGGGCTGTCCACCTCGATTTCCGGGGGGAAGGGCGACTCGTTGTTGTAGCCGCGCAGATCCGGATTCGGCGTGTAGCCGTAGTCGGCGTAGACGCCCCACTGCTTCACGTCGGCGAAGAAGGCGGAGAGCGAGTAGAAGTCGCGCGTGGTGAAGGGGTCGTACTTGTGGTCATGGCATTCCGCGCAGCCCATGGTGCTGCCGAGGAAGGCGGCGCTGACGGTGCGGACGCGGTCGGCGGCGTACTTGGCCAGGTATTCGCCGGGTTGCGCGCCGCCTTCGCGGGTCATCATGTTGAGCCGGTTGAACCCGGTGGCGACGCGCTGTTCGTCGGTGGCGCCGGGCAGGAGGTCACCGGCGAGCTGTTCGGTGGTGAAGCGGTCGAAGCGCTTGTTGGTGTTGAAGGCGTTGATGACGTAGTCGCGGTAGGGGAAGACGCGCTGGTTCTGGTCGCCGTGGTAGCCGACGGTGTCGGCGAAGCGCGCGACGTCGAGCCACCAGGAGGCCATGCGTTCGCCGAAGTGCGGGGAGGCGAGCAGGCGTTCGACCTGTTTCGCGTAGGCGTCGGGGGCGGTGTCCGCGACGAAGGCGGCGACCTCCTCCGGGGTGGGCGGCAGGCCGGTCAGGTCGAGGGACAGGCGGCGCAGCAGTTCGCGCCGGCCTGCTTCCGGCGACATGTTCCGGCCGCGTTCGGCGAGCGCCTTCGCGATGAAGGCGTCGACGGGTGCGGCGGCGGCGCCGGGGACCTCCGGGCGTTTGAGCGGGGTGTAGGCCCAGTGCGGCTCGTAGTTCGCGCCCTCGGCGATCCAGCGGGTGAGCAGGTCCTTTTCCTTTTCGGTCAGCGTCTTCTTGGACTCCGGCGGGGGCATGAGGTCCTTCTCGTCATGGGGACGGAGGCGCTTCACCAGTTCGCTTTCCTCCGGCTTGCCGGGTGTGAAGGCCTTCGCGGCGAGCGCCGCGTCGCGCAGGTCGAGGCGCAGCTTGGCCTTGCGGTGGCTGGCGTCCGGTCCGTGGCAGAAGATGCAGTTGCCGGACAGGATGGGGCGGATGTCGCGGTTGAAGCGCACCGGTCCGTCCGGGGCGGCCCGGACCTGCGGGGCGGTCAGGAAAAGGAGGAGGAGGGCGGTTCGGTTCATCGCGGTAGGGACGCGCATCCGGGGCGGATATGCATTTGTTCGGAGGCCGCTGAAAGGCGGGGCGGGGGGGAGCAGGTGCGCAGCCCCTGCTTTACCGTGTCCGGGTGGTGGAAGGCGGGGCGGGGGGAGCAGGTGCGCAGCCCCTGCTTTACCGTGTCCGGGTGATGCGGATTTTGTCGATGCCGCAGTCGGCCCGGCGGGAGAAGCGGAAGGACCACTCGACGGGAAGATTGTCGGCGACCGTGAAGGCGAGGCGGGCGGGAAGGCCGGGCCGCACCGGGACGGGTTCGGCGGTGTTGACCGGCTGGCGGAGGGTGAGCTGGCCGAGAGCGGTGTCGGGCGGGGCGTCGGAGGAGGCCTGGAGTTCCACGACATAGCGACCGGGGGCGAGGGGCAGTTTGGGGCCGTAGAGGACGTGGTCGTCGGGGTCCCAGTCGCGGCGGAAGTGGACCGCGCCGGTGGTGAGATCGGCCGCGCCGGCGTGATAAAACGCGGCGGGGGGGAGGTCGATGGATTCGCCGGGGTCCATCTCGTGCAGCCCGGGTCCGGCGGCGAGGATCCAGCGGTCGATCTCCACCGCGCCCTCGAGTCCGGTGAAGACGGGGGCGAAGCGGGCCAGTTTCGGGGTCGCGGCGATCGGCGCGGAGATCCAGGTCCAGTCGCGGCCGGGCACGTCCTTCTCGACCGGGGTGGTGGCGACGCCGTCCGCCAGGGTGGTCACGCGAAGACGGCCCTCGCCCCGGGCGCGCACGAGCCAGTGCAGGTCCTCTCCGGGCGCCGCCGGAAAGTCATGGCCGGTCAGGCCTCCGCCCGGTCCCAGCGGTCCGGGGGGCGTGCCGGCGTGGCGCGCCAGACCGGCGGCGCTTTGCACGCGGTTGGGGAAGCGCCAGGTCCATTCGGGCACCTCGCCCGCGGCGCCGCCCTCCGGCTGAAGGCGGAAGGCCCAGGTGGGGCCGTCGCGGCCGATCAGCTTGAGCCGGGGGCAGGCGAGCAGGCCCTCGATCGTCGCGGTGACGGGGAAGGGGCTGACCTTTTCGGGGAAGGCGTCCTCCTGCAGGAGGAGGTGGGTGACACCCATCCGGCGCAGCAGCGGGATCTGGTCGGGGCGGAGTTCGCCGTGGTTGATCGAGAAGAGGGGGCGCCAGACCTCCTCCACGTAGCGGGCGGGGATGGCCGGGGAGTAGCCGTTGACCATGCGGGTGTGGTGGGCCAGGGCGTAGTGTTCGTAGAGGGACGCCCAGGCCGCGTCGCCCGGCCAGAAGGGGATGACCAGCGCGCGGGCGGGGGCGCTCTCCGGCGCGTCGGAGGCCACCGCGGCCCAGGCCTGGTTTTCACTTTTCAGCCGGCAGAGGGCGGGGTTGATCTGCGCGCCGAAGTGGGCAAGCAGGCCCGCGGCCGCCGCCGCGCAGGCGATGATTTCGGTGCGCCGCCGGAGGGGGCGGGCGGCCCGGACCAGCTCCAGCGCCATGGCGAGGATGACGGTGACGAGGGAGGGGACGAGGCAGAAGATCTTCGCGGGCTGGCGGATCTTGTCATAGAGCGGCAGCAGTTTCCGGGCCGCGTGCAGGGGGCGGCCGTCCCACGGGGCGTACGGTCCCAGCGCCAGCAGGATCAGGACCGCCAGCGCGCCCAGACCGGCGACCAGGACGGCCAGCCCCCGGACGGCGCCCGGGTCGCGGCCGCGCAGCAGCGTCCACAGGCCGGCGGCGACGCCCGCCGCCAGCGGGAGGAGGAGCCAGCCGCCGAGGTGGATCAGATGATTGGAACCCTCGGGCAGGAAATTGAAGACGCCCTCCGGGCGGGGGGCGAAGATGGCGAGCTCCGCCAGGTTTTTTTTCACCAGGGCCCCGGTGCCGTTGAGGTGGAGGCTCCAATACGCGCGCAGGCCCGCCGCGAGCAGCGCCAGCCCGGCGGCCGGGGCGAAGGCGCGCAGGAGGCTGGCGACGCCGGCGGGGGCGGTGGTGTCGGGATCGCGACGGCCCGCGAGGAGGGACAGGACGAGGAAGATCACCCCGAACATCCCGAGGTAATACAGCACGTGGAAATCCGAGATGACGCCCAGCACGGCGGCGCCGGCCAGCCAGCCCCCGGCCATGCGGCGGTCGCGCACCGCGATGTCCACCCCGAGTGCGAAGGCCGGCACGAAGGTCATGGCGAAGCCGGTGGGGCTGCCTCCGAGCAGGACCACCTGCCGGTAGGGCAGGAGCAGGCCGTAGAGGGCGGCGAGGGCGGCGAAGGGGAGGCTGGCGGAGTACCGGCGGGCGAGCAGGAAGCCGAACAGGCCCGTGAGGCCGCCGGCCAGCGCCAGGGCGAGGTTGAAGCCGAAGGCCTTGCCGGCGGCCAGCTCGCCCGCGGCGTGCACGAGCGAGAAGGGCATGAACCAGGGGCCGGGGCGGCGGCGGGCCGCGTCGTCGCCGGTGTTGAATTCGTAGAGATTGGTGAACCACGGGGTGTTGCCGCGGATCATGTCGGTGACGAGCGAGAAGTGGTAGAGCAGTTGCAGGTGGTCGCCGGAGGGCATGGTGCGGACGGCGAAGCCCTCGGGGTTGGTCGAGTGGCGCGGAACGCAGTCGGTGAAATGCGCCGGCAGGGGCCACGACAGGACGGCCCACACGAGGATTCCCGCGAGGAAGGCGGAGGCGAGTGAAAGGAGTCGGCGCATCCCGCGACCCTAGCCCGTGCGGGCGGCGGGCGGAAGTCGAAAAAAAAGGACGGAGCCGGGAGGCTCCGTCCTTGCACGCGGGGAATCCCGCGGATCAGGCGAGGTGCTCGTTGACCTTGCCCCAGTCTTCGAGCTTGGGCAGGAGGCCCATGGCGATGACTTCGTCGCGCAGCTTGGCCAGGTGGCCGTAGGAGACGTCGAGGTCCTTCATCTCCTCCTCGGTCCCGTGCGGCACGGTGTAGTGCACGCCCGCGTGGGTGAGGGTGGTTTCCATGGCCATCATGATCTGGCGGTACCTGGCGGTGTTGACGTAGCAGCCGACCGGCCAGGGATAGCCGAGGCCGTCCATGACCGCCTTGACCATCACCAGCGACTGGTGCGAGGGGCTCTGGAAGCTGCTGCGGCCGCGCAGTTCGATGATCTTCTTGCCGCCCTGGCTGACGTGGCCCTTGATGGCCTTCCACTGGTCGGCCGTGAGGGCGTCGGTGCCGATCTGCGTCGCGAGGGGCTTGCCGTGCACCGTCGCGGTGCTGGCGAAGACGGCCATCTGCTCGCCGTGGCCGCCGTAGGTGCGGCAGTTCTTCACCTCGTCCTGCGGCACCTTGAAGTGCTGCGAGAGCGCGGTCTGCAGGCGGGTCGAGTCGAGGGCGGCGAGCGTGCCGACCCTGGCCGGATGCAGGCCGGAGTGCACCAGCGTGGTCAGCCCGGTGATGTCGGCGGGGTTGAAGATGATGACGGCGAACTTGAGGTCGGGCGAGTAGGCGCGGATGTCCTTGCCGAGCTGCACCGCGATCTCGCAGTTGCCCTTGAGCAGGTCTTCGCGGGTCATGCCCTCCTTGCGCGGCGCGCCGCCGGAGGAGATGACGTACTTGGCGCCGTGGAGGGCCTCCTTGATGTCGGTGGTCCAGGTCAGGCGCGCGCCCGGGAAGGCGCAGTGGTAGATTTCCTCCGCCGCGCCCTTCAGCCCCTTCTCGAAGGGGTCGTAGCCGCACACGTTGGGCGTGAGGCCCATGGTGAGCGCGGCCTGCATCATGTTGGAACCGATGGCGCCGCCGGCGCCGAGGATGACGAGCTTGTCGTTGGTGATGTAGTGACTCATGGGTTCTCCGGGTTGGGATTGGATTGGTGCGGGGAATGTAGGGGGAAAGTCCCGCGGCTCAAGCGCGAACGAACGCCTTTCCCCCGAAAAGCGCATCAGGGAAACATGAGGCGACCCCCCCCCCCGCGCCCCGGCGCCCCCTGTATTGCGGTGGATCGGGCGCGCCGGCGGCGTTCCGGTCGCCGGAACGATTTCCGGGGGTGGGTTCCGGTCACCGGAATTCCAGGCCGGGGGGCGGTTTCAAACACTCATGAAGCCCCGCCCGCCTCCCGGTTCATCCCTGCAAACCTGACCTGCCTGACTTGCGGCCCCCTCCCCCCCAATTTCCTCCATTGACCATGCCGGGGTCCCGACTTACATTACGCGGCCATGATTTTCCGGACCCTCCAACGCCTGCTCCCGCCCGCCGCAGCCCTCCTGCTGGCCGGGTGCGGCATGATGCGGCAGGGCGCGATGGGCCTGGTGGCGCCGGTCGCGGACAACCTGGCGGTCTCGCTGCAGCGCCAGACCGATCTCCAGCTCGTCGAGGACGGGGTGCCCGCGCTCATCCTGCTGCTCGACGGCCTGGTGCTCTCGGCCCCGGACAACAGCGAACTCCGCCTGGCCGCCGCCGACGCCTACACCTCCTACGCCGGGGCCTTCACCAACCCCGACGACAAGGCGCGCGCCGCCGAACTCTTCGGACGCGCCAAGACCTACGCCCTCGACGTGCTCGGCCGGAACAAACGCTTCAAGGCCGCGCTGAACGACCCGCGGGCCGACTTCGACGCGGTCGTCAAAACCTTCCGCAAGCGCGACGTGCCCGCCCTCTACGCCGCCGCCACCGCGTGGACCGGGTGGATCATCAGCAACTCCGACTCCGTCGCCGCCACCGCCGACCTGCCCCGCGCCATGGCCCTCATGCAGCGGGTGATGGACCTCGACCGCGGCTACCGCCAGGGCGGCGCGGACACCTTCTTCGGCATCTACTCCTGCATCCTCCCGCGCGGCGCCGGCCAGGACCTGCCCAAGGCGCGCGAACACTTCGAGAGCGCCCTCCGCTACGCCGGCCCCGGCCACTTCTTCCCGCAGGTCACCTATGCCGAGTTCTACGCGCGCTACGCCTTCGACCGCGAGCTGCACGACCGCCTGCTCAACGACGTCCTCACCCGCACCGACACCCCGCCGGACGCCGGCCTCATGAACGCCGTGGCGCGCAAACGCGCCCGGGCGCTGCTCGCCGCCGCCGACGAGTGGTTCTGACCCCCAACTCCCCATGATCATGCGCAACCTCCTCCTTCCGCTCCTGCTCGCCGCCGGCCTCCAGCTCCCGGCCCCCGCGGCCGTGACCCTCAAGTTCGCCACCCTCGCGCCCGACGGCAGCACCTGGATGCAGACCTTCGAGGCGGTCCGCAAGGAGATCGGCGAGGTCTCCGGCGGCAATGTCAAGGTCAAGGCCTTCCCCTCCGGCGTGCTCGGCGAGGAGAAGGACGTGCTCTTCAAGATGAAGGTCGGGCAGGTCGACGGCGCCGGCTTCCTCGGCGCGGGCACCAGCCAGGTCTGCCCCGACGCGGACGCGCTCATGGTCCCCATGCTCTTCCGCACCTACGAGGAGGTCGACGCCGTGCTCGCCGCCATGGGGCCGCACCTGGAGGCGCAGGCGCTCAAGAACGGCTACGTCCTGCTCGGCTGGACCGAGATCGGTTTCAACTACCTCTACAGCACGGTGCCCGTGAAGTCGCTCGACGACCTGCGCCGCGCGAAGCCGTGGACGCTGCAGAACGACAAGCTGCTCGCCGAGCTGTTCAAGGCGGGCGGCATCAGCGGCATCCCGGTGTCGGTCGGCGACGTGCTCGTCTCGCTGCAGACCGGCCTGCTGCAAACCGTCTTCGCCCCGCCGCTGGCGGCCGTGTCCATGCAGTGGCACACCCGCGTGAAATTCCGCAACGACACGCGCCTGATGTACTCCGTGGGCGGCGTCTTCCTCTCGGCCCGCTCCTGGGAGAAGATCCCGGCCGACCTGCGCCCGAAGGTGAAGGAGATCTTCGCCCGGCACCTCGCGGAACTGCGCGTCAAGGTGCGCAAGAGCAATGACGAGGCCCTCCAGGTGCTGGAAAAGCAGGGCGTGCAGACCGCGGCCAGCACGCCGGAGCAGGTCGCCGAGTTCGAGAAGCTCCGCGACGCCACCGTGGCCGGCCTCGACGGCCGCGCCTTCTCCAACGAGGCGTGGAGCCAGGTGATGAAGCACCTCGAGTCCGCCCGGGCCGCCGCCAGGCCATGAGCGCCCCGGGCGCATCCCGCGCTGGCTGGCCCGGATCGAACTCGCGGAGCAGGTCCTGCTCGGCCTGCTGGTCGGCGCCATGGTCGTGCTGGCCGCGCTGCAGATCCTCCTGCGCAACGCATGGGGCCGGGGCATCACGTGGGCCGATCCCTTTCTCGGCTCCGCCATGCTCTGGATCACCCTGCTCGGCGCCCTCGCCGCCACCGGCCGGCGCAAGCACATCGCGATCGACCTCGTGTCCAACTTCGTGCCCGCCGGCGCGCGCCGGGTGTTCCAGATCATCACCGACCTTGCCGCCGCGGTCGTGTGCGGATTCCTGGCCGCGGCTGCGGTGCGATATGTGGGTTTCCAGCGCGAGATGGGCGACGAGGCCTTCGCCGGCATCCGCCAGTGGGTCGTGCTGATCATCCTGCCCGCCGGATTCGGCCTGATGTCCCTGCGCTTTTTCGCGCAGGGGGTGTGGGCCTGTTTTGCAGGGCCTCAGCTTGCTGAGGCCGCTGAAGCGAGGTCCGGCTCATGATCCCCTCGGGCATCGGTCTCATCGTGCTGCTGGGCGCGCCGCTCTTCATCGTGTTCGGCGCGCTCGCCCTCTGGCTTTATCACGGCGAGGGCCTCGACGCGTCGCTCATCATCTCGGAGCTGAGCCGCCTGGCCACCATGCCGCTGCTGCAGAGCCTGCCCATGTTCGCCCTCGCCGGCTATGTGCTGGCGAAGAGCCGGGCGTCGGAGCGCATGCTGCGCCTTTCCCGCGCGGCTTTCGGCTGGCTGCCGGGCGGCACCGCGGTGCTGTCGGTCGTCGTCCTGATGCTCTTCACCGCCTTCACCGGCGCGTCGGGCGTGAGCATCGTGGCCATGGGCGGGCTGCTGCTGCCGGCGCTGGCGTCCGAGGGCTACCGCGAGCGGCACGCGCTCGGGCTGGTGGCGGCGGGCGGGACGATGGGCGTGCTGCTGGCGCCCAGCCTGCCGCTGATCCTCTTCGCCATCATCGCCAACCCGATCGCGGAGGAGGCGACGGTGGACCGGCTCTTCCTGGCCGGCCTGCTGCCCGCGCTGCTGGGGTGCTGCTGCTCTCCGCGCACTCCATCCGCCGCGCCATCGTCGACCGCGTGCCCCGCGCCGCGTTTCACTGGAACGAGCTGGGCCGCGCCCTGTGAGGCCGCGCGCTGGGAGATCCGCTGCCCTTCATCGTGCTCGGCGGCATCTACGGCGGCAAGCTGGTGGTGGGCGAGGCCGCGGTCATCACCGCCCTGTACGCGGTGGTGGTGGAGACCTTCTTCAATCGCGAAGTGCGGCTGCGCGACCTGCGGGAGGCCGCGGCGGAGAGCATGATGCTCGTGGGCGGCATCCTCATCATTCTCGGCCTGGGCATGGCCCTCACCAACTACCTGGTCGACCAGGACATCCCCTCGCACCTGGTGGACTGGGCGAAGGAGCACATCCACGGCCGCATGACCTTCCTGCTGATGCTGAACCTGCTGCTGCTGGTGGTCGGCTGCCTGATGGACGTGTACACGGCGGTGATCGTGGTGGTGCCGCTGGTGCTGCCGGTCGCGCTGCAGTTCGGCGTGCATCCCGTGCATCTGGGCACGATTTTCCTGACGAACCTGGCCCTCGGCTTCTGCACCCCGCCGGTGGGCATGAACCTCTTCATCACCAGCCTCCGCTTCAACCGCCCCCTCCTGTCCGTCGCCCGCGCCTCCCTGCCCTTCCTCGGCGTGCTCCTGCTGCTGCTCGCCGCGGTGACGTACCTCCCCGCGCTGAGCTTGTGGATGATGCCGTAGGAGGGGGACGGCGGGATGACCGGGGGGGGTGTGCCGGCAATCGGCGGACGGACTCTGCTTGCGCGGGCGGGGATCCGGCGCTACGAACAGCGGCCATGAAAATCATCACCGCCGCCGACGTTCACGCCGCCCTCAGCTACCCCGCCCTCATCGACGCCCTGCAGGAAGCCTACGCGGGCAAATACACCATGCCGCCCCGCCAGGTGTTCCTGCTCGATGAAACCTCCGGCAAGCACGACGCCTTCGCCGTGCTGCCCTCCTGGAACGGGGAGTTCATCGGGGTGAAGGCCTTCACCTACTTTCCCGGGGCGCCGGCGCCGTACAAGTCGCTCTACTCGCAGATCCTCCTGTTCGAACGCGAACACGGCCGGCCGCTCGCGCTGGTGGACGGCACCACGGTGACCTTCTGGCGGACCGCCGGCATCTCCGGCCTTGCGACCCGGCTCCTCGCGCGCGCAAACGCGAGCACGATGCTGCTGCTGGGCACCGGCACTCTCGCGCCCTACATGATCCGCGCCAACGCCAGCGTGCGAAACTTGAAGAAAGTGATGATCTGGGGGCGTAACGCCGCCAAAGCGGAGAACTTGGCGACGGCGATGACCCTCGAATATCCGGACATCCATTTCTCCGCCATCACCGATCGCCAGGCCGCCTGCGGCGAGGCCGACATCATCGTGGCCGCCACCGGGTCGGGCGAGCCGGTGGTGCTGGGCGAATGGATCAGGCCGGGCACGCACACGGACTTCATCGGCAATCACCACGCCACCAAGCGCGAGTGCGACACCGCGCTGGTCCTCAAGTCCCGCGTCTACGCCGACAGCCGGGTCAACGCCTTCAAGGAGGCGGGGGAGATCCTGGTGCCCATCTCCGAGGGCGTGTTCAAGCGCGAGGACGTGGTGGCCGAACTGGGCGAGATGTGCGCCGGCACGGTGCCGCTGCGCCGCAGCGACGACGAGATCACCCTGTTCAAGTCGATCGGCATGGCCATGAGCGACCTGGTGGGCGCGGGGCTGGCGTACAAGGCGTCGCAGAGCCGTTCGTGACCTGGCAGGGCTACAGCTTGCCTGAAGTCGCAAGTGGTCTGCGGCCTCGACCAGGGTCGAGCTCTGCGATTATTTCGGCCGCGTCGCCGCGCTGTGACGGATGATCTTCAGCGCTTCCTCGCGCTCGTCACCGACCAGCGGCAGGCGCGGGGCGCGCACGGTTTCGGTGCCGTAGCCCATCTCGGCGCAGGCCAGCTTGATGTACTGCACCAGCTTGGGATGGGCGTCGAAGTGCAGCATGGGCATGTACCAGCGGTAGATTTCCAGCCCGCGCTTCCAGTCGCCGGCGGCGGCCGCGTCCCACATCAGGCGGTTTTCGCGCGGGAAGGCGTCGACCAGCCCGGAGATCCATCCGACGCAGCCGAGCATGATGCTTTCGAGCGCGACGTCGTCGAGGCCGGAGAAGATGAGGTAGCGGTCGCCGAGTTGGTTGAAGAGGTCGGTGATGCGCCGGGTGTCGCCGGCGGCCTCCTTGACGCAGACGATGGTCTCGACGTCGGCAAGGTCCGCCAGCATGTCGGGCGTGATGTCCACGCGGTAGACCGGCGGATTGTTGTAGCACATGATCGGCAGGTCCGTGGCGGCGGCGACCGTGCGGAAATGGTGCACGGTTTCGCGGCGGTCGGACTTGTAGACCATGGCCGGCATCAGCATGAACCCGTCCACGCCCGCCCTTGCGGCGGCCCGGGCCGTCTCGCAGGCGCCGGCGGTGGTGAACTCGGCGATGCCGTTGAGCAGCGGGACGCGGTCGCCGCAGACCTCCCGGGTCGCCTTGAGCACCTTGACCTTTTCGTCGAGCGAGAGCGAGCAGTTCTCGCCGATGGTGCCGAGCATGATGAGGCCGTGGATGCCCTCGTCGAGCAAGGCCTCCACATGCTTCTGCGTGGAGGGAAGGTCGAGGGTGAAATCCTCGTGGAATTGAGTGGGGACGGCGGGAAACACGCCGTGCCAGTCGATTTTGGGTGCCATAGGGTGCGCAAGCTGAAATGGATCGGCCGGATTTGCAAACCAAAAGCGGGGAGATGTGCGCGGGGGGTTTTGTACCGGCGGCGTCCGGAAACACGGAGGAAACCCGGCGCGGCCGCGCGCCCCCGCCGTTCCCCGGCCTGCTCCTGCCGGTCCTCGCCGCGGTGACGGACATCCCCGCGCGGCGTTTGTCGTTGACACGGGCGAAGGCTTCAGGAAGGTCGGCGGCAGTGAGCGAATTCGACACCGATCTGGCGGGCATGACCCGGGAGGAACTGGCCGCGGAAGTCGTGAAGCTGCGGAGCGCGATCCGGCGGCACCGCGACAGCACGGGGCACGATCTGTGCTGGTATCAGCCCGGGTTGTGGGCCCTGCTGCCGGAACCCCGCACCGGGACGCCTGAAGTTCCCGAATGGTCGAAGTTCATGGAAGGCTGCGTGAAGTTCCGCCGGTCGCTGGACGAGCAGTGTCCGGGGGCGCGGAGGACGGATGAATCCTTCGACCCAAGGGGGTGAAGGGGATGTCCGGCCGGGTTCCCGTTCCAGTCCGGCCGTCGTTCCAAACAAATCGATGCGCGAACGGAGGAAGACAACATGAACATGAAAGTTCCGGTGATTTCCCTGATGTGCCTGTTTCTGGCAAACGGTTGCGAGACCACCCGGTCGATTTCGCACTATCAATACGGCTACAACCCAAGGAGACGAAGGCCATCTCCTGGGTCCCCATCGCCGGCTGGTACATTCCCGACGAGAGCCAGCGGATGCGGGTGTCGGTGTCGGCCATCGTCTCCGATGTCGCGACGGGAAGGTGGTCGGACATCACCGCGGTCTCCGGTGAAACGGTGATCTCTCATTCCTCGATGAACAGCCAGTCCCGGGACAGCCGGCAGGTCGAGCAACTGAAGGCGGAGGCCTACCTGGGCCTCGCCGGGCAACTGACCCGTTGACGGGAACCGGACCGGTTGGCGTGCGCTCCGGACGGCGCGTCAGAAGCGGGTCCGCAGGCCCCGCCGTACCGGAGTAGAGCGGGGGCTTGCGCACCCGCTCCGGGCTGTGTGTCAGAAGCGGGGCCGCAGGCCCCGCCGTACCGATTCGCCGCCCCCGAGGGTACGCTTTGACACTCCTCCGCCCCCCTGATACGGTAGGCGGTCCCAACCTGGGAGAACCTCCATGGCCGAAGTGATTCTGCAAAACGTCTACAAGATCTATCCCGGCGACGTCACCGCCGTGAAGGACGCGAACCTGCACATCCGCGACAAGGAGTTCGTGGTGCTGGTCGGGCCGTCGGGCTGCGGAAAATCCACGACGTTGCGCATGGTCGCGGGGCTGGAGGAGATCAGCAGGGGAACGGTGACCATCGACGGCCGGGTGGTCAACGAGGTGCCGCCGAAGGACCGCGACATCGCCATGGTGTTCCAGAATTACGCGCTCTACCCGCACATGTCGGTGTACGAGAACATGGCCTTCGGCCTCAAGCTGCGCAAGATGCCGCGGACGGAGATCGACAGCCGCGTCCGTGAGGCGGCGGCCATGCTGGGCATCACCGAATACCTCGAGCGCAAGCCCAAGGCGCTCTCGGGCGGCCAGCGCCAGCGCGTCGCGGTCGGGCGGGCGATCGTGCGCCGCCCCAAGGCCTTCCTGTTCGACGAGCCGCTCTCGAACCTCGACGCCAAGATGCGCGTGCAGATGCGCACCGAGATCATCAAGCTGCACCACCGGCTGCAATCGACCATGATCTACGTCACCCACGACCAGGTGGAGGCCATGACCATGGGCGACCGGATCGTGGTGATGAAGGACGGGATCATCCAGCAAGTGGCGCCGCCGCTCGAACTCTACCACCGCCCCGCCAACCTGTTCGTGGCCGGGTTCATCGGCAGCCCGCCCATGAACGTGGTGAAGGGCCGGCTCACGGCCTCGGCGGGCGGGCTGGCCTTCGACGGCGGCGGGCTGACCCTCGCGGTCCATCCCGCCCACGGCCCCATGCTGTCGTCGCGCGCCGGCGGGGAGATCGTGCTGGGCATCCGCCCGGAAAACATCACGGTGGAACCCGGCGCGGCCGCGCAGGGGAAGGTGGAGGTCATCGAACAAATGGGCGCGGAGGTCTTCCTGTACGCCACGGCGGGTTCCAGCCACGTGATCGCGCGCATTCCCGAACTCTCCGGGGTGAAGGTCGGCGACACGGTCCCGCTCCGCTTCGCCATGGAACGCGTCCGCTGGTTCGACACGGCCACCCAGCAGGCGATCGCCTGACCCATGGCCGATTTTCTCTCCATCCTCCTGCAGACCCTGGTCTTCGCCGCGCTCGCCTTCGGCGTCACCGCCGGCGTGGCCAGTCACCTGCGCTACCGCGCCCTCACGCGCACCTCCGCCCCGGCGGAGACCGGCATCGGCCCCGAGCAGGCCTTCCGCCTCCGCCTGTCGACGTACCTCGGCTCGCTGCACAAGGAACCGGCGCCCTTTTCCCTGGTGGTGCTGGGCCTGGCCGGCGTGCCGGGGCTGGAGGCCGCCCACGGGCCGGAATTCGTGGCCGCCGCGATGAGCCACGCCGCGGAGCGCATCCGCGCGGCGATCCGCAAGGGCGACACCTGCCAGCAGTTCTCCCCGGAGCGCCTGGGGGTGATCCTGGCCCTGCGGCCGGAACGCGCGGGGATGGTGGTGCGGCGGCTCGCGGACTCGGTCTCGCACGGCTTCTTCACCGGCCCCGGGGCGGTCACGGCGCGCCTGTTCATCCGGGCGGGCGTGGCGTCGTTTCCGGCGGACGGAACGTCCGCGGAGGAATTGTTCCGGTCGGCGGAACGCGCCCTGGAGACGCTGCCGCCGGACACCTCCGAAACCGCCATCGCCCACGCGTCGAACCCCGGCGGCGCGGCGGGGGAGGCGCCCCCGGCGGCGCACCGCGGCGACACCCCGGCGGGGGAGGAGACCGGCGGGAAAAAGACGGCCGCGGGCGGCCTGCTGGACGAGCTGACCGGCGTGCTGCGCCCCGACCGGCTCGGCAGCGCCATGCAGAAATTCGTCGCCCGCCATCGCAAGATCGAAAAACCAGCGTCCCTGATGGTCATCGATGTCGATTCGCTCCGCCGCTACAACGACCACTACGGGCGCGCCGCCGGCGACGAGATCCTGCGCGGCGTCTCCCGGATCCTGCAGAAGGCCTGCCGCGAGGACGACCTGATCGGGCGCATCGAGGACGAGGAGTTCCTGATCTGCATGGACTGCGCCCCGGCCGCGGCCGAGACCGCCGCGCAGCGCATGGTGGCGGAGATCAAGCGCGAGCCGATCACCCATGCCGCCAACAAGCTGCGGATCACCGCCTGCGCGGGGGTGGCCGGGTATCCCGACGACGGGGGCGCCCCGCGCGTGCTGTTTGAGAAGGCCGAGATCGCCCTGCTCAACGCGAAGTCGCGCGGACGCGCGGTCGTGACGAAGTATCAGGACAACCTCTACCGCCCGCGCAAGTCGACGCAGATGGTGCTGGACCGGTTTTGACAGGAGAGACGACATGAACGACGCCCCCCGGACCGGCGCGCCGCCGGCCAATCCCCCGCGCCTCGGCGTGAACGTGGACCACGTGGCCACGCTGCGCCAGGCCCGCCACACCCCCTACCCTTCGCCGCTGGTCGCGGCGCGGCTGGCCGCGGAGGCGGGCGCCCATGGCATCACCATCCACCTGCGCGAGGACCGCCGCCACATCCAGGACCGCGACGTGTTCGAGATGATCGCCGGCCAGGCCCTGCCGGTGAACCTGGAGATGGCCAATTCGGACGAGATCACCGACATCGCCCTGCGCGCCCGGCCGGCCGAGGTGTGCCTGGTGCCCGAGCGGCGCGCGGAGCTGACCACCGAGGGCGGGCTCGACGCGGCCGGACAATTCTCCGCGCTGGAGCGGAACGTGGGCCGCCTGCGCGACGCCGGCATCGCGGTCAGCCTGTTCATCGCGCCGGACCCGCGGCAGATCGAGGCCGCGGCCCGCCTGCGCGCGCCCTATGTCGAACTGCACACCGGGGCGTACTGCGACGCGACCGGGGCGGAGGCGGAGGGGCTGCTCGACGCCCTCATCGCCGGCGCCCGCCTCGCCCACGCCGCCGGGATCAAGGTCAACGCCGGCCACGGCATCAACCTGGACAACCTCCCCGGCATCCTGAACATCCCCCGCCTGGACACGCTCAACATCGGCCACAGCATCATCAGCCGCGCCGTGTTCACCGGCCTGCGCGAGGCGGTGCGCGAACTGCTCGCCGGCATGGCGGCCTACGCCGGAGGGCGGCCCTGACATGCGCTTCTTCACCGCAGACGAGGTCCGCGCGGCGGACGAGGCCGCGATGCGCGGCGGGGTTCCCGGCCGGGACCTGATGCGCCGGGCCGCGCGCGGCATCGCCGGGCGGATCGTCGCCCTGGCGCGCGCGCAGGGCCACGCCGCCCCCCGCATCCTGTTCGCCGCCGGCAAGGGCAACAACGGCGGGGACGCGCTCGCCGCCGCCTGCCTGCTGCGCGAGGCGGGGTGGAACTGCGAGGTCCGGCTCGCCGCCGATCCCGCGGCGCTGGCCGGCGAACCCGCGTTCTTCGTTTCGCACTACCGCTCGCTGGGCGGGCGCTGCGCGCCTGTCCGGCGGAGGCGGACTGGGCGGCCGACCCCGGACTCCTGCCGCTGGCGGACATCGTGGTGGACGGCCTGCTCGGCACCGGGGCCGCGGGCGCGCCGCGGGCGTCGCGGCCGCCGCGATCCGCTGGATCAACGCAATGGCCGCGCAGGCGCGCGTGGTCGCGCTGGATTTTCCGAGCGGCGTGGACGCCACCAGCGGGGAGACGCACGAGCCGTTCGTCAAGGCCGACGCCACCCTGTGCACCGGGCTGCCCAAGGCCGGCCTGCTGGCCGCCTCCGCGCGCGCCGCGGCGGGTCGGTGGAATGCCTCGACATCGGCCTGACGGCGCCGGCGGGCGGCAGCGGACCCCTGTCATTGCATCACCGCCGCCGCGGCCGGCGTCCTCCGCCCCCGCGCGCGCGATTCGCACAAGGGGACCTACGGGCGCGTGCTGGTGCTGGGCGGATCGCCCGGCCTCAGCGGCGCCGCCGGACTCGCCGCGCGCGGCGCGCTGGCCGCGGGCGCCGGACTGGTGGACGTCGTCGTCCGCCGGACCTGGTCACCGCGACGGGCGCGGGGGTTCCCGGCGCCATGGTGCACGCCGGCGAGACCGGTCGCGAGGGCGGGTTGTCGGCCGACGTGTGGGACCGCTGGCAGAGCCGCCTGACGGACATCGACGCCGTGGTCGCCGGCCCGGGCCTGGGCGCATCGGCGGACACGCTGCAACTCCTCCGGCGCATGCTGCTGATCGCCAGCCGGCCGATGGTGCTGGACGCGGACGCGCTGAACGCCTTCGCCGGGCGCGCGCACTGGATCGAAAAGCGCTCCGGCTCCGTGGTTCTCACCCCCCATCCGGGCGAGCTGGCGCGCCTGGTCGGGATGTCCGTGGAGGAGGTCCAGGCCGACCGGCTCAAGGCCGCCGACACCCTCGCCGGCCTGACCGGGGCGGTGGTCGTGCTGAAGGGAGAGGGCACGCTGGTCGTGCAGACCGGGCGGGAACCGCATCTCAACCTGAACGGCAACCCCGGGCTCGCCCGCGGCGGCAGCGGGGACCTCCTCTCCGGCCTGCTCGGCGGGATCCTCGCGCAGGGGGTCGAGCCCTTTGACGCCGCCTGCCTGGCCGTGTGGCTGCACGGCCGCGCCGGCGACCTCGCCGCATGGCGGCACGGCCCCGCCGGCATGCAGGTCACCGATGTCGCCGACGCCCTCCCGCAGGCCTGGCGCGACTGCGGACGGATGCGGTAAAGCGGGGGCCTGGGCACCCGCTCCGCCCGTGTTTTCAAGAGCGGGTGCGCAGGCCCCCGCTCTACCGGCGGGTCCGCGCGATTCCGCGTGATGCCCCGGCCCGCCGGGTGTAGCATGGGCGCATGGAACCGCCCTCCCTCAGCCGGTACGAGAAGGATCCCGACGGGCGGGTCGTGATCGAGGTCGCGACCCGGGACGCCCGGGATCTGTTCAACCGGTTCGACCGCTTCGCCCCCTATCCGAAGAAGGACCTGAACCAGGACCTGGCCGACTACCTGGCCGACTGCGCCCGCGAAATCGGCGCGAACCCGTTCCGCATCCAGATCCTGCTGGAGGAACCAAGCCCCTCCCTGCCGGACCCCGACGTGGTGCAGGGCCTGCGCGGATTCTTCCGCCACCTGTGCCGCCAGGAGCGCCGGCTGCACCGCCGCCTGCTCCGCCACTTTCTGCTGCTGACCGGCCTGGGCCTCCTCCTTCTGGTCGGCACGATCCTCCTCTCTCCCCACGCCGCCAGCGCCCCCCTCGGCCTGCGCGTGTCCTTCGAAGGGCTCGTCGTCGCCGCCTGGATCGCGCTGTGGGAGGGCACCTCCCGCCTCCTGTTCGAAACCCCGCCCATCCGCCAGAACATCCGCGTCTACCGCCGCCTCGCCGAGGCCGACGTTCGCGTGGGCCCCGGGTAGGGCCGCCCCGCCCGCCCGAGACGCCGGATGGCCGGCCGCTGTTTGCGATTTGATTTTCCCCGGTTTTCCGCTACCCAATCGTACGGGTTGAGCGTTCCGAAACATTCCCGGGGGGGATCGACATGAGGATCACACGTTACGTCCTGTTGACCGTTCTGACCGCGTCGCGCACCGCCTGGGTGGACGCGGAGGAGCCCGCCGGCGGCGCACCCGCCACGACCGCACCCGCCGCCGCCGAAACCCCCGCGCCCCCGGCCGAACCCGCTCCCGCCGGCGAAAAAGCCCCCGGCTCCGTCTCCGCCGGCGGCTTCGAGGGCGGCGGACAGGCGCTCGGCCTCATCGACGGCATGATCCGCCTGCACGTCGAGCAGGACCGCATGCTGCTCCTCAACCCCCGCTACTCCGTGAGCGACGACGAGGACATGACCGCCGGCCTCCGCTTCGTCCAGCGCCGCGTGTTCCCGAGCAAGTCGTTTCACACGATCTATGTTTCCGGCGAGCTGCGAGACACCCCCGGCGACAACACCTTCGCCACCTTCGCCTCCGGCTTCGAACACCGCGCCACCGACTACACCGCGCGCCTCCGCGGCTACCTCTCCCCGCACGACGCCGAACTGGTCGAAACCCGCGAAGCCACCCGCAAGACCACCCGCGCCGACGGCACCACCGTCACCACCCGCGACACCTTCGAACGCTACGAAATCCCCCTCTCCGGCGCCGAAGCCGAATTCGGCGTCCGCGCCCCCCTCCCCACGTGGGCCGGCGACATGCGCTTCTTCGGCGGCTGGCACACCAGCGACGGACCCAAGACCGAACAGCAGGACGGCTGGCTGACCCGCATCGAATACCGCCCGCGCAAATTCCTCGCGCTCGAAATGGTCACCTACTTCGACCGCGAATTCTCCGACTCCGAAACCTTTTTCGGCGGCCGCTTCATCCTGCCCTTCGGCCCCGGCGCCTCCGGCGGCGACGCCCAGTGGTATGAACCCCTGCCCTCCTCGCCCGGCGCCGACAGCATCTTCTCCGGCTCGTCCGAGGTGAGGAGCAAGTCCGATCAGACCGGCTCCGCGCCCCCGGTCCGCCGCCGCACCACCCGCCCCTCCTCCGCTCCCCCCGTCGCGGAACCCGAACCGCCGTCACCCCCGACACCTCCCGCGCCCCCTCCGCCCCCTCCGCCGCTGGTTCCCGTCATCAATCCCGACAGCCCGCTGTAATCAGCGCTGCGGGTGACTTCATTGACCGGATTGACCGGGTGGCGACGTTCTGCCCCCCCCGAATTTTAGTTCCTTTTCCAGCCTTCCAGCGTTCCTGATAAAAAATCATTCCGGCCGCAACGAAATCAGCGTCACCGGACCCGTCAGACCGGCCTCGCGGGGCGCCCAGCCCGACGCGTCGAACGGCTTGTACTCGATGTTCACGAAATTGATCTCGTGGAAGTTCTTCCATTCCACCCCGCGCCGGTCGAGATCGGCGATGCGGTTGGCGGCGGCGTTGGTCACCTCGATCTCCAGCACGTTCCGACCCGGCTTGAGCGCCTCCCCCGCCGGCAGCTCCCACGGCGCGCAGAACAGCACGCCCAGCTCCGCTCCGTTCAACCGCACCCGCGCGGAATCGCGCACGCCCTCGCAGCGCAGCAGCCAGTCCCGCTGCATGCCGTTCGGCGCGTCAAACTCCAGCGTGTAGCGCGCGGTGCCGGAAAACCGCTTCAGCTCCGGATCCGCCCGCGTCGTCCATGAAACCAGCTCCTCCGTCTCGTACGGCTGCGGCAGCACCGGCCCGCCCGCGATGAACGACACCTTCCACCGCCCCGTGACCGGCATCGCCTCCCCGCGCCTGAACACCGGCCAGCCTTCCCGCGAGACCGCGGTCGCGTCGATCAGCGCGCTTTCACCCGCACCGATTTCCACCCACGCCTCGCGCCCTCCCGCGGCGCTTGTCCGCTCCGGCAACCGCCCCGACGCGTGCAGGCCCAGCGGATCGATGCGCACCAGCGGCGGCAGATCCTTCGGCACCGCCACCCATTCCGCGAACGCCTCCGCGCGCGGGTTCACCACGAAGTAGCGCGGCCCCGTCCTCCGCACAAACGGCAGCCCCGTCGCCGCCAGCGCGTCCGGCGTCACCCCGCCCGCGCGCAGCAGCTCCGCGAGATCGGCCCCGACCTTCCACGCCGTCGCGCCCGCCGAAATTTCCCGCAGCCGCAGCTCGTCCCGCCCTTGATGCCCCAGCCCGCCCACCTCTTGCGGCACCGCCCCCTGGAACAGCACCGTCGCCCCCGCCGCCGCCAGCTCCCGCAGCCGCTCCAGCGTCTCCGGCGGCATGAAGCGTGTCGGCGGCACCAGCAACGCCCGCGCCCGCACATCGCCGATCACCACGCGCCCGGCCTCCACCTTCGCCCCCGCCAGCAGCCGGTCCGAAAACCAGTCCCACTGGATCCCCGCCTTCGTCATCTCCATCCCGCACCGGTGTGCCGACGTCGCCTGCAGCCACGACGCGTGCACCGTCAGCAGTTTCACCCCGCCCGCAGCGTCGTGGAACACCTCGTGCACCGGGAAATACAGCAGCACGTCCGGATCCGGCCGGCCCGCCTGCAGCAGTTGCTGGCAGCGCGCGACGTACGCATTGAACGCCGGCAGATCGCGCCACAGCCCGCCGTTCGGGCCGCAGTGCACCGACGCGTAGAACAGCCAGCCCGGCCAGCCCGCGTCCTCCGGCGAATACGGCACGCCGTGGTAGAACAGGTGGTTCACCCCGCCCAGGAACAGTAAGTCCGCCGCCGGTTTCTGGTCCGCCAGCGACGCCTGGAAGTGCTCCTACAACCACGTGAACGACTCCGCCGAGGTCAGCGGCCGCCCCGCCAGGTGCGCGCCGGACGACGCCAGCTTGATCATCGGGAGCTGCCCGTCCTCCACGTGCCGGAAGATCTCCGTCTCCGGGATGTCCACCGCCGCGTACAGGTCCAGCAGGTTCGCCGGCGCGCCGTGGCTCTGATAGCGCGAGCGCCCTCCGTGCCGGTGCGACCACTCCGTCCACACCGCCATCGTCTCCAGGTGCAGCTCGCCCAGCGTCGCCCGCCAGTCCGCCTTCACGCGCGCCACATGGTTGCTCTCGCCGATCCCCGCGAACGCCCCGATCTCCGCGCGCAGGTCGTAGCCGCGCCGCGCCTCGAACTCCTTCAGGAACTCCGGCGTCCAGTCCGCCCCGTAGTATTCAAACGAGTCGTGGAAATACGCCCGCGGCATCGGTGCCGAGAAGCCTGCGAACGCCGTGTCGAAGCGCTCCAGGTATCGTTTCATCGCCCCGGGGTTGTACGGGTCGAGCACCGGCCCCGCCCCGCCCGGCGCGGCGCGCTTCACGTTCTGGATCGCCGTCTTCCGCGTCAGCGCCACCACCGTTCCGCCCTCCGGTGGCGCGGTCCAGGTGATCGGCCCGGGTTCCGGTGACCGGAACTCGATCGCCGTCGCCGTTCCGGTGACCGGAACCGCGAACAGTCCGATCGGCGTGCCTTCCGGCCAGGCCGTCTTCAATGTCGCCCCGCCCTTCACCCGGTGCACCTTGGTGATCAGCCGCGACGACCCGTCTTCCGTCGTCACCCACGGTCCGCCGAAGGGCCAGCCCGTGCCCGCGGTCATGTCCACGCCCAGTCCAAGTCGTTCCGCTTCGCGCGTCGTGTGCGCCAGCATCGCCATCCATTGCGGCGACAGGAAATCGATGAACCGCCCCTCCGCCCCTTTCGCCCCGTAGATCGGGCAGATCTCCACCCCGCCGTAGCCCGCGTCCCGGTATTCCGTCAGCAGCCGCGTCACGTTGTTCGTGTCCACCGCGCTTCCCGGCCACCACCACCTCGTCCACGGCCTCGTTTCCATCGGGAACGTCCGGGCCGTGGAGGCTGCGGCTGCGAGCAACCCGCAGGCGAGGAGGAGTCGGCGGAGGGAGGAGGTGTGCATGGCGGCATGATGCCGCAAAATGGGGGAAAAGGTGAGGAAAATGAGCACTCCAAAGCAGCGCTGTCTGATGCCAAACCGCGCCATGGCCGGCCTGAAGGGCCGCAACATGATAGCCCAGGGCAAGAGAGCCGCACGGCGAACGCCGCCCTGGGTCCGCCCACCCACCATGTCTGGAGCCCTGAAGGGGCGAGACATAATCCACTCGCTCAAAAGCAGCGTGTAATAAAAACCAACGTCGAGAATCAGGGTAGCCTGGAGATCAGGGCGTCTCCCCGGATTGATCGTTCGGGGTGACACCGGCTTTCAGGGTTGCCTCCGGGGCCTTTTGGCTGGGTTCGTTTTGTTTTGCGTGCCTTCGGAAATGGCAGACGTTCGATACAGGCTTCCCGTTCAAGGTCAGTTGACCAGATACGACCGCCTCGACATCTATCTTGCTCCAAGTTTCTGACTCATTTCGGCGGCTGATGGCTGCATAACAGATCGCATGGTGCTTCGACTGCTTTGCGTTCTCATCCAAATATTCTTGGGGAAAAGTTAATGATATAGTCGAGCCATCCTGTGTCATGAGGATCGCACCATCGGCTGTCGGCGGACTGGCAATCCAATTGAATACAATCATCGCCCTCTCCGCATCCGGTGACTGCCCGTAAAAGACAACATCGACCAATTGCGGATGACGAAGGTCGGCCGCATCTGTAGCCTTGAGTGTGGCAACTAATTGGTCCCGGACATACCGGGATTCATGGTTTCCCCCGGACCAATCCAGGCGGCCAAGCGATTCCCGCCAAATTTTTCTGTTCTGACAGCAACCAGCGAGGGCGAGGATACAGACTAGAATGATGGATGTCTTTACAATGCGAATCACTTTGCGAACCTGAGCTTGACCTCGTCATGCGGAATCACTCGTCCCTCCTCTGCCGCAAGTTTCGCTTTTGCCACCTTCATGCGGACGTAAAGCTGGTACATGGCATCACTGTACGAAGCTGATTCGGGAATGCGGTCGGCAATCTCCCGAAGCTCGGATTTGATGGACGTCGTGCTCATGCGATCAGCGTCCTCCAGCATCGCGGGTGAGTCAAACCCTTTTCGTTCGGAAAGGAGGGCCGTGTTGACACCCCGCGCGGCTCTATTCCTCCTTCTTCGTGGTGAAAGGAAATCTCCTCCACCCCAAGCTTGGCAACCGTCCCAACAAGGCGTTCACTGCCAACCATGAACCCCTCCTCCGGATTCCGCGGGCGATGGATCGCCGCGCTTCTCCTCCTCGCCGCGGTTGTACGCGCCGACACCCCCGCCGCCGTGCGGATCGACGACGACTTCTCGCACTACCCCGACGGCGCGTGGGGTGAGCCGCGGTGGCGGGCGGATCATGTCGGGTTCCGCATCACGGGGGGCGCGCTGGAGGCGGAGATCCCCGGCGAACGCGGGCACGCCGTGCTCGCGGAAGCGCCCATGGGATCGGTCGCGTCGGTCGAGGCCACCGTCACGCCCCGGGCCGCCGCAGGCGACCGCTGGCGCACCGCCGGGGTCGGCCTGCGCGCGGACGAACACAACTTCTGGCACGTGGCCCTGGTGGAAAGCCCGGACGGGACGAAACGCTTCGTGGAGCTGTCCGAAATGCTTGACGACCGCTGGAACGCTCAGCACGAGCCGGGCTCGGAAGCACCCTCCGTCGAACAGACCGGCCCTGGCGACTGGTCGTACGGCAAGTCCTACCGACTCCGCATCGCGTTCGAACCGCGCGACGGCCTCCCCGGCGTCGTGGGCGAAGTCTTCGAAGGCGACCGCCTCGTCTCCCGATGCCGCCGGGTGATACGCGGTCGCGGCGTCACGCACGGACGCCCAATGCTCGCCGTGTCCGCGATGAACGCGCGCTTCGACGACATGCACGCCCGCATCGACACCCCCGTCGCCGATCCGCCCGACGCCGCCCCGCCCGTTTATCGCGCCAACCCCCGCTGGCAGGATGCGCCCGGACCCACCACCGGCTTCTTCCGCACCGCGCGCCTCAACGACCGCTGGTGGCTCGCCGATCCCGCCGGGCGCGCCACGCTCTCCATCGGCGCCGACCACGTGAAGTTCAACGGCCACTGGTGCGAATCCCTCGGCTACTCGCCCTACGAACGGATCGCGCGGGAAAAGTACGGCACCCCCGCCGTCTGGGCCGACGAGGCCGCGCGGCGCATGCGCGCCTGGAACTTCAACACCTGCGGGGCCGGCAACGGCCGCGAGATGCGCGATCGGGACCTGGCCTTCACCGAGTTCCTCGCCTTCGGCACCGATTTTTCCCCCATCGCCCCGCTGGTGGAAAAAACCACCTGGACCGGCTGGCCCGACGTCTTCGACCCGCGCTTCGAACGCTTCTGCGACCTGCGCGCCCGCGAACGCTGCGCGCCGCTCCGCGACAACCCGTGGCTGCTCGGCTACTTCCTCGACAACGAACTCGAATGGTGGGGCAAACACGGCCAGCCGTGGGGCGTCGCGGCCGAGACCTTCACGCGCCCCGCCGATTCCGCCGGAAAACGCGCGCTGGTCGAACACCTCCGCCGCGCCTTCCACGACGACATCGCCGCCTTCAACCAGGCCTTCGCCGCGAAGACGGAGTCCTTCGACGCCCTGCTCGCGCAAACCGTCCCGCCCGAGCCCGCCACCCCGGCCGCGCGCGAGGCGCTCGAGGCCTTCGTCGCCGAGGCCGCCCGCCGCTATTTCCAGATCACCACCGACGCGGTCCGCCGGCACGATCCCAACCACCTGATCCTCGGCTGCCGCTTCGCCCACAACGCCCCCGACAGCGCGTGGCGCGAATGCGGGCGCACCTGCGACGTCGTCACCGTCAATTTCTATCTCCGCATCGACCCCGTCCCCCGCGTCGTGGAGGGCCTCGCCGGTCACCTCGACCGCATCGCCGGCCTCACCCGGCGCCCGCTCATGGTCACCGAGTGGAGCTATCCCGCGCTCGACGCCGTGGACAGCACCGGCCGCCCGCTGCCCAGCCGCCACGGCGCCGGCATGCGGGTAGACACCCAGCGGCAGCGCGCGTTCTGCTTCGCCGTCATGCAGGCCGCGCTGTTCAGCCACCCCGCCGTCGTCGGCTCGCAGTACTTCATGTGGTCCGACGAACCCGCGTCCGGCATCAGCAGCACCTTCCCCGAGGACAGCAACTACGGCCTCGTCAGCGAAAGCGACGAGCCCTATCCCGACCTCACCGCCGCGGCCGCGCGGGTCAATGCCCGCATGATCGACCTGCACGCCGGCCGCATCGGCGCGGCGGACATCGATCCCGGGCCGTGGGGCGATGATCCGAAATCCCCGGCGGGGCGAGCTGCGGCTTCGACCCTGATATTCGAGAACAACGGCAAGACCTTCACCGTGGACACCGGGCTTCTGCGCCTGACCAAGTCCGGGCCGAACGGCGATCTGTTCGATCGGATCGAATTCCGCGACTCCCCCGCGGCGGCCGGAACCGAGCTTGGACACCTCGCCGCCGTGATTTCAGTTGAGGATGGCAACGCTCGCGACTGGCCGCACGCCGAGTCGATCGAGCGCGTCGAAGTCGTTGAACAGACCGCATCCCGCCTCGTGCTCGACGTGACCACCCGCCATCCCCGCTGGCGCGCGGTGTGGCGGTTGGGTTTCACCGCCGGCGCGTCCACCTTCACTTCCGTGATCCGCCGCGTCGAAAATCTCGCCGCCGAACCGTGGACCCTGCGCGGAATTTATTATTACCCGATTTCCGCCATTGGCGGCGACGCCTCTGACGATGTTTTAGGCGGCCCCAACGTGCCGAACTACTGGCGCAAGGTCGCCTCCTGGACCGATCCCGGCGGTCTGCACTTCGGGGCAGCGGCGCCGTCCGGCGATCCCCGGGCTGAGTGTTATTTCTGGAAGGAGGGTTCGTATCAGCATCCCGACGCCCGGCGCAAGCTGGAGGAGCCGCTCTCCCCCGGTGGGACCTGGTCCGCCCCCGCCGACGAACCGGTCTTCACCCTCTTCGCCCTCCGCGCAACCCAAGCCGACCCCCGCCCCTGGCATCGCCTGCCGACGGATTCCCCGTAGGGCCTCAGCTTGCCTGAGGCCGCAGGAGGAGAATTTTTATCAGGAATGCTGGAAGGCTGGAAAAGAACCATTATGCATGGGATTGAATAAGAGCCGCAGCCGGAATTTGTTTCAGGAACTCATGAAATCAGGAAAAGAGGAATTATTTTGGGGGAGAAACTACGAAAGGCGCGGAAGGCGCGAAATAATGGTGGTTAGGCGAAAGAGCATGTCGGCGGCAATTGGAATGACCGTCTCGCCCGATCGCCCCAGGGTAGGGCGAAGCCACCGGCTGAGCCTCAAACTACCGCGGCGCGGCCCCCGACCCCATGTTGCCGCCCTCGCCCCTCATGCATTTCTTCCTGAGTTCATGAGTTCCTGATAACAATCCCGACTTTTCCAGCCTTCCAGCCTTCCTCATCAAATTCGATTCAAGGCAACTCCTCGATGAACAACTCTCGGTAGGCGACGCGGGACTTGGCGCCGCCGTGGATCTGGACGGCGATGATGCCGCGGCGCGGGATGGCGTCGTCGGTCTCGGTGTAGTCGACGGTGAGCACGCCATTGAGCCAGATGCGGACGCGGGGGCCCTCGGCGCGGATGCGGTAGAGGTTCCAGTCGCCGGGCAGGAGGGCGTCGTCGCGGACCTTCTCGTCGGGACGCGCGAGAAACCGGTTGCGGCGGTGCTCGTCGTAGAGCGCGCCGTCGTGACCCATGCCGAGATCGGCCTGGTAGCCGATGACGTTGCGGGGATCGGCGGGCACGGCGGAACGGACCTGCACCCCGCCGTTGACGAAGCCCTCGGTGCCCTCAAGCCGGTACTGGAGCTGGAGGTCGAAGTTGCCGAACTCGCGCGTGGTGGCGAGGTACTGGTTGTCGGGCTGGTTGCGATCCAGCGCTCCCGCCGTCAGCGCGCCGTCCGCCACGCGCCAGGTGGTGTTGGTGTCGCCCGCCCAGCCGGTGAAGCTCTTGCCGTCGAACAGCGGCTTCATCGCGGACGCGGGTCGGCTCAGGGCGGCGCGGGCGGATTCGGCCTCGGCGCGCACGGCGTCATCGCGCAGATGGGGTTTGAGGAGCGGCAGAAGTTCGGGCCGGCTCCACGCGGCGATCGCGCCGAGAATCAGCTTGCACTCATCGGGCGTCGCGGCCGCGGCCAGCAGGGGTCTGAATCGGGCGCGCACCAATTCGATGCGGGTCGTCGGTTCGGCGGCGAGGCGCACGAGTCCGCGCAAGGCGAGCGCGCGCACACCCGGCGAGGGCGGCGTGCGCATCAAGGCGAGCAAGGGATCGCGGGCGGCGCCGGTGGGCCACGCGGCGAGGGTTCTCGTGGCGGCATCGCGAACGCCCGCGTCCGCATCGCCCAGCGCAACGACCACGCGGGCCAGGGCGTCGTCCGCGGCGCAGACGCCGAGCAGCCGCACGAGGGTGGCGCGGGACGCGGGATCGGTCGCGGCGGCGAGCGCGGCGGTGACGGCGACGGAGCGGGCGGCGGGATCCGGCATGCGGCCGAGCAGGCGGGCGGCCGCGGCTTCGGCGCCGGGATGTTTGCCGGCCAGTTCCAGCAGGCGGGGCAGGTCGGCGGGGGTGGCGGCCGTCTGATGGCCTTCCAGGCGGCCGAGGCGACCGGCGCGTTGGTGGAGGCGGCGGGGGCCCATAGGTCGGGCATGGCCCCGGCGGCGTTGCGCGCGGAAAGGATTTCGATGAGGCGGACGGGGTCGGCCGTCACCGTGTCGCGCAGGACGCCGCGGATGCCGCTGTCGGCGGGATCGCCCGGCGGCAGGTCGATGAGGGCCGCGGTGAGCGCCTCGGCGAGCGGAGGTCCGCGCCGCGCAGGGCGGCGGCGAGGGCCGTGGCGGTTGCGGCTTCGCCGCGCCGGCGCAGAGCGTTGGCGGCGGCGAGTTTTCCTTCGGGGTCGCCCGAGGCCAGTTCCTGCTGCAGCGCGGCGAGGGCCGGGGCGCCTCCGAGATCGGCCAGCGCGGCGGTGAGCCAGCCGCGGGCGGGCTGGGCGAGTTTGGGCAGGGCTCTGCGAGCGCGGCGGTGGCGGCGGGATCGGTCAACCGACCGGCGGTCGCGGCGGCGAGCGGGGCGATGACCGGATCCCTCTTCGGTCAGCGCGGCGAGGATACGCGGGAGCAGCCCGGCAGGATCGGCGTCGGCGAGGGCATTCCACGCGCCGCGTCGGACGCTGGGGGTGGCGCCGGTGCGCAGGAGGTTCTCGAGCGCGGGCAGATCTTTTCGCGGGCAGCGCAGCAGGTCGGCCTCGGGCAGACGGGGCGCGCTGGCGAGCGCCGCAGCCGCAGCCGGCCGGGAATGCAGGCCAGGGCGACGCGGGCGGCGTCGGCGAGGGCGGGGACGGAATCACTCGCAAGCGGCGCGAGCAGGGGCACGGATTCCGGCTCGGCGCGTCGTCCGAGGGCGTTGACGATTTGCAGGCGGGCCGGGCCGGTTGCGCCGGGGAGTGCGCCGCGCAGGATCTCGCCGGCCTTGGGCGAGGGATGACCCGTCAGGGCGATGCAGGCGAGGTGGGCTTTCCTCGGCGGAGGCGGTGAGGTTGGTCCATGCGCCAGGAGGCGTCGCCCGCGACGACCGCGAGGCCTTGCGCGGCGAAGAGCCGGGCTTCGCCGTTGGTGGAGCGGCGGAGCACGTCGAGCAGCTCTTTCTCGACGGCGGCGCGGAGGGTGGCGTTCGTGGCGACGCTGATGCGGGCGTCCAGTTGGGCGCGGGCGGCGAAGGCGTCGGGGCCGCGGCCGTCAACCAGCGGAATGACGGCGAGGACGAGGAGGAGGGCGAAGGGGGCCATGTCAGATCCTCCAGGGGGAGCGGGGTTCGCGGGAGAGCATGCGGTTGGCCTCGGGGTCGCTGTACTGCTCGTTGGCCGGGTCCCAGTCGAGCGGGCGGCCGAGGCGCAGGCTGATGTTCATGCACTGGCAAATGGACTGGGCGCGGTGGGCGGCCTCGGCGTGGCAGGCGGTCGGGCGGCGGGAGCGGATGCAGTCGAGGAAGTCGCGGATGTGGTCGGAGGATTCGACCAGCCGGCCCCGCCGCGGGTGCGCAGGTCGAGCAGCGCGGGGTTCGAGGCGGTGACGGCGTCGGTGTGGTCGTCCACACGCACCCAGCTCCTCGTCGCCGACATAGCGGAAGGTGCGGTCGGCGAAACCCCTGCGCTGGACCATGACGGCGGTGACGCCGCCGGCGTAGCGGGCGCGGACCTCGGCGGTGATGGGCGTTTCGCCTGCATGAACTTCGCGGGGTCGGGGAAGCGGGCGGTGCCCTCGAAGTGCACGGGCCCGGTGTGATCGGTGCCGAGGACCCATTGCGCCTGGTCGGTGTAGTGCGCGCCCATGTCGGTGAGCATGCCGTCGGCGGTGTCCCAGAAATAGTGCCACGAATTGGCGCGCCCGGGGGTGAAGGGCCGCCACGGGGCCTGGCCGAGCCAGCGGTCGTAGTCCCAGCCGGCGGGAACGGGCGCGGGGTCCTGGTGTTCGACCGCGCCGCCCTCCCACACCTGCATTTCGATGGTGTGCAGGCGGCCGATGCGGCCCTGGCGCACGAGGTCGCGCGCGAAGCGGTACGAGGCGGTGGCGCGGCGCTGGGTGCCGGCCTGGTAGACCACGCCGAAGCGCCGGCAGGTGTCGACGAGGCGCGCCCTTCGCGGACGGAGAGGGTGACGGGTTTTTCGCAGTAGATGTCCTTGCCGGCACGGGCGGCGTAGATGGAGGCGAGGCCGTGCCAGCGGTTGCCGGTGGCGATCATCACCGCGTCGATGTCCGGTCGGGCGAGCATTTCCTGGAAGTCGGGATAGGCGCGACAGTCGGTGTTGCCGTAGTGTTTGTCCACCATCTCCTTGGCGTGTTGCAGGCGGTCGGCCCGGCAGTCGGAGACGGCGGCCCAGGAGGTTTCCGGGAAGGAGAGGAAGACCGGCAGCGTGTCGCGCGCCCGCGGGCCGATGCCGATGACCCCGAAGCGGATGCGGTTCGAGGGCGCGACCCCTCCGTCCCGGCCCAGCACCCGCCCGGGCACGATCAGCGGGGCGGCGGCGAAGGCCGAGTTGCGGAGGAAGCGACGGCGGGAGATCGGAGCGGTGGCCATGGTCGGATGGTCCTTGTGCGCGGGGTTGAGAGTCCGACGCGCGGGGCGGGGGTTCATTCAGACGCGGGTGCGGGGGAGGATTTATGAGGAATGCTGGAAGGCTGGAAAAGAGGGAGGGGCGACCCGGTCATCCGACCGGGGTAGACCACTCCTGCCGCCCCTGCGCGGGAGTCGGGAAGGAAGTCGGACAGGATGAACAGGATTAGACAGGATGAATCAGGATGGATCTCTCGCAGAGCCCGCGGAGATCGCAGGGAGGAACATTCCCGCCATGGAGGTTGCGGCTGCGGGCAAATTCGCGGGGCATCGACCGGGTGGGTCGCCCCGTCAGGGCTCGGGGATCGTTGGGGGACGGACCCAGGGCGGCCCTTGAGGCGTATGCGATGGCGTAGCGGCCCTGGGGATGAAAGTCGGAGGGCGAAGGATTGGGGCGGCGGCGGCCCGTCCGCTGACCAACGATTTACGCCTCGCCTCGGGCAATTCCATACGTCGCCCCTGTGTGGGTGCAGAACTGGCGCTTCGAGGCCGAGATCAGCTCCAAATGTTATCGGGAAGTCGTTTCAGCTTACCAGCGGCGCAAAGCCTAAAAGCTGGATGATGGATAGTCCGACGTGGACCGGAACGAGCAGCCATGTCGGTTTGGTCTTACGCATCCAAGCCAATACCAGTGCCAAAAGTGGAAAAATGAGTATAGAATAAAAATAGACCAAGGCTTCAAGATGATTACCGACTGTTTTGGGCAAATGCAGAAAGCCCGAAAAGTCAAAAAACCATGTAAACTCTGAGCCTCTCGAATCAAAATATCCCCATGCACAGGTCGCCAGAGTTGCCAAAATATGAAGGCACATCAACGCCAACGAAGTGATTCGGATTTTGACCTGTCTATTCTCCATGTTTTTCACCGTAGGTCACCGGGCATTGGGATAAAGTCTCAGCCCTGCTTTCTGTGGGGCGACGACCTGTTCCTTAATGGCATCTTCGCCTGTGTGCATTGGCAAGCGCCAGACCCTCCCGGTGATGCTCGCAACTTCCGCCAATACGTAGCCCTCCATGATCCGGGCCAGTTCTTCCGCCGGCAGGGTGTTGCGCCGATCATGCTGGTCCCGCAGGGCGGAGGCCGTCGTTAATCCGAAGTTGTCATAGCTGCTCCAGCCGGGCCAGCCATTCGACCAGGTGTGTTCGTTTCCGGACACGGCGCCCCACGCATGGTCGGTGTGGTGGGCGTCGAAGGTTCGATACCATGCCGATACGGAAGTCTCGCGGGCATAGGACATCAGGGGAATCGAGCTGATGCGGAGCTGGATTCGCATCGCTCCGCACTTGATGCATTCCTCCGTGTGCACTCCGTATGGGCCGAGGAAGCCGTACGCGACCACGGCGAGGAGGAGGAAGGCGATGGATTTGATGATTTTGCGCTTCATCGGGCGGCCGATCGGGAAGTGGCGATGATGGTGCGCTCTTGATGGGGCGTGCGCAAGATTGAATCGACCGAATGGGGCGCCCCTTAACAGCCTGTTGAGAAAGTCCCGCGGCTCACGCGACTATTTCAACAGGCTGTTGAGGGCTCGGGGATCGTTGGGGGACGGACCCAGGGCGGCGCGCGCCTGCGGCTTGCTTGCCCTGGGCTATCATCGGGTGGCCCTTCAGGCCACTTTTGCGGGCGTCCTTGGCGAAAGCCGGAGGGGCTGTGCGTGGGGGGGATTTTAACGCCACCGGCGTGGTTTGGCGCGAAGCGACGTAACCACAACCGGCTGGTTGTGCCTCCGATTCACCGAACCTCGAGAATGGTCGAGACGGCTCTGGTGATGGTCGACAGCTCGCGAGTTCCCATGCTCTCCACCTTCGACCTGAGGCGGTGTTTGGCTACGGCCCGGATCTGGTCGATGACGGCGACCGCCGTCTGCCCCTGACAGGTAACAGGGATGGTGATCGGCGGGTGCGGCTTCGCGGCGGTGGAAAGAGGAACGACGACAACCGTGCGACGCAATCGGTTCAGAGTGTCGTGCGTCAGCACGACGCACGGCCTGGTCTTCTTGATCTCGCCGCCCTGTGTTGGATCAAGTGACACCCACCAAACGTCCCCGCGCGCGACAACTGGCTCGTTCATTCCGAAACCCCGTCATCGAACGCTTGCCATTCGTCCATCTCGCGTTCCAGGGCCTTGTCACGGTTGGCCGCTCGACACGCCGCGGCCAAAGAGTCCTCGTGTTCCGCCAACACACCCTCCAGCAGCTTTGCCACCAGGCGTGATCGCTGCCGAGGTGGTACAGCCGTCTGGAACCGGTAGGCGATAGCATCAGGGATGGATAGTGTTAGTCTCATGTCGTTACAGTATGCATTATGACTTATGCGTGTCAATGCGCATCTTCTGGAACAGAATGGTTGAACGACCGGTCGGTTTTTCGTGGCAAAAGCGACGCGTCGCTTTTGTAGGTGGAAAGCGACTCTCCTCCGTGGCCTATCCGAAGCAGGTTGGTAAAGCTTCGCCATCGCCCTTTGTTGCCGGAAACGTAATCCCGGCGGCGGGGGCCTCGCTAGTCCATTCCGGCGGCCGGAACATGTTGGGGCGGATCGTTCCGGTAGCCGAAAACAGGCGAAAATTTGGGCGGGGCCGCAGCCTCCGTGGCGGGGGTTTGCCATTGTCGGCGGGAATGGGCTGGCCGGGGGAGAAGGGCGAATCCGCATGCGTCTCTCGCAGAGCTCGCGGAGAGCGCGGAGATGGACATCTTGTGGACGACGGCAAATCGGAGCGACTCTCACATGTGCTGTTCCATGGAATGCGACAACCCTCCGCGATCTTTGCGTGCTCTGCGAGAGAATCTTCCCGTGAAACAGTTGGCAGGTCGTGTTGGCAGCGGGGGCCACCGAGCGGTGGCGGTCCGAATGAATTCAACCCGGCTCCTTCCTTCGCCCTGGCGTCTTGAACGAAGCGGGCGTGAAATCCCGGATTTCGTCGCAGCCGCAAGCTCCATGGCCGGGCTCTCCAGCCAACCCTCTTTTCCTGCCTTCCTGATTTCCTGATAAAAATTTTGAGCGAGATCACTCGACGGTGACGCTCTTGGCGAGGTTGCGGGGCTGGTCGATGGGGCAGCCGCGGAGGCGGGCGACGTGGTAGGCGAGAAGCTGGAGGGCGACGGCGTCGAGAATGGCGGCGGAATATTCGGGCACGTCGGGGATCTCGATGACGGCGTCGCACAGGGCGCGGGATTCACCGTCGCCGCGGGTGATGACGCCGACCAGCGGCGCGCCGCGGGCCTTGCACTCGTGCGCGTTGCCGGCCGATTTCTCGTGGCCGGGCACGCGGTTGAGCAGGGCGACGACGGGCATGTCGGGGGAGAGCAGGGCGATGGGGCCGTGCTTCAGCTCGGCCGCGTGATAGCCCTCGGCGTGGAGGTAGCTGATCTCCTTGAGCTTGAGCGCGCCCTCCAGCGCGACCGGATACAGGTAGCCGCGGCCGATGTAGAAGGCGTGGTGGTGGCCGGCGATGCGCGCGGCGACCGCGGCGATGCGGTCGTTCTCCGCCAGCACCTCGCCGATCAGCTCCGGCAGCCGGTGCAGATCCTGCGCGATGCGCACACCCTGCTCGCGCGAGAGGCGGCGGCAGCGGGCCATCTTGAGGGCGATCATGAGGAGGACGGAGACCTGGCAGGTGAAGGCCTTGGTGGAGGCGACGCTGATCTCCGGGCCGGCGTGCAGGTAGACGCCGCGGCCGGTCTCGCGCGCGATGGTCGAGCCGACCACGTTGCAGATGCCGGCGACGAGCGCGCCCTTCTGCTTCGCCTCGCGCACGGCGGCGAGGGTGTCGGCCGTCTCGCCGGACTGGCTGACGGCGAGCACGAGGTCGCGCGGGTCGAGGATCGGGTTGCGGTAGCGGAACTCGGCGGCCTGCTCGACCTCGGCGGGGATGCCGGTGATGTCCTCGAGCGCGTATTCGCCGACCAGGCCGGCGAGGCGGGAGGTGCCGCAGCCGACGACGAGGACGCGGCGGATGTCGGCGATGTCGCGCGGGGACAGGTTGAGGCCGGAGAGCACGGCGGTGCCGGCGTCGAGGTCGAGCCGGCCGCGCATGCTGTTGCGCACGGCCTCGGGCTGCTCGAAGATCTCCTTGAGCATAAAGTGCTCGAAGCCGCCCTTCTCGGCGGCCTCGGGGGTCCAGTCCAGCTCGGCCGGGGTGCGCACGACGGGGGCGTTCTGCAGGTTGCGCACCTCGACATGGCCGGGGCGGACGCGGGCGACGTCGTTGTCGTCGAGGTAGACCACCTGCCGGGTGAAGGCGAGCAGGGCGGAGGCGTCGCTGGCGACGATGGTCTCGTCGGCGCACAGGCCGATGACGATGGGGCTGCCGCGGCGGGCGACGACGATCTCCTCCGGCTGGTCGGCGCAGACCACGGCGAGGCCGAAGGTGCCCTCGACCTTCTGGAGGGCGGCGCACACGGCGGCGAGCAGGTCGCCGGCGTAGCACCCGCCGATCAGGTGGGCGAGGACCTCGGTGTCGGTCTCGCTGCGGAAGACGCAGCCGCGCGCCTCGAGCTGGGCGCGCAGGCCGCGGTAGTTCTCGACGATGCCGTTGTGCACGACGGCGATGCGGCCGGCGCCGTCGAGGTGCGGGTGGGCGTTGACCTCGGTGGGCGCGCCGTGCGTGGCCCAGCGGGTGTGGGCGATGCCGCTGCGGGCCTGCCGCAGGATCTCGTCCGGATGCTGCGCGAGCACGGCCTTCTCCAGTTCGGCCACCTTGCCGGCGCGTTTTTGGGCGACGACGCCGGCGGTGCGATCGGCCACCGCGATGCCGGCGGAGTCATAGCCCCGGTATTCCAGCTTGCGCAGGCCGTTGAGCAGGACGGGAGAGGCCTGGCGGGGCCCGGTATAGGCGACGATTCCACACATGGGGTGACTCCGTTTCGATTAGAGAATTTCGCCGTCGCGCAGGTCGCGCTGGACCACGGCGGCGGGGCGGGTGCTGGCGCCGGGGCCGATCTTGCGCCCGGGATAGATCGAGGTGTTGATGCCGGTGTGGACGCCGTCGCCCACCACCACGCCGAACTTGCGGCGGCCGGTGTCGACCAGCCCGCCGCCCACCTGGGTGCGGTGGGTCCTGCCGTCGTGGCGGAGGTTGGAGACGATGGTGCCGGCGCCGAAGTTGACCCTGGCGCCGAGGACCGAGTCGCCCACGTAGCCGAGGTGTCCGACGTTGGTGCCGGGGCCGAGGATGGAGTTCTTGATCTCGACCGCCTGGCCGACGTGGCACTTGTCGCCGATGGCGGTCGAGCCGCGGAGGTGGCAGTTGGGCCCGATCTTGCAGTTCTCGCCGACGACCACGTTGCCCTCGATGACCACGCCGGGCAGCACGCGCGACCCCTTGCCGAGGACCAGCACGCCGTCGAGGTGCGCGTGGGGGCTGAGTTCGCCGTCGATGCGCGGGGTGGTGAGCGCGCCGACGATCCGTTCGTTGAGGCGGAGGAAGTCCCAGGGGTGCAGCAGGGCGAAGGATTCGCGCGCCTCCACGGCGGCCGAGCTGGCCGGGCGGGTGGCGAGGACGGTGCCGTCGGACGAGACGAGCGAGCCCGATTCCGGCTCGTTCAGGAAGAGTTCCCAGTCCTCGCGGAAGACCCAGGCGTGGGCGCGCAGGAAGACCCCGGCGTCCTCCGCGGTGTCGGAGCGCTCCAGCCCCGCCTCGCGCATTTCCGCCAGTTGCAGGGAGCGCAGCGTGTGGTTGGCGATGAGCGCCGCGCCCGGATCGTCCGCGCCCGACAGCGGCCACCAGCCCGTGAGTTTACCCGCCGGTTCGATGAAGGCCTTCATGCTCCGATCTCCTGTTTGAGCACCGCCGACAACGCTTCCGCGTGCCGGTTGGCGTCGTCCGCGCTCGCCGTCTCGACCAGCACGCGCACCTTGTTCTCGGTGCCGGAATAGCGCACCAGCACGCGCCCGTCGGCCCCCATGGCCGCCTCGCTGGCCCGCAGCGCCGACTGGAACGGCGCGATGCGATCCAGCGGCACCTTTTCGCGGACCTTGAAGCTGATGAGCCGCTGGGGGTAGTCGGTCATGAACGACACCAGTTGCGAAAGCGGCTGGCCGCGCTCCTTCATCACCGACATCACCTGCAGCGCGCTGAGGATGCCGTCGCCGGTGGTCGCGTGGTCGAGGAACACGATATGGCCCGAGTTTTCGCCGCCGAAGGAGAGGTTCTTTTCGCGCAGCCGTTCGATCACATGCCGGTCGCCGACCGGCGTCGTCTCCACGCGGATGCCCTCGCGCTCCATCGCGCTGTGCAGGCCGAGGTTGCTCATCACGGTGGCCACCATCGTGTCGCCGCGCAGCCGCCCCTTGCGCTTCCATTCGCGGGCGCACAGGGCGAGCATGCGGTCGCCGCTGACCACGGCTCCGGTTTCGTCGACGAAGATCACGCGGTCCGCGTCGCCGTCAAACGCGACACCCAGGTGCGCGCCGGTCTCGCGGACCATGGCGGCGGCCCGCTCGGGGTGGAGCGCGCCGCAGCCCTCGTTGATGTTGCGGCCGTCCGGCTTCACCGACAGCGGGACCACCTCCGCGCCCAGCTCCTCCAGGATCAGCGGGCCGAGGTGGTAGGCGGCGCCGTTCGCGCAATCGACGACCACCTTGAGCCCTTCGAGCGAGAACGCGCCCACGGCGTTCTTGATGAATTCGATGTAGCGGCCGGGGGCGTCGTCGATGCGGATCGCCTTGCCGATGGCCGCGGCCTCCTCCGGCGCGAGTCCCGGACCGAGCATAAGGTCCTCGATCTGGCGCTCGAGGCCGTCCGACAGCTTGAATCCGTCCGCGCCGAAGATCTTGAGCCCGTTGTCCTCGAACGGGTTGTGCGAGGCGGTGAGCATGATGCCGGCCACGCAGTCCATGGTGCGCGTGAGGTGCGCGACCGCGGCGGTGGGCATCGGGCCGACCAGCAGCACCGTCGCCCCCTCCGCCACCAGGCCGCTGGTGAGCGCCGTTTCCAGCATGTAGCCGGAGAGGCGGGTGTCCTTGCCGATCACGATCTTGCTGCGCCCGCCGCGCGCGTGGCGCAGCGCCCGCGCGATGGCCCGACCCGCCTTGAGCGCCATTTCCGGCGTGATGGGCCACTGATTGGCCCGGCCCCGAATGCCGTCCGTCCCGAAGAGTTTCTTCATACCCCGGGAAATACAAAATAATCGCCCGGTTGGTCGATCCTGGAAATGGCAAATGACATGCGCCGTTCTTTATGAATGCGCAGTTTTCAGCGGTCATGAGCCCGCGAAAACCGCCGGGTCCGGGAGCCGGCGAACCCTCCGGTGGCGGGGGTCTACTGGCCGCGGACCAGCGCCGCGATCCCGGCGGGATCCAGGGTTTCGGACTTCTTCCGCATCTCGCCGGCGTAGCCCGGCCCCAGGCTCTTGCCCTGGGCCAGCATGTCCGCGAAGATCTGCCTGAGCTGCGCCATGCTGATCTTGCGGCCGCCCGCGTAGTACTGGATGGCGACCTTGCCCAGGGCGTAGGTGGTGGCGAAGGTGACCGCGGTCCCGGTGGCGGCGCTGCCGATGCCACCGACCAGTCCGCCCCCGACCTTGCGGAGGAGCCCGCCGAGGAGCTTGCGCCCGAGCTGCTCCACATACTGGCCGGTGAGGCCGACGCCGAGGGTGGCCGCGAAGTCCTTGATGTGGCCGCGGTCGAGTTCGAAGTGGTATGCCTTTCCGATGCGGTAGACCATTTTCATCTGCAGCGGCAGGATGGCCATGGAGGCGAGCGACTGCGGGAGCAGCTCCAGCGCCCCGTTGAGGATCGCGTAGTCGAGCACCAGCTTGTCCAGCTCGGCCGCGGTGGCCGCGGGGGCGGGCGCGGGGGAGTCCAGCGGGGTGTCGGCGAGGGTGGCGGCGTCCTGCGCGAACGCCTGCGCCGCCCTGGGGGTCACGCCGAGCGCGCCGCGCAGCGTTTCCAGAAACGCGGCCTCCTCGACGCCCTGGGCCCCGTCGGAATCGCACACGCACACCGCCATCTCGTACGCGAGCTGGCGCGACTCCGGGGTGGTCAGCGGGGCCATGGCCCCGTCGAGGGTGACGCGCTTGAGCAGCACGTCCTGGCAGAGGGCCACCATGTCGATGGACGAGCCGGGGGCGAGGTTTTCGCAGATCTGGCGGATTTGCGCCCGCTCCCGCTCCTCGCTCGCGCCGTCGGCGAACGCCGCCATCAGACAGACCGTCAAAACCGCCTTCTGTTCCGCTTCATTCATGACCGGATCCTATGGGCTGGGGTTTCAGATCGGGGGGAAGCATACCGCACGACCTGCGGATTGCCGAGCAGGATGTGCCAAGAAGGATGTTGCGCTTTGCCCGGCGGATCGGTTGTATCCGGCCCTCATGTTCGAAAAACTCAAAACCAAATGGGGCCTTCGCAGCAACTTCCAGGTGCTCAAGGTCTGTCTCGTCTTCACGCTCGCCGGCAGCTCCATCGGGTTTGTCCGGAAGATCGTCTGGGCCTTGTTCGGCTTCACCCACGACACCTCGTTGTGGATTCGCGTCCCGACCTACATCGCCTTCATCTTCCCGACCTACCAGACCATGCTGATGATCTTCGGCACGCTGTTCGGCGAATTCCGGTTCTTCTGGGACAAGGAGAAGAAGATGTTCCGCGCCATCGGGCGGATGCTCCGGATCCTGCCGCCCGCCCCCGCCGCCGGCAAACCGCCGGCCGCCTGAACCCGCGCCGTTCCATTCGGACCGCCACCGCCCGGTGGCAGGGCATCTATCTCATTGTCTTTGCCGGCTCCGAACCCTAGCGTCGCCCCGTGAGCCGGCTCCTCCGACAATTCCAATCCCTCCACGCCCGCGCGCCCGGGCGCGTCACCGCCCTCGCCGCGGCGCTGCTGCTGCTGGCCGCCAATCCGGCCTGTCTCGGCTACCCGCCCTACTGGGACGGCCTGGTCGCGGTCTTCCACCAGGCCGCCTGGCTGCACCACCACCACTTCGACTTCGGCGGCCTGGTCCACGATGTCCCCGGCTATACGGCCGGCGGCCCGCGCGTCTACCTCACCTCCATCCTGCCGCCGCTGATCGCCCTGCTGGCGCACCTCGTCCCGGGCCCCGCGGCCCTGCTGGCGGTCTGCCACCTGCTGACCCTCGCGGCGGCGGGCGGGATCGTCGGCGTCTGGCACGGGCTCCTGCGCGAACGCGCCCCGCCGTTCCTGGTCTGGCCCGCCACGGTTCTCCTGCTGGTCAACCCCTTCTTCATGGCGCAGGCGTGGAGCCTGAACATGGAAATCGCGCTGATGCTCCCCTCCGTGCTGGCCCTGCGCGCGTTCAGCCGCAACCGGCCCGGGGCGGCGCTGGGCTGGCTGATGCTCGCGTGGGCGGTGAAGGTCACCGCGCTGATGCACGGCCTCGCCCTCGCCGCCGGCGCGCTGTGGATGGCGCGGCGCAACCCCCGCCAGCTTCTCTGGGCCGCGCTGTACCTGCTGCCCTGCGCCCTGTTCCTCGCGGCGTCGGCCTGGGAGAACGCCCACGCCCTCCAGCCCATCGTCGAACGCTGGATCCGGCCCGAGCGCCTGGGCCTCGGCCGGTTCTGGACCCTGCCGTGGTACCTGGCCTACGAGCGCACGCCCGACCTGCTGGTCCTGGGCACCTGGAGCGCCGTGGCCGCGCTGACCGGGCTGTTCCTGTTGCGGCCCCGCTCCGCCGAACCCGCGGACCGCGCGCCGGACTCCGCCCTGCTCGCCGCCGTCCTGGTTTCCTTCGCCGGCTGGTTCGGCCTCAACCTGGTCCTCCTCATTCCGCTGCCTCGCTACCTCTTCGCCACCCTGCCCTTCGCGTTGCTGGGAGCCGTCCTGATCCCCGGGCGCGGCGACGGACGCCTGACCCGCGGCCTCCTGCTCGCCTGGCTGCTGCCGGCCCTGCTCTGGTGCCTGTTCATTCCCGGGATGCTTCTCCCGCTGCTCGCCCTCACCGCCGCCGGGGTGCTGCTGTCCGCCGCGCAGACGCCGCGCCTCGCGACCGCGTTGCTCTGGGCGCTGGTGGCGGTGTCGCTGCTCAACCACCGCGGCGCCCTGCCCCGGCTCGTCGCCTCCCTGCCCGAAGGCCGGGCCAACGACGGGCACATCCTCGAACGCTCGCGCGAATTCACCGACGATCTCGAGCTGCAGCGCCGCGTCGCCCGCCGGCTCGAGGAGGCCTACGCGGACAAGGTCGTCACCACCTCCTGGCCGCTGCTGCACGCCGTGTCCGACCCCTTTTTCGGCTACGTGGACAAGCCCCTGGCCGCCGCCGCCTCGCACCGCCCCGGTCTGGTGGCCTGGGGCGTACGCACGCTCGACGCGCATGTCGCCGCCGCCGCCGGAACGGCCCGGCCCGGCGACTACGTCGCGGTCTGGACCGACAACGTGTTTTCCCAGCCGCCGCCGCCGTTTTCCGAGGACCGGGTGCTCGAACGCATCCGCTACCGCGACCGCGAGGCCGTCCTCTTCCTCCTGCCCGGCGCTCCGCGTCCGTGAAAGCGGCCACCGCGTCACCAGCCCGTTGATCTGCTGCGAGGGCACGCCGAAGTGGTCGTGCACCGGTTCGCTGCTGCGGAGGAACCGGTAGAGCTTCTTCTGCCGGCGGGGCATGCGGCCGCGGCCTCCTTTTCTCTCGCGGAGCAGCACCCGAAGCCTGCGGTTCCGGCGACCGGAACCACCCGCTGAAAATCCTTCCGGCGACCGGAAGCGCCTCCAAAATCCGCCGCCGCCGTGGCCTCCACGGCCGGAGTCCGGGACTCCCGCCATTCTCCGCGCTCAGGGCATGTTGCGCGATTTGCGCAGGAACCAGGCGGCGGTGAAGAGGGCCATGAGGGCGATGACCATGCCCCAGGTGCGCCAGAGGGTGTTGAAGACGGAGGTCTGCTCCTCCTGCGTCTGGAAACGCAGGGCGGAGAGGCCGGCGTCGAGTTCGGCGGAGGTCTCGAAATGCCGGCCGCCGCTCGCGGCGGAAAGGGCCTGCAG
>JAXMHJ010000023.1:0-60825 GCA_046346795.1 Kiritimatiellia bacterium
CGCCTGGTGGATCCGGGTCAAAAGAAACATTTCAAACGGCTTGTCGATTAAAAATCAAATATGGTAACTGCGACCAAAATGATCAAAGCCATTTCGTAAAATATTTTTCTTTACTCAAACTGTTGCGTCGCTGTAATTGATGGTTATTCCAATAGGAGATTGGCAAATGGCTCGCATCAAAAATCTGTCCACCCAAAGCAGCATTCGAAATCTTGTGTGTATCACATGGGCGCTGAATGTGTTGGCCCCAGCTTTTCATGCCGCTGCGGCCCAGGATGCACCGGAAATCAGGACGGTCAAAACGATAAATGATATACGGCAGATTGTGGACGAGGAATGGACCAACCGGACAAGTGCGGTCAGTTACCCTCCGGGCCTGCTGTTCACGAACATCCTGCCACTGATGGCATTCGAGGCGGATTTCGACCCGTCCTTTCTTTCCTCGCTTGAGATCGCAACAACGCCCGGGGGGATAACTCTGCGATCTGGATACGTCCGTGAATCCGAGTCCGCACCGCTTGTCCGCTCATGGTTTGGAACCGTGGATTCCATTCCGCTTTTCGTAACCCCGCTTCCAGGCGCGTATGATCCAGTGGACTGGGTGAACCAACATTTTCCTCCGCCGGAGAACTTGGGCGTTGAGCAATTGAATCATTATATCAACAGGCGTCGTTTGGATCGCCAGACCGTCGCCTTCACGCTCATATCAACGAACGACATAGTATCTTATCTGACGGAGTTGTCAGAGAAAAAAAGTCAATATTCGTCGGTTGTAGCAGAAGATGACATTGGTTTTGTCTCGGTTGAATTCGATTCAAGCCGGCAAATGGTGGAAACACTTCTGCATGCGCCACCTGAAGTAACGTCCCTTGGTATCTATGAAACAAAAAACCTTAAAAGGTCGTTCCCCTGGGCTCCCCTCGGCGTCGTATCTCACACGGTGGATCCGGTTGCGTGGAGCTTTGTTTCGGCAGACAGGCAGGGGCATCTCATGTTGGCGAACCAAGATGCGGATACGGACCTTGATGGAGTGCCGGACGCATTGGAAAGATTGTACTTTGGCTCAAATCCGCAGGTATCGGACAGCGACCAGGATGGAATCGGCGATTTCAATGAGTGTTTCATTTTCGAAAGCAACCCGAGCAATGGCACGACAACTCCTGGTCAGGCTCCGGATCAAATCAGCCTGGGTCTGGGGGTCCAAAATCAGGAAATGACAAAGGTGTTAAGTGGTCAGGCAAATCTTCTTTACAAAACGTGGGGTGTAGAAAGAGCCAAAATAGGTTTTCCAGGATTCAAAACTGAGGGTACCTTCTACAAGCGATTTAACGGGCATTCGGAAATGGATGTTTTCTACAACTTTGATTGGATGGGGGAATACAACTTTGAGTTGTCAGACAATCGAACCTACACCACGGATTTATTGCAAAAACACCCAATATACAAAACTATTACAACACTACCAACGAATGAAGCCGGGACAACTTGGGATTGGCATAGCCCCATAGGAGGGGCCATGATCGTTTACCCAACCCCGCTGGAAGGTCCAGATTCACAAAATAATGCAATTTACTTAAGTAACTCTATTGTTAATATACCAGGTCCCGAACCTAAACAGTACACTTACATTGCCAAGTCAGAACTAAGCAATGAATATACTGACGAAATGCTTTTTGCGAAAGCGAACGCAGATTTGCGTAAAATAACAAGTGTAGAAATGCAATGGTCACAGGGCATTCAATTGAACCGGCCCATGCCGTGGAAACTGCTCCCAAACTCGTCGGAGTATGGTTTTGATCCTTCCGCGACAGTCGGGGCCGCAGGGTATGCCGCCGTGCGTAAAACATTACACCATGTTGCGGAGGATGAAGACAGCCCGGTAGTTGGTATTCAGCTTCAGCAAATGGCGGTCCAACTTACGACAACCGCGGTGATCCCGCCTGATCACCTGCTTAGAACCATTCTCCTGGAAATTCATCGAAACCACGCGGATGCAATCTTGAATCCCGGCCAAATCACTAAAATCATGCCAAAAGAAGTGTTCCTCAAACCAGGGAGTCCTGTCGCAACCTCCATGGAGCTCGAGTTTCCGCCACCCGTTGAAGAAGGCACGGTCGAGGTTCGAAACGCGTTTATGGACCTGACTTTAAAACATGTCGACGAACAGCATGAGGAATTGCCGGGCGATAAAGTATGTGTCGGAATCAGCGTGCCGTTCACGGCTGAACTATTGCACCCTTGGAACCAGCTCCCCATCCGGTATCGTCTGCACTACGACCGGCCTGAAGGGTCCGATGCACTTGTGCGGAATGTTAATCAGAACAATGCCCCGATTGCCTCCGGGACGGAAATTTCAGTCGAGATGGGCACTTTGGAAATTACGCCGGACGTCCCCGGCGAGTATTCCATACGCGTTGAGATCCAATCCGCACTCCCGCACGACGCAACAAATCCACCCATGTTGGTGGATAGGATTGTCATTCATGCGACTCCAGCTCCGGAACTCTGCGCAGACTACGACCGAGACGGTAAGATCGACGCAGCCGACGCCCAGACCCGAGACACCCCCGTCGGTCCTATGCAGGAACCCCGTCGCTTGATCCTTTGGGTGAACGATGATGACGATGAAGGCCCCGGTGATCCTGGTCTGCCAAGTGGTTCTCCTGGTGATGATTCCCTGGCCTCTGGGCGTTACAACGCCAGTTTGAATGACTTGCCCTATGCCGTGGCTCAGATGGATGGGGGAAAGGCATTATCCAGGCAGAATCGCACGCGCGACTGTGACGGCTATAACAATGACAGGGGCATTTCACGGATAGATGGCATGAGGGACTTGCTCGATTTATTCCCCATTCATCTGGTATTACCCCTGAAGGATTATCCCTCACCCGAGTTCACTTATCGGCTCCGCACAACCAGCGCGGGATCCCTCGGTTTCGCGTACAGCAAAGTGGCGGCGGGGAACGTCGGCTGCGTTCATACTGATCCGGCCATGGAGGTCTACGACACCGAGTTTGTCACCTGGGGACCAGGTAGCGGGGGTGCCCTTCCATTTCAATATGCAACGCTACATACGGCAGATTCGTCTGATCTTTTGTCGGAATGGATGCTTAATCAGGGCGGTGTCATCTACATCGAAGGACGGAACACCAATGCGAACGAACAGCTTATTCTGGAAATTCTGGATCCCGCCTCGGGCTCCCGTGTCGTGGGAAGGGCCCAACTGCCCCTGCAGATATCCAATGCGCACGAAATGATGCGTTACATCAACGTCCGGGAAGCCAGTGAGTTGTACCGGGACCAGAATGGACAAGCTCTGGCGGTTGAGCGCCCTAACACCGACCTCCAAAAGCCAGCGAGAACAGGCGCGCTTGAAACGAATACCGACGAACCCTCCGGATTGCCGGACGGCTATTACCATCCCGCGGGCGCGGGGTCGCTCAAGACCATCGTCATGATTCACGGCGCGGATTGGGACGAAGTTGAAACCCCGGCCGGGATGGTTGAGGTGTTTAAGCGCCTCCACCAGTCAGGTCGAACGCTCGGTTTGTCGGGGTAAGCTGGCCATCAAACATGGGCCGGGATCGTCCTGACTTGTTCTTTGGTCTTGTCCCAATCTCAAAGCCTGGTCCAATTGACTACTACGAGGATGTAATCAGCGCTTTCGTGTCTGCTAAGTATGTGAGAAACGAACTGGTCTCGAGGGTCTGGACGGCCCGGACACGGTGATCATCGCGCACAGCCTCGGCAACATCCTGACCTCAAGTATGATTCAGGACCACGGATTGAGCATCGGGATGTACATGATGCTCAACGCGGCAGTACCGGTCGAGTCTTACCAAGGGGAAATTGCCGATACGAGCGAGCGGAGGAAAATGGTTCACGAGGATTGGAAAAGTTCCGACAAAACACAACTGGCCTATGCGGAGCGTGCATTCGCGGCCAAGTGGTACAAACTATTCGAGGGAACAAACGATCCGCGCGGTCACATTAGGTGGCAAGACCGGTTTGCTCAGGTGTCTTCATCGACGAGGTGCATCAACCTATATTCTAGCCAAGAAGAAGTATTGCGGTCCAACTTGGATGCTCTCCTCGGTGAGATGCCGCAGCTAACAAAATGGCTACCCTTGGATCCCCGTGCGCCAGATATAATCTCTGATCGCGAGTTCATCTGGGTTCGGCAGGAGATGCAAAAAGGCAAGCTCCACTGGCTCAGCAATCTCTTCGGTTTCACGGATGCTCTGGACGACCACGCTGGCTGGGGGAGTCCCGGAGGGGGGCGAGAGCATCCCAGCCTCCAGGAGAGCATTGACTTGGATGATCCGCAGTTAGTGGCGAACCCCTACTTTCAACAATTTAACGATACCGACTCCAAGCCCGCTGGAATGTGGGTGAATGTATCCAATTGGATTTACAAACCCGCGGGCGCGGATATTGCGCAGCATCTCATTGCGCCACCTTTCGCGCCTGACACCCCCGATACCATGATCTTCCGACATGCAAAGTTGCTGGCAGAGGCAATCCCCGCGTTGTCGGTACCTGCTGGGGGGCATCCTGTTGATTGGAAGAAACGAGACCCGAATAGTGATGACACAAGTATTGACTTGTCCTCCGATCCGTCTATTTCTGATGTAATTAACCGGTGGCCGGCCGGCTATGGAGGTCGGGATGAAAAAGCTAACCGATGGCTGCATGGAGACTACAAGGATGTGGCATACCTCTATGTCAAAGGACTGTACGATAAAATTTTAGTCGAAGGGGGTTTACGATGAGTATTCGCGTTGCCAGTTGCATTGGTATAGTCATGCTTGCGCTGTCTGCGTTGGGTAAGGAGCGCAAGGCGATGAATGTTTTCGTACGAGCGGTGGATGAACAATCCCGTCCGGTTACGAATGCCTATGTCATAGGCGGAAGTGAAGGGAACAACACTTGTGTGAGCAAGAAAGTGAACAAGGATGGTGTTGCCTTGTTTATGGATGCCACAAAAAGAAAAACTTTTGAACCCCAGATTATTGCTCCGGGGTATTACATGTCAGAGGGCTGCTTTGTCACCATGGTTCAACTCCCCGGCACCGACCGGGATTACGTCGTGCCTTTGCGCAAAGTGATTAACCCCGTCTTGATTGAAACCAAGGGAATGGATAATTTGATCGGCCGAGCGTTTGACAAGGACATCGGCTTCGACCTGGAAAAACTGGACTGGGTTCCTCCGCACGGAGCGGGCGTGCATACCGACCTGGTTGTCCGGGCCAGTTGGGAGCGAATTCAAGATGTGCTCAAGGACAAGGGGCCGATCAATAAGGGTCTTCGCTCCATTGTTACACTTCGTACGGTTGGGGCTGGAAACGGTTTCTTGCCTTTTCAGGCCGAGAAGGTCAGTAGCACGACGGCGCCAGGAAGTGTCTTCATGCTGCCCTATCAGGTCCCGGTTACCGGACTAACCAACGAATTACGCATTGTCTGGGAGACCTATGACGATCTCAATAGCACCTACACGGAAAAATTTGAAAGCCACTACGCTTTTCGAGTTCGGGGTCACTTAGATGGGAACGGAACTCTTGTGAATGCTCACGTTGGCTGGATTGAAGGTCAGGTTTCGGCAGCTGCCGCATTCTTCCCGGAAGGTTCTCCAAACGGACCCCGACCGAAACCAAGCGAAGCTGTGCCGGACCGCTTCCACCTGAATTTCATACGCCACTGGAACCCCAACCCCGAATCCAACAGTCTGGAGCCCAATACCCCGATGATGCGCTGGGAGAACCAGCTCAGCGACCTGATCCGGGTCTACAAGCTGCAGGACCTGCCGGGCATCGAGGAGTTGAAACCGCTGGACCGGAAGGACCCGCAGTGGATTCCGAGCCCGGAGGAGGTCCGGGCGGAAAGGAAGGCGGAGGAGGCGGAGCGGCTCCGGCAACGGCAGGAGATCAACAGGGCGAACCAGGAGAAGTATATCCGGGACCATCCCGAGCGTGCGGCGCAGTACGACAAGGACCACCCGGAAGAACGTCAGGCGGACGTGCCCAAGCCCTGATTTCCCCCCAAAGCCGCCGGCGAGGAGGTAGGGACCATCTATTGGAGATCGAACATGAACTCAATCCGCCTCATCCTGTCGTTGATGGTTGCTTGCCTGCTGGAAACCCGGGGGGTGGAACGCAAAAGCATGGACGTCACCGTCAAGGTCGTTGATGAACAGGGAAAGACCGTTCCGCGGGCTTTAATCCTGGGTGGAAGCGAGGGGGAAAGCAGCAATGTTTCCAAGGCGACCGATGAACTTGGATGTGCCGTTTTTCATGACGCCATGCGAACGGCCTCCTTCTCCCCAAAAATAGTTGCTCCCGGCTACTACGAAGCGCGCGGACGGTTTATTGCCGATGTGGCCCTGCCGGGCACCGAGAGGGAATATCGGGTTATGCTCAAGAAAGTGATCCGTCCCGTCCCCCTGGAAACAAAAGAGATGGACTATGTGGTGGGGCGGACGTTTGATCAGGACATCGGCTTTGATCTGGAAAAATTGGATTGGGTCGTCCCGGCCGGCAGGGGTGTGCATACCGATCTTGTCTTTCGTGCGCGATGGGAGCGGGTGGAAAGAAGGAACCATCCCGGAGCCCCCCTTGCGCATGGTACCCGATCCATCGTGACGATTCGCACGGTGGGGGCACGAAATGGAATCCTCCCTTTCCTGTCCGTAAACATTTCCGAATCCTATGACCCGGGAAGTGTGTTCATCCCGCCGCAGGCCGTTCCCGAAACCGGGTTGACGAACGAGGTGGTGGTAACCTCGGAGTGGTACGATGACATAGGGCCGATTCTTTCGGAAAATGAGAACAAGCACTACGCGTTCCGAGTCCGCAGCGAGCTTGATGAACGGGGTGAAATCAGCAGGGCGCATGTGGGTTGGATTCAAGGGGACGTCATTGCGGCCGCCTACCTGCATCCCGAGAAGACCCCCAAGGGGAAATTCCCGCCGCCCAGCCAGTTCGTCCCCGACCGCTTCGGCGTAAAATTCACCCGCCATTGGAACCCCAACCCAGAATCCAACCGCCTGGAACCCAACACGCCGGAGTTGCGGTGGGAAAACCGGCTCAGCGACCTGATCCGGGGCTACAAGCTGCAGGACCTGCCCGGCATCGAGGAGCTGAAACCGCTTGACCGCAACGATCCGCAATGGATCCCGAGCCCGGAGGAGCAACGGGCGGAAAGGAAGGCGGAGGAGGCGGAGCGGCTCCGGCAACGCCAGGCCATCAACAAGGCCAATCAGGAGAAATACCTGCGCGAGAACCCCCATGAAGTGGAACGGTATTACAAGGACCACCCGCCGCCCTAATTTCACCCGGAGCGCCACCGCCACCGGTGGCATCGGGATGCCATCGCCCCGATGGCGGAAATCATCCGACACGAACCACGTCCACCGCGGGCGGTGGCGCTCCGGGTGAACTCCCCGTCGCCGTGTCCACCTTTCCCCTTCCCGGCCGCCCCGCGTTACGCTCAAGCTCCAAACAGCCAAATGTAAAACAGGGGCTCAATTTTCCAAGATGGGGCGCCATTGCAGGCAATCACGCCGTAAACGAAGGCGGCCTGAACTTGAAACGCCTTGTCCACATGCGCCTGCCCGCCGGGTCCGGCGTAAGGTTTTCTCCGCGAGGCCCGGCGGGGTTCCGCCAGAGGAGGACGGGCTGCCTCGCCCTGCCAACCCATGGGCAGGAGCGGGTGCGCAGGCCCCCGCTTTACCTCAGAAGCCGAAGCCCTTCTCGACCGCCTGCGCCTTGAGCGACTCGACCATCGCGTCGTCCAGCGACTTCCCGCCCTTGGCCTCGGCGCGCTTCTTCGTCTCGGCCTGCACAAAGGCGTCGCGGGCGGCACCGAGATCGCGCAACTCCTTCTGCACCTCGGCGCGCTCGGCCGTCTTCTTCTCCACGAAGGCCTTGCGCTCGCCGGCGCTCATGCCCTTCATCTCCGCCGGCAGCTCCTCCTCCTTCATCTTCGTAGAACGTCCTTGCCCTCGCTTCGCGGCGTCGACGATGTCCCTGAGTCGTTCTTGAGCGCTGGATTTGGAGGCGATCCGCGCGGACGCGACCGACGGCGCGGCCCTGGCGGCGTTGAGGTCCTGGGCCTCCTGGCGCATCTTGGATTCCTCGCCCGCCCGCCCGCCATAGGCGATGTAGGTGGCGTTGAGCTTCACGTTCAGCTCCGCGATGCGCGCGTCCTGCGGGGCGGGGATGTGGACGATCGCCTTGTCGGAGTCGATGTTGGAATAGCTGCCCTTGCCCAGCACCGACCCGTCGCGCCACTTCGTGTCCGCGCCCTCCTGGTATCCGCCGCAGAAGATGGTGTTCACCACGACCCCCTTGGCGACCGCCGCCTCGCACGCCTTCGCATACGGCTTCGGCCCCTGATCGAAGGGCTCGTTGCCCGCGATGAAGATGGTCTTGAGGTCGCGGTTGTCCGCGCTCCACGAGAGCTGCTCCAGGCTGTCCCCGATCACCCAGGCGCAGTATTCCTGGCCCCCGTTCGTCTTCAGCGCGAACAGCGCCTCCGAGATCTTGTCGAGGTCCTCGGTCAGCCCCAGGATCTTCCGGACGTGCCCGCCCGCGGCCGGCAACCCGTCGTTGCCGTACTCGTAGAGCGCCACCTCCAGCCGCGGCGCCCTGCCGTCGCGCTTCGCGTTGATGAACTGGTTCACCAGGTTCCACAGGCGGGTCTTGGCCTGGTCGATCAGCCCGTCCATGCTGTTGCTGGTGTCGAGCAGCAGCGCGACCTGGATGCGCGGCCGGTCGTCCGGCGGCGGAGCGGCCTCCTTCGCGGAGCAGAGCGTGGCGGCGAACAGGGCGGCGGGCAGCAGGTGCAGGGCTTTCATGACGGGAATCTCCTCGGGGTTTGCATTCCCGGGACGCCCTGGCCCCGGCCGTCCTTGGAGGTTTCGCCAACTTTCGCCCCGCGGCCATGGAGCTTGCGGCCGCGGGCGGATTGCACGGGGGCGCGCGAAGGGCGCGAAGGGGAGGGGATCACCGCGGCTTCATCAGGAGCAGCGTGGCGCTCACCCCGTTGGTGGTCCACTCGCGCGGCCACGCGGAGGTGGTCTCGTCGATCCTTTTCCACTTTTGGTGCCCGGGATCGGACAGGTCCCAGGCGCGCAGGGAGCCGGGGCCGCGGCAGGTGTTGGGAAGGTGGCGGTTGATGTTGTCGAGCACGAGCCAGCCGCCGGGTTTCAGCTTCGGCAAGGCCTCCAGCACGCAGTCGGCGCGGCGGATGCCGTCGACCAGCACGATGGTGAAGCTCTCATCCTCGAAGCCCCGGGCGGCCTCGGCGTAGGAGTTCTCCGGATCGGGCGCAAGCCGGACCCGGGCCTTGTCCGCCAGTCCCTCCGCCGCCAGCAGGGCGGTGACCTTTTTCCACCACTCCGCGTTGTGCTCGACCGATTCGACCCGCGCGCAGCGCCGGGCGAAGAACAGGGTGCTGCGGCCGGCGCCGAATTCGAGCACCGTGTCCCGCGGCCCGGTCAGGGCGAGCAGCCGCTCGTTCGCCGCCCGGGTCAGCCAGGGCAGTTCGGGATGGCGGTGGTGGTACCAGGCCGTTCGGATCCGGTCGGCCGCGTAGCGGGGTGTCCAGCATTCCGGGCTCCAGGCGGCCGGCAGCAGCCGGGCGATTCCCTCCGTGCGTCCGCGCTCATGGGGCCGTCTCCCGTCCGCGGGGCCCAGCATCGACACCGCCACATTTCCCCGCCACGGCGAAGGTCCTGGAGTCAGCAGCAGCAGGATGAGGCCGGTCATGCCCGTCGGGGGTGGAGCATGGCGGCGGCGACGAAGGTGACGCCGGCCAAGACCAGGGGAGCTGGCGGAGAAGAAAGTTGGGCGGGCCAGGTCGTAGTGCGGTATCACGTTCAGCAGCGCCAGCGAGCAGGTGGCCAAGATCATCGGCGCAGAGGGCCTCCGGGCTGTGCCGCCGACCTCCACGCCGAACATGGCGTGCAGCACCCGGCCCGGCGCCACGCCCAGAAGGGCAGGGCGGGGGAGGATCATCGCGACCGTGATGCCCAGCGTCCGCGCCAGCAGCCGCCGCCGCGCGCGGGCCTGCAGTCCGCCACCGCGCTCACCTTGGGAAACATCGCCTTGGCCACCGGCAGCGGCAGCCAGATGACCATGCGCGCCGCGACCGCGACCTGCGCGTACAGCCCCGCGGTGTCGGGGGCGAAGAGGCGCTTGGCCAGGATCACGTCGCCGGCCGAGAGCACGTGATAGCCCATCAGGGCCGGCAGCGAGAGCAGCGCGAACCCCCCGGCCCCGCCGGCCGCGGCCCCGGCGTTCACCGGCCCCGCCGGCACCAGCCGCCACAGGGCCACCGCGCAGAAGAGCCAGGCCAGCGCGGTCGCCCCCGCGTTCCCCAGCATCACCCAGCCCGCCGCCCGGAAGGCGAAGGTCAGGCAGAGCCAGGCCAGCAGGATCCGCAGCACGGCGTGCAGGACGAGGTACGCGCTGACGGTCCGGAAGGCCTGGACGCCCGACAGCGCCGCCGTCGTCGCCGGCACCGCGAGGGTGAGCGCGAGGTTGATGCCCAGGATCCACGCCGGGGCCGCGCGGCCGATGCGCAGGGTGTCCGACAGCCAGTCGCCCGCCGCGAACGAGAGGCCGAGCACCAGCAGCGCCGGCCCGATCATCCGGCGCGTCCACAGCACGACCAGGGCGCGGATGTTCCCCGGCAATCCCGCCGCGTGCAGGTCGGCCGTGCGGCGGGTGACCGCGACCGACAGCGCCTGCAGGGGCACCGCCAGCACCGTCACCGCGTTGAGCAGGGCGACCAGCGCGCCGTATTCCGCCGGGCGCAGCATGCGGCCGCACATCGACTGGAACACCACGCCCAGCGCGCCCACCGCCACGCTGCACCCCACCAGCAGGAGGCCGTGCCCCAGGAGGCGGTCACTTTTGCTCATCCTGCCTCCTCAACTGCTCGCGGTACAGCATCCGGCCCTGCATGATGCGCGCCTCGAAGGCCTTCCGGCCGACCTTGCCGTCCCACCACAGCACCAGCCGCCGGAAGGGGGAGTAGAGCAGCCGCAGCCGCATGAGGGCGTAGAAGACCTCCGGGGCCTGGCTCATCATGCGCACCTTGCTGCCCGGCTGGTCGCGCCACTCGGTGGGCACCTCCAGGATGGTGAAGCCCTCCCGGCGGATCTGCCAGAGCAGGTCGACGTCGAAGACCCATTGCGTCACGCCCAGCCGCGGCAGCACCTTTTGCAGGACTTCATGCCGCATGAGCTTGGCGCCGCACTGGGTGTCCGCGATGCGCAGGCCGAAGAGCAGCCGCGTGGACAGGTTGAACGCGCGCGACATGATGCGCCGCAGCAGCGGCTGGCGGACCGCCACGACCGATTCCGGCAGATAGCGCGACGCGATGGCGGCGCCGTGGCCGTCGATGCGGTCCAGCAGCTTCTGGAACTCCTCCGGGGCGGTGGCCCCGTCGGCGTCGACGAACCCGGTCAGCTCCCCCTGCGCCTCGCGCAGCCCGCGCAGCAGCGCCCCGCCCTTGCCGATGCGGTCGGGGATCACCACCATCTTCACCTGCGCGTGGCGGTCCATGTATTCGCGGATGACCGATTCCGTGCCGTCGCTCGACCCGTTCACGACCACGATCATCTCCACGTCGCCGCCGTAGGCCGGCAGGAAGTGCGAGAGGAACGCGTCGAGCATCGGCCGGATGCGTTTGCGCTCGTTGTGCGCCGGAATGATGATGGACAGCCGCATGCGCGCACCCTGTCGCATCGCCGCGCGGGTGGCAAGTGGGCACATCCTCGAATCTTGGCGGCACGGGTAGGGCAGCCTGTCCGCCTCTGGAGGAAAGCCACCGGCTGAGCCTCGGACCCCTGCGGCGGCTCGGCGAGGTCGCCTCGCCCTACCAGCCCATGGGTAGGGCAGCCTGTCCGCCTCTGGAGGAAAGCCACCGGCTGAGCCTCGCAACGCCGCGGCGGCTCGGGCACGTGTCCGTTCCACCTTCTCCTTGCCGCGCCGGGGGAGAATGTGCCATGAAAGACCAATGATCACCGACACCCTCGACCGCGCTTCGCTCTACCCCCTCGGACCCGCCTGGCAACAAGCCGTGGCGTTCCTCGCCAGCCTCACCCCCGCCACGCCGGACGGCGAGGTGCCGCTCATCGGCGACCGCATGCTCGCCCGCATCATGAGCTACGAGACCAGGACGCCCGAGCAGGCCGTGCTCGAGGCCCACCGGAAGTTCGTCGACATCCAGATCGTGCTCTCGGGGTCGGAGATCCTCGAATGGTTCCCCCGCCGCACGCTGACCGTCTCCACGCCCTACACCGACAAGGCCGAGGCCGAGTTCTACACCCGTCCCGCCCCGGGCCCGGTGCGCATCACCCTGACCCCGGGGATGTTCGTCGTCCTCCACCCCGACGACGCCCACATGCCCGCCCTGCAGACCAACGGCCGCTCCGAGCCCGTGCGCAAGGTGGTCATCAAGGTCGCGGTGGATCTGCTCGACGGCATCCGCGCGATTTAAGAGTGCAAGTCATCCACAGATGACGCAGATGAGCGCAGATGGGTGCGGCCTCTCCCCAAAAATCATCTGCGGAAATCGGCGTCATCTGCGGATCACATCTCCGGATACACGCTCGGCGGCGGCAAGACGCGAATCCAGGCAACACGTACGAGTCATCCACAGATGACGCAGATGAGCGCAGATGAGGGCGACAAATCCTCCCCAATAACATCTGCGGAAATCGGCGTCATCTGCGGATCACATCTCCGGATCAGCGCAGGGTCTTTTCCAGCCACTCCGCGCATTTGCCCGGCCAGACCGCGCCGGGATCGTTTCCGGAGCCGCGCATGCCGAAGCCGTGGCCGCCCTTGTCGAAGAGCAGGAGTTCGGAGGGCCGGCCGGCGGCGCGCCAGGCGTCGTCGAGGCGTTCGCTGTTGGTGCAGCGGATGCCGTCGTCGCGGGCGTGGGCGAAGAAGACCGGCGGGGCGTCGGCGGGCAGCTTGAAGTCGTCGCGCAGGGCGCCGTCGTCCTTCACCTGGTAGGCCGGATAGACGAGCACGACGAAGTTGGGGCGGGGGCCGGTGTCGGCGGAGCGGTCGGCCAGGGCGGTCCGCACCGCGGTGTCGCCGCCGGCGGAGAAGCCGAGGATGCCCACCTTGTTGGTGGCCACGCCCCAGTCCGCCGCGTGTTCGCGCATCAGGACCACGGCGCGGGTGGCGTCCTCGACCGGGCGTTTCCAGCGGGGCTCGTCGGGCGGCGGGGGCACGCGGTATTTCACCACGCCGCACACGTAGCCGCGCGCGGCGAAGAAGTCGGCCACCTCGGTGCCCTCGTGGTTCCACGCGACGATGCCGTAGCCGCCCCCGGGGCAGACGACGATGGCGCCGCCGTTGCGCTTTTCGGCGGGCGGGAGGACGACATGCATTTCCGGGCGCTGGATGTTGGTGAGGCGGATGACCGCCTTCCCGCCCGGAGCGCGGCCGTCGGGTTTGGTCGCGTCGTGCTCGGGCTTGTCGAAGGCGACGAGGCCTCCGGGCGGATCGCCGGGCCAGAGCGGCAGGACGAGGGGATCGGAGGCGGCGTGAGTCATGCGGGCGGCGAAGAGGGTGAGCAGGACCGGGAGGGCGCGGAGAAGAGGCATCTGGAGGTCTCCTTTTCCCGTTCATAGCGGTCCGGGCGGGGAGAAGCAACCCTGGTGGAAGATCCGTGGTGAGGTCGTGGAATCCAGAGGAGGGGTCGGCCCTCGCCGGTTTGTTGGGTTTCGCACCGCTCGATCCGCCCGAGGGGATGCCAGCCTGTGCTTCGATATGGCTTGGAAATATAGTTCTTTACACACAGCATGATGATGATAGTCTGTAATCATGGTGCGAACTCAAATCCAACTTCCCGACGATGAATATAACGGACTGCGCGAACTGGCCCACCGCCAGCACCGCGCCATGGCCGATTGCGTGCGCGAGGCGGTGGCGGACTATCTGGTCAAGGCGCAGTCCCCCGCGGAGGGAATGAAACTGGCGGGCAAGTACCGCCCGACGCCGCCGGCGAAAGAGCTCAACGAGCACGACCGGCAGTGGGCCGAGGCCATCCTGTCCAAGCGGACTTCGTGAAGACGGTCGTCCTGGATGCCGGCCTGCACGAAATCGGAGCGGGGGCCTGTCTGGGTGAACGGGAGCGGGGTCTGAGTCTGACCGACTGCGTTTCCATGGCGTGCATGCGCCGGCTGGGCCTCCGGGAGGCGCTGGCCTTCGACCGGCATTTCACCCGCGCCGGATTCCGTCTCCCGTGATATCCGGCTGGATTCGCGAAATCTCCTCGGTGAAAACGGGGGCCATGGCCTAGGCGGGGTGCCCGCCCGCCGTCTGAAAGGCCGGGCCTTCCCGCTGCCTTGGTTGTGGAAACTCCGCCGCAGATGTCTTGCACCGGCACGGAAAACCGGCATGATCCCCTCCAACCCAATCCCGGGTATGCCACGCTCCACATTCGCTACCTTCGAGGAGCCCGGTGCCCGGCATCCCCATACTCAAAGCAGCAAAGAATGAAATTTCGCTGGCATAAACTGTTCACGCTTCTGATCGTAATGATCACTTTTGGTTGTAGCGACCATTTGAAAGAAGAGCCGGAGAGGACGGATGTCACAGGAATGTGGAATGTCACCGACATTACGAGGATTGTTGAGAAGTGGCTGAACAATAATGGCATTGACTCACTACCCCCGGATGCTTGGATCAAGTTCTTCGAGAATGGAACGTTTGAGACCCAAGATCTTCCAATCATACTATCAGGAGCATATGGTGGTGGAATTAAGTGCGGTCTGTATTCCGGAACGGGAACCTGGCGCGTTCAATACAACGATGTGTGGAAGATCGAAGTCAGTATCGATTCGCCAAATCAATCATGGTATTATGCATTTCACAAAGACTCCAGCGGGATATACTTGGTTGACGGAATGGACTGGGAGACGGCAACTGGCGTCACACTCAGAAAAGAAAATAAGCAACAAGGTAGTGGTGGCATCGGCGTTGAGCGCCGATAATTCGTATCGCTCTGCACACATCTTCTGAGCCGGTGCCACACCCCGACGTGCGTGCCCACTCCGCTCCCCGCCAGGGCCGATCGGGTCGAAGAGATGATATGGCGGGGCGCATGCACGGGCCCGCCCTCCCCAGCACACGAAAAAGGTCCAATGGCGATGGGCGACCGTAGCTTGAGCCTTTCCGCGACCCCGTCGGATGACGGGGCGGCTCGAGCGGCAACGCCAACCGTTGGTTGGCATTGATTGGGAGTATGCAAACCAACGGTTTGCGGATCGTGTGCCGGCCACCCGGTCATCCGACCGGGTCGCAGACAGGCCGATCCTGCGTTGTTCGGCCGAGCCCGCGTTTGGCCGCAGCCGCAGCCTCCATGGCGGCAAATCCTCCGAACCAGGCTCTTTTTCTTTGCCATCCGGCACGGGCCCGGGGCATGGTCGGGCATCACCATGAATCGGGTTTCCACATGAGTTCCGGTCACCGGAAGTTTTTGGGATGGGACGTTCCGGTCACCGGAACGGTCGCCGCGTTCCTGCTGGAGGGGCGCGCGGGGCGGCCGCTGGACCTGTCGGACACGCTGGTGATCACCCCGACCAAGCAGGCCGGCCGCGCGCTGCGACGGGAACTGGCGGAACAGGCGGCGGAACGGGGCACGGCGGTGATCGGGGCGCAGGTGGTGCCGACCAGCTTCCTGTTCGCGCCGGATGCGTCCGGACGCCCGGTCGCGGGCGACCTGGTGCAAACGGCCGCATGGGTCGAGACGCTGCGCAAGGCCCCGCCCGGGCTGCTGGAACCGGTCTTCCCGGGGGCGGGCCGGCGCGAGTCGCTGTGGGCGCGGCAGGCCGCGGCGTCGCTGCAGCAACTGCGGTCGGAATTGTGCGACGGCGGAGAGTCGATCGGCTCGATCGTGGCGAAACACGCGGAGCGCCTCGAGGAACACGAGCGCTGGCAGGCCATGGCCGCGCTGGAGACGCTCTACCTGCAACGACTGGCGAAGGCGGACCTCGCCGACGCCTTCGACGCCAAGATCCGCGCCGCCGCCAACCCGCGCATCGACCCGGGCATCCGCCGGCTGGTCGTGGCGGCCGTGCCCGACCCCTCGCTGCTCGCGCTGTCGGCCCTGCGCGCGCTCGCGCAGCGGCTGGAGACCTTCGTGCTGGTGCAGGCGCCGGAAGCGCTCGCGGAGGCGTTCGACGAATGGGGCCGCCCCGTCCCGGCCGCCTGGAAGGAACGGCGTATCGACCTCCCCGGCGGCAACGACGCCCTGCTCGTCGCCCAGGACCCGCAGGGCGAATGCCGCGAGGTCATCCGGGCGATCCGCGAGGCGGCGCAGGAGCACCGCCCTCCATCCGCTCCGGCCTCGGAGTTTGGAGGGCGGACCTCCGCGTCCGCGGGATTCACCGCGGCCGACCTCGCGGTGTCCGTCGCGGATCCCCCGCTCTCGCCCTTCCTCCAGCGCGCGCTGAAGGCGCAGGGGCTGGAATTCTCCGACCCGTCCGACGCGCCGCTCTCCGCGCACCCGATCGCCCGGCTGGCGGCGGGCTTCTTCGCCTGCCGCCGGGAACGGCGCTTCGCCGACGTCGCCGAATGGCTGCGCCACCCGGACCTGCTCGAGGCGCTGCACCAGGAGCAGGGCACGGTCACCCCCCGCATCCTCGAGGACCTCGACGACTTCCGCCTCAAACACCTGCCGGTGACGCTCGACGACGCGCTGGAGCATTTCGACGGGCCGGTCTACCGGCACCGCGACGGGAAGTACGGAGACCTCGGCAAGGCGCTGCGCCACGCGGAAACCGCGCTCGACCCCGCCACCCCCGTTTCGGAGGCCGTCGTGCCGCTGCTGCAACGGGTCTACCGCCACGTGCGCGTCGGCCAGCGCACCACCGAGGACCGCGACTTCCGTTCCGCCGCGGAAGCGGTGATGGAGGCGTTCGGCGAGGTCGGCTCGCTCGCCCGCGCGGGCTTCAAGCTGGATGACGGCGAAACCATCGACCTGCTGCGCGACCAGCTCGCGTCCGCGACCTATTCGGCCGACCGACCGGCGCGCGAGCACGACCTGTACGGCTGGCTCGAACTGGCCTGGCTGCCCGCCCCGCTGCTCATCGTCACGGGCATGCGCGAGGGCGCGGTGCCGGACACGCGGGTGCGCGACCCCTTCCTGCCCGACACCCTCCGCCGCCTGCTCGGCCTGCGCAACGACGAGACCCGCCTGGCCCGCGACGCGCACCTGCTCACCCAGCTCGCCGAACAGCGCCGGGCGGCGGGCCGGCTGATCCTGACCTTCGCCCGCACCGGCCCGCGCGGCGACGCGCAGAAGCCCTCGCGCCTGCTCTTCCGCACGCCCCCCGCCGATCTCCCCGCGCGCGCCCGGCGGCTCTTCCTCGACCCCGCCCCGCCGCCTCCGCCCACGCCCGCCGCGACGATGTCCTTCACGCTGGACCACACGCGCCCGCCGGAGCGGAGCCGCGAACCCGGCCTCGTGCTCAGTGCGTCGGCCCTGCGCGCCTACCTGGCCTGTCCGTTCCGCTATTACCTCGGCCACGTCGCCGGGCTGCGCACCGTGAAGCTGGACAAGGACGAGCCGGACGCGATGGACTTCGGCAACCTGATCCACCACGCGCTGAAGATGCTGGGAGGGGACCCCGCGATGGCGCGCAGCGCCGACGAGGCGAAGGTCGCCGCGCTGCTGGAGGAGGCCGCGCGCGAGGAGGCCCGGCGCGTCTACGGATCCAACCCCGGCCTGCCCGTGCGCATGGCGGTGGACACCGCGGCGTTGCGGCTCAAGGCTGCGGCGAACATGCACGCCGGGTCGGTCAGGGCCGGCTGGCGCGTGCTGGCGGTGGAAAAGGAATTCAAGCTGAACCGGGGCGTGCTGAACCTGATCGGCCGCATCGACCGCATCGAGCGCCACGAGGAGAGCGGGATCGTGCGGGTGATCGACTACAAGACCTCCAACGAACCGGCCGACCCGGTGAAGGCGCATTGCGTGAAGACCGGCGACGAGCCGGACTGGCGCGCGCTGCCCGGCGGGACCATGCGCTGGGCCGATCTGCAGCTTCCCCTCTACGCGGTGCACGCAGGCATGACCCCGGAGTATGCGGCCGCGGGCGTGGTCGCCGCGTACGCCAATCTGCCGGTGGCGCTGACCGAGTCGCGCGTGAGCGAGTGGCTGGAGGAATCCGGCCCCGGCCCCTCGCGCGAGGTGTGCGACAGTGCGCTGGCGTGCGCGGTCGAGGCGGCGCGGCGGATCCAGGCCGGGGTGTTCGGCCCGCCGGCCCCCGCGCCCGACCACGACGATCTGGCGGAGGCGTTCGGCCTGCCGCTGGAGGAGCTGTTCGGCCTGGCGGGGTATCCGTGGCCTGACCCGGAGGCTCGGTCATGAAGGGTCCGCCGCCTCCGCATCTCGCATACCTGGCCTCGGCCGGATCCGGCAAGACCTACCGGCTGGCGCACCGCGTGATCCACCTGCTGGCGCTGGGGGTCGAGCCGGGGTCGATCTGCGCGCTCACCTTTTCGCGCAAGGCCGCGGGGGAGATCTTCGAGAGCGTGGTGAAGTACCTGGTGGAGGCCTCCGAGCAGGAGAAGAACGCGGCGGCCACCGCGCGGGTGCTCGGGCTGGCGGGGGCGGGGCGCGACGAGTTCCGCGACTGCCTGCGCGCCTTCCTCGACGGCATGCACCGCTCGTCCATCGGCACGATCGACAGCTTCATCCACGGCGTCGCGCAGGCGTTCGCGTGCGAGCTGGGCGTGGCCTCGACCTTCGAGGTGATGGACAGCGGCGGGCAGGACGCGCAGCTCCAGCGCGCGGGCGTGCTCGACCGCATCCTGCGGCCGGCGTCGGCCACGGACGAGCAGATGGAGGTCTTCCTGGAGGCCTTCCGGCAGGCGACCTACGGCAAGACCGAAAAGAACTTCCTGAAGAAGCTCAACGCCATCGTGGGCGACTATCAACCCGTGTACCAGCTCGCGCCGGAGCCCGCGCGGTGGTCGGTCGCGGCGGTGTGGCCGTCGGGCTTCCCGTTTGCGCCGCCGTCCGACGGCGAGGTGGCCGGGGCCGCGAACCTGATCCGCGCGTGGGCGGAAAAGGATGGCGGCGCGAAGTTGCTGGGCGACATCCAGGCGATGCTGGAGACGGTGGAGCAGTTCGCCGCCGGCCGCAACTGGCCGAAGAGCACGCCCTTCGCCAACGCCTGCAAGGCCTTCGCCGACCTGTGCCGGGGGCGGGCGGAATTCAACGTCAGCGGAAAGAAGCGCGTGTTCGAAGGCGCGCTGGCGGAGGCGTGGACCGTGCTCATCCGGCGCGTGGCCGGGCTGGAGCTGGAGCGCCGGTTCCGCATGACGGCGGGGATCTTCCAGATCCTTGAGCGGTTCGAGCGCGACTACCAGGCCGAAATGCGGTTGACCGGGCGCATGACCTTTGACGACCTGACCCGTCTGCTGGCGGCGAGGCCGGAGGGGGCGGGCTGACCTGCGATCCCGCGCGGCCGGGGCGGATCTTCATCGACTACCGGCTCGACGCGCGCATCCGCCACTGGCTGCTGGACGAGTTCCAGGACACCAGCGACCTGCAATGGGCGGTGCTGGGCAACCTGGTCGACGAGGTGATGCAGGACGCCGGGGACGAGCGGCGGTTCTTCTGCGTGGGCGACGTCAAGCAGGCCATCTACGGCTGGCGCGGCGGCAACGCGCGCCTCTTCGACCGGCTGCTGGAACGATATGCCGGCGTGTTGCACGTGGAGCCGCTGCCCGAGTCGTTCCGTTCCTGTCCGGCCGTCATCGAGGCGGTCAACCGGCTCTTCAGCGACATCTCCTTCGGCGCGGTCATTCCACAGCGCGTGGAGGAGCGGTGGGCCGCCCTGTGGGAGGAGCACACGGTGGCGGAGCGCAACCGGGGGCTGTCCGGCTGCACCGCGGTGATCGACTGTCCGCTCGACGGGCGCAGCTACAAGGACAACGTGCTGGCGGCGGTGCTGCCGCCGATGCGCGAGCTGCTCCGCACGATCAACCCGCCGGCCCGCGGGCTCGACTGCGCGATCCTGGTGCGGTCCAACACCGAGGCCCTGGCGGTGGTGGAGGATCTGCGCGCGCATCTGCCGGACCTGCCGGTGCTGCTGGAGGGACAGTCGGGGTTGATGGATTGTCCGGCGGTCCTCGTGCTGCTCTCCGCGCTGCGGGCCGCGTTCCATCCGGCGGACCAGGCGGCCGCGGGGTGGTGCGCATGAGTCCGCTGGGCGGATTGACGGGCGGGGAGGCGGTCTCCGCGGCGGCCACGCGGCGCGATTTTTCGACGGGGGGCGCCGGCGCCGCGATGACGAGGCTCTGGGGGGCGCTGGCGCGGGCGGCCCCGCCGGACGCCTTCACGAACTTCCGCGTCGCGGTGCTGCTCGACCTGGCGTCGGACTTCGACGCGGGGGGGGGCGGGACGGCGGATGAATTCGACGCGCTGGTGCGCGAGCATGAGTTCGACGACCGGTCCGCCTCCGGGGCGGTGCGGGTGATGACGATCCACAAGTCCAAGGGCCTCGGGTTCGACCTGGTGATGCTGCCCGGGCTCAGCGCGGCCGGGTTCGGCCCCAAGGGCCGGGGCGAGACGCTGCTGCAGGGCGGGGACTCCGCCCATCCGGACTGGGTCTTGCACAAGCCCAACAAGAACGTGTGCGAGCTGGATCCGGTGCTCTCCGCCGCGCAGGAGCGGATCGCCGCGGACGAGATCTTCGAGGAGGTCTGCCTCTTCTACGTAGCCCTGACGCGGGCCAGGCGCGGGTTGTATCTGTTCACCGCCTCCGGCGACAAACCCGACGCGAGCAAGCAGGGCGGATATGTCCTGGCCAAACTCGGCCGGGAGGAGACCGGGATCATGCGGCCCGGGGCCGGCCGGGTGGTGCGCTTGCTGGGCGACCGGGAGTGGTTTGGAGGGAGCCCGGTCCGTGCGCGGGCGGCGGAGCCGGCGGGTCCGGAGCCGGGCATCCCGGCGGCGTTCATCGCGGCGAAGGAGGACGAACTGGAGGGGGTCTCCCCCAGCGCCACCCGCGATTTCGAGCAGGCGGGGGACCGGGTGTTTGATCCCGATTCGAGTCGCGTCCTCGATTTCGGAACGCACATGCACGCGCTGTTCGAAAAGGTGGAGTGGCTGGAGGACGCCGATCCGGAGGCGTTGCTGGCCGAATGGCGGCGGGAGGCCCGGCCGGATGGGGAGATGGACCGGCACATCACCCCGCAGTTCCTGGCCTGTTTCGCCCATCCGGATTTCCGCCGGGAGCTGGCGCGGCCGCAAGCCGCCAGCACCCTCTGGCGGGAGAAGCGGTTTGAGATCGTGGTCGGCGGCAAATGGATCAGTGGAACGTTTGACCGGGTTGTTTTGCGGCATGGCGAGGGGGGCGCGGTCGAATCCGCCGTGCTGCTGGACTACAAGACCAACCGGGTGGGGGACGCGGCGGCGGTGGCCCGGGCGGCGGCCCATTATTCCGGCCAGATGGGGGCTTACCGCCAGGCGCTGGCGACGATGCTGGGGATCGACCCCGGGCGGATCCGGGCGGCCCTTCTGTTCACGGTTCCCGGGGTGGCGGTCGGGGTGGCGGATTGACCGGATGGGGGGGCGTTCCCGGATCGTCCGCCCTCAGAACAAGTCGGTTTTCGGTGTTGCCGCTCCTCCTCATCTGGGGTAATCATACGGGACCCCGGGGCCTGTCCTGTTTGAACATCCCCGGTCAACCCGTCCGATCCCCACGCAGGAGTACCAGATGAAGAAGCAACTGATCCTTGGCCTCGCCCTTGCCGCTCTCCTTCTTCCTTCGGGATGCGTTCATCCCATGAAAAAGCTGACCAGGATCCAATTGGGGATGACGCCCGACCAGGTCCGGGAGGAAATGGGGGACCCCTACGCGATCGTGGCCGCCAAGGTCTTCGCCGATGAGAGCACGACCATGGTGTATGAGTACTGGCCGCCCTTTTTCGCCCTGAATGACGCCAAGGTGCACGTCGTGTTTGAAAACGACCGGGTGGTGCAGTGGGGCAAGCCGGGGGATTACGGCACCAGCCAGAGCGGCGGGGTTCGCGAATACAAGCCGCAGAAGCAGTAAAGGGCTGGATCCGCGCGTGTTCGCCCCTCCCCGAGACTGCCCGCGACGACCATCGCCCCCCGGCCCCGTCCGCAAAGGGTTGGGGGTGTATTGCCTTCTGGCCGTGCTCCTCGCCGCGACGGCCTCCGCGCAGGCTCCGCTGGAAAATCTGGTCATCGGCCCGCTGCGGCTCAACAAGTCGGTGTTTGTCGATCTGACCGGCACGACGAATGCGGACGGCATCACCGCGGAGGAGGCCAAGGCGAAGGGGATTGACCGGGAGGACGTCTACCTGACCTACGGGTTCCGTTTTGGCATTTCGGGGGTCATCTATCCGGACATCGACCTGAATTTCTCCTCCGATCTCAGCCGGGAGCGGCATTTCGTCCGGACCGATTTGAATGACGACGGGGAGATTCCCTTCCTGGGGACCGCCAACTTTTCCTTCAACCGGTCCAGGGGGCACCTGCGGTACGGCATCGAACTCCACCACCGCGCCGAAACCCAGCGGGAGAAGCAGGAGGTCTTCGTGCCGGCGGCCCGTCGGGAGGCCGCGGTCCGGGAGGTCGAGCAGGTGTCGGAGGCGGGGGTCAACCTGGGCTGGACGCGCGGGAAGTTCAGCATGGACGGCGACTACATGTACACCCGCACCCGTTTCAACAAGGAGTTTGCGGATGGAGACCAGAACGAGCAGACGCTGGGCTTTTCCGCGCAGCATCAACTGAACGAGATCTTCAGCCTGTCGCTGACCCATTCTCTGGAGAAGACGGAGGAGGTGGGCGTCGTCCCCCCACGGACACCGGGTGGGAAAAGACCACCACCGTCCTCCTGAACACAAAGCTGCTGCGGCGGCCCTCCCTGATCTACTCGCTGGGCTTTGAAAAGGAGGATTCCGCGGGAACGCCCGGGCAGTGGGACCAGATCCACAACGTCACCCTGTCGGACACCCGCAACATCGGCAGCAACGTCAGCATCCAGGGCAACGGCACCTATTCCTACGAGACCCATCCCGAGGCGGACGACATCTCCTTCGTGTACACCTTCATGGCGACGCACCAGATGCCCCACGGGTTCCACCAGTCCCTTTCGTTCACCCGCGAGCCGGTGTCGACCTTCGGCTCCACGACCGATTCCGATCAGACCACCTACAACTACACCCTGGGCAAGAGCCAGTTGTTCCTGATCAACCTGGCCGCGGCCCTGACCGCGCAGCGCGAGATCACCAAGCCCAAGACTTCCGCGGGCGAAACCGGACCCACGGAGACGCTGGACGAGTACATTTTCACCCTGAACTGGACGGGGGGAAAGCAGCTTGGCCGGTGGCTGTCCCTCCGGCGTGACTACCAGTACATCTACACCGATTCGAGCGACGAGGGACGGTACGACGAGCACCGCCTCACCCTGGGGTTGGAGGCGACGCTTTGATCCCGGTTAAAGCCTTTACGTCCCAAGGGTGGCCCCTCTATACTGAACAACCAACATGAGACGAAACGTTTCCCCCCAATCCCCGTGTTTTCTCGGCGCGCTTTGCCTCTGGATGTCGTTCCAGGCGGCGACCGCCCAGCAGCCCGCCGGCAAGTCGCCGCCCCCCGCGCCGTCCCCCCCGGGCGTGGTGCCGCCGGGCGCGGCGCTACTCCAGCGGAAGATCGTCTCCGGGGACGTCCTGTCACTCCGGGTTCAGGAGCAGCCCTCCCTGAACAAGGACTACGGGGTGTCCGGGGACGGCACCATCAACCTGCCCGAGATGGGCCGGGTGCAGGTCGCCCAGTTTACCATGGAGGAGGCCACCCGCGCGGTGAAACTTTACCTGGAGGACCACTATTTCAAGCGGGCCACGGTCACCCTCTCCATCTCGGATTTCGTCAAGGGATCGATCTTCATCACCGGGGGCATCGGCTCGGGGGGAGGGCGCATGGAGATTCCCTACAAGGGGGACGAGTTGATCTCCCTGTACGAGGCGATCGTCCAGGCGGGGGGACTGGCCCCCCGGGCGGACCGCACCAAGGTCAAGATCCTCCGGTGGAAACCGGGCCAGGGGCTGCAGCGCGACGTGGTCAACATCGACATGTCCCCGATGTTCGACAAGCTGGATTTCACCAACGACGAGTACCTCAAGCCCCGCGACATCGTGGTCGTCCCCATGGTGGATGGAAACGAGAGCCAGGAAATCCTCCTGCTGGGCGCGGTCGGCGGGATGGGCTACCACGCCTGGACCGAGGGCATGACCCTGCTCCGCCTGCTGGCCAACACCGGCGGTCCCTCCAGTTCCGCCAGTCCGGAGTCCGCCCGCATCCTCCGGCCCTCCCGCGGCGGGCAGTACAACATCCTGCCGGTGGACATCAACCAGCTCTTCGCGGGAAACATGACCTTCAACATTCCGCTGATGCCCGGCGACATCATCTACGTCCCGCTGGCCAGCGCCGCCAAGCAGGGTCAGGTCTGGCTGCTCGGCCAGGTGGCCAAGATCGGACCGATGGACCTGCCGCTGCGCGGCGAGATGACCATCTCGCAGGCGCTGCTGAACGCGGGGTGGGGGCCTTTCCCCAAGAAGGGATCGGTCGAACTCCGCCGCCGCGGCGCGGACGGCAAGAAGCTGACCCTCACGGTCGATGTCGGACGCATTCTGGACACGGGCGAGTTCGAGATCGACGTGCCGCTCCAGGATGGCGACCAGATTTACGTTCCCGAAGCCCTTTTCGTCCCCTGACCCCGGTCCTTCATGAAGAACTTCCTAGGCTCACCGATCCAAGGCGCGACCCGCGCGGCCGCAACCCCTCCGGGGCAGCCGCCGATGACCCCGGCCCTCGCCACCTCCATCGGCTCGGGCAAGGGCGGGAAGTCCTTCGACATTTCGGACTTCAAGCAGTATTTCCACGTCATCGTGAAGCGCATCTGGCTGGTGACGCTGTGCTTCATCATCGCGGTGGCCGTCGCGGTGGTCTCCCTGCTGCGCCAGGTGCCGTATTACAGTTGCACCGCAGTGATCCAGATCAACCGCGGCTCGGCCCTGCCCGGGGTCTCCCGGGGCAACGAAGGCCCGTCCGGGGCGGATTATTACGCGGTGCAGGAGGAGGCGCTCAACAGTTCCGCCCTCTGGCAGCGCGCGGCCGAGCGCATGCAGATGCCCGGCCCCGAACTGCGGGCGCAGATCATCGGCCGGCGCATTTCCAGCCAGCGCAACACGGCGCGCATCAGCATCTCCATCGAGAGCTACGAGCCCGTGGTGGGCTCGCGCTTCGCCAACGTGCTGGCCGAGGAATACATCGACTTCCGGAACGAGCAGCGGATCGACGAATCGCAGAACACCGTCATTTCCCTGACCCAGCAGGCCAACCGCATCCGGGATGAGTTGCGCAAGGCCGAGGAGAAGCTGCAGGCCTACCGGCAGGCCAACAACCTCCTGTTCAGCACCGAGGGACAGGGTAATTTCGCCGCCGCGCAGGTGCGCAGCCTGGAGACGATGGCCGCCGGCATCCGGAACGAACGCATGCTGCTGCAGGCCCAGCAGCCGTTTTTCGCCGACGCCTCGGACGACATCGTCCTGCGCTCGCTGCTGGGCGAGACGCCCGCCGGCGGCGTGTCGACCAACCAGTTCTCCAACAAGGGGCCCGAGGCCCTGATCGAGCGCAACCTCGTGCAAAGCAGCGGTTGGACCCAGATCCAGCGCAAACGGGCCCAGCTCCAGTCCCACATCGCCACCATGCAGGCCAAGTTCACCGATTCGCATCCCGAAATGGTCCGCTCCATGCAGGAAATGGCCGATCTGGACCGCCAGTTGGAGGTCGAACTCCAGTTCGCCATGGAGGATTTCCAGTCCAAGATCGACACGCTTACCATCAAGGAAAAGGCCATCGGGCAGGTCAAGCTGGACTGGGAGGAGAAGGCCCGCGCCGCCGCCAGCAAGGAGGACGAACTCTCCCTCTACCGCAAGAACGTCGGCCGGCTGGAGTCCCTGTACGAGGTGGTCTTCAACCGCCTCAAGGACATCGAGATCTCCTTCGGCGGGGACACCGAGAGCCTCCAGATCATCGAACGCGCCCGGCCCGCCTCCTCGCCCGTCTCCAGCCGCCCCGTGCAGATCATCTTCCTCGCCGCGCTCATCGGCATGGCGGTCGGGGTGGCCCTGGTGTTCGGACTCGAATACATCGACGACTCCATCCGGTATCCGGAGGAGGTCGGGGATATCCTCGGCATGCCTTTCTTCGGCGTCATCCCCTCGGCCAACTGGGACCCGGACGACCTCAACTCGCACATGCTCTCCAACATCGACCAGAAATCCGGCCTGTCCGAGGCCTACCGCAACGTCCGCTCCGCCATGCTCTTCAGCGGCGCGGTCAAGAAGGGAACCGCGCTGGCCTTCACCTCCGCCGTGCCGAAGGAAGGCAAGACCACGACCTGCCTGAACCTGTCCGTGAGCTTCGCCCAGGCCGGAGCGCGCGTCCTGCTGGTCGACGCCGACATGCGCCGCGGCGAACTCCACAAGTTCTTCGGCCTGGAGGGCGGCCGCGGCCTCGCCGACATCCTCGCCGGCAACTCCAAGCCCGAATCCCTCATCCAGCGCACCGGCATCCCCAACCTCGACCTGGTCGCCACCGGGCCCTTCCCGCCCAACCCCGCCGAACTGCTGCTGCGGCCCGAGTTCACCCTCTTCGTCGAGCAGGTCAAACGCTCGTACGACTACGTGTTCTTCGACTGCCCGCCCGTCATGGCCGTGTCCGAGTCCGCCGTCATGGCCTCGCTCGCCGACGCCTGCATCTTCGTGGTCTGGGCGGGCCAGACCTCCCGCAAACTTTCCCAGATGTCCGTCCGCGTCCTGCGCGACCGCGGCGCCAACCTGATCGGGTGCGTGCTGAACAATCTCGAGTTCGGCCGGGTGGGGTACTACTACTATTCCACGTACTACGGCTACTACGACTACGACTACCGTTACGAGAAGACGGGCACGTAACCGGCGGTCCCGCCAGACGGCAACCCCCCGGACAAAGGCAGCATGTTCGATCGACGAGGCATCTCCGCGCGCGCGCTGGCCCTGGTCTTCATGGACCTGGGGATCATGGTCGCCGCCATGGCCCTCTCGCACGTGCTGCGCTTCGGCATGTGGGCGGGGGTGGAGCTCTTCATCGAGCACCTCCCGACCATCAGCGGCTCCTGCCTCATTTTCGGAACCGTGTTCTTCGCCGCCGGCCTGTACGAATCCCGCGTCCTCTCGGACAGCCGGCAGACCTTCTGGATGGCCCTGGCCGGCACCCTGATCGCCCTGGTGATCATCATCCTGGTCTTTTACGCCCGCTTCAAGCTGCACTTCGGCCGCGGCATCCTCTTCGTGGCCGCCCTCCTCATCCTCTTCGGCGTGGTCGCCCTGCGCGCCCTCTACCGGCTGGTGGTCGGCCATGGCTTCTTCGCCCGCCCCACGCTGCTCGTCGGCGAAGGGCTGGACCTGGAACGCGTGGTCCGCCTGCTCCGCCGCGAGGAGGGGGCCGCCGGGTACCGGGTGTTCGGCATCGTCCACCCGGGCTCCGGGGAGATGAGCGGCTTCGTCGAGGGCATCCCCGTCCTCGGGGGGCTCCCGCAACTCCGGGAGTTCGTCAACGCCTACGACATCAACACCATCATCCTGGCCACCCCCTCGCCGCGCGAATCCTCCCTGCTCGCCCGCCTCCGCCCCCTGCGCTACAGCGGGATCCGGGTCATGGACTTCATCTCCCTCCACGAGGAACTCGACCAGTCCATCCCCGTGGACCACATCAACGACGAATGGCTCATGCACGCCTCCATGAGCACCTCCCGCCTCCACGTGCGCAAGATCAAGCGCATGGCCGACGTCACCGTCTCGCTGCTGGGCCTGCTCCTCACCGCCCCGCTCAGCCTGCTCGCCGCCCTCGCCATCCGGCTGGACTCCCCCGGCCCGGTGATCTTCCGCCAGCGCCGCAGCGGGCTGGAGGGGGAGCCCTACACCCTGTTCAAGTTCCGCACCATGCGCCAGGACGCCGAACGGGCCACCGGCGCCGTTTGGGCCGGGAAAAACGACCCGCGCGTCACCCGGGTCGGCCGCTTCCTCCGCACCACCCGGCTCGACGAGATCCCCCAGCTCGTCAACGTCCTGCGCGGTCAGATGAGCCTGGTCGGGCCTCGCCCGGAACGCCCCGAATTCGTCGAGCAGCTCAAGAAGTCCATCCCCTTCTACGAGGAACGACTGCTCGTGCCCCCCGGCATCACCGGCTGGGCCCAGGTCATGTATCCCTACGCCGCCAGCATCGAGGCCGCCCGCTTCAAGCTTCAGTTCGACATCTATTACATCAAGCATGCCAGCCTCGTCTTTGACCTGAGCATCCTGCTGAAGACCTTCAAGACGATCCTCGCCGGGCTCTCCCACAGCGACGAGGTCCCGCCGCCCGGGCAACCCGAACTCAAGGTCCTCCCCGCGGAGGGGGCCGGCCGGGAGAGCGCATGAGCACCTGGTCGTTCCGCCTCATCCTCTTCTACCTGCTGATCCTGTTCACCCAGCCGCACTTCCGCTTCACCTTCCTGATCCCCTTCCACCTGGGGGACCTCACCTTCGGCGGCGGAACCGTCCTCCACTTCATCGACTGCGTCTCCAAGGGGAAAAAGATCATCCGCCTCAGCGCCGTCTCCAAATTGTGCATGCTTATCCTGACCCTTTCGGTGATCTCGCACTACTTCAACCTCAACGCGTCCAACACCGCCTGGAATCCGCTGATCGACAGCATCTTCAAGGTGTGCCTGATCATCATGGTCCTCGACGCCCAGACCGATTCCATCTACCGCGCCAGCGCGGTCACCGCCGTCCTCGCCCTGGGCACCCTCTGGTGGCTCAAGGGCGGCGTCCAGCTCGCGCGCGCGGGGGCCACCTGGGGCAGCGGCGACCGCCTCATGGGCGCCAACGTGTCCATCATCCAAAATCCGAACGACTTCGCCTACCTCACCGCCTTCTTCCTCCCCGCCTACTTCCTCTTTTTCCAGCTTTCCGCAAAACGCTACCTCAAGCTGGCCTGTCTCGCCGCCTTCTTCATCGGCACCTACATCGTCCTCCAGACCGGCAGCCGCACCGGCTTCCTCTGCCTCGTCACCGTCTACGCCTTCTACTTCCCGTTTTTCCTCAAACGCCACAAACCCTTCCTCGTCGCCGGCACCGCCGGCATCATGGTCATGCTCGGACTCGTCTCCGTCGGCGGCGCCGGCCTCATCCCCGAGGGCAACCTCAAGCGCATCGCCGGCATCGGCAACCTCATCCTGGAAATCTTCAATCCCGAAAAGGCGAAGGTCCAGGACGAGATGTCCGTCGTGGAACGCGAAGACGCCGACTCCGGCCGCATCCGCTACAAGAAGGCGATGGCCACGCTCACCCTCGTGCTCAAACATCCCCTCATGGGCGTGGGCACCTCGCCACGCATCGACGTCTTCGAGGGCAATTACCTCGTGTACGGCATGGTCCACACCGAATCGCTCGTCGCCGGACGCATCATGGGCCTGCCCGGCATCGTCATCTACCTGGCCACTCTCTACCTGCCCTTCCGCTGGGGCCGCGACGTCCGGCGCATGACGGAGAACACCTGGCCGCAGCTCGCCAACTTCGCCTACGCCCTCCAGGCCCAGGCCCTCGTCATCCTGGTCGGCGGCGCCTTCTCCCCCTCCGTGTTCAACTTCCCCCATATGACCATGTTCGTCGTCTCCGGCGCCATCTACCGCATCGCCCTCCAGCACGCCGCCGAATGGCGGCCCGCCGAGCCGGATCTCCCCGTCAACCTGCGCCCGGCCCATGCCTGAAGACTCCCCGCAGGCCCGTCTGCGCGTCCTCTTCGTCAACCGCATGGCCAGCATGGTGCGGGGCGGCGGCGAAACCTTCGACCTCGAAATCGCCCGCCACCTCGAACGCCTCGGCGCCGAAACCAGCTTCCTCTCCGGCCTCCCCCTCTTCTCCAACGCCGACACGCCCCTCGACCACCCCCGCTCCCACACGATCCGATCACCCTACACCGGCTGGTTCCCCTGGGACCGCGTCCCCCATGGCTGGCGCCTCCGCGTCTGGGACTTCGAACGCTTCGAGGCCGCCGCCGCCCGCTGGATCCTCGCGCGCCAGGACCGCTACGACCTCGTCCAGATCTGCGAGATGCCCCCCCTCGTCAACCGCCTCAAGGACGGCGGCTGCCGCCTCCCCGTCGTCATGCGCATCACCGCGCCCGACTACCACGATCCCCGCCGTGGCGTGCAGCTCGCCGACGCCCTCCTCGCCTCCGGCGTCTCCATCGCCCGCATGCGGGCCGGCATCCGCCCCGACACCGTCGACATCCCCAACGGCGTCGACACCGAACGCTTCGCCCCCCGCCCCTCCGGCTACCGCGCCCGCCGCGGCATCCCCGCCGACGCCTTCGTCGTCCTCTTCGTCGCCCGCTTCCAGCAGGTCAAGAACCACGCCATGCTGCTCGAGGCCTTCCGCCTCCTCCGCGTCTCCCGCCCCGACGCCCGCCTCGTCCTCGTCGGCAGCGGCCCCCTCGAATCCCGCATCCGCTCCCTCCTCCGCCAGCACCGCCTCGACGACGCCGTGATCATCGAGGGCGAGGTCGCCTTCCCCGACGTCCCCGCCCTCTACAACGCCGCCGACGTCCACGTCATCTCCTCCTTCTCCGAATCCTTCTCCTTCGCCACCCTCGAAGCCATGGCCAGCGGCCTCCCCCTCGTTGTCACCGCCACCGAATGGATCCCCGGTCTCATCGGTCACGACGAGGGCGGACGCGTCGTCCCCGTCGATGACGCCCCCGCCTTCGCCGCCGCCCTGGCCGGACTCGCCTCCGACCCCGCCCTCCGCGCCCGCATGGGCGAACGCAACCGCCGCGCCGCCGTCGAACGCCACGGCTGGGACGCCTCCGCCCGCAAACTCCTCGCCGTCTACCAGGGCCTGCTCGGCCGCGTTTCCGCCTTTCCCAACCCGCCGCCAGGCCCTACACCGTGACCATGGACCCCACCTCCCAGGAACACGCCGGCGAAGTCAGCCGCGGCGAACGCTTCACCTTCGGCGCCAACTGGCGGCGCTTCCTGCGCGTGCTCAACGACGACCGCATCCGCGAGGCCGAATCCTCCCTGCGCTCCATGCTCGGCGTCGACACCCTCGCCGGCAAGCGCTTCCTCGACATCGGCTCCGGCAGCGGCCTCTTCTCCCTCGCCGCCCGCCGCCTCGGCGCCACCGTCCGCTCCATGGACTACGACCCCCAGTCCGTCGCCTGCACCGCCGAGCTGCGCCGCCGCTACTTCCCCGACGACCCCGCCTGGACCGTCACCCAGGGCAGCGTGCTCGACCGCGGAACCGTCGAGGCCCTCGGCCCCCACGACATCGTCTACTCCTGGGGCGTCCTCCACCACACCGGCGACATGTGGAAGGCCCTCCAGCACGCCACCCTGCCCGTCGCCCCCGGCGGCTCCCTCTTCGTCTCCATCTACAACGACCAGGGCGCCCGCTCGAAAGCCTGGCGCATCCTCAAACGCATCTATTGCACCGGTGCCCCCGGCCGCTGGTTCGTCACCGCCCTCGGCTCCGCCTATTTCTTTCTCGTCTGCCTCAAGGAGGATCTCCTCCGCTTCCGCGACCCCACCCGCCGCTACCGCGAATACCGCAAGAACCGCGGCATGTCCGTCCTGCACGACTGGATCGACTGGTTCGGCGGCTACCCCTTCGAGGTCGCCAAGGTCGACCAGATCTTCCAGTTCTACCACAGCCGCGGCTTCGAGCTGACCAACCTCGTCACCGTCGGCGGCGCCCTCGGCTGCAACGAATTCGTCTTCCGCCGCAAGTAGCCCGATTTCCCGCCGCGGAGGCTGCGGCTGCGCCGCGGAAACCCCGGGATCGCCGGGCACCAGCCCGGCTCCCCGGTTTTCCATTTTCCCGAGGAAATTCACGCCACACCCCGCAAAGCGCGAGCCCGCAACCCGCCGATTTCCCGCTCAATTTGCCCCCGCAATCGCTTGTCCCAGCCCCTCTGAAGCGGTAATCTACTTCCACTGGTAACCATTTTCGCCCCGCCCTGCCTGACCACCCCAATCCCCGATGAATCCGCCCCCGCCCCAGACTTTTCCGTTCTTCCGAAAAGTTCATGTCTGGATGCTCTTTAACCACAACTTTTCTCCCGCAGAGGCGCAGGGGCGCGGAGAAGTTTATGGAAAAGCCAACCGACAAGCCCTTACAAAGCCACTCAGAATTTGGGGTGCAGGCTGGACATCCCAACCCCTTCTCCGCGCCTCTGCGCCTCTGCGGGAAAAATTTTAACGATTGGATGGCCTGCAGACATGAACTTCCCGGATGAACCGACCTTTCTCCGTCCCCAGTCCCCAGCAGGGGACTTTGTCGAATTCAAGTCCGAATGTACGACCCCCATTCACGCCAAACCCCGACTTTTCCCCCGTCCCCATTTTATCTTTTATGTGGCGCCGGACATGCGAAAAACGATTCGATTTGTTTTGATTATCGCGCTTTTACCCATCTATTTATTTATGGGAGCATGCGTCCAAGTGCCGCGCCCCGCCATGTCTTACTCCATTGGCCCTGCAAAATATCTTTCGGATCATGGGGCGCGATTGTTAATAGCGGAATTTATGAATGGTTCGATTACTAACAAAAGCGAAGCATTGAGTATGGTGGGCGATGTAGAGTGCCAGGAAAGCGATCATGGTCTCCTTTTCAATGTTATCAGCGATAAAATGGCAGATGCATACAGTTCGCATTACGCAACTGTTTCGAGACGGTTTGCCATGAATTGTGGAGTTCTTATTGTTGAGCTGACGGATTCCGGTGAACTTGATTATATGAAGCTGGAGTATATGTCCTCATATCGGCGTTATCATTACAAGAGAAACTGAGAGTCCGGGGTCATTTACCCTGTATACAGTATTTAAGGGCTGGGCGGATGAAGGGTCAGCGCGTAGCTACGAAGAAGTTGGTTGACGGACTTACCTTGAGAGGGTCGTTCTCCGCATCCCTCCGGGATGAAGAGGTAAACGCTGCTTGTAAGGAGCAGGCGTTTGCCCCGTACTCCAGGCTCAGGAATTTTCCGGCACGCGCACAAACTCGCGATACAGGCCGCGGGGGCCGGCGGTGCACAGGAAGTAGCCCTTGTCGACCGAACCGTCGTGGTTCTGCCGGCTGATGGCGCAGCAGCGGTTGGTGGTGAAGCTGACGCCGCGCTCGTTGGTCTCGGTGAAGCCGTGATGATGCCCGCCAAAGACCGCCTGGAGATTGTGTTTCCGAAACGGCTCCAGGAGGGCGTCGGCGTTCAGCGGACGCATCGGCATGCCGGCGCCCAGCGGGAAATGGGTGAAGAGCACGAGCGGAACGGCGGGATCGGTCTCGCGCGCATGCGCGGCGGCCCAGTCGAGCGTGGCCTTGGAAATCATCGTCTGCGTGTATTTCTGCCCCTCGGTGGTGTCGAGCCCGACAAAGTGCCAGCCGCCGTGGTCGAAGGCGTGGTTCAGACGGTCCGGAAAAATGCGGTCGTAGGCGGAGCGGTCGTCCGGCGCGAGGTAGTCGTGGTTGCCGGGCACGGCGTACACCGGCGCGCCGATGGTGGCGAAGGCGTCGCGCACCTCCGTCATGCGCTCCTCCCCGCCGGCGTCGGTCAGGTCGCCGCAGGCCAGCACAAAGGCCGGCTTGCGTTCGCGCATGGAGGCGGCGACGCGCGCAAGCCAGGCCCGGCACTCCGGGGTGTGGCAGTGGAGGTCGTTGACCTGGATGAAGCGGAAGGGAGGGGCGGCCTCCACGGCCTCCGCACGCCGCCCGGGCCACAGCCCGAGCGCCAGCAGCACGCCGGGCGCGGCCGTTTGCAGGAAGGAGCGCCGGGAGGGTCCATCGCGGAGGGGAGGGGAGGGTTGCATGCCCGCAGTATCGCATCCCGGCGGCGGGTTGGCAAATTTGATGGACCGGCGACCGGGTCACCCTTTCGCCGGATTTTTCCGACTTTCTGAAACATCACTTCTCCACCGATTTCCACGGCCAGGGCAGGGCACGGGTGCGGCGGGCGTGTTCGTCCCAGAGGGCGGCGAGGTCGCGGAGGCGGTCGGGCTGCTGCGCCGCGAGGTCGTGCAGCTCGGAACGGTCGGCCTCGAGATCATACAACTCCCACGCGCCGCCGGGACCCCGGGCGACGATCTTCCAGCGGCCCTGGCGGAGGGCGCGGTTGCCCTCGTGCTCCCAGAAGAGCGGGGCCGTGCGCGCCAGGGGCTTGCCGGCGAAGGCGGGGACGAGGCTCACGCCCTCCAGCGGCTGGATGACCGTACCATGGACCTCTCGCGGATAGGCCGCGCCGGACACGTCGACACAGGTGGCCATGAGGTCGATGAGGTGGCCGGGCTGGCGCTCGAACGCGCCCCGGCGCGCAATCCCGGCGGGCCAATGGGCGATGAGCGGGGTGGAGATGCCGCCCTCGTGGACATAATGCTTGAACTGGCGGAACGGGGTGTTGGAGAGGTTGGCCCACGGGAGGCCATAGGAGAGATAGGTGTCGGCGGGGCCGGCCATCACGCCGACACCCTCGCGCACCGGCAACCCCGCGCGGGTCACGGGATGTTTGCGCGCCAGTTGCGGCTCGTCCGGGCCGAGCACCCTCGCGGCCGCACCCTCCTTGCCAATGGGTCGCTCCTCGCCGCTGCTGCCCAGCTCCTCGGCGCACCCGCCGTTGTCGGCCAGGAACAGCATCAGCGTGTTGTCGAGCCGGCCCGCCGCGCGCAGGGCGTCCAGCACGCGGCCGACGTTCTGGTCGAGGCAGTCCACCTGCGCGGCGTAGACCTCCATGCGGCGGGCGAACCGCTCCTTGCGCCGGATGTCGTCCCACGGCTTCGCGCCGGGATCGCGCGGGGAGAGCCCGGCGGTCTTCTCCAGCAGACCCATTTCGATCTGCCGCCGGTGGCGCTCCTCGCGCAGCACGTCCCAACCGCGGTCGTAACGGCCCTTGTACCTGGCGATGTCGGCCGGCTTGGCGTGCAGGGGCCAGTGGGGCGCGGTGAAGGCGACGTAGAGGAAGAGCGGCTGCTCCGCGGGCGTCTCGCGGATGAACTGCGCCGCGTGCGCGCCGATGGCGTCGGTGTAGTAGAAATCCGGCCCGGGCGGGATGAGGTTGTCGTCGAGCGCGAGCGTGGGCGGGTCGTAATAACTGCCGCCTCCGGACACGGTGCCGAAGAAGCGATCGAATCCGCGTTGCCGCGGCCAGTTCGCGCGGGTGGAGGGATCGGCGGCCTGGCCGTACTCGAATTTGGTCACATGCCATTTGCCCGACATGAGGGTGCGGTAGCCGGCGGGGCGCAGGGCCTCGGCGATGGTGACGCAGTCGTGTTTGAGATCGCCGGTGTAGCCGGGGAGGCCCTTGTCATCGACCATGTGCCCGATGCCGGCCTGGTGCGGATAGAGGCCGGTGAGCAGGCTGGCGCGCGTGGGGCAGCAGCGGCCGGTGTTATAGAACTGCGTGAAGCGCAACCCGCCCGCGGCGAGCCGGTCGAGGTTGGGCGTCTCGATTTCGCCGCCGTAGCAGCCGATATCGGACCAGCCCATGTCGTCGGCGAGGAAGATGACGATGTCGGGCTTGCTGGTTGCGGCCGCGGCGAAGAGTGTCGCCGGGGCCAGGGTGATGGCGAGGAGAAAGCGGAGGGCGGGGCGGTTCATGGGCGTCTTCGGCCTTTATGGCCAGGCCGCGGTCGGCGCGATAAAAAACGCGGCCGGGAAAGTAGGGGCGTCGCTTGCGACGCCCGCGCCATTACCACCCGATGAGGCCGGACGCGGGAAAGCAGGGGCGTTGCTTCCCTGAACACACGTGTTTGTTCGCCGCGGGCGTCGCAACGCTACGGTTCCCGAAACGCGCGTGTTTGTGGGCGCGGGCGTCATGAAAGCGACGCCCCTACGATTGAAAAGGTCTGCAAAAATTCGATTTCCCTTGCCATGGGGCGCACGCTTGGCGACGCAGCACATGGCTCCCGCTCTGCCTGTCCGCAAAACCGATCATCTCCACCGGCACCGTGTCAGCCTTCCGGGATGCCGGTACTTCCTCACGTTCTGCGCGCTGCGTCCGGTGTATGTGTTGACTCACCCTGATCTCGGGCAGCGCCTCCTCGCGCAGATTCACGAATTCGCCGGGCGGGATGCCACCTTGCTCTGTGCAACGCTGATGCCGGATCATGCCACAGTATTGTTCCGTTTGGGCGACCGCTTGACGCTGGGTCAATTGGCGGGGAAGTTCAAAGCCAAAACCGCCGCCGCATTGGAGCAGCACGGCGCGGTTTGGCAGAGGGACTTTTATGACCGCCGCCTGCATTCCGAAGATATGTCCGGTGATTTCGCGCGTTACATTTTTCTGAATCCCTACCGGCGGGAGTTGATCTCACGGAGAACGGTCTGGCCGTGGTGGCAAAAAGGCGCGGAGGTCTTCGATTTTGAGTCCATGCTCGAAGACGGCCTTTTCCCGCCCGCCGAATGGCTCGCCACGCCGTAGGGGCGTTGCTTGCGACGCCCGCGTACCATCCGATAAGGCGCGGCGCGGGGAAACATATCGCCCAATGATCTTCAGCGCGGGGACGTAGGGGCGTTGCTTGCGACGCCCGCGTACCATCCGATAAGGCCGGCGCGGGGATGTAGGGGCGTTGATTCCCAGAACTCACGCATTTGGCGGGCGGCGGGCGTCGCAAGCGACGCCTTCGAACATCGTTGCGTGTTTGTAGGTGGCGGGCGTCGCAAGCGACGCCCCTACGATTCTCGGCCGAGGGCGTCGGAGGCAACGCCCTGCGGCGGGTCGCTCGGATAAACCAGCGCCTGTTCCCGGCCTTCGAGCACATCGATGGTGCGGGAAAGGATGCGGACCGGATACTGCTCCGTCTTGCCGGGTCTCCTGGCGGCGCCGGCCAGCACGGTTTTCAGCTTGGGCAGGAGGGGGCGGGCGGATTCGCCCAGACGGTCCAGCACGTTGGCCGATTGGACCGCGAAGGCAGGGTTGTCCGCCCGCGCCATCCAGCGCTCCAGCACGGGCAGGGCCTCGGCGGTGGAACCGATCGCGGCGAGGGCTTCCGCAACGGCGACCTGCACCGCGCCGGAGGGATCGTCGAGTCGCGACCGGAGCGCGGCCGCGGCCGGCAATGCCCGGGCTCCGAGCATCGTGCACGCCTGCGCGGCCCACCAGCGGACGGGCTCGGAGGGATCGGACAGGGCCTCGATGAAGCGGGGCAGCGCCGCGGGATCGCGGTCCGGGGCGGCGTTGGCGAGGTCGACCACGCGCTCCCACGGGACGGCGCCGTGGGCGCGGGAGGCGTCGAAGCCTTCCAGGGGCGAACCCTCGGGCAGAAAGCCGTTGTCGCGGATGTCCAGCTCGTGCCGGCGCAGCGCGGCGCGCATGCGGTCAAGGGTCGCGCGATGCGCGGGGTCGGCCGCGAGGTTGCGGACGTTGTCGGGGTCGGCGGCGCAGTCGTAGAGTTCCTCCGCGGGCTTTTCGCCCCAGAACATCGCCGTGGCGGGTGTGAGTTTTCCCTCGCGGGCCACGCGCGCCCAGGATTGATAGCCCCGCGCGCGGAACTGGTATTCGAGCGGCTGCACGTAAGGAAGGTCGGGGCGGTGGTTGCGGATGTAGAGCCAGCGGGAATCCATGGCGGACCGCATCATGTCGTAGCGCTCGTCCATGCGGTCGCGCGTGCAGAAGACGAATTCGTTCGGCGCGGCCCTGGCCGCCCCGGCGAAGGCGCGACCCTGCATGTACTCCGGGATCTTCACCCGGGCCAGGGAGAGCACGGTGGGCGCAAAATCGACGAAGTGGACCGGGTCGGTGACGCGCGAGCCCGGCGTGGCGGGGGCGAGATGCCGCCACTTCGGCGGGTAAACCACGATCAACGGGACGTTGGTTCCGCTGCGCTGGAGGAAGCGTTTGGAGCGGGGCAGGACGCCGCCGTTGTCGCCGTAGAAGAACACGATCGTGTTTTCCGCCAGGCCGGCGTCGGCGAGCTTCCTCAGTTCCGCCGCCAGCATTCCGTCGAGCTTCGCGATCCGGCTGTAGTGGCGGGCGTAGTCGGCGCGGATCTCCGGGGTGTCGGGCAGGTAGGGCGGGAAGCGCACGGCGGCGGGGTCGACGGCGGGCGGCTCGTTCTCCGGAAAGAGACAGCTCTCGTGGGTGACCTCGTAGTTGAAGACGCTGAAGAAGGGCTGCCCGGGCGCGCGGTTCCGCCAGTGGGCGGTTTTGCCGCATTCGTTCCAGGCCTGCTTGATGTCGACCGGCGAGTTGTAGTCGGTCTTGGCGTTGTTGGTGGTGAAATAGCCGGCGGCGCGCAGGAGGGCGGGGAAGCCCTGGAGCCCTTCCGGCAGGCGACCGCTCGCGCGCATGTGTTCGGCGGGGCCGAAACTCGCCGCGTGCACGCCGGTGATCAGGGTGGCGCGGGACGGCGCGCACACCGGCTGGGTGAAACACCGCTCGTAGACGACGCCTTCGCGGGCCATGCGGTCGAGCGCGGGCGTCGGCGCGGTGGCGTCGCCGTAACAGGCGAGGGTGGTGGTCATGTCCTCGCCGACCAGCCAGAGGATGTTGGGGCGGTCGGCGGCGCGTGCGTTTTCGACCGTGAGCGCGGCGTTCGCCGGATGACCGGCGACCAGGGCCGGAACGAGGGCAAGCAGGGATATCAGGCCCTTCACGGCGCGGTCTTTCCGGCCTTGCCCTTCGGCGCGGCGCGTTTATCCGGCGGAACATTCGCGCCGCCGGGACCCCAGTCCTCGCTCTTCACGCTGGAGCCCGGGAAGACGGGCGCGATGAGTTCGCGGTTCCATGCGTCCAGCGTGGCGGAGAGGCGGGCGGCCACCGCGGGCTGCTCCGCGGCGAGGTCTTTGGTTTCCGCGGGATCGGCCGCCAGGTCGTACAGCTCGGCCGGCTTGCCGCTCATGCGCACCAGTTTCCAGTCGCCCTCGCGCATCGCGTGATTCCGCGCCATGGTGCGCCAGAACAGCCGTTCATGCGGCGCGGCCGCGGCCTCCCCGGCCAGATGCGGGATGAGATTGACACCGTCGTACGGGCGGTCGGAGGGCATCGGCACGCCCGCAAGGGCGAGGGCGGTGGCGAAGATGTCGAGGGAGGTCACCGGGGGATCGTAGGTTGCGGCCGCGGGCAGTTTTCCGGGCCAGCTCGCCAGGAAGGGAACGCGGACTCCGCCCTCGTAGAGTGTTCCCTTCATGGCGCGCAGCGGGAGGTTGGAGGCGTTGGGTCCGCCGCCGTTGTCACTCAGGAAAAAGACGAGGGTGCGGCCGGTCTGGCCCGATTCCCCGAGGGCGTGCAGCGCGGCGCCGATGGCGTCGTCCATGAGGCTCACCTGCGCCAGGTAGCGGCGCCGGCCGGCGTCGGGCACGCCGGAGAACCGGGCTTCGCGTTCCGCGGTGGGCTCGTGAGGGGTGTGCGGGGCGTTGAAGGCGAGGTAGAGGAGCCACGGCTGCGCGGCATTTCGCCTGATGAAGGCGGCGGCCTCGTCGCCCAGGGTGGCGGTGAGGTGCGCGGGCGCGTCCGGCAGATCCTTGCCGTTGCGGGTGAGCGGGAGGGTGTACTGGCGCCCGTCGGGCTTCCAGTCGCGGTAGCGGTGGCCGCCGCCGATGAAGCCGAAGGTCTCGTCGAACCCGCGCGCCCAGGGGGTGTGCGCGGGCGAGGCGCCGAGATGCCATTTGCCGACCCAGCCGGTGCGGTAGCCCGCCTCCTTGAGGTACTGCGGCAGGAGGCGTTCGGTGAGGGGCAGGCCCTCGCGTTCGTCGAGAGGATCGTACACGGGGTTGTTCTCGTGGCCGAAGCGCTGTTGCTGGCGTCCGGTGAGCAGGCCGGCGCGCGAGGGGAGCAGAAGGATGGCTGACATAGCCGCTGGTGCAGCGGAGGCCGGAGCGCGCGAGCTGGTCGAGGTGGGGCGTCAGCGGTTGCCGTCGGGGCCGTCGCAGAGCACGTCGGCGTAGCCGAGGTCGTCGGCGAAGAGGATCAGGACGTTGGGCTTGGCCGGCGGTTCCGCACCCTGCAACAGCGGGGCGGGCAGCAGGGCGGCGAGGAGCAGGGTTTTGCGGATCATCTTGGAACCTTTAGTCGTCGGGCTGCGGAGGCGTCAACCAGGTGAGAACCACCCCGCCCCGGGTGCGCTACCCCTTGCGGGGTTTCGGCAGGAACCGGTCCCTCACCGGGACGTCGTTGTGCTGGCCCGGTCCGGGGGTGCTGCGGCCCTCGGTGATGATCTTCTCCATCAGCGCGGTCATTTCGGCGACCCGGGCCGGCTGTTCCGCGTAGCGGTTCTTCGTTTCGCCGAGATCGTCGCGGAGGTGGTAGAGCTGACCCGGGGTGTCCACGGCGCCCTTGCCCGCGCGGAACCCTTGCCGAAGATCAGCTTCCAATCGCCGTGGCGCAGGGCGAACAGGCCTCGCTGGACTGGCTCACCGCGGTTTCGCGGACCGGCCCGGCCCGCCGCGCAGCAGGGGAGGAGGCTGAAGCTGTCCTCGCCGGCGTTGTCGGGGAGCGGCGCGCCGACGATGGCGGCGCAGGTGGCCAGCAGGTCGGCCTGGTGGACCAGCTCGTCGCTGACCGACCGGGCTTCACGGTGCCGGGCCAGCGCGCGATGAATGGCACGCGATGCCCGCCCTCCCATGCGTCGCTCTTGTAGCCGCGGGCGAACCGCTGGGAAAGTGGCCCTTCGCCTCCATTTCCGGCACGCCGATGTAGGGCGCGCAGCCGTTGTCGCTGGTGAACAGGACGAGGGTGCGGTCCGCCGCCCCGGCGCGGTCGAGCGCGTCCAGCACGCGGCCCTGGTCGCATCGGTCTCCATCACCAGATCGCCATAGCGTCCGAGCCTGCTCTTGTCCTTCCACCTCCTCGTTCACCGCCAGGGGGTGTGGGGCGTGGTCAGGGGCAGGTAAAGGAAGAAGGGCCCGGGCTTCTTCGCGGCATCGGCGATGACCTCGCAGGCGCGGTCGCCCAACGCGGGCAGGATGCCCTCCAGTTTCCAACCGGGAAGGGCGGGACCGTTATGGCTGGCCAGATTGTTGCCGACCAGACCGGCGGGCAGGGTGGCGGCGGGCAGTCCGACGGTGCGGTCGTTCTCGATGAAGCAGTACGGCGGCCAGTTTGGAACGTCGGTGCCGAAGTAGGTGTCGAAGCCGGTGGTGGTCGGACCGCCGGGGATGGGGCGGTCGAAGACCGGCTTGCCGTTTTCCCGGGCCAGTCGCGCCCGAGGTGCCACTTGCCCACGGCGCGGTGCGGTAGCCGTGCTGTTTCAGGAAGGAGGCCGCGGTCACCCGGTCGGGGGCGATCATCGGCGGTCCCCAGAGCGGCACGATGCCGGCCTTGCCGGTGCGCCAGTGGTAGCGCCCGGTCAGCAGCGCGTAGCGCGAGGGCGAGCACACCCCGCTGCTGGAATGCCCGTCGGTGAAGCGCATGCCTTGCGCGGCGAGGCGGTCGATGTTGGGGGTCGGGATCTTCCCGCGTTCCGGGTTGTAGCAACGGACGTCGCCGTAGCCCAGGTCGTCCGCGAGGATGACCACGATGTTGGGTTTACCGGCGGCTCCGCGGCACGTCCGGGAGGGGCGAGGAGGAGGGCGGCGAGGAGCAGGGACTTGAGGGGCATGTCCGGGTTATTTGCGGCGGAGGAGGAGCAGTCCGAGCAGGAGCAGGGTGCCGGAGGCGGGTTCGGGGACGACCGTCCCGTTTACGATCACGTTGTCGAACCGGATGACATTGGCGATGGCGGCGGTGCCGCCGACCTGGCCGAGGGTGAAGGCGTACACGCGGAAGGTCACGGAGGGGATGCCCTGGAAGGCGGGCACGTTCAGGTTGACGAGGGCGTTGTCGCCGAAGCCCCAGTTGCCGCCGGTGCCGGCCGGTGCGTCGGAGAGGTCGCCGGCGACCTGGGATTCGATGACGTCGGCCAGGCTGGTGTCCACCGTCGACGGGGCGGTGAGGTTGAGCCGGCTGGCAAAGGCGTGCCCCGTGAGGTCGGAGGTGACCAGGATCCGGAAGGAATGCGTGTTGCCCAGGTTCTTGGCGGTGTCGAACCCCAGGGAGGTGAGGTTCATCGCGCCCGGGGAGGACAGGGTGAACTCGAAGTAGTTGCCCTGGGTGGTGGCGGCGGTGAACCCGGAGGAGCTGTCCGCCGTCGAGGTGTGCACGGAGGCGCCCCGTCCGAAGTAGGAATGGGTGCCGCCGTCCACGGGGGTGCTGACGGTGGACAGGCCGTCGTCGGTGTCGAATGCGGTCCCGGGGGTGATGACGCCGGCGATCACGCCGGGATACGCCGCGGAGTCGGCCAGCGTGGCGCCATCGAAGGCGTAGCGGGCGATCAGATCGGCCCGGGCGGGCGCCGCCGCGGCCCCGGACAGGGTGGCGGCGAGGAAAAGGAGCGTGCGGGAGGGGTGGAGGCGGGACATCGGGCGGCTTTGGTTGTGGTGCGTGATGATTCCCTTGTTCGAGTGACTACAGTTCCCGTCGGCGGGCCGTCAAGGGCATACGCCGGATCACGGGGCCGGTTTTTCCCGCGGTCCCTTCTCCGCCTCCTTCCGGTCACGCACCCCGTCATCCGGGCGGCGGGCCCCGGGGTTCGGCTCCTTCCGGAGCAGGCCTTTTTCCCGGGCGCGGGCCACCAGCCTTCCGGCCTGTTCCGGCGTGACGGACAGCCGACCGCCGTTCGCCTTGGCGGCGTCCAGCGCGGCCCAGGCGTCCTTGCCGCCGGTGCAGGCCAGCGCGTCGACCGCCTTCATGATCAAGGCCTCGTCGGTCACGGGCGGGACCAGCGGCGGCACCGCGGGGCGGGGGTGTCCGGGGTCCCGGGGGCGTCCGGGGTGGCGGGGATCACCCCCTCGCTTTTGCCGGCGGGCAGTCCCTTTTCCCGCGCCCGGGCGACCAGTCCGGCGGCCGCCTCGGGCGTCAGCTCGATCCGCCCCCCGTTATCCACCGCCTGGTCGAGGAGGTCCTTCGCCTCGGTGTCGCCCGCGCGCGCCAGCGTCTGCAGGGCCTGGAGAACCTGATCGCCGTCGTCCGGCGGCGCGGCGTCCTCCCCGCCCGAGTCCCCCTTGACCTCCGCCGGCGGAGGATCCTCCTCCTTCGTCTCCGCGGGGATGATGCCCTTCGCGGGCGGCAGGGGTTCGCGGGGGGCGTAGAGCCGGCCCTGTCCGCAGTCGAGGATGGCCTTCATGCGGACGAGCTGGTCGATCCCCAGGATGCCCGCGACGGGCAGGTCCTCGCCCTGCGCGTTCGCACAGGTGGCCTTCATCATGTCCATGCGGCCGGCCACGACCTCCAGGCGGCCCAGGTTCACCCTTCCGTCGAGGATCAGTCCGGGCAGGACGCCGAATTTCATCGTCGACATCGCATTGCCCGCCCCCGCGGCGAGGATGGGCGCCTCCCGGAGCCGGATGCCGGCGGTTTGGGCGAAGGGCTCGGTCAGCAGCGTGGCCTGCGCGGCCGTGTCCAGGATCATCATGGCGCGGTGCTCGCCGATCAGGACCGCCGCCGCCCAGAGAAACTCCGCGCCGTCCGGGCTGCCGGCGGGCTCGAACTTCACCAGTTGGATTTCGCGCCACTCCCGGCGCGGCCGGAAGTCGCCCCCGGGATGCAGGCGCATCCGGGCGCCGGCGCAATCGATCACCGCCCCCGCCTTGCGGAGTTCCTGCAGGCCGATCACCCCGAGAGGGGCGCCGAAGCCCGGCACCTCCGTCTCGAGGGAGAGGGGGAGGAATCGCCGCGGCCCCGAGAGTCCGGGGAAGTCTCCCTGCGTGCACCCCGGGACGACCACGGTGACCGCGCCCTTCATCACGTCTTCCATCACCCCGCCGATCCCGGCGGCCTTCCGCGTGTCCGGCTTCAGCACCGCCCGGAGCGTGTCCGCCATCGCCCGGCGCAGATGGGTGTCCACGGCGCCGGTGTCCACGAAGAGGGCGCCTTTGACCCCGTTGATCTCCGCGGGCATGCTCAGCAGGCCCTGGCTGGTTTTCAGGCGGATCTCCTTCGGGGCGCCCGGCGCGGTGGCGACCGCCGGTGGCGCCGCCCTCGATCCGAGGGGGGCGCCCGCGCCGGCCAGCAGGGCACAAAGGCGGAGCGTGCTAGCGAATCTCATCGGATTAATCTCCCGTTGCACAAGGGATACTATGCAGTCGTAAAAAAGCGACAAAATCCCTCGACCGGCCACCCGGGGGCGATTTGGATTTGCCAGCCCGCCTTGTTTTCTCTAGGGTGCGCGACCTTTTGACATGAGCCAGCCACGTCCCAGAGTCCTTTCCGGAATCCAGCCCTCGGGCAAACTGCACATCGGCAACTACTTCGGCATGATGCGGCCGGCGCTGGATTTGCAGGAAACGAGCGACGCGTTCCTGTTCATCGCGAACTACCACGCGCTCACCTCCCTGCACGATCCTGCCAAACTGCGCGAATTCACGCTGGATGTGGCGCTGGATTTCCTGGCCTGCGGCCTCGATCCCGCGCGCACCGTCTTCTACCGCCAGAGCGACGTGCCGGAGGTCAACGAGCTGGCGTGGCTGCTCTCGATCGTGACGCCGATGGGCCTGCTGGAACGCTGCCACTCCTTCAAGGACAAGACCTCGCGCGGCATCGCGGCTTCGCACGGACTGTTCGCCTATCCGGTGCTGATGGCGGCGGACATCCTGTCGGTGAACGCCGACCTGGTGCCGGTCGGGCGAGACCAGAAGCAGCATGTCGAGGTCACCCGCGACATCGCCGGCAAGTTCAACCAGCTCTTCGGCGAGACGTTCCGGATTCCGACGCCGGTGATCCGCGACGAGGTGGCGGTGGTGCCCGGCCTCGACGGGCAGAAGATGTCCAAGTCGTACGGCAACACCATCGATCTCTTCGCCCCGTCCAACGCGGTGCGCAAGCGCATGATGTCGATCGTGACGGACAGCAAGGGCGTGGCCGATCCGAAGAATCCGGACGAGTGCAACGTGTTCAAGCTGTACCAACTCTTTGCCACGGAGTCGGAGCGCGCGGCGATGGCCGGCCGTTACCGCGCCGGTGGCATGGGCTACGGCGACGCGAAGAAGGCGCTGTTCGAGCTGTTCGAGCGCGAAATGGGGCCGTTCCGCCAGCGCCGCGAGGAACTGGCGGCGAACCTGGACCATGTCGAGTCGGTGCTGCGCGACGGCGCGGCCCGGGCGCGCGCGGTGGTTTCGCGGGTGTTGAAGTCCGCCCGGATCGCGGCGGGGCTGGAGTAAACATGGCCGACATCGAATCCACCCAGGGCGACTACCCCGTCCGGCTCGAGGCCTTCGAGGGCCCGCTCGACCTGCTGCTCTACCTCATCAAGAAGGATGAGGTCGACATCCACGACATCCCGATCGAGTCCATCACCCGTCAGTTCAACGAATACCTCGGCATGATGAAGCTGCTGGACCTGAACATCGCGGGGGAATTCCTTGTGATGTCGGCCACGCTCATGCACATCAAGAGCCGGATGCTCCTGCCCGAGGAGGAGCGGACCGAGGAGCTGGAGGACGAGGACGATCCGCGCTGGGACCTGGTGCGGCAGCTCGTCGAGTACAAGAAGTTCCGCGACGCCGCCCTGCACCTGGAGAAGCTCGAGGACAACCAGCACAACGTGCTGCTGCCGCCGGCGGAGGGGGTCGACCTGGGCCAGGAGCCCGGGCTCGCCATCCGCGACGTCAGCCTGTTCGACCTGGTGCGCACCCTGGGCGAGGTGCTGGCGCGCGCGCGCCGCGAGGTGCCGCACGAGATCGCCGCCCGCGCGTTTTCGGTCGCCGAGAAGATCGACCACATCGTCCGCCTGACCGAGGAGCTGCCCGAGGACGGGGGCGTCAGCCTGCTGGGCCTCTTCGAGGGCATGGAGCACCGGGCCGAGGTGGTCTGCACCTTCCTGGCCGTGCTGGAGCTGATCCGCATGCGCCGCATCCGCGCGGTGCAGACGGGGCTGTTCGGCGACATCGAGGTACGCAGGGCCCCGCCCGCCGCCCCCGAGCCCGAACCCGCCGCGCCCGATCCCATCCCCGAGGAATTCCTGGCCGAGGGCCGCCGGAAGCGGCGCAAGCCCGCCAAAGCCCCCGCCGAGGAAAAAGCGGCTGATGCGGATGACGAGGATGACGACGACGACGAGGATGACGACGACGATGAGGATGACGACGATGAGGATGACGAGTCCGATGAGTCCGATGGGTCCGATTCGTCCGTTGAAGACGACGAAGAAGAGGATGACGACGAAGACGAAGAAGAGGACGACGACGAAGAAGAAGACGATGACGAAGACGATGACGAGGACGACGAGGATGATGATGACGAGGACGACGATGAATCCGAGGAGAAATCATGAGTGATTCCAGCGACGTTCTGCCCGAAGTGAAGCAAATCGTCGGGGCGATGCTGTTCGCCGCGCGCGTGCCGCTCACCACCAAGCAGATGAAATCCGTTTTCCCGCGCGTGGCCCTGAACTACGGAGGCATGACCGAATCCTTCGGCTCCGTCACCGAGTCCGACCTCGCCGCCGCCGTCCAGGCCCTTGTGGACGAATACGCCCGGGCCAAGACCGGCGTGTCCGTCGTCGAGGTGGCCGGAGGCTACCGCCTGCAGAACGACCGCAACTGCGGCCCGTGGCTGCGCGAACTGCTGGAGAAGGGCCGGCCCAACCGCCTCTCCCGCCCCGCGCTCGAAACCCTTTCCGTCATCGCCTACCGCCAGCCCTGCACGCGCGCCGAGGTCGAGACCGTCCGCGGCGTCGCCTCCGACAACATCATCCGCAACCTCGTCGAGATGCAGCTCATCAAGGTGTCCGGGCGCAGCGAGCAGGTGGGCAAGCCCGGCTGTTCGGCACCACGCCCTGTTCCTGGAGCACTTCGGCCTCAACTCGCTCGAGGACCTGCCCAACCTGCGCGAACTCCGCCGCAACGCCGCCGAGCTGCTGGAGCAACTGGAACTCAAGGCCGAGGCGCCGCACAACGTCGAGACGTCCGACCTCTCCACCCCGACCGGCGAGGACGAGGAGTGCAGTCCACCCCCGCCGCCCCGCGGAAGGAGAGCCCCCGCCCAAACCGCGCCGCCGGAAGACACCCCGTGAGCCTCGAAAAGATGCGAGCCGAGATCGACCGGCTGGACGAGCAGATCGTCGAGCTGCTCAACCAGCGCACCGCCCGGGCCATCGAGATCGGGCGGATCAAGGAGATCACCGCCTCCAGCGTCTACGTGCCCGCGCGCGAGAAGGACGTGCTGGAACGCGTCAGCCGCGCCAACCAGGGGCCGCTGTCCGAGCGCAACCTGCGCGCCATCTACCGCGAGATCATGTCCGCCTCGATCTCGCAGGAGAACAAGGTCGTGGTCGCGTTCCTCGGCCCGCCGAGCACCTATTCCCACCAGGCCGCCCGTTCGCGCTTCGGCGAGAGCGTGGACTACCTGCCGGTCGACACCATCCACGACGTCTTCGCGGCGGTGGAGAAGGGCAAGGCCAGCTACGGCGTCGTGCCGGTGGAGAATTCCATCGAGGGCGGGATCTCCGCCACCCAGGACGCGCTGACGCAGACGAATCTCAAGATCTGCGCCGAGATGTACCAGCCCATCCAGCACCATCTGCTGGGCCAGAGCGGCATCACCCGTTTCACCCGCATCTACAGTCATCCGCAGAGCCTCGCCCAGTGCCGCGCGTGGCTGGAGCGGCATCATCCGGGCGTCGACCTGGTGCCGGTGTCCAGCAACGGCCGCGCCGCCGAGATGGCGGCGTCGGAGCCCGGCACCGGGGCGATCGCCGGCAGCCTGGCCGCCGAGTTGTACAAGCTGGAGACCTACGCGTCCAACATCCAGGACATCAGCGGCAACACCACCCGCTTCTTCGTCATCGGCGAGGCCTGCGGCCGCCCGACCGGCTCGGACAAGACCAGCCTCTACTTCGGCGTGCAGCACAAGGTGGGGGCGCTCGTCCACGCGATGCTGCCCTTCGAGCGGCGCAGCCTGAACCTGCTCAAGATCGAATCCCGCCCGAGCAAGACGCGGGCGTGGGAATATTTCTTCTTCGTCGACCTGGAGGGCCACGCCGACGACGCCGAGGTACGGCTTGCCATCGACGAGGTCCGCCAGTTCTGCAGCGTCATCCAGGTCCTCGGTTCCTACCCCCGGGCCACCACCACGGTGTAAGGCCGCCATGCCCCTGTCGCCCCGTCCCTTTGTCGACCAGCTCGCGGTGTACGAGCCCGGCCGCCCCCTCGAGGAGGTCGCGCGCGCCTTCGGCTTCGCCGACGTCTCCAGCCTGCTCAAGCTGGCCTCCAACGAGAACCTGCTCGGCCCCTCGCCGCGGGCCCTCGACGCCATGCGCGCCTCCGCCGCGAAGATGCACCTCTATCCCGACGGCGGCTGCCACTACCTGCGGCAGGACCTGGCCGCGCGCCTGGACGTCGATCCAGGCTGCCTCGTCTTCGGCGCGGGCAGCAACGAGATCATCGAGTTCCTCGGCCATGTCTTCCTGGGCCCCGGCACGAACCTGGTCATGGCCGCGCAGGCCTTCCTGGTCTACCGCCTGGTCGCCGCCGCGTTCGAGGCGGAGGTGGTCGACGTGCCGATGCGCGACCACGCGCACGACCTTGACGCGATGCGGCGCGCCATCACCCCGGCGACGCGCCTCGTCTTCGTCGCCAACCCCAACAACCCCACCGGCACGATGGTGGCTCCCGCCGCGCTCAACGCCTTCCTCGACGCGCTGCCGGACCACGTCCTGGCCGTGGTCGACGAGGCCTACATCGAGCTGGTCGATCCCGCGCTGCAGCCGGAGCTGGTGTCGCGCGTGCGCGCCGGCCGGAACCTCATTCTCCTCCGCACCTTTTCCAAGGCGCACGGGCTGGCCGGGCTGCGCATCGGCTACGGCATCGCCCCCGCCCGCATCGTCGCCTGGCTGGAGAAATTCCGCCAGCCCTTCAACGTCTGCGCGATGGCGCAGGAGGCCGCGCTGGCCGCGCTGGCCGACGGCGGGCACCTGCGCCGCACCCGCGAGCTTGTGCGTGACGGACTGGCCTTCTTCGAGGAGGGCTTCCGCCGCCTCGGCCTCGACTTCACGCCCTCGACCGCCAATTTCATCCTGGTGAGGACCGGCCGCGGCCGCGAGGTGTTCCAGCGGATGCAGCAGCTCGGGATCATCGTGCGCCCGGTCGACGCCTACGGCCTGCCCGACCACATCCGCATCACCACCGGCACCCGGGCGCAGAACGAGGCGTGCCTGCGCGCCCTCGAACAGGTGCTGCGCGAGCGGGGTGGGGCGTGACCCTGCCGCGCGAAGTATGCGTGCTCGGCCTCGGCCTCATGGGCGGCTCCATCGGGCTGTCCCTGCGCGAGCGCCACCCCGGCATCCGCACCTCCGGCTGGTCCCGCCGCCCCGAAACCCGGGCGCAGGCGTCGGCAGCGCGGGTGGTGCGGCGGGTCGCCGAATCCCCGGCCGACGCCGTGCGCGGCGCCGACCTGGTCATCCTGTGCGGACCGGTGCGCAGCCTGCCGGAGATGGCCCGCGAATGCCGCGACGCGCTGGAACCGGGAGCCCTGGTGACCGATGTCGGCAGCACCAAGGAGTGGCTCATGCACGAGATGCCCGAGGCCCTGGCGGGCAGCGGCGCCGTGTTCGCGGGCAGTCATCCCATGTGCGGATCGGAGCAGCAGGGGCTGTCCTCCGCGCGCCCGGGCCTGTATCACGACGCCTTCGTGGCGGTCACCGCGCATCCCGGCCCCGCGGAGCAGGCCGCCGCCGGGCGGATCGAGGAATTCTGGCGCGCCCTCGGCGCCCGCCCCGTCCGCATGGACGCCCGGATCCACGACACCCGCGTGGCCGCCATCAGCCATCTGCCGCACGTCGCCGCCGCCCTCGTCATCGAGGCGGCCTTGCGCGGCGAGGACCCCGGTCGCGACGCGATGATCGCCGGCGGGTTTCGCGACACCACCCGCGTCGCCTCCGGCCCCGCCGACGTGTGGATCGACATCCTGCGCACCAACCGGGGGCCGGTGGACGACATGCTGGCGGCGATGGAGTCGGGCCTGATCGAGGTCCGCCGCATGCTGGCCGCCGAGGACTGGACCAGTCTCCAGTCCTGGCTGGACGAATGCCGCAAGGCCCGGGGGAGGATCCTGCCATGAGCGCCACCATGGGACCCGTCGTCACCGCCTCCGTCGAACCCTGCGCAACGCTGCGCGGCGCGATCCGCGTGCCCGGCGACAAGAGCGTCTCGCAGCGCGTCGCCATGCTGGCGGGCCTGTGCGCGGGCGAGTCGCGCGTCGACGGCTACCTGCAGGGCGAGGACTGCCTCAACACCCTCCAGGCGATGGTCGATCTGGGCGCGGCCTCCCGCTGGGAGGGCGACCGGCTCTTCATCACCGGCACCGGCGGCGTGTTGAACACCCCGGCCAAACCGCTGTGGCTCGGAAACTCCGGCACCGGCATCCGCCTGCTGAGCGGGCTGGTCTCCGGGTTTCCGGTCCGGGCCGAGCTGACCGGCGATCCCTACCTGTGCAACCGGCCGATGGAGCGCATCCGCCGCCCGCTCGTCGAGATGGGCGCGCGCATCGAACTGACCGGTGAAAAGGGCACCCCGCCCATCCGCATCCAGGGCGGCGGTCTGCATGCCGTCCGGTACGAGACGCCCATGGCCTCCGCGCAGGTGAAGTCCTGCATCCTGCTCGCCGCCCTGAACACGACCGGTGTCACCACCGTCGTCGAACCCGCGCCCACCCGCGACTACACCGAGCGGCTCCTCCGCTCGCTGGGGGTGAACGTCCGCACCGAGGGCGCGGCCGTCCATCTGGAGGGTCTGGGCGAGGGCGGCATCCGGTTCGCCGCGCGCGACTGGAGCGTGCCCGGCGACTTCTCCTCGGCCGCCTTCTGGATCGCCGCCGGGGCCTTGCGTCCCGGGTCGGAGGTCACCATCGAAAACGTCGGCCTCAACCCCCGCCGCACCGCCCTGCTGGACGTTCTGCGCCGCATGGGTGCGCGGATCGACGTGGAATCCTCCGTGGACGCCACCGGCGAGGCCGTGGGCACCGTGCGCGTCCTGGGCGGGCGCCTGCGCGGGACGACGGTCCGGAAGGCCGAGATCCCCATTCTCATCGACGAGCTGCCCCTCATCGCCTCCATCGGCGCGCTGGCGGAGGGGGAGACCTCCTTCCGCGACGCCGCCGAGCTGCGCGTCAAGGAATCGGACCGCATCGCCACCACCGCCGGAAATCTGCGGCTGCTGGGCGTGGACGTCGTGGAATTTCCCGACGGCATGGCGATCCGCGGCGCGGCGCGGCTGGAGCCGGCCCCGGACACCCTGACCGACAGCCATGGCGACCACCGGATTGCGATGTCCATGGCCATTCTGGCCTTGCATGCGGAGACTTCTTTCCGCATTCGTGATGTTGAACCGGTCAAAACCTCGTACCCCACCTTCTGGGACCATCTTGCGACCCTGGGAGGAACCGCCCGCCATGAATAACCCCTACGTCATCGCCATCGACGGCCCCTCGGCCTCCGGCAAGTCCACCGTCACCCGCCGCGTCGCGGAGGAACTCAAGATCATCTATGTGGATTCCGGCTCGCTTTACCGCGGCCTGACCTGGAAGGCCCTGCGCGACGGGATCGACGTGAAGGATCCCGAGAAGGTCCTGGCCCTGCTGGCCCTGGTGGACTGGAAGACCTTCGCGTTCAGCCGCGCGATGCGCTACACGCTCGACGGCGAGGAGCCGGGCGCCGCCATCCGCGCGCAGGAGGTGCACGACTCCGTCTCCTACGTCGCCCGCATCCCCGAGGTCCGCTTCGCGGTGACGCAGAAGCTGCGCGAATTCTTCGCCGAGCACGGTTCCCTCGCCGTCGAGGGCCGGGACATCGGCTCGGTCGTCTTTCCGGATTCGCCCTACAAGTTCTATCTGGACGCCGATCCGGCCGAGCGCGCCCGCCGCCGCCACCAGGAGATGGAAACGGTGGGCGGGGACGTGGACGACACCCTCGCCTCCCTGCGCAAGCGCGATCATCTGGACACCACCCGGATGACCGCCCCCCTGCAGATCGCCCTGGGGGCGGAGGTCCTGGACAGCACCCACCTCTCCATCGACGACGTGGTGAAGCGCATCCTCGAACGGGTGCGCGCCGCCCGCCGCCGCCCCTCCCCGTGATCCGCGCCACCGCGACCTACCACGGGCGGGTTCAGGGCGTCGGGTTCCGGGCCTCGGTCATGGCCCTCGCCGGGGCGCACAACGTCACCGGGTATGTGCGCAACGAGGACGACGGCACGGTGTCCCTCGTGGCCGAGGGATCGGAGCAGGAAGTCCGCCGGTTTCTCGACGCCATCGTCCGCTCGCGCCTGGGGCCGCTCGTCTCCCGCGTCGATCTTGCTTTCGGCCCCGCCCCGGGGGATTTCGATTGCTTTGACGTGCGCGTTGGATAGTCAGGGGCGGCTTGACTGCGTCGGTTTCCGGTTGCCCCGTCGGCAACCGGGCTCCCGCGCAGGCAGGGGATGATGACATGAAATACGCGATTCTCGGGGATATTCACGCCAATCTGGATGCGTTGACCGCCGTCCTGGCCGATTCGAAAAAGGAGGGCGTGACCCACTATGTCAGCATCGGGGACGTGGTGGGCTACAACGCGAATCCCTCCGAATGCCTGGAGACGCTGCGCTCCATGAAGGTCCCGATCGTGCGCGGCAACCACGACCACTACTGTTCGATCGATCAGGAGACCGAGGGCTTCCATCCGGTCGCCGCCGAGGTGATCACCTGGACCCGCAAGCAGCTCAGCGCCGAGCAGCGCGCCTTCCTCAAGACCCTGCCCTACACCCTGCGCGTGGAGACCTTCACGCTGGTGCACAGCACCCTCGACGCCCCGGAAAAGTGGGGTTACGTGCTCGACCGCTACGACGCCGAGGCCAATTTCAACTACCAGACCACCTCGGTCTGCTTCTACGGCCACACGCACATCCCCATCGCCTTCGAGAAGGGCGACGACATCCGCTCCGGCCTGTACCAGAAGATCAAGATCAAGCTGGGCCGCAAGTACTTCATCAACGTCGGCAGCGTCGGGCAGCCGCGCGACCGCGATCCCCGCGCCGCCTACGTCATCTTCGACATGCTGTCCAACACCGTCGAGATCCGCCGGGTCGAATATGACGTCAAGGCCGCCCAGGCGAAGATCCGCGCCGCCGGCCTGCCCGAACGGGTGGCCTCCCGGCTGGCCGTCGGTCAATAATCCCCGGAGAATCCCATGCGCCGCTGGTTCCTGTCCTTCCTCTTCGTGCTCGCCTCCCTGCCCGCCCCGGCCGAACTCAAGGTCTGGTGCGTCATGAAGGAAAAGGTCTTCCTGCAATACGAGGCGATCCCCGCCGAGGTGCATGTCCTGAACGAGGGGGCGGAGCCGGTCGCCCTCTCCACCAACGCCCCGTCCGCCGTGCTCCGGGTCGAGGTGAAGGACGGCGAACGCAAGATCGTGCCCTCCACCGGCAAACCGCTGCTGCTGCGTCCCGTCGAGATCGCTCCCGGCCAGACGGTCCGCCTGCCGCTGGACCTCTCCGCCCTTTACTCCATCGCCAGCACCTCGCCCCACTCCGTGTCCGCCGCGGTGGACTTCGACGGCATGACCTACGAGAGCCTGTCCACCCGGTTTGACGTGCAGCGGGGCGCCGAGGTAGCCAGGACGACCAGCAAGGCCCCCCGCCGCGTCTTTTCCCTGCGGACCCTCGTCCGGGCGGACCGGCAGATGCTGTTCGTCCGCGTGGACGATCCGGCGGCCGGCGTGTGCTACGGGTCCTATGAACTCGAGCGGTTTCAAAAGTTCATGGCCCCGCGCACCCTCTTCGACGCCCGCGGAAACCTGCATGTGCTGTTCAGCCACGTCCCCGGCGCGCTGATCCACGCCGAGATCGCCTCCAACGGCGTCCCCCTGTCCCGGAAATACTACCGGGAAGGGCAGAAGACCCCGCAGTTCGGCCCCAACGACCGGGGCGAGATCATGGTCTCGGGCGCCCTGCCCATGCCCGCGCCCGACTGACCGGCCCCGCGCCGGCCGACAGAGGCTTTGGCTTTGCCCCGGAGTTCTGGTAGGGTGCCGTCATGAAGATCATCTGCGCCAACAGCGTGACCCTGGGCCGTGAACTGCTCTCCCCGCTGGGGGAGGTCGCGTGGATGGACGAGGAGGCGATCACCGCCCCCGTCGTGCGCGACGCCGACGCCCTGGTCATCCGCTCCAAAACCAGGGTCGATGCGGCCTTGGTGGAGGGCTCCCGCCTCCGCTTCGTCGGCACCTGCACCGCCGGCACCGACCACGTCGACGAGACGGCCCTGGCCGCCCGCGGCATCCGTTTCGCCTCCGCCGGAGGATGCAACGCCAACGCCGTGTCCGAGTACCTCGTCGCCGCGCTGCTGGAGCTGGCCGACCGGAAGGGCTTCACGCTGGAAGGCCTGACCCTGGGCATCGTGGGCCACGGCCACGTCGGAAAATGGGTGGAGAAAAAGGCGCGGGCCCTCGGCCTGGAGGTCCTGTTGAACGACCCCCCGCTGGCCGACCGCACCGGCGATTCGCGCTATCTGCCCCTGGACGCGGTCATCCGCGGCGCCGACATCCTGACCTTTCACACGCCGCTCCACGAGGACGGCCCCTACCGCTCGCGCGGCCTGTTCAACCCCGCCAACGCACCGCTGTTGCGCCACGGCGCCATCCTCGTCAACGCCTGCCGCGGCGAGGTGGTGGCGCCGGACACCCTGCGCGCGCTGGCCGCCGAACCGGGACGCCTGCGCGGTCTGGTGCTCGACGTGTGGGATCCCGAACCGATGTTCCCCGTGGACCTGCTGGAGTCGGTCGATCTGGGCAGCCCGCACATCGCCGGACATTCGTTCGAGGGCAAGCTCAACGGCACGACCCTGGTGGTCGACGCGCTCGCGGCGTTGAACGGGTCGCCGGCGTGCGTCGTCCCGCCGGAACTGCTGCCCCCGCGCCCGGGATCCGCTGGCCGGGTTCGCTGACCGACCTGGTGCGGGCCGCGTACGACATCACCGAGGACGACCGCCTCCTCCGCGCCGTCGCCGCGCTGCCGGACCCGGCCCGCGGCAAGGCCTTCAACCGGCTCCGCCGCGACTACCGCCTGCGCCGGGAATTTCCGGCGGTCATGCTCGCGGGCGTGCCGGTCGACCCCGGATTGCGCGAGCGCCTGCAGGGCCTGGGCTTCCACCTCCGGGCCGCCCCGTGAGAATCCTCGGCCTGCTGGCCGCGGCCGCCACCCTGGCCGGCGCCGCCGAACCGATGCGCATCCTCGACGACAAGGCCGTCCTGCGGTGCCTGCCGCGCAAGCACCTCTTCGAAAACATCGACGACAAGCTCATGCGCAACGCCGCGGGCACCCGGCTGCACCTGGGGCCGGGCGAACAGCGGGAATTCTTCATCGTCTCCGGCCTGCGCGACTGGAGGAAGATCGAGGCCCCGTCCACCGGCGAGGCCTATCTGGGCACCAACGGCACGTTCGAGGTCTGGTACGACGCGCTGACCAACGGGGTCCATTTCGCCGGCGGCCAGGTGCTGCGCATCGACGACCCGCTGACCACGCGCTTCGGGGTCGATTACGACGCCACCCTCTGCTACCTCGCGCACACCAACCGCAGCGAGGTGTTCCGCACCTCCGATCCCTTCACGCCGCTCTACCGGATCGACGACGCCTACGTGTACAAGATCGCGCGGCACGACCGCGACGTGCTGGCGGTCGGCTACCGGTACATCCGGGGGGACTTCAAGCGGGAACACCGCTGGTGGCGGCACCGCGACGTGGCGGGGGAATGGCTGCTGATGGCCGACGGAAGCCTGCCCGAGGCGATGGTGGTCGCCGACGCCGATCCCGCGAACGAGCGGCTTCTGCTGATGCAGGAGAACGTCGTGGTGACCCGCCTGCATGAATTCGACCTGCGCACCGGGGTGCTGCGGGAGGCCGGGGAGGCGGACTGGTTCGGCATCTACATGAGCGCCGCATTCAACGCGGGCCGGGAGAACGGTCCGCCGTGAGCCGGCGGGGGCGCCGGGTCAGGAGCTGACCTTGTGCCACTGCTGGACCTGGCCCACATACTTCGGGCCGCCGGTGATCGTGAGGGTCATGGAGGTCGGGCTGTGGATCACCCCGGTCTTCTGGGCGGTGAAATTTTCGGACGGGTTGAACTGGTAGGTCACGATGACGGTCATCTTGACGGTGCTGCCCGAGACGGTGCCCGCGATGGCGCCGCGGGCGCCCGGAATACCCGGATCGTAGTAGGTCCCCTGGAGGGATGCCCCGGTCTGCTTGAGCTTGTAAAACCCGGTTTTCGTCCAACCCCAGGTCCCCGTCAGGTTGTAGCCGCCCGTCGGCGTGGTGGTCGGAGTCGTTGTCGGAGTGGTCGTGGGAGTGGTCGTGGGAGTGGTTGTGGGAGTGGTCGTGGGCGTGGTGGTTCCGCTTGACGTGCCCGACGTGGTGTCGGTCATTGTGTCCGTGGTCGTGTCGGCCGTGTCCTTGTTGTCCTTGCTTCCGTCAAGGTTGCACGAGGAGACGACGGGCAGCGCGAGCAGGGAAAGGAGCAGTTTGCGGCGGGCCAGAAGCGGTGTGGACATTTGAATGGTTCCTCCTTCCGCCCCCTAAACGTCCCCCGGGAAGGGTGCAAGGGCAAAGATGACGGCTAAAAGAAGGCGCGGACCGCCTGTTTCCGCAGCAGGGAGGGGTCCAGCTCCGCCAGGAAGCGCGATTTGCTGTAATACACGACGCCGCCGTCGCGGGAGCGGCGGAGTTGCGGGGCGCAGAGGTACAGCTCGTCACGGGCGCGCGTGGTGGCCACGTAGAACAGGCGCCGCTCCTCGTCCTCGCCCCCGCTTTCCTCCATCGACCGGGAAGAGGGGAACATGCCGTCCGCCAGCCAGAGCACGAAGACCGCCTTCCACTCCAGCCCCTTGGCCTGGTGGATGGTGCTCAGGCGGATCGCGTCCCCGCCCTTCGCCCCGGCCGCGTCGTCCTCGGCCTCCAGGTTGCTGACCAGGGCCAGCTCGTTGAGGAATTCCTCCAGCGTGGTGAACCGCCGCGCGTAGGAGATGAGTTCCTGCAGGTCTTCCGAGCGCTGTGGATAATTGTCGAAGGTCTCCGCCGCCACCTTGTCGTAGAACTTGTCGACGAAGAGGTTCATCAGCTCGGCGGGATTGTTGCGCAGGTGCTCCTTCGCCGCCAGGTCGAGGACCTGGTCGACGGGCGCCCAGGCCGCGGCCGCGCCGGCCGGCATGGCCCCGAGCAGTTTCATGCGGGCGGCCGGATCGTCGGTGCCGAACCGGCCCTCCAGCGTGTTCCAGAGCTTGCGGGCGGTGCGCTCGCCGACCTTGGGCAGCAGCGCCAGCAGGCGCAGGAAGGACAGCTCGTCGGTCGGGCTGTGCACGATGCGCGCCAGCGAGACCACGTCCTTGACGTGGGCCTGCTCGAAGAAGCGCACCCCCGAGGTGATCACATGCGGAATGCGCTGCCGGGTCATTTCGAGCTGCAGCTCCATGGAATGGAAATGCGAACGGTAGAGCACCGCCATGTCGCTCAGCGCGACGCCCGAGCGCCGCAGCATCTGGACCTGTTCGAGGATGAAGCGCGACTGCTCCTCGCCCCCGCGCATCTCCGCGAACACCGGCTTGCGGTGCTCGGGGCGGACCGCCCGCAGGGTCTTCTGGAACTGCAGCTTGTTGCCGGCGATGCAGCCGTTGGCCACGGCCAGGATCTCCGGGGCGCTGCGGTAGTTGGTCTCCAGCTTGTACACCTGCGCGCCGGGATACTTGTCGGGGAAGCCGAGGATGTTGCGGAAGTCCGCCCCGCGCCACGAATAGATGCTCTGGAAGTCGTCGCCGACCACCAGCAGGTTCCGATGGTGCGCGGCCAGCCGGTCCACCAGGCGGGCCTGGATCGGGTTGGTGTCCTGGTACTCGTCCACCAGCACGTGCCGGAACTGCTCCTGGTAGCGCGCGGCGACCCCCGGCTGCTCCTCCATCAGGCGCAGCGCGTTCACCAGCAGGTCGTCGAAGTCCATCGCGTCCAGCGCCTTCTTGCGCGTCTCGTACGCGGCGTGCACGCGCAGGATGTCGTCGGCGGAGACGGGATGGTTCTCGAAGCGGTCCTCCACCACGCCGCGCACCGGCTTGTCGGCGTTGACCGCGTAGCTGAACATCGACTGCAGGACCTCCGGCTTGGGGAAGTTCTTGTCCTTCAGGCCCAGGTCGGCGGTGGCGTTGCGCAGGAGGGTGCGGGCGTCGTCCGAATCCAGGATGACATAGTTGGCCTTGTAGCCGAGCAGGGGCGCGTGCAGGCGGAGCAGGCGGTTGGCCAGGTGGTGGAAGGTGCCGCCCCACATGCCGCTGAGCGCGCCGCCGACGATCAGGCGGCCGCGTTCCATCATCTCGCGCGCGGCCTTGTTGGTGAAGGTCAGCAGCAGCATGCGGTCGGCCTCGATCCCCTGGTGGGCGAGCCAGGCGACGCGGAAGATGAGGGTGCGCGTCTTGCCGGTGCCGGCGGCGGCGATGACCAGGACCGGGCCGTCGCCGGCCTGCACGGCGGCGAGCTGTTCCGGATTGAGTTCGGCGGCGAAGTCGACGTTCACGACGCGGCTCCCGCCGCCGGGACGGGATCGTCCGCCAGGTGGGCCAGCGTCCTGCCCCGGTAGGCCGCGGACAGCCGCGCCGCCGCCTCGGTGGCCAGCCGGTCGGGCTCGCCGCTGGGCAGGGCCATGATCCCGTCGGCCCGGGGCGGATCCATCAGCGCCGACACCACCTCGTCGAGACCGGTCAACTCGGCGCGTCGCGCGTGAGCACATGGGCTCCTCGGCCTGGTCGGTGGCCACCCGGGCCAGGAAGCCCGCCGCGGACAGGTTGCGGGCGATCTCCTGGACCAGCTTGGCCGGCACGCGGTGATCGTCGGAAAACCGTCCCGTTTCCAGGCGGTCGCCCTGGTTGCGGCCGGCCAGCACCGCGCGGCGGAGCATGGAGAACGCCACGCCGATCCGCGCGCGCATGCCCGTCTCGCCCGCGCGGGGCTCCCCGGGGTACGAGGCGCAGTGCTGGATGCCGAAGGTGATCTCGGCGCAGAGCAGCACGATCAGCCAGCTCGTGTACAGCCACAGCAGGAAGATCGGCACCGTGGCGAAGGTCCCGTAGATGACGTTCCGGCTGGCGACCAGGTTGATCTGGAACATCACGAAGAGCTTCTGCCAGACCAGCCAGGCCGCCGCCCCGCAGGCCCCGCCCACCAGCGAGGGGGTGATGCGCACCACCGTGTTCGGCATGAACTTGAGCAGGAACCAGAAGGCGATCCAGGCGCTGAAGAGCCCGGAGAGCCGGAGCAGCCGCTCCAGAAGGAAATCGGCCGGGCCGAAATGCGCCGTCAGGGTGTGCACCTGGATCGTGCTCGCCCCCACGATGAAGATGGGCACGATGATGAGGGTGCTGACGTAGTCGGTGAACTTCCGCACCAGCGTGCGCGGCCGCGACACGCCCCAGACGGTGTTGAACGACGCCTCGATGCTGCCCAGCAGGCTCACCACCGTCACCAGCAGCATGATGAGGCCCGCCCCCCCCAGCGCCGCGAAGTTCAGGTTGCTGATCGGCTTGAGGATGGAGTCCTGCACGTACGTCTGGAACTCCGCCGGCATGGGCGCGATCAACTGCTCCACCTTGGCGATCATCACCTTCTCCCGGCCCATGCCCTTGAGCGTCGCAAAGGTGATCGCCAGGGCCGGCACCAGCGACATCAGGGTCGCGAAGGTCAGCGCCGAGGCGTGCAGGGTCAGCCGGTCGCGCCAGAGCCCCCCGAAGGCCAGGTGCAGCGCCCGCAGCGCCAGCAGGGCGGCGCGGCGCGGCCCGCTGAGGGTGCGCAGGTTCTCCCGCCAGAGATCGCCGCGGACGTAGCGGAGGAAATCCTGGATCCGTCGTTTCACCGCGCGAAATCCTCCGGGACGTGCAGCCGGTACATCGTCCAGGCGCCGAGGGTCTTCGAATCGCGGATCGTCCCGTCCCGCATCGCGTCCTCGATCTGCTCGTGGGTCATCTGCAGCACGTCCAGACGCTCGTCCTCGTCGGGGCTCTGGGCCCCCCGGCCGTCGTCCAGCACCGCGTGGAAGATGTGGATCTCCTCGCTCACATAACCGGGCGAGGGGTACAGGCGGCCCAGATAGCGCATCGACGCCGCGGTGCAGCCGCTCTCCTCCAGCAGTTCGCGCCGGGCGCATGCGGCCGGGTCCTCGCCCTCCTCCAGCGTCCCCGCGACGATCTCCAGCGACGGCAGCTCCACCGCCTTGCGGTACTGGCGGACCAGGATGTGCGTGCCGTCGGGCCGCCGGGCGATCACCCCGACCGCCCCGCCGTGCCGCACCACCTCCCGGACCGAGCGCGTGCCGTCCTCCAGTTCGACGTCGAGGCGCTCTACGTCGAAGACGCGGCCTTCGTAGATGAGTTCGCTTTTGAGGGTTCGCTCGATTTGCATGGGGGGATTCTAGTCACGTTTCGGGCCGGTTGTCTATGGTGGAGAGGGCGGCGTCGCAGATGCGGATCATCGACCCTCCCTCGTCCGCTCCACCAGTCCCGGGAACACGCCGCGCGTGGTGACGGAAATCCCGGCCTGATCGCTCGCACGGAGCGCCACCGCCCCGGGGGCCGGGCTTCTTGACACCGCGGCATGGACCGCCCCCGCGCCGCGGAGCCTGCGGCTGCGTCCAAATTCCAGCGAAGGAGCGAGAAGGGGCGGGCGTGATCCGGAGGCGGCGGAAAAGGGGCGGATGCCCGCCGCCCGGTCTTCCCAAAGGGATTCCCCC
>JAXMHJ010000024.1:0-59798 GCA_046346795.1 Kiritimatiellia bacterium
CGTTGTTGATGGTGCTGCGTTGGGGCAGCTTGCCGCCGTCGTTGAGGAAGGTGGAGGTCAGTTCGAACTGCAGGTCGAGGATGGACTCGAGCAGGCTGACCTCGACCTTGCCGCCCCGGCCGGTGATGCCGCGGCGGACCAGGCAGGCGAGGATGCCCTGCACGAGGTGGGCGCTGGCGGTGAGGTCGCACACGGCGAGGCCCATCGGCGTGGGCGGCCGGTCGGCGTCGCCGCTCAGCCAGACCAGACCGCTGCGGCTCTGCGCCAGCAGGTCCTGCCCGGGCAGCTCGGCCCACGGCCCGGTGGAGCCGTAGCCGGTGACGACGCCGTAGATCAGGCGGGGGTTCAGCTTTTCCACCTCGTCGAAACCGAGTCCGATGCGTTCCATCACGCCCGGGCGGAAATTCTGGATGAGCACGTCGGCGCGGGCGATGAGCTGGCGGACCTGGGCGAGATGCGCGGGATTCTTGAGGTCCGCCGCGAAGCTCTCCTTGTTGCGGTTGATGGAATGGAAGAGCGTGCTGTCGCCGTCGAGCTTGAGGTTGGTGATGTAGAGCTGGCGGCAGATGTCGCCGGAGCCGGGGCGTTCGATCTTGATGACCCGCGCGCCGAGGTCGGCGAGGCGCATGGCGGCGCTGGGGCCGGCGAGGAACTGGCTGAAGTCGAGGACGAGGAGGCCGTCGAGCGGCCGCGGTTCAGGTTGCGTGCTCATGCCAGGTAAAACACCTCCCGCAGGGGTGCCCAGCAGTCGCCCGGGGCCTGTCCGGCAAAGGGTTTGAGGCAGGGTTTGCACAGCGCCCACCAGCGCCGGGTCTCCTCGTCCGCGGCGATGGCGGCCGTGTCGGCGTCGAAATCGTCCCCGACATATTCGAAGTAGGTGAAGAGATAATGCCGGCCGTCATCGAAGGTGCGGAAATGGATCGAGTAGTTCACGATGTTCGCGGCGGTGATGGTGCGCAGCACGCCGGGCCAGGGGTTGGCGTGCAGGCGGAGATACTCGTCGAGTTTCTCCGGCAGGACCTCGGTGACGGAGGCGTATCGTTTCATGGGGAGGACCGGGGATGGGCGTTGCGGTAGAGCTGGTTGATGCGGGCCGCGGCTTCGGCCGGCGCGAGTTTTCCGGCCACGGCGGCGTGGGCGACGGGTGTGGCGGCGTCCTGGAAGTCCATGTAGCCGGGAAAGCGCGGACGCACGAGGGCCTCGTCGAGCGTGGCCAGGGTGTTGCGGAAGAAGTTGTTGCTGGCGGCGTTCACCGCGTCGTCGGTCCAGGCGGCGCGGTGCCCGGGCTGCCCGCCGGCCTGGAAGTACAGACCCTTCTGGACCTCCGGCGACGCGGTGAAGCGGGCGAAGTCCATGCCTTCCCGCGGGTGGCGGGTGCGGGCGGACACGGCGATGCCGGCGCCGCCGAGGGTGGAGCGCAGGCGGCGGCCCGCGAAGGTCACGAGACCGCCCGCGTGCAGCACGCGCGGCGCGTAGCCGGGGCGGGAGTAGTTGGAGTAACCGTAGGCGAAGGGGCAGTAGGCCGCGCGCGGATCGTTGTGGCGCGACATCCATTCGGCGGTGCGGATGGGGTTGCGGTCGAGGCACGCGGGGTCGCACAGCTCCACCAGCCGGCGCAGCTCCGCGAACGCCGCCGCCAGCACGTCGTCGGGGGCGACGCCGGATTCGTCGGCGAAGGGGGCGTGCCCGAGCGCGGCGCAGAAGGTGTAGCCGTGCATGAGCATGTCGATGGGGAACGCCGGAGACGGTGACGAAGCCGCGGCGGGCGAGGGCCAGCACGTCCTCCCAGGTTTTCGGCAGGGCGAGTCGTGCCGTCGATCAGGTCCGGCCGCCAGGTGGAGACCGGGGTGGCGGCGTCGCTGGCGAGCGTCCACTGGCGGTCGAGAAAGCGATAACTCCCGTGCGATCCGCCGACGGAGTTGGCCGCCTGGTCCGCGAGGTATTCCGCGGGCAGCCAGTCCTCGAAGGGCAGGAGCAGCCCTTCGGTCGCGGCCAGCGCGGTGTGCGGATGGTCCATGACGATGAGGTCGTAGGCGTCCGCCAGTTCGGCCAGGGAGGCGTCGGCGAAGGCCTGGAGGGAGCGCTTTTCCCAGTCGATGCGGACGCCCGGGTGGAGTTCCTCGAAGCGCTGCGCGCAGGCGACGACGGAGACGAAGCCGCGGGTGTGGTTCCAGGCGATGCCGCGGAGCCGGATCATGGGGCCGCGGGGGCGGGGGAGTGGAGGGCGGAGAAGAAGGCCTCGATGTTGGCGGGCGGAAGGTCCGGCAGGATGGCCTCGTGGCTGGGCGAGATGATCAGCCCGGTGGGGAAGAGGGCGGCCAGTTCGCGCACGCGCCGCGCCACCGCCTCCGGGGTTCCCCGGACGAGCAGGTTTTGCGCGTCCACCCCGCCGCAGAAGGACATCCGCCCGGCGAACTTGTCCCGCAGCTCCTCCGCGGACATGCCGCAGGCCAGCGCCTGGATGGGGTGGACCGCGTCCACGCCGAGGTCGATCAGGTCCGGGATCAGCTCCTGGATGGCGCCGCAGGAGTGGTGGATCACCTTCAGTCCATGCGACTTCGCCTGGTCGACGAGGCGCCGGGTTCCCGGCCACACGAATTCGCGGATCAGCTCGCGCGAGAGCATCAGGCCGGTCTGGCTGCCGAAGTCGTTGCCGATCAGCACGGCGTCCAGCTTGCCGCGGGTGGCCTCGTAGAACAGGCCGTTCGCCTTCAGGTAGAACTCCGTGATGCGGTCGATCACCGCGCGGAAGATGTCCGGGTTGGAGACCATGTTCATCAGGGCCGTCTCCATCCCGAACGCGGCGCAGGCGTCCTGGAAATGGGCCGACCACACCACGCCGAGGATCGCGCGACCGGGGGGGGCCGCATCCACCACCGCGCGGCATTCCGCGGGGGAGATGTACTTCTCCGGATCCGGCCAGTCGAAATCCTCCACCTTCGCCGGGTCCTCCACCTCTTCGAACCAGCCGGGGGAATTGAGCGTGCGCTCCTCGTCCACCAGGTGTCCGGACTTGGCGAAGTCGAAGGCCATGTAAATCGCGTCGGAGAAGGGCGAATGGTACGGCAGCTCCACCGGGTACACGTCGTCGTCCAGTTTCACGCGCAGGGCGTCCAGATCCGCAACCTGGAAATACTTGAGCAGGCCGGGGACGGCGGCGTGGGCGGGAATGCCCAGCCAGGAGGCCGGGCGGTCCACCGGGCGGCGTTCGAGGGTGGCGTGAAAACGCTCGCGGGAGGTCATGCGCGGGCTCCCTTCAGGAATTGATCCGGGCGGACGCCGCCGCGGCGGTCGGACTCGTACGCGGCCTCGACGCAGGCCATGGTGTGGATGACGTCCTCGACGGAGGTGGGCATGTCGGGGGCGGAGCCCTCCTTGGCGCGCATGAGCTGCGCCATGGTGCCGATGAAAGCGTGGGGGAACCAGGAGCCCTCCAGGGGGATCGTCCGCCATTCACCCGGTTTTCCGTCCTTCAGTTCGCAGATCTCGAACTGGTCGCCCACCCCCCCGGGATAGTTCATGAGCAGGCCGATGCGCGCGCGGATGGCGCCCTTCACGCCCTCCCACTTCAGGTAGCTCTCCTGGTGCTTCGCGCCGAAGTTGTGGCAGTGGTTGGTGGTGATGGTGGCGCGGACGGGATCCGGATAGTCCATCAGGATGGCGCTGCGGACGCTGGCGAGTTTCGGCAGGCCCGGGTGGGTGACGGTGCGGGCGTGGACGCTGCGCGGTTCGCCGAGGAACGAGCGGACCAAATCCATGTAGTGAACGCTGTGGTAGAGAATCTCGACGCGCGGAATGCCCTCGAGGAACGGAAAGAGGTGCCAGGGCGTGTAGACGTTGAGGCGCATCTCCAGGTCGAGCAGGTCCCCCAGGAAGCCCTGCGCGATGAGATGGCGCGCGGCGATCACGAAGGGCGCGAAGCGGAGCTGGCAGTTGATGGCGGCGCGCAGGTGTTTGGCCCGGCAGACGTCGAGGATCTCGCGCGCCTCCGCGAAGGTTTCGCCCATCGGCTTCTGGATCAGCACGTGCGCGCCCTCCGGAAGCTGCCGCAGGGCGTCCGCGAACAGGGAGGCGGGCAGGGCCAGGTCGAAGACCGCGTCCGCGGGCGCGCCGGCCACGGCCTCGGCGACGGTTTCCACCACGCGCGGCACGCCGTACTGCGCGGCCAGCGCCTCCGCGCGGGAACGGGTGCGGTTCTGCAGGGTGTGCACCGGGAAGCCGGCGAGTCGGTAGGCGGGCAGGTGGGCGTCCTTGACGATGCCGCCGGTGCCCAGGATCACGATGGGAAAGGTCTTCGCGGGGAGGGGCGGGGTGTGGGGGATGGTGTGCACGGGGCCTCCGGGAATTCCATTGACAAAACATCGTTTCACAGGTCAACACAAGCAAAATATGCGCGCCCCCGCCGCCAAGCCCCGCTACGACGCCCCCGCCCTGGACAAGGGCCTCGACATCCTCGAGGCGCTGGCCGCCTCGCCCGCGCCCCTCGCCCTGAGCGAACTGGCGGCGCAGCTCGGCCGGTCGCGCAACGAGCTGTTCCGGATGCTCGAATGCCTGGTGCGGCGCGGCTACGTGCTGCGGGACGCGGACACCGGACGCTCCACCCTCTCCATCCGTCTGCACCGGCTGGCGCACGCGCACACGCCCGTCTCGCTGCTGGTGCGCCACGCGGCCGAACCCATGCGCCGCTTCGCGCTGGAGACGGGCGAGTCGTGCCACCTCTCGGTGCTGGCCGACGGCGGCCTGTGCGTCGCGCATTGCGCGGAAAGCGCCTCGCCGGTCCGCCTGTTCATCAAGGCGGGCGCGGTGTTCGACCCGTGCGTCACCGCCTCCGGACGGCTGCTGCTGTCGGGGCTGGCCGGCGGACAACGGTCGGCGGCGCTGGCGGAGAGCGCGGCCTGGCGCGGCCTGAAGCCCGCCGGGCGCGCGGCGTTCGACCGGGCGCTGGAGCGGACGCGCGCCGCCGGGATCGAGCGGGCGGCGGACGAGACGGTGGCCGGGGTGCGGGACGCGGCGCTGCCGGCCACGCCCGCCGGCTTTTCGCCTCCGGCCGCGCTGGCCATCTCGGTGCTGTCGCGCAAGGTGGGCGACGCGGCCTTCCGCCGGCTGGAAACCCGGTTGCGGCGGGCGGCCGCCGAGATCCGAGACTCCCTCTAACCCCGGAACGACCATGACGGAACGCCATTGCGAGGACTACGCCCCCGGCCGCGTGCGCGAGAGCTTCGGCCGCACCATCACCGAGGCGGACATCGTGCTGCACGCCGGACAGACCGGCGACCACTATCCCCACCACATGGACGAGGAGTGGTGCAGGACCCAGCCCTTCGGCCGTCGCATGGCGCACGGGACGCTGACGTTTTCGGTCGTCATCGGCCTGACCGCCGGGGAGATCAACCCGCACGCGATGACCTATGGCTACGAGCGGCTGCGTTTTCCGAAGCCGGTCTTCATCGGGGACACGGTGAAGGCGCGGGTGACGGTGACGGGGATCCGCGAGCACAAGAAACCGGAGTACGGCATCGTGGTCGAGGCGGTCGAGGGGATCAACCAGCGCGGAGAAACCGTGCTGGCCTGCGAGCACCTGCTGCTGGTGCGGCGGCGTCCTCAGGCGTGAGGCGCGCGGCGGCGGCGCGAGAGAGCGCGCAGCAGCAGGCCGCCGGCGATCATGATGCCCGCGGAGGCGGGTTCGGGGATGGCGGCGCTGACATGGTAGTGGAACAGGATCTGGCTGGAGGTGCGCTCCAGATACCAGGTGTCCATCGGCAGGTTCTGCGGATTGCCGCTGAGCGGCCAGGTCCCGGTGTATTCGGCGAAGGCGCGACCGTCGGTGCCCGGCGCGACGAAGGTGAAGTTCCCGGGATTGGTGATGCCGCCCGCGGCGTTCACCAGGACCAGCGTGCCCCATTCCGAGGGGGTTCCGCCCGTGGAGCCGCGCAACAAGTACGGGCTGGTGAGGCTCCGCAGCGTGGTGTTGGCGCCCACCGCGAGGCTGCCGGTGATGGAGAGCTGGTTGTAGAGCGTGCCCCCCGCCGTGTACAGGTCGCCCAGGTCCAGCGTGGCGCCGGCCCCCGAGGAGAGGGAGCCGGTGACGGCGAGCTGCCGCCCCAGGTAGACCTCCGCGCCGCCGGCGCTGCTGGCGTCGGAGCCCGAGCCCGAACCGGGATTCGAATAGGGGGTCAGGGTCCCGCCGCTCCAGGTTATCGACCCGGAGTTGGCGATCGAATTGGTCTTCAGCGTGCCGGCCTCCAGGAGAACCGTTCCGCCCGAGGCGACGCTGAGCGCGGGGCCGCGGACCTGGCCGGAGGTGTTGATCCGCAGGGTGGCGCTTCCCGCGACCGAGAGGTTCCCGCTGTTGTTGATGCCGCCGCCGGAAACGAAAGCGTGCCGGCGCCGACCGCGGTCGGGCCGGTCCAGTCGCCCGAACCGGTCAGGGTGAGCGTGGAGGCGCCCGCCTTGGCGAGGCCGATCAGCGAGCCGCCGGTCACCGCGCCCTGCAGGGTCACCGGGCTGTTGATGGTGAGCTGGCGGGAGCTGTTGATGGTCCCGCCGAGGAGGACCGCGTCCTTCAGGGTGAGCGCCCCGTTGTTCGTGGCGTTGCCGAGGGTGGAGTCGAGCAGGACCTCGACCGGATTGAGGATGTCGCGGGCGGTCGCCCCGTTGGAATAGACCGCCCCGCCGTTCAGACGCAGGGTGCCCGTGCCCGTGGCGCTGCTGGTGATGGCTCCGACCGTGCCGGCGGGGTTGACGCCGAGCAGCACCTCGCCCCCGGTGACGGTGGTGTTTCCGGAGTAGGTGTTGGAGTTGTTCATCAGCAGGCTGGCGTCGCCGGTCTTGGTGATCCCGCCGGTCCCGCTGATCACCCCGCCGGCCTGCAGATTCTTGTCATCCCACACGCCGTAAACCGTGTTGATTCCGGTCAGCGCGATGGTCCCGGGCAGGATCGTCGTGCCGTCCTCGAACTGCAGCGTCGCGCTGTTGAGCGCGAGGTTGTTGTTGTAGGTGTGGTTGTTGGACGTGCTGCCGGTGAAGAAGGTCAGATTCGCTCCGGAATTCACGGTCACCAGGCCGGAGCCGAGCATGTTGTAGGTTCCCGCCGCGGTGGGGGCTGAAACGCGCAGGGCGCCGTTGTGGACGACGGTGCCGCCGGAGTAGTTGTTGGCGGTGTTGGAGAGCACCACGGTTCCAGGCAGGTTGGCGGAGGACTTGTTGATGGAGAGCACGCGGGCGCCGCCGGATTCGGTCACCTGGCCGGAGATCGTGGCCGTTCCGTTGTTGTAGGCCCCGATCGACGAGTCGGCCTGCAGGGTCACCGTGCCGTTGACGGTTGCGGTGTCGAGGCGGATCGCTCCGCGGAGCTGGGTGTCCAGGGAACTGCCGGTCCCGCCGTCGCCCGAGATGTTGAAGGCGTTGCCGAAGGAGGCCGAGGAGGAGCTGAAGAACTCGGCCCCGGGGCTCACCGTGACACTTCCGGTCCCGAGCGCCCCGGACGCACCGCCGACCAGCCTCCCCGCAAAGATCGAGGTGCCCCCGTTGTAGGTCCCGGACGCGCCGGAGAGCGTGAGATCGCCGGAGCCCAGCATGGACAGGCCCCCGTCGGTGACCGCGTCCCCGCCGACGTCCGAATGCATCAGCACCTGCGCGATGGTGACCTGGTAGCCCTGTACATTGATCACCGCCCCGCCGTTGCGAATGTTGGCCCGGGTGAGTCCGGTCATGAACCCGCCGCTTCCCGCCGTGGCCCGGAGCGTGCCGCCGTTGAAGTTGAAGGTCCCGGTGTCCGCCGAGCGGTAGATGCCGGTTCCGCCGATGTTCAGCGTCCCCCCGTTCAGGTTCACCGTGCCGCTCGAGGCGGTGGCGTCGACATGGTTGAACTGGAGCCCCGGCATGGTCAGGGTGCCGGTGCCGCTGATGTTGATGGTCGCGTTGCCGCGGATGGCGAGGATCACGGTGTTCGAGGCGTTGAAGGTCCCCGCGCTCACGTTCAACGTCTGGGTGGAGGTGGGGCTGCCAAAATTGCCGATGGTGGTGCTGCCGGTGCTGTTGAAGGTCCCGCCGGTCTGGTTGAAGATCGAGGTGGTCCCGGCATCGTTGTCCTGACCGAGGACGAAGGAACTGCCGACATTGAGGGTCCCGCTGCTGAGATTGACCGTGGTGTTGCCCACCCCGCCCACCGCGTAATACCCCATGTACAACCCGCCGTTGAAATTCGCGGTGCCGCCGTTGACCAGCAGCGTGGCGTTGCCCCGGGTGCCGATCACCGACAGCCCCGAGGACGTCAACGTCCCCCCGGTCAACTCCACCGTCCCGCTGGTGGAGGCGGAGTCGGCGGCGTAGACGTTGCCGGAGAAGGAACCGCCGGCGATGCGCAGGATCCCGCCCTCGATCCGGTTGTTCCCCGCCGTGCTGGTCACCGTTCCGCCGAGCACCAGGGTGCCGGTGCCGATCTTCTGGATGGCCGTGCCATACGGCTGGCTGATGTTGGAATTGATGGTCGCAACATTCGTCCCCGTGACGTTGAAGTTGTCGATGCCGCCCGGGTTCCCCAGGTTGATGGTGCCGCCGTTCAGGACGTAGCCGTCGGCGGTGAAGTTGAGCTTGTTGGCGTACGGTTGATTCGAGCCGCTTACGGTGATGGTTCCGGCCGTGCCTTCAAAATAGGCATTGGCGTAGGAGCCGAAGGTGGAGGTATAGGGCCCCCCCGTGACCGTCCCCCAATTCGCAGTCGTGCTGTTGTCCCACGTCGTCCCGCTCGAGGCGGAGTTGAAGTAGCGATTTTGGGCGCTGGCCAGCGTCGTTCCCAAGAGCAGGTACAGGAGGATGGCCTTATTGGTTTTCATGTAATGAATCTCCAGAATCGTTATGAACGCACTTTGTTCCAAAATTCACCAAACTTGGGTAAAGGTAAAGAATGGAAAGCAAAATAATGAGCGAGTTAATGCCGCGGAAGAACCCTAAATAATCAGACCATCGGCCGCCCCGTGGCCAGCGGCTGCGGCCGCACCACGTCCAGCGTACCTACGGACTCCGGGCCTCCACCCGGAAGAAGCCGCGCGGGGGGGCGGGTGCGGAAGGCTCGAGCACCATGGTGCCGCCCGTGCCGGGCAGGCCGGTCAGACCGGGTACCTCGCCCCAGATCCCGTCCACCAGGTTGGTGCGGGCCTGGAGGGCGTAGGTACGGTTGACCGAGGTCGGGAAGGCGACTGACGCGGCCGTGCCGTTGGTGGCGATGGAAACGGCGAGCCGGGACAGATCGTTGGTCGGGTTGGTGGCGGCGAGGAACTCCTGCAAATTGTCCGCGCCGTCGTGATCGGGGTCGCAGGTGGCGCAGGAAATCGCGTTGGTGGTGGTGCCGTCGCCGCCGAAATTGAGCCGCCGCCACACGTCGGGAATGCCGTCGCCGACGCTGTCCCGGTTGTGGTCGGGGGCGGTGTACGACTGGGTCCGCGGAGTGGCGACATAGAGGTACGAGGCGGTGGCGGCGTCGTAGGTCCGCTGCTTCCAGGTGAGGGTCACGCCCCGGTCGGCGCCGCCCGGGCCGCTGACTTCGACCAGCAGATATCCGTAGGTGTTGGTGACGCTGTGCATGTTCACGGGGGTGTAGGGCGCGTTATCGCCGTTGTAGTTGTAAACCCGGTTCGGCCAGTTGGTGGTGCCGCCGGTGCCGACGATCCACTGGGTCAGGTCGTCCGCGGGATTGCCGTCCCCGTCGTCGATCCGCGCCACGTTCAGGAAATGGTCGTGCCCGCACAGGTAGACCCGCGCGCCGGAGGCGGCCAGGCTGTCCCAGAAGGCGTTGCGCTCGTCCGGATAGTCGTCGAGGCAGTCGGTGTGGAAGGCCTTGAACGCCGGCTCGTGACCGAAGACGAAGACATGCGGCCGGGTGTTGGCGGCCAGTTGCTGGTTCAGCCAGGCCTGGTTGACCCGGTGGATTTGCGCGTAGTCGTCCAGCCCCACGAACAGGGCGTTTTCGCAGGCGAACGAGTAGGTGCGGCCCGTCTCCCCGTCGGGGCCGTTGCCGGGCATGGCGTGCACCCCGCTGAAGAAGGCGTCCCAGGTCGACTGGCCGTTGGGCACGTCGTCCTCGTGGTTGCCGAGCAGGACATACAGCCCGACGCCCCGGGAGGTCACCGGCGCCATCGCCTCCCGCCAGGCGGTCAACTGGCTCTGCAGGGTCGCCGGGGAGGCGCCCGCCCCCGACTCCACCAGGTCGCCGGCGACGATGAGGAAGCGGATGTCATCGTTGACCGCGGCCGCGGCGATTTCCGCCGGGATGGTGGTCAGCGGCGTGTGGGTGTCGCCGACGAAGGCGAAGCGCCAGGCGGGGGTCACCGGAATGTCGCGAACCAGCCGGACATGGTTGGTGATCCGTACCGCGTCGCCCTGCGGACCCCGTCCCGTCGGATAGGCGGCCGGATCGCCCGCCTTGAAGTCGCTGCGCTGGGCGCCCGCTCCGTGCACGTCCAGCCACGCGCTGTTCATGTAGCCCATCGCGCGGCCGAAGCACAGGTAGACGCCCGACCCGTCCGGCGTGCCGTCCAGCAGCGTCGTCCCGCTCCAGTAGAACGGGAAGTCGGCCGCCCCCGCCTCGTTGGTGATGGGGGTGCAGTTGAACATCCGGTCGATGGCGGCCGACGCGGTCGTGGCGGGCGAGCGGGTGTAGTCCAGGATGCTCTGCAGCTCCTTGGCGTTGGGCAGCCGCCAGTCGTTGTGGCCGAGATGGTTCGCCGCGTTCCGCGCCTGCACCCAGGCCAGCGCGGACTCCCAGTTCATGCCGGTGCCGCCGTCATCCCGCGTCCACATCAGCAGCGTGCCCTTGTCCGAGATCGTGCCGTCCCCGTTGTTCACCAGGCGGTTGACCCCGTACCCGGTATTCCCGCGCACATAGCGGAAATACATGGTCTGCTCCACCGTGTTGCCGCTGCCCGGGGCGTACCGGGGGTAGCCCTTGATGCGCCCGTCGGCGAAATTGACCCCGAAGATCGTGATGTCGCCGTTCATCGTCGTGCTGACGTACTGCGTCGCCGACCAGTCCTGGCAGTCGATCACCCGCTCGTCCCCCACGCCGCTGCCGTAGGCGAATCCGAAGACGTTGGTGTTGATGAACGGGACGTAGCCGGCGGTGCTGGTGAACCCCTGGCCGTTCGCGCCGGAGAACAGGATGAGCGAGTACAGCTCCTTGATGGTCGGGAAGCGCCAGTCGTCATATCCGCCGACCCGGCACGCGGCCGCCCCGTCGCGGGCCGCCGCCCAGGAGGCCTTGCTTCCCCGCGCCCGCACCCACATCAGGCCGGTGACGAGGTCGCTGACCGTTCCGTCGCCATTGTCCCGGTAGGAGGGGGCATGCCCGGCGATCTGCGCATCCTGTCCGTAAAACGGCTGGCCGGCGGCGGGCGGGGAAATCACCGAGGTGTTGTTGTAACAGACGGTCTGCCCGGTATCCACGACCGGATACGCGCCGTTGGCGGGCGGCTGGGCGACGGTGATGCAGTTGGCGCGGGTCAGCGTATTGGTGGCGGTCGGGCCCGAGACCGTGAGGCGCACCGTGTATGTCCCCACCGCGTTGTAGGTGTGGGCCGGATTGGTTTCGGTGCTGGTCGCGCCGTCACCGAAATCCCAGAGCCGGCCGGAGACGGTGCCGGTCGAAGCGTCGGTAAAACCGACCGCCAGGGGCGGCACGCCATTCGTCGGCGAAGCGGTGAATCCGGCGGCGAGCGGCGCCGGCGTGACCGTGAACCCCGCGGCCTTGTAGCCCAGATAACTGCCCTGGTACGTGACGGTCACATCCTTCGGCCCCGGGGTCTCGCCCCCCGGGATGTTGAAGGTCCCGGTGACGGTGGTGGTGGTGGGCCGCGATAGATTCGTGCCCGCGACGGTGCCGAGGGTCACGCTCTTGACGCCCACGGTGGCGCCGGGGGCGGGCGGCGTGGCGGCGAGCGTGAAGGTGACCACCAGCGAGGTCGTTCCCTGCTGGGCGGAGGAGGGGACGACACTCTGCAGCGTGTTGGTGACCGCCCGGGCCGCCGGAGTGGCGGCCAGCCAGACGGCGGCGATCAGCGATGGCTTCATGCGGTTCTCCGGATTCGTTGCGGGTGCTCCGAACACAACGCAGCCCGGAGGGCAATGTTGCCCCGGGGCGGCGGCGGGTGCAACCTCATCCTTTGCGGCGGTCGCGGATCTTTTTTCGTGCGGAACTCCGGGCCCGGTGCATATTGCCCGCATGAAAGCCAGGAACGTCCTCGGAACCGACCTCCAGCCCTGCTGCACCAGCCCCATGACCGGATTCTTCCGCGACGGCCACTGCCACACCTGCCCCGAGGACACCGGCCTCCACACCGTCTGCGTCATCGTCACCGAACGATTCCTCGCGTTCTCCAAATCACGCGGCAACGACCTCTCCACGCCCCGTCCCCAATGGCGGTTTCCCGGGCTCCGGGCCGGCGACCGCTGGTGCCTCTGCGCCCCGCGCTGGCGCGAAGCCTGGCAGGCCGGCGAAGCCCCCCAGGTCCTGCTCGAATCCACCCACGAGGCCACCCTCGCCGTCGTTGCACGCTCGGTGCTGGAGGAACACGCGTTTATTCCGGGCGAGGGGTAGCCGAGCATTGCGGTCGCCGAGACGAGCTCGACGACCGCAACTCCGTGGAGTAGAAACATCCTCATGCCCGCACTGCACAAGATGAACCTGGGCTGGACGGGCCACTTTGCGGAGGCGTGGCCCGGCGCGCCGGCGTTCTCGACGCCTTCGCCCGGACTGCTGAAGGCCCTCGCCGCCGACGGCATCGTGGTGCAGGCCGCGCGCTTCACGGAGGCTTCGGCGCAGATCGTCGTCGAGCTGGCGGAGGACATCACCTCGCAGAAGCTCGCCCAGCGGCTCAAGGGCCGGCTGCAACACGACCTCAAGCCCCGCGCGGCCGGCTTTCCCGGCTTCGCGCGGAATTTTCTGCTGCGCACGCTCGGGCAGAACACGAAGGACATCGTGACCGCGTACATCCGCGACCAGGTCGGGCGCTCGGATCTGGTCGATCCGCTTTACCGCGAGCGGTTGCAGGCATTGTGCTTTCATTCCGACGAGGGTGTGATCTTCCGATCCTCGCACGCCGGTCTGCATGATCTCTTCGCCCACATCGTACTGGTGGCCGGCGCGCGCTACCGGATGTCCAGCGCGGAGGCGCGGCTGGTGTTCGATGCGCTCAAGTCCGCCTGCCTCTCCACCGGCCTGACGCCGTACGAGATCAGCATGATGCCGGACCATGCCCATCTCTTGGTTCGATATCCACCGGACGCCGGCGCGGAGCAGGTGATCGAGCGGCTGAAGGTCGCGAGTGGAAAGCTCTTCGGCCGCTCCGCCTTCTGGAGCGGCGGCGGCTATTTCGGCAGCGTCGGCCCCTATCCCCTCCGCATCGCCCTCGACCGCAACCGCCGCGACGGCTGGTGCCGCCCCGGCCTGTGAAGGACGTCTCGCCCCAGGACGTCGAGCTCGCTCGGCGTCCTCCAACTCACCCCGCGGGATAATCCTTCTCGCTCGGCTCGGGGATGGTGTCGAGGAGCTTCTTGATGAGGTCCATGGAGGTCATGCCTTCGGAGTCGGCGGCGAAGTTGGTGAGGATGCGGTGGCGGAGGACCGGAGGGGCGGCGCGGCGGATGTCCTTGCAGCTCACGTGAATCCGGCCCTCCAGCACGGCCATGGCCTTGGCGGCGAGCACGAGGTACTGGCCGGCGCGCGGACCGGCGCCGGTGGAGACGTAGGTCTTGGTCAGCGCGGGGGCGTCGGGATTGCCCGGACGGGTGGCGCGCACCAGCTTGATGACATACTTGATGACGTGCGGGGAGACGGGGACCTTGCGCACGACCTCCTGCAACTGGAGGATCTGCTCGCGGGTGAGCACGGGCGAGGGCTCCTGCCGGCGGCCGGCGGTGGTCGCACCGACAATCTGCTCCTCCTCCTCGGCGGTGGGATAGTCGACCCAGATGTTGAACATGAAACGGTCGAGCTGCGCCTCGGGCAGGGGATAGGTGCCCTCCTGCTCGATGGGGTTCTGGGTGGCGAGCACGAAGAAGGGCTCCTCCAGCGTGTAGGTGGTGTTGCCGGCGGTGACGCGCTTCTCCTGCATGGCCTCGAGCAGCGCGGCCTGGGTCTTGGGCGGGGTGCGGTTGATTTCGTCGGCCAGCAGCAGATTGCAGAAGAGGGGGCCGCGGATGAAGCGGAACTCCTTCTCGCCGGAGGTCTGGTTGGTCTCGAGCACATCGGTGCCGACGATGTCGGTGGGCATGAGGTCGGGGGTGAACTGCACGCGCTTGAACTCAAGGTTGAGCACGGTGGCGAGGGTGCGGACCATGAGGGTCTTGGCCATGCCGGGCAGGCCGATGAGCAGGGCGTGGCCGCCGGCGATGATGCACATGAGGACCTGGTCGAGCACGTCCTGCTGGCCGACGATGATGGTGCCGACCTCGCGGCGGATGCGGTCGGCGTAGTCGCGCATCTGCTGGACAAGGCGGAGTTCCTCGGCGGAGGCCGCAGGGGCGTTGCTTGCGACGCCCGCCGGGGAAGGCGCGGGAGACGGGGGGCGGGGGACGGGGCGGGGGTCAGGGGAGTTGGAGCAGGGGCGGGGAGGAATCGGGGGGCGGGGAAGAGGCGGGGGGCGTAGGGGCGTTGCTTGCGACGCCCGCGGGAGCCGGGGATGGCGCGGGGGCGATGGGTTCGGGCTTTTTCGGGGCGGGGGGCGGGTGCGCAGCCCCCGCTTTACCCGGCGCGGTGGCGCCCTTGCCGGGATCGGGCAGGACGATTTTTTGCGGCGCGGCCGCAGTCTCCACGGCCTTGGGTTCCGCCTTGGGGGCGGGCTTCGCTTCGGGCTTGGGGGGAAGGCCGGGAACGCTGTTCCAGGAGGGGACGGGGGCGGGCTTGGTGGCCTCGATGTAGCGGTATTCCACGTCGCCGAAGCAGAGGATGTCGCCGGGTTTGATGGTGGCGGTCTCGATCTCGCGGTCGTTGACCTTGGTGCCGTTGGAGCTGCCCAGGTCCTCGACCCGGAGCATGCCGCCGACCAGGGTGAGGCGGGCGTGGTTGCCGGAGACGGAGAGGTCGGCGACGGTCAGGTCGCACTCCTCGTAGCGGCCGACGGTGAGGGTGTCGGCGTCGATTTCCAGCCGCTTGCCCGCGTCCGGTCCGTTGATGCCCTGGAGGATGATCATGGGGTTTCCTTGTGTGCGTGGTCAGCGGGTGAGGTCGAGCGAGCCGATGTCCTTGACCGAGTCGGCGACGCGGATGCGGGACAGGGCGGCGGTGAAGTGGTGTTCGGGGTTGGCGTTGGCGGGCGTGGCCCAGACGGGATAGAGGTCGCGGGAGCGGGTGATCTGCCAGCCGGGGCCGACGTCGGTGAGGAGCACCAGCTTGAAGGTGCGCCGGAAGCCGTCCCGGTCGGCGGAGAAGGTGTGGCCGGCCTTGGCCTCGCGCACGTAGGTGCAGATGGCGCGGGCGTTGCCGCCGCGGCCGGTGGCGCCGTCGAGGCGGTGGACGGTTTTCTTGAGGAAGAAGGCCTCGGACTTGTTGATGGAGGCGGTGATCTTCTCGCGGTCCTGGGCGGTGAGGGTGGTGTCGGCGTCGTGGAGCTGGAGGCCCTCGTAGAAGCTGTTGTCGTGGATGACGAGGAGGTCGTACTTCCGCATGGGGAGGTGTTCGAAGACGAAGCTGCGGCGGTCGGTGCCCTCGACGCGGCCCTCGTAGACCTTTTCGGGGGCGTCGGCGGGGATGGCGAGGACCTGGAGGATGGGATGCCCGGGTTTGGCGACGGTGCCGCGGATGCCGCCGGGGCTGGCGGGGTCGGGCGCGGTGTAGAGGCGGGCGGTGGAGTAGGCCTCGGCGGCGCGGGCGGCGGGGAGGGCCAGGAGGGCGAGGGCGGAGAGGAGAAGGGCGGCGCGGTTCATGTCAGGGGTTCTGGAGGATGGCGTCGAGTTCGGCGGCGACGGGGTGGAATTCGAGCCGCTTGCGCAGCTTGGTGGCGGTGGCGACGATCTCGGCCCGGGGGGCCTTGAGTTCGCGCATGCAGGCGAGGAGGGCGCGGGCGGCGTCGGGCAGGAAGGCGGAGGCGTCGACGTGGTCGCAGTAGGGCTTGAGCAGGGTGGAGGCGCGGCGCCAGTCGCGCACCTTCATGTAGAGGGCGGCCTCCTGGAGCAGGAAGTCGCCGCTGATCTTGCTGATGGGGAAGGTGCGCTCCCAGTCGGCGAGGGCGTCGCGGGCCTCCTGGAGGTAGCCGCCCTCGATGAGCTGGGCGACGTTCTCGGAGGCGGAGACGTCGAGCAGGGCGTTGCGCTTCCAGTCGGCCAGGCTGGCGGAGCCGGGTTTGGCGGCGGCGGCGATGCTGCGCTGGCGGCGGGCGTTGTTCTGGGCGTCGGCGTAGAACTGGGTGGCGCCGTTGAGGTCGCCGCGCATCAGGGCGAGGTCGCCGAGGCGGATGGTGCGGCGGAGGGCGGCCTCGCCGGTGTTGAGGGCGACGGGGGCGAGGACGCGCATGGCGGCGTTGGTGTCGCCGAGGTAGAAGAGGTGGATCTCGGCCTCGCGCACGGCGAGTTCGGCCTTGCGGTTGAGGTCGCCGAGCGATCCCTGCTCGAACCGCCGGACCCAGGCGAGGGCGTCCTTCGCGTCGCGCTGGGGGGCGATGTCGAGGAAGCTGTCCTGCAGGATGGCGAGGCGGCCGGGGTCGAGCTGGGTGTGCAGGTTGTCGCCCATGATCTTGAAGAGGTCGGCGAGGAAGTCCTGCCCCTCGCCCCAGCGCAGGACGCGGAAGAGGTTGTTCCAGAAGACGGGGTCGATGCGGCCCTGCGCGGGCGGGAGCGCGGCGCCGGCGCGGGCGACGTTGAGGAAGGCGGTGCGGTAGGCCTCGCGGTGGCCGGCGTTCTCGAGGCTGGTGTGCGCGGTGGTGAAGCCGAAGAAGAGGTCGGCCCCCTGGGTGCGGCCGCCGGGGCCGGTGGCGGTGAGCCGGGCCTGGTTTTCGCGGAAGCCGGGGAAGAGCCACTGAACCTTGCCGCCCTCGGCGCGCAGGCCGCCGGGAAGCGTCCACTCGTAGCGGGTGCCCTTGGGGTTGCCGGTCTCGAGGGCCTCGCAACGGGCGACCAGGACCGGGGGTTCGTTGTCGAACCAGAAGTTGTGGGTGGGGATGACGCGCGCGATGGCGGCGGGGCGTCCGTCGCGGGTGCGGGCGGAGTCGAGGCTGCACTCGCCGGAGCGGGCGATCTCGTTGTCGCGCAGCACGCGCGTCTCCATGCGCGAGGAGCCGGCCATGGGGACCTTGTCGGAGCGCACGCCGCCCAGCTCGTCCATGGAGGCCTTGGGGGTGCGCCAGGTGAGGTACATCAGCCCGCCGTGATTGCCGTTGGAGGAGTAGGGCCGCCACCGCCGGCGGTCTGGAACACCTCGAGCCGGTGCAGGCCGGCGGTCAGGTCGACATACTCCCCGGTGCCGCCCCACTTGTCGATGCGCTTCCTCGGGGCGGAGGGTCTTGCCGTCGACGACCACCTCGCACTGGCCGTCCTGGATGAAGGGGGCGATCCAGGTCTTGCCGGGGTCCTGCACGGCGAGGTGCGCGAGCAGGTAGAACGCGCCGGGGCGGGGACGGCCGGAGTCGTTGCCGCCGATGCCGAGCGGAGCCTTGGGAATGCCGGCCTTGTTGATGGCGGTCACGGTCGCCCCGACGCGCCCGAACTGGGCCAGCTTTTTGGCCGCGCCCATCGCGCCCGAGGCGGGGTCGGCGGCGAGGATCGCGCTGGGGCGCAGCGGCGAGGCCGCGGTCCACAGGCGCGGATTGCCGGCGCCGGTGACGTAGACGAAGACCTTCTTCACCTTGCCGGGATCGGCGAAGACCAGGGACGCGCCCGCGTCCTCGTTGTGCCAGAGCAGGTAGCTGTCGACTTTTTTGCCGTCCTCGCCGACCACCGTGGTGAGCGGGAAGGGGCGGGGCAGCAGCCCGCCGTCCGGGAGGGTGGCGAAGTAGCCGGCCTCGGCATGGGTCGGGGCGCGGGTCAGGGAAAGCTCGAAACGCACCAGGGCCTCGGGCACGTGCCAGTCCTGCGCCGGGGCGGAAAGGGCGGTAGGGAAGACCGCGGCCGCGGCCAGGAAAAGGGCGGCGAATCCCGGCCGCCGGGGCGCGGTGGAGGTGCGTGGAAGGGGGGCCCGCATGCGGAAAGCCCGGATCACGGAGAGGAACGACCGGCGCGCTCGTCCTTGATCTTCGTCACCAGGACCGGCGGGGTGGGCGGCTTTTGGCTTCGGTGCGGGACATGGGCGCGACGGGACAGCAGCAGCAGGCGAGCAGGGTTTCGGCCGAGGAGGAGACGCGCGGGGGCGCCGGGGGCTGCTTTTTTCGCGCGGGGGCGGAACGAAGCCTTCCTCGCCGGTCCCGTCCCCTGCGGCCAGCAGGGTTCCGGAACAGAGCGTTGCGGCCAACAGGCCGCTGGTGACTCGGGTGATCTGCTGTTTCATGGCGGGGTCATCTTCCACGATTCGACGGCCGATGCAAAGTCTTATTCTTTATGGCCTTTTCGGTCGGATCGTTGTAGCGTCGCGCCATGCCGCGCCCCTCCGCCCATCCCCTGGTGTTCCTTTCCTGGCTGGTCTCCGCGCTTTTCGCCGCGTGGCCGGCCTCCGCCCAAACCGGCCGCGACACCTACGGGGCCGACGTCCACGAACGCCACGCCGAACGACGTGAACAACCTGCTCAAGAGCATGCAGCAGCAGGTGGACGCCAACTTCAGCATGGACATCCGCACGCTGGACCAGGTCTCCGACGACCCCGAGCAGAACCCCGTGCTGTACCGCTCCGGGCACTATTCCTTCGAATACACGCCGGCCGAGCGCGAGAAGCTCCGCAAGTACCTGCTCAACGGCGGCATGATCATCTACAACACCGGCCTGGGCTCGCAGCCGTTCTACCGGTCGGTCGTCGCCGAGCTGAAGATCATGTTCCCCGAGCAGCCCCTGCAGCGGCTCAGCTCCGACCATCCCATCTTCCATTCCTACTACGACGTCGACCGCGTGCAGTACACCGCGGCGGTGGCGAAGGCGGGCTACCGCGGCGACGAGCCGTGGTTCGACGCCATCGAGATCAACTGCCGCGTCGTCGCCCTCGTCTCGCGCTGGTGCATGGCCGCGGGCTGGCAGGGCGACGTCAAGGAGGAGTACCAGGCCTACAAGTCCGCGTCCGCGTTCCAGCTCGGCGTCAACATCCTCACCTACGCGTCCGCCATGCGCGCCTGGGCGAAGAACTCCGCGCAGTCGATGCGGTTCGTCGACCGCCAGGAACCCTCCGCCGACCAGGTCGCCCTCGCGCAGGTGATGTACGACGGAGTGTGGAAGACCCGGCACGCGGGCCTCTCGGTGCTGCTGCAGGCCTTCAACCAGCGGACCGGCGTGCCCGTGAAGTTCGCCCGCAAGGAACTGCGCCTGAGCGATCCCGACATCTTCAACTCGCCCATGATCTACCTGACCGGGCACGAAAACTTCCAGCTCAAGCCGGCGGAGGCGACCAGCCTCAAGAAGTACCTCGACAACGGCGGGCTGCTCTTCGCCGAGGCCTGCTGCGGCCGCAAGGGGTTCGACCTGTCCTTCCGGCAGCTCATGCGCGCGCTGTACCCGCAGAACCCCCTCCAGCCCATCCCCGCCGACGCGCCCGTCTTCCGCGAGCCGAACGACGTCCGCGCCGCCGGCGTGACCCCGGGGCTGATGCAGGACCTCGGCCGCGCCAGCGTGCAGCCGTCGCTGGAGGGCGTCCTGATCGACGGCCACGTGGCCGTCGTCTACAGCAAGTTCGGCCTCGCCGGCGGCTGGGAGATGTCCCAGAGCCCCTACGCGCGCGGCTACAACGACGTCTCCTCGGTCCACCTGGGCCAGAACATCCTCTGGTACTCGATCACGCGATGAAACTCCCCGCCTGCCTCGCCCTGCTCGTCCTCGCCGCCCTTCCGGCCGCGGCCGTCACCTCCAACGGCAACGAGTTCGCCCTGTACTACAGCGAGGCGAAGACCCCCGCGGCCCGCGCGGAACTGCTGCAGGACGCGAAGGACCGCCCGCACACCTTCCGCTACCTGCAAGTCATGGCCATCGAGTACGGGACGACCAACGACACCGACTGCGTCTTCATCACCGCCTTCGAACCCTCCTCCCTCCTGGACGTGTCCTTCATGGTCACCGCCCCGGTCTCGCTCAAGATCCTGCGGGCCGATCCGGAAACCAAGCCGGGCGACGCCATCGCCATCACCGGCCGCATCACCCGCTTTGACGAGAAGCGAAACTCCATCCTGCTCGGCGAGACCCTCGTGCGCCACAAGGACCGCCTCAGCCCCGCGGTCGGCAAGGAGCTGATGTGCGAGGTCACGCCCAACGGCGTCTTCTACTCGTTCACCGGCGGCGGCAAGGAGGTCAACCTCACCTACCAGGACCGCGACCTCCTGAGCCACCAGTCCGAGATCCTCGACAAGCAGGGCAAGAAGGCCTGGTCCGATTTCCTGGAGGCCGAGCTGGCCAGGCGCAAGGCCGCCCGCGCGAAGGAGCCGGGGAAATGACGGCCGAAGAGAATATTTTTATAAGGAAGGCTGGAAGGCTGGAAAAGAGAATTTCGGGAGAGGAAAAATATTCCTCTATTATCTCAGACGATATTTTCCAGCCTTCCAGCCTTCCTCATAAAATATTGTATTTCGTCCTCGTGGTCGCGTGTCTTCTGTGGCTCCCCGCGCACGCGGCCAATGAGCGGGATCTGTGGACACTCTGGACGCTCGCCGAGAAAACCCCGGACGACCACGAGCGCGTCATCGCCGCGTGCCGCGCGTTCGCGGCCGCCAATCCCAGGGATGAACTCCTGCCCGTCGCCGGCGGCATCGAGGCCTGGCACCTGCTCAAGGCCGGCCGCACCAACGACGCCACCGCGGTGATGACCCCCTACCTCGCCGACTCGCCGGACCCCGTGCTCGCCGGCGCGCAGATCCTCAGCCGCGCCTGGTTCACGCGCCTCGACCGCATCCCCGTCGCCGTCGCGCTGAAGGAATACTACCGCGCCGAGGTCCGCTATCCCGACAACCTCGCGCAGCTCGCCGCGCACCCGCGCGTCGCCGCCAAACCGCTCCCGCCGATGTCCGACCGCTGGGGCTCGGCCTGGCGCTACAGCGCGGCCGGCTACGAGGGCGTGCCCGGCTTCATCGGCCAGAAATACCTGCTGCAGAGCTTCCGCCTGGGCGACACCTCCGACCTCTCCGCCGCCCTCGCCATCCCGTACGCGTCGCGCGCGCAGTTCACCCTGCTGCCCATGGGCGCCCCCGCCCCCGGCCAGGCGCTGGCCAAGGTCGAGCTGACCGCCGCCGACGGGAAGAAGACCGCGACGGTCATCGAGACCGGCCGCACCCTCGACCCGCTCTACGTCGCCTATATCGGCCCCAACCTGTTCGTCGCCTGCGACCGCCTGCACTGGCGGGTCGCCCAGCTCCCCAAACCCGCCCCCTGAACCCGGAACCCGCGGCATGGCAGAAACCACCCAGGCGGACGCGAAGACCGGCGGGACCTCCGCGTTCCTGAACCCGGCCGAGATGCACACCCTCAGCCGGCTGGTGCTGCTCTCGCGCGGCGTCGTCGAGGGCAACCTCGCCGGCGCCCACCGCAGCCCCCTGCGCGGCCCCAGTTCCGAATTCGCCGACCACAAGGCCTACGGCATCGGCGACGACCCCAAGCACATCGACTGGCGCGTCGTCGCCCGCACCGACAAGTATTACGTCAAGCGCTTCGAGGACGAGACCAACCTGCGCGTCTACCTCGCCCTCGACCGCAGCGCCTCCATGGACTTCGGCAGCGCCGGCACCACCAAGTACGACTACGCCGGCAAGCTCGCCGCCGCCCTCGGCTACGTCGTCGTCAAGGCCCGCGACTCCGTCGGCCTCTTCCTCCACTCGCAGAAGGTCGACGTCCGCCTCGACGCCCGCAACTCCTTCCTCCACCTCAACAACCTCCTGCGCGAGGTCCGCCGCAACCCGCCCGCGTCCACCAGCGGCATCGCCGACGCCCTGCACGAGATCGCCTCCTCCGTCCGCCGCCGCGCCCTCGTGGTCGTGCTCTCCGACCTGCTCGGCGACGAGAAGGCGATCAACGTCGCCCTCGCCCGCCTGCGCAAGCAGCACCACGACGTCATCGTCTTCCAGGTGCTCGACCCCATGGAGATCGACTTCACCTACAAGAAGGCCTTCGAGTTCGCCGACCTGGAGACCGACCAGCGCATGAAGGCCGATCCCCGCGGGCTCGCCGCCTCCTACCAGAAGATCTTCGGCGAGTTCCTCGACCAGTACCGCTCGTCCTGCGCCGGGATGAAGATCGACTACCGCATCGCCCGCACCGACCGTCCCGTCGAGACGTTCGTGCGCGCCTACCTGGAGGAGCGCCGCCGGCTGTCGCGCTGACCCGCGAACGCCCCGCCCCGCGCGACCCGCGCCATGTTTCTCACCCCCGCATTCCTGGTGGCGGCCGGCGTCGGCGCCTCGATCCCGCTCGTGCTGCACCTCATGCGCAGCCGGCGGCCCGTGCCGCTCAAGTTCCCGACCCTGCGCTTCCTCCTGCTCGCCCAGCAGCAGACCTCCCGCCAGCTCCGCATGGAGAACTTCCTGCTCTGGCTGCTGCGCACCCTCATCCTCGCGCTCATCGGCCTCGCCTTCGCCATGCCCACCCTGCGCACGCGCCGCATGGCCTGGCTCGGCGAGGCCCCGCGCGACGTGGCCCTGGTCGTCGACTCGTCCTTCAGCATGGACTACCGCGTCGGCCGCCAGACCGTCTGGGAGCGCGCGCAGGAGACCGCCGCCGCCATCGTCGAGAAGCTGGGCGAGAACGACCGCCTCTGCGTCTACCTCGCGGGCGAGCGCCCCGAGGCCCTCGTCGCCGAGCCCTCCCCCTCCGGTCGCGACGCCCTCGCCACCCTCAAGGCCCGCACCGCCGGCCGCACCTCGTCCACCCTCGCCCCCGCCCTGGCCGCCGCCTGCGAGGCGCTCAAGAAAAGCGGCGAGGGCCGCGAGCGCGAAGTCTACGTCCTCACCGACAGCCAGGCCCTCCCCTGGCGCGATTTCGCAGGTACAGCGGGTCCTGCGGACCCGCTCCCCCCGCCCCCCGCGGGCGTCGCAAGCAACGCCCCTACGCCCCCTTCCTCTTCCCCGCCCCCCGATTCCTCCCCGCCCCCCGCTCCAAGCTCCCCGCTCCCTGCCTCCTCCCCGTCTCCCGATTCCCGCCCCCCGTCCCCCTCCTCCTCCCCTGGAATCCCGCCCTCGTCGACGCCCGCACCACCGTCTTCACCTGTCTGCTCGGCGTGCCCGCCCCGCAGAACGTCACCCCCGCCGGCATCACGCTTCAGCCGCAGTTCCTCCTGCGCGACACCCCCGGGCGCGTCGCCGCCCAACTCGCCAGCAGCGGATCGGTCGGCGAAACCACCGTCACCCTGTTCGTCGACGACCAGGAGATCGGCCGCCGCCCCGCGCTGCTCGGCGCGCAGGACGTCCCGCCGCCCGTCTTCACCCTGCCCGGACTGTCCCCGGGCCTGCACGCGGCCCGGCTGGAAACGCCCGACGACAATCTCTCCGTCGACAACGCCCTGCACTTCCTCGTGCGCGTGCAGGACCGCCTGCCCGCCCTGTGCGTGGGCTCGGCCGAGGACGCGCTCTTCGTCCGCGCCGCGCTCAAGGCCGGGACCGGCGGCGGCGAGCCGAAGGTGGTGGGCCCCGACGGCCTCGCCTCCGAAACGCTCGAGGGCTATTCCTGCATCTTCCTGTGCAACGCCCTCCCGCTGCCCGGCCAGACCATCGCCAGCCTCGAGCAGTACGTCCAGGCCGGCGGCCTGCTGGTCGTCTTCCCCGGGGCCGGCGCGGCCATCGCCGACTATCAGGCCTGGAACTGCCTGCCCGGCCGCCCCTCCGCCGTCATCGAGACCCCGCAGACCGACCGCAAGCGCACCCTCTCCTGGGACCGTCCCCAGCACCCGCTGCTCCGCCCCCTGCGCACCGGCATGGGCGTGCCCGGCGTCGCCATCCTCCGCCACCTCGCCTGGGAAAAGCTCGAGCCCGACACCGAAACCCTCGCCTCCCTCTTCGCCGGCCAGCCCTTCCTGCTCGACCGCGCCTACGGCCGCGGCCACGTCCTGCTGTTCGCCGTTTCGGCCGACCGCGTGTGGAGCGCCTTCCCCCTCTCGCCCTACTTCCTGCCCTTCATCGTCCAGTCGGTCGAATACGGCGCCGTGGTCGGCGGCCACACCCCGTTCCTCTGGGCCGGCGATTCCATCCCGCTCGACGGCCTGCTCCCGCCCGAATCCGCCGGGGCCGGCCTGCTCGACCCCTCCGCCCGCCCCGTCTCCATCCGCACCGCCGTGGTGGACGGCCGCACCCGGCGCTACGCCGAGGACGCGATCGAGCCGGGCGTCTACCGCATCGACCAGGCCGGCCGCCCCGCCGCCTTCGCCGTCAACATGTCCCGCCGCGAATCCGACCTCACCCCCGTTGTCGCCGCCGATCTGCCCCGCCTGCTCGGCGTCGAGAACCTCCAGGTCGCCACCGACCGCGAGGGCCTGATGCAGCTTGTCGCCCGGCAGCGCATCGGCCGCACCTACGGCGAGCATCTCCTCTGGCTCGCCCTGATCCTCGCCATCGTCGAATTCACCTACGCCAACATCCTGATGCGCGGCGTCCCCCGCGTCTCCGACCACGTCGACGTCGAATCCTCCGGCCGCGTCCGCCACACCCACGTCGCCGGGTAAAGCGGGGGCTGCGCACCCGCTCCGGCCGCGGTGCTTGCGGCCCCGCCGGAATTTTTCACGCCCGCTTCGCTCAAGACGCAAAGACGCCAAGAGGGGGGCTTAGGGAAATTATATGTCACGAAACCGGGATATTATTATCAGGAACTCATGAACTCAGGAAGGGGAGATATTTTATAAGGAAAGCTGGAATGCTGGAAGGTGGTTAACAGGGTGGGATTCAGCAGCAAACGTCATGGCTGGACTTTCTCACAGAGCCAGAAGTCACGGAGAAGAAGTCATTCTTCCGGGACCAACGGCGGCCAGCCGAGATGGTCGTAATCGTGGCTGTAGCGAATCTCCGGGATCTTGAGCCAGTCGGGCTGGGCCGCCCAGATCCGTTCATAACGGTCCATCGTGTAGAGTGGCCCAATGACCAGTTCACGAGCCTTGTCTCGACCCGATAATGCCCATTCATTCTCCACGTTTGAAACCAGAAAACGGGTATTTTCGATTCCGGCTTTCCAAAACAGATCCATGAGGCACAAGACTTCACTTATGGGCACCTGCTCCCCGACGGCCACCCTTGAAGAAATATCATTTTGGGTCGTCGCCAACTGATGAACTGCTTGATCAACGGATGTTCGCGTGCAATGCGCATCGTTGAAGGTGTAAACCAAGTTCGTTCCCTCCATCTGGACAGAGCATCGAATCCAGGGCGGAGGTATCGCATGATTGCTCATAGGACGGAATGCCTGTTCCCGTGAAACCGCATGCAAAAATTGCGCTCGGGTAATTCTCCAGGCGGAGCCCGCACCGATGAGAAACGTAAGAGTGCTGATTCCAACCCAACTGCGTAGTGAAAGCGATTTCATGGCAGGCCTTTTGGGTGATGTCTCAAAACTCCCCGACAAACTCCAGCTCCGGCGCCTCGGAGACCGCGCGGGGGGTGATCATTTCCCGGTCGAGCGGGGGCGGGGCTTTCTCGATTTCGCGGATGAGTTCCTCGAAGGGTTTCCAGTCAAGCCCGCCCAGGGTCTGGATTTTCCCCAGCGGCCGGCCGGTGAGCGTGAGGTGGGCCTTGTACAGCAACTCGGAACAATAGATCTTCTCATCGTCCATGCGGTAGCGGATGTCGTACGGCCGGCCCAGGTAGGCTTTCGCCGCCTCCGCGAGCGCGGTCCGCTCCTCCGGCGTCTTGTCCTTCAGCCGGTACACCCAGATCTTTTCGCCGCGGCCGCGCTTCTTCCACTCGTAGAGCGTGGTGCTCTTCACCGGCCCGATCGCCTCGATGACCGACCAGCGGATGGTGTTTTCCTCGACAATCCCGCAGTGCGAATAGGGCGACCCCGTCGCACCTTCGATCGCGTCCACAAGCCGGCCATGGGGCAGCGACTGGAACACCAGGTCGCCCGTCTGCGGTTTGTACGCGGAACCGCAGCCCGCCAGGAGAAGGGCGGCGGCCGGCGCGAACGCGCGCAGCAGGCGGACAACGATGCGGCGGCAGTGCGTCATGCCACCAGTTTGCAGCCTCGCCCCGCGGATTGCGAGCGAATCCTCCGCCGGGATTTTGGCGGGATGCAACGGCGATTCACCGACCCGCCGCGGGCGGCCCCTGGATGAACGGGGTCGCGCTTGCCTCCGCACCAAATCAACGCCCAACCCCTCCATTCCTTCTTTCTTTTCCTGAGTTCATGAGTTCCTGATAAAACCTCCCCGATTGGTGCCGTGAATGTTCCTCCGTTTGACCACCCGTTTCCCGTTGTTTTTGCTTGCGCAAGCGGAGCGGGAGGAGTGAGCATCCCGCGCTTCAACCCACAGGACCCCCCCCGTGCAAATCGCGTCGCGCATCCCCGTCCTTCCCGCCGCCCTGTTCCTCGCCGCCACCTCCGCCCTCGCCGGTCCCAAGCTGGAGATTTCCGAGGATTCCCACCTCCAGATCGGCGCGCTGGGACAGGTCCACGCCAACTTCACCGAGGACGCGGCCGATGAACACGACCTCTACCTGCGCCGGGCGCGCCTCATCCTGTCCGGGCAGGTGATGGACGGGCTCAAGTTCTTCATGGAGACCGACAACGACAACGCCGGGCGCAGCGGGACCTCGGGGGTCAGCACCGACATCCAGGACGCCTTCGTCGAGCAGCGCCTCGCGGACGGCCACTTCCTGCAGGGCGGCCTGCTCATCGTGCCGTTCTCCTTCGAGAACGCCGCCTCCGCCGCCAGCCTGCTCGGCAACGACTACAATCTGGAGACCCTGAAGTTCGCCGAGACCTTCGCCTTTCGCGACTACGGGGTGATCTTCCGCGGCGCCTTCGGCAAGCGGTTCGCGTACCGGGTGGGCGCGTTCGACGGCTACGACGACAAGGCCGGGACGAAGAATCCCGGGGCCGGGATCCGCGGCACCGGCCACCTCGCGGTGAACCTGCTGGGCGAGGTGGAGAACGGCTGGTTCTTCACGCAGGAGCGGCTGGAGGACAAGGCCTACCTTTCCATCGGCGCCGGGGTGGACAACCAGAAGGAGGCCTCCCGCCTGGTCAGCACCAACGCCCCGCCGGAGATCGCGGACAACGAGGCGTTCGTGGCGGACTTCCAGTCCGGGTTCCCGGCCGGTCCCGTGTTCCTCACGCTCAACGGCGCCTGGACCACCTGGGACAACGCCCAGTTCGACGGCGACACCGCGTTCGTCGAGACCGGCGTGCGCTACCATCAGGTTCAGGCCGTCTGCAAGCAGAGCCGTCAGGATCCGGACGAGGGCGACACGGTCGACGACACCACCCTCGGCTTCTATCACTTCCGCAAGAAGCACCAGGCGCGCGCCGGGGTCGAGTCCCGGTTCGGCGACAGCAGCAGCCAGGTGCTCCTGAGCTTCCAGATCATGCTGTAAGGCGGCGGCCGCGCAGGGGCGTTGCGGGCGAAAAAACCACGAAGCCGGGGCCGGGGAGCTTGCGGCCGCGCCAAAAGATCGGAGCGCCACCGCCCGGTGGCCGATCCCGCCCACCGGGACCGCCGCCTTCAAGGCGGCTCCCTTCCCCCGTCTTTCGCCGTTCACACCTCGCCCTTTCCCCCGCCGCCGTTTAACTCCAACCGTGTGCCACCCGGCGGCGGCCCCTTTCTCGGTCCTCCGACCTCTGCCTTCCCCGCTTACCGCCCATTTCCAGCCGAAAAAGGCCTCAAAAATTGAAAACCCACCCTTGCGTCGTCGAAAGTCGTTGATGCCCTGGAGAAACCTGTTGTCCGACCCCGTCCAAATACGGGTCTCGTTCCCGGAGGGAACCCAGCCTGTAGCCGGTGGTTGAGCGAACCGTCACCACCGGTCGCCGGTTCCCAACCCCCGCATCCCGGCGGGATGCCAGCGAGGCCCAACCCCCTTCCTGGAGCTTGCGGCTGCGCAAAAAAAATCCGGCGACCGGAATCCGGTTGGAGATGGCTCTCCGGTGCCCGGAACATCATCACCGCGGATCCTCCGCGCGGTTGTGTAATCGCTTAAGTACTAACCCCGGGAAGACCCCAACTCAGTAGTTCTGCGATCCCTTCAATCCCACCAGTATTCCACGTCCAGTTTTTCAAGTATCCCGTCATCAGTGAAGCGGAGCCAGTATCTCCAGTGGTTTTCTCCACCCGGACCGCTGTACATCCAGGTGGTACTCTCACGTGTTGGTGCAACTGCATAGAAGCTGACGTCACCAAATCCAATGGCATTTTCGACCTGCGCCTTGCTCATTCCAGGGTTAAGGCGAAGGAAATCCATCGGGCGAAACCCCTCACGATAGTTCGTGGAGGGAAGCTCTCCATAGAAAATGTGCATCGGGCTCCATTCGGGGACAAAGAGCAGCACCGACACACCAATGACCACAGACCCCGAAAGGGCTGACAGAACAAAACTACGAAAGGATATGCGCCGCCACAGGGCAACGCCGGCGATTGCAGCGGCTGACACACCGATGAGAATAAAGGCGAACGTTCGCAGTACAAGAAAGCCATGCAGGTGGACCACGGATTCGTCATTCCAAATCGGAGTGACATTACCAAAGTAGACAAGCGGCCCAAGTGCTCCCATGATTGCCCACAGAACAAGCACCAAGGTCGCTGCGACGGTGAACCTCGCTGGATTATTGTCTTTCATCTTCATTCGCAGCGTCGAGGCTGTGGGTTCGGCGCGCTAACGACGATACCCACCAGCCTCTGGTTGGGGCTCCCTTTTGTTCTTTCGGACCATGGTCTGACATGCCGCCCATTCCTCCTTTGTGGTGAACATGTAGGGGGCAAAAGCCATGTATTCCTTGTCCTTCACGACTAAGACAAGGTCAACGGCCTCAATGACCTTGTCGAACAAATCCCATCGCATCTCGGTTTTCGTCTTCTCGGTCTCCACCGTGATCCTTTCAAGTGTCAGGGCACCCTTTCGTTCAATCAGGTTCCCGTCGTAGTGCTTCCGTTTTGTAATCAGATTCGACCAGTGCATGAGCCAGAAGATTCCGCCGCAGAAGACCCCGATGATGAACAGGAACAAAACGGTAAAAGACCACGACTTTTGAATCCGAGTAACGTTGAAGGCTATAGCCGCCATCACGGCAATGGTCGTGAAACCTGAGACGGACCAGAACTTGCGCGGCATGAGTAGGCGTTCAGCGCGCAAGGCGTCGTCAAACGTAATCCATCCTTTGAACTGCACTTCGTTCATCGTCTCTTTCTGTGCCCCAACTGTACAATTGAGCCGCGCACAGCTTATTGCAGGGTGTACCACCGCGCGCTGTGGTTCACCCTGGATACACCGCTTGAGTGGATGGATTTTTTCCAACGAGGTGCATCATTCGGGAAGTTACTCCCGGCGATGATCCTCCTGCAAGTGCATTCCGGCCGCCGCTATCAAAGCGCCTCAATCTGTTGGTCGGGCGGACCTCCGGGAGCGCATGTGGAACGACCGGGACGGATTCTCTCCGACGCGGAGGGGGAAGCGGGTTAGCTTTTTGCTGTTTAGAAGGAAGCCAACGGCTAAACCGCTAACAGCCAAACAGCTTCCCGGCTGGAAGCCGGTCTCACCGCTCCAACGTCCACGGCGCGCGCATGGGGAGGGAGAGGAGGGCGTTGGCGGAGTCGTCGCCGGGAATGCGTTCGGTGGCGGGGACGGAAGGAGAGGACGAGGTCGAGGAGGTGTTCGCCGTGGCTGCGGAGCCTGGAGGGGCCCGTGCGCAAGGCTTTGGAGAGTCCGTCCCCGGTGCGACAAATGCAAACCATGGGAGGGATGAGAAGGAAAGCTCCGGGGCGCGGCGGCCCCGCGGGACCGCGGCGGCGGCTTGCGACTCGCCCGGCGGGCTTCCTCCAGAGGCGGACAAGTCGCCCCACCAGCGCTTGTTTCCCGCTGGCAATGGCGGGGGTTTGGTCGTAAGAGCGGCGGCACACCATGATGGTCCTCGAACACACCGTGCCGGTCTGGGTCCTGGTGATGACGCTCGTCATCGCCCTGCTGGCCGGGGCCTGGAGCTTCTGGCGGTACCTCCCGAAGAACGCCGGCAACTTCGTCATCGGCGGGCTCTATCTCGCGGCCCTCGCCCTGGCCGCGTGGTGCCTGCTCCTGCCCGGCCGCAAGGAGACGGTCACCCGCGTCATCAAGCCGAAATTCCTGGTGCTGCTCGACACCTCGCGCAGCATGACCCTCAGCCCCGCGACCAACATCGCCAGCCGCTGGACGGTCGCGCAGCAGGCCCTCGCGCTGCCGTGGCTGAAGGGCGTGGAGTCCGAATGCACCGTCGAGGTCTTCCCCTTCGGCGCCGCGCTGGGGGAACCGGTCGCGCCCGCGCAGGCCCCGTCGCTCGACCCCTCCGGCACGTCCACGCGCATCCGCGACGCGCTCAAGGAGGTCGGCGCGCGCTTCGCCGGCGTGAACGTCGCCGGGGCGCTGCTGCTGTCCGACGGGCTCGACACGCTGGAGGCCACCGGCGAGTGGGCCTCGGAGGCGCGTGAATTCCCGGTGCACACGGTCCGGCTCGAACCCGAGGACGGCTGGAAGGACGAGATCAACCTGCACGTCGACACCGTCACCACGCCCAAGCGCGTCAGCGTGGGCTGGAAGACCGAGCTCAAGGCGAGCGTCGGCGGCGAGGGCCGCGCGGGCGCCGCCGTCTCCGTCCAGGGGCTCAAGGACGGCGTGGTGCAGGAGGAGAAGCCGACGCAGATCCCGCCCGGCGGCGGCGCGCGCGAACTCACCTTCGAACTGGACCACCCCGAGGTAGGCATCTTCAACTACCGCGTGCTCATCCCGCCCGCCGCCGGGGAGACCAACACCAACGACAACGAGGTCGCGGTGTCGGTGCAGGTCACCGACGCCAAGAACCGCCTGCTCTACGTCGAGGGCGTGCCGCGCTGGGAGTACAAGTACCTCAAGCGCGCCCTGCAATCCAACCGGCAGGCCTCGCCGGTCATCTTCCACACCGGGCCCGACGGCAAGCCCCAGGGCGGCGCCCCCGGCAGCCCCATGACCGCCGACATGTCGCCCGACCAGCTCGCGCTGTACAAGATCGTCCTGCTCGGCAACCTCACCGCGACCGAACTGGGCGAGGGCCGCGCGAAAAACCTGGTGGACTTCGTCGAGGCCGGCGGCAGCCTGGTCGTGCTGGGCGGCTCCGGGCCGTGGGGCACCAACGGCTTCCACAAGACCGCGCTCGGCCCCATCCTGCCCGTGCGCACCGCGCCCAAGGCCGCGCTCACCGGGGAGAAGCCCTTTCCGGTGCAGCTCACCGACGCCGCCCGCGCGCACCAGGCCTTCGCCGGCGACGCCGCCCTCTGGGAAATCGTCCCGCCCATCCTCTCCATCTATCCCGGCGCCTCGCTCTCGCCCACCGCCGAGGTGCTGGCCACCGCCGAAACCCCCCGGGGCGCCCAGCCCGTGATCGTCACCCACCGGCACGGCCAGGGCAAGGTGGTCGTCCTGCTCACCGACTCCATCTGGCGCTGGCAGCTCTCGCCCGAGGCCGCCAAAAACAAGCCCTACGCGCGGTTCTGGACCCAGCTCATCTCCTCTCTTCTCCCCAAGGAGGAGGAGCTGGCCGGGGAGGGGGTCGACCTCTTCTCCGATCAGGACCAGGTCTTTCTCGGCGGCGAGGTGGTCCTGACCGCCCGCGTCAACAGCAAGCAGACCGCCGGGGCCGGCCGGGTGCAGATCCGCATCACCCAGCCCGACGGCCGCCAGGTCCCGTACGCGATGGCCCCCGAGGCGGTCACCACCGCCTCCGGGACCTCGTTCCAGGGCTTCGCCCACCGCTTCAACGCCGGCGTGCCGGGTCTGTACAAGGCCGAGGCCGAGGCGGTGATCGGCGCCAACACCGTCCGCAGCGACCCCGTCTCCTTCCACGTCAAACCCTACTCGCCCGAGACCACGCCCAAGCCCGCCCGCACCTCCGTTCTGGAGGCCCTTTCCGCCGCGAGCGGCGGCCGGCACTTCCAGACCTCCGCCGAGCTTGACGCCGGCCTCTCCGCCCTGCGGTTCCAGACCCAGGAGGAGCAGACCTCCGTCTTCAACACCCTGTGGCGCACCTGGGGCATGGTCATCGCCCTGATGGCCCTCTTCACCGCCGCCTGGTTCCTGCGCAAATCGCGCAACATGCCCTGAACGCGTGGATTTGGTGCGGCGCATTGTCGCCGCCGCACGAACCCGTCCGGCCAGAGCCACCTCCCGAGGCGGCCTGAAAGTCCGCCCTCCATTCCACCATGACCGAGCCATTTTTTCCCGCCGCCGCAACCTCCATGGCCGCGAAGGGTGCCAGCAGGGGGTGCATTCCGGATTTCCCCGCTCCTTCCCCGCCTGGGAACCGAGCGGAAATTGCACAAAAATGTATTGTTTTTTAAGAAGACAAAACATGCAAATTCCAATACATTGGTACAGAAAGTCTGTGTGTCCAAAACGTGCGGGGTCTCGCTTTCGGCGAGGCTGCGTCTGTTTTGTGTCCACGCGACCGGACCCGACATCTTTATGAAAAACAATCTTCTTCCAAGCGTTGTGGCGACCGGATTGATTGTTCTGGGAATAAATCCGCCAGGCCGGGCCGCCGTGCAGACGTATGACGACACGAATGTCGCCAATGTCTGGGATCTGGGGACCTTCAACTGGGATGGCTCGACCGTGTCCTGGACCGACGGCAATGACGCGGTCTTTGGCGGCACGGGCGAAGCGGTGACGATTTCAGCCGTCTCCGTCCAGAATGTGGACATCAACAGCACGGGCTAATCGTTCACGGGCGGCACGCTGACCTTCACGGGGACGACGCCGACCTTCACGGCGGTGCAGGACGTCACCGTGTCCAGCACGCTGGCCGGCTCCGCCGGACTGGTGAAGGCCGGGGCGGGCATGCTGGTACTCACGGCGGCGAACACCGGGCTGTCCGGCGGGGTTACCCTGAACGCCGGGGTGCTCTCGGTCAATCATGACAGCGCCCTCGGCAGCGGTGCGCTCACCCTGTCCGGCGGCACACTTCGTTCCACCTCCGGAAACCGCATCCTGGCCAACAACGTGGTGGTGACGGCGGCGACCTCCACCAGCATCCTCGACAACACCGGCACGGGAGACATGGTCCTGGCGGGGGCGGTGACGGGGTCGGGCTCGCTGTCCATCAACTCCACCGTTTCCCGCAGTCTATGGTTCCAAGGCGACGGCTCGGTCTTCGGCGGCACCGTCAACTTCACGAACAACAACAATGGAACCAACTTCCGGCTGGGCGGAACGGGCACCGTCGTGAACGCCCTCACCAACGGCGCCGACTGGAGCGGGACCTCGTTCGTTCTGTCCGGCGCGGCGGCCAACAACCGCGGCGTCAGTTGGAACGGCCTGGCGGGCGCGACCGTCAAGCTGGGCGCCCTGTCCGGGACGGGTCGAATCGGCAATGTCCTGACCGGCAACGCGGCGGTGTGGGAGATCGGCGCGCTCGGCACCACCACCACCTTCAGCGGCGTGATTGACGGCGCGAACGCGGGGGTCAGCAAGGTGGGCGCGGGCACTCTCACCCTTTCGGGCGTCAACGCCTACACCGGCAACACCACGGTCAACGCGGGAACCCTGAAGCTGGGCAACAAGAACGCGCTGGGGGCCTTTCTGGCCGGCCGGCCGGTGACGCAGGTGACCGTGGCGTCGGGTGCCGCGATCGATTTCAACGGCGTGCAGGACGCCGTCTACGGTTACACCATCGCGGGCGCGGGCGTCGGCGGGACCGGGGCGCTGGTCAACACCGGCGCGGGCATCGGCAACGGGACCGCGCAGACCTCGAACCTCAAGCTGTCGGCCGACGCCGCGGTGGGCGGCTCGGGCAACTGGGCGTTGCTTGCCGCGGCGTACGCGGCCGCCTCGCTCGACCTCAACGGCTTCACGTTGACCAAGACCGGGGCCAACACCCTTTCGCTGGTGTCCGCGACCACCACTGCGGGGACGGTGCGGGTGTCCGCCGGCGGGCTGGGCTTTGGCAGCACCAACGGTGGTACCGGTGTGGCGGGGGCGGCGACGGCGTTCAACCTCGACAACACCGCGGGGGTCTCCCTGTCCGTGGTGCGGGACTCCTCCGTCGGCTCGCTGGCGGGCGGCGGCGCGGCGGGAGGATCGGTTTCCATCGCGACCGGGGTGAAACTGACCGCGGGCGCGCTGGGCACGGACACGGCGCTGGCCGGGGTGATCAGCGGGGCCGGGTCCTTTGAGAAAACCGGGGCGGGCACCATGACCCTTTCGGGCGCGAACACCTACACCGGCGTCACAACGGTGAGCGGTGGAACGCTGAAGATCGGCCACCAGAACGCCCTTGGGGCGTTTCAGACGGGGCGGCCGGTCACGCAGGTCACGGTCAACGCCGGAGCCGCCGTTGATTTCAACGGAATCAACGATGCCGTTTACGGATATACCATCGCGGGCACGGGGGTCGGCGGCACCGGTGCGCTGGTCAACACCGGCACCGCCATCGGCAACGGCATCGCCCAGACCTCCAACATCAAGCTTTCCGCCGACGCCACCGTGGGCGGCGCGGGCAACTGGGCGTTGCTGACCAACGGCTACGGGGCCACCACGCTCGACCTCAACGGCTTCACCCTGACGAAGGCCGGGGCCAATACGGTGCACCTGGTCAACTCGACCACCACTGCGGGGACGGTCGCGGTGGCGGAGGGAACCTTGCAGCTCGGAACGACGACCAGCGCCGCCGCCATCAACGCCGCGGCGGCGGCCTTCGTGGTCAACGGCGGAACCCTCAAGGTGCTCAACACTTCGACGCTGGGTTCCGTGACCCTCAACGGAGGGACCCTCAACACCACCCAGAGCCTGGCCGCCGGCATCACCCTCAACAACACCGCCAACACCATCGCCCCCGACGGTGCGTACCGCGTGTTGAGCGGCCAGATCACCGGCGCGGGCGGCTTCACGGTGGCGAACGGGGGCGGGACGCCCGGCCTGGCCCTGGCCAACCCGGCCAACAATTTCGCCGGCAATGTCACGGTGAACGCGGGCACCTTCCTCCGCCTGGACGCCTCCGAGGTGCTGCCCGACACCGTCACGGTGACGGTCAATGGCAACCTGCGCCTGGACGTGGCGGGCGGCGGGACGGAAACCGTGGCGGGGCTGGGCGGGAACGGGGGCGTCTGGGTGCCGACCTCCAACAACGCGATGCACACCCTGGCGGTCGGGGAGGGGGACGCGACCAGCTCGTTCGCCGGATCCATCGGGCCGTCCGGGCAGAACAACGCCTATCTCAACCTGGTCAAGACGGGAGCGGGCACGCTGACCCTCACCGGTGACAGTTTTTACGCCGGCGGCACGACCGTCAACGGCGGCACCCTGCTGCTCAACCGCGCGGCGGCCTGGGATGGCGGCGCGAGCACGGGCGCCGGGACGGGCAACATCACCGTGAACAGCGGGGCCATCCTCCGGAATGGCGCGGACCACTCCATCTGGGGCGGACACCAGAACACACGCACCGTGTTTGTGAACAACGGCACCGTGGACCTGGCCGCCGGGCAGGAGTATTTCTACAAGCTGCAGATGACCGGTGGCACCCTTCAGAACATCTGGATCCGCGTGGGCAGCGCGGTCGGGGCCGGCGGGATCACCACGCTCGCCAGCGCGACCACCGCCCTGATCAACACCGGCGTCGACATGACCTTCGGCAGCCTCACCCTCAACGTGGCCGACGGCGCGGCCGCGAGCGACCTCACGATGGCGTACGCGATCAGCGAAAACTCCGGGGCGGGCAGCGGGGCGAAGAATCTGACCAAGAACGGGGCGGGCACGTTGACCCTGTCCGGCAACAACACCTACACCGGCGCCACCTCGGTCAACGACGGCGTCCTGCTGGTCAACGGCGTCCACACCGGCGGCGGGTTGATCTCGGTTTCCGCCACCGCGACCCTGGGCGGGGGCGGCCAGGTGGGGAGCGTGGAATTCTGGTCGGCCGGGACCCTGGCGCCGGGCCGGGCGGACGCGACCGACAACTGGCTGCAGGTGGGCGACCTGACCCTCGGCGACGCGGCCACCCAGGTGAATTTCGAGCTGGGCCATCCGGACGACGGGCTCGCCTCCCTGCCGGAAAACGACCTCGTCCTGGCCGCGAACATCCCGTACCTGCGCGGGGTCTTGAACGTGACCCCGAAGGACGGCTTTGCCGCGGCCCCGGCCGGATCGAAGTGGCGGCTCTTTGACAGCACCGCCGGCGGAACGCCCGGCGCGCACGAACTCACCCTGGGCGCCGGGGTGGCCACCGGCTACGCGATCCAGGCCTATGAGGGCGACAACGCGGTGTACCTCGTCGCCGTTCCCGAGGCCGGCACCTCCGGGCTGGTCGTGCTCGGCCTCCTTCTTCTCCGCCGCATCCGGGGCGTCTCCCGGGGCGGCCATCCATCCCCTTTCGCGGATAACCCACACGCAGGCAAGCCATGAAGACAAAACCCGCATTCCCCGCCATGAAAAATCCGGCCCGTCGGACCACCCCGTCCGGGTGTCCGGGTGCCTCCCGCTCCATGCTGTGCAAAGCGCCCCTGCTGCTGCCCTTGCTCGCCGCGGTCACCGTATCCGCCCAGACGACGCTGAACTGGCGCGACCCGGACGCCACCAGCGGCAACTGGAGCGGCTCCAGCAACTGGTGGAACGGCGGCTCGGCCCAGGCCCCCGCGGGATCCGAAATCCTGCGTTTCGGGAACAACCACCAGCTCACCATGACCAACGACCTGAGCGGTGCGCCCGCCGACCGTTACCGCATCTACTTTGACGCCGGCGCGACCAGTTCCCGCACCATCGGCGGCTCCACGCTGAACACCTTCTACGACTACGGGACCGTGCGGCCCCTCATCCAGAATGATTCCACGGCCTTGCACACGCTGAATTTTCCCATGGCGGTGGGGGCGAACTACGACCTGGAGATCAACCCGGTGCAGGGCAACCTGACGATCGGCGGAACCATCAGCGTGCCGACGGGGCGCAGCATCCAGGTCTGGGGCAACAACGCGAAAACCCTGTCCCTCGACGGGGTGATCTCCGGTGCGGGCGGGATCCGGGTGGAGCAGAACAGCACGGTGGTGATTTCGCAGGGCAACTCCTTCAGCGGACCGACCGTCATCAACGCCGGCAAGATCACCATGGGTAACAATTCAGCCCTGGGGACCAGCGCGGTGACCCTGAACGGCGGCACCCTGGAGCGTAACGCGGCCGGGGTCACGGTGGCCAACAACATCGCCGTCTCGGCCGGCGGCGGGACGCTGCTCGGACGGCAGACGGTGGACGATTACGCCACCTTTTCCGGCCAGTTGACCGGCTCCGGAGCCTTGAGCGTCCAGGGATTGGTGACCCTGAGCAACACGGGCAACACCTATTCCGGGGCGATCACGGTTTCGAACGCGACCGCGAGCTACCTGCGCCTCGCCGCCAGCGAGGTGCTGGGCAACACCGCCACGGTGAATCTTGCCGGGAGCGGCTCCTATCTGCGGCTCGATGGGGGGGTCACGGAGACCATCGGCGGGCTGAGCAGCAGCGGGGGGGAGATTTTTGTCGCCAGCGCCGGCAACGGTACGCTCAAGTTTGGCGGCAATGATGGAAGCACCAGTTTCTCCGGCGCGCTAAGCAATGGTGGCAGCCAGCTCTTCCTCGTCAAGCAGGGGACCGGCACCTTCACCTTCGCCCCGACCACCACCACCTATGCGGGCCTGACCGTCAGCAAGGGCACGGTGCTGTCCACCAATGCCAATGGCGGGGCGGGCCCGACCGTCACGCTCGGCGACACCGACACCGGGGCCAATGCCGTCGCCTTCCTGACCACCGGCAGCGGAGCAAGCCGCAACATCACCGTCAGCGCAAACGGCACCGGAACCGCCACCATCGGCAGCACCACCGGGGCGGGCTCCGGCAACGTGGTGTTTTCCGGAACAACCACGTTGAACCGCGCCACCACCCTCACCGGCGCCTCCACCGACCGCACCACCTGGACCGGGCAGATCACCGGGAACGTCGGGACCCTGACCATCGCGGGGGGCAACCGCATCGTCTTTGAAGGCACGAGCAACACCTTCACGGGCAACATCGCCATCACCGGATCCAACACCGTCCTGCAGACCGGGGTGGGCACGGGCAGCGAGCACATCCCCAACGGGAGCAGCGTGGACGTGGGCTCCGGCACCTTCCTCAAGCTGGCGGGCGTGGCGGGTGCCGTTGAGACCATCGACGCCCTGACCGGCTCGGGGACGGTGCGTCGTCATGAAGGCGTGGCCGGTCTGCAGACCCTGGTCATCGGCTCCGCGAACGGTGGCGGCACCTTCAGCGGGCCGCTGGAAAACGGGGGGGGGACGCTGGCATTGACCAAGAACGGAAGCGGCACCCAGATCCTTACCGGCGCGAACACCTACACGGGCACCACGACCGTCAGCGGCGGCACCCTTGAAGTGGGCGGAGGCGGGGTGCTGGGCGCCAGCGGCTCGTACGGCGGCGCCATCAGCCTGGCCGGGGCCCTCAAGATCAATTCCACGGCGGCGCAGACCCTTTCCGGCTTGATCAGCGGCGCGGGGACCCTGACCAAATCCAACACCGGCACGCTGATCCTGTCCGGTGCGAACACCGGGTTTTCCGGCGGAACCACGCTGACCGCGGGGGTGCTCTCCGCCGATCATGACAGCGCCCTCGGCACCGGCGCCCTGACCCTTTCCGGCGGCACGCTGCGCTCCACCTCCGGCAACCGGATCCTGGCCAACAGCCTGGTCGCCACCGCGGCCACCACCACGGCCCTGCTCGACAACACCGGCACGGGGGACATGGTCCTGTCGGGCACGGTGACGGGGTCCGGCGCGATCACCGTCAATTCAACCCTTTCCCGCAGCATCTGGCTCCAGGGCAACGGAGCGGGATTCAACGGGACGATCAACTACACGAACAACAATGGCGGGACGAACTTCCGCCTGGGCGGAACCGGGGTGGGGGGCAATTCGCTGACCAACGGCTCCGACTGGAGCGGAACCACCTTTGCCCTGTCCGGATCGGGGACCAACGACCGTGGCCTCCTCTGGAACGGTCTGGCGGGAACAACGGTCAAGCTCGGCGCCCTGTCGGGCACGGGGCGCATCGGCGTGACCGGCAATGCGGCGGTCTGGGAGATCGGCGCGCTCAACACCACCACCACCTTCAGCGGGGTGATTGACGGAACGAACACCGCCGTCACCAAGGCGGGCACCGGGACCCTCACCCTTTCCGGCGCCAACTCCTACACGGGCACCACGACGGTCAACACCGGCACCTTGAAGATCGGGTACGTGAGTGCGCTGGGGGCGATTCAGGGGAGTAAGCCCGTGACCCAGGTGGTGGTGAATTCCGGCGGCGCGATCGACTTCAACGGGGTCGTCGACGCCACTTACGGCTACACCATCTCCGGCACGGGGGTCGGCGGCACCGGAGCGCTGGTCAACACCGGATCGGGCATCGGAAACGGCACCGCCCAGACCTCCAACATCAAGCTCTCCGCCGACGCCACCGTGGGCGGGACGGGCAACTGGGCGCTGCTGACCAACAGCTACGGGGCCACCTCGCTCAACCTCAACGGCTTCACCATGACCAAGGCGGGGTCCAACACGCTCAGCCTGGCCAACGCCACGACCACGGCGGGGACCGTGGTGCTCTCGGCCGGCACGCTGCAGCTCGGAGTGACCGAGAACGCCTCGACCGCGGTGAACGGCGCCGCCTCGGCCTTTGCGGTGAACGGCGGGACGCTCTCCATGATCCGCAGCTCGTCGCTGGGCTCCCTGACCGGCACCGGCGGCTCGTTGAGCGTGGCGGCGAGCACCACCCTGACGGTGGGCGCGCTGAACACCAGCCCGGCGGCCTTCGCCGGCAGCGTGACCCTCGGCTCGGGGTCCACCCTCAGCAAGACCGGCACCGGCACGCTCCATCTGACCGGCGCCGGCAGTGGTCCCGCGACGGTGAGCGTGGGGGCGGGAACCTTCAAGGTGGCGGGCGCCCGCGGCTTCAACGAAGGGTTCTTCACCAACAACGACAGCGTGAATTATACCGTGGCGGCGGGCGCGACGCTGGAAGTCGCCGCAAACTACAACACCCGCTCCAACAACGGGGTGACCCTCAATGGAGGCACCCTTCACTTCTCCACCGCCGGATCGGACAACTACCTGAACAGCATCACCTTCAACACCGGGACCTCCACCATCACCTCGGTCGGCGGGTTCCGGGGCGGATATTTCTACTCTCCGACCACCACCGTGAACGCCGCGGCCTCGGGCTCCACCATCAGTTCCGCGCTCGTTTTCGTCAACAACGGCACGCCGACCTGGACCTTCAACGTGGACAACGGCGCGCAGGCCGCCGACCTCACCGTGAGCGGGGTGATGCAGGATCTGGCCGGGTGGTCTGGCATGCGCATGGTGAAGTCCGGCACCGGCACGATGGCGCTGACCGCCGCCAACACCTACACGGCGGAAACCACCGTCAGCGCGGGCACGCTGGCCCTGACCGGCTCCGGCGCGCTGTCCGACAGTTCGACGGTGAATACCTCGGCCGCCGGGGCGGTGTTCGACCTCTCCGGCATCTCCGCCTCGTCTGAAACCATCGGCGCGCTGGCCGGCGCGGCTTCCTCCTCGGTGGTGCTGGGCGGCAAGACCCTGGTGGCCGGCGCCAGCAACGCCAGCACGAGCTTCGCCGGGGCGATCAGCGGGACCGGCGCGCTGACCAAGACGGGCACGGGCACCCTGACCCTTTCCGGCGCCAACGCCCACACCGGCGGGACCACCATCTCCGCCGGGACGATCGCGGCCACGAATTCCTCCGCCTTCAGCTCCGGCACGGTCACCCTCAACGGCGGCACGCTGAACACCTCGGTCAACCTCTCCAACCTCATCGTCCTCAACAACACCACCAACTTCATCGCCCCCAACGGAGCCTACCGCCAGCTCGGCGGGCAGATCACCGGGGCCGGCGGCTTCAAGCTGATCAACGGCGGCGGCACCCCGGGTCTGGAGTTCAACAATCCAGCCAACAACTTCGCGGGGAACATCGAGCTAGACCCCGGCACCTACCTGCGCCTGACCGCCGCCGAGGTCATCCCGGACACCGCGGTGGTGACGATCAACGGCGGGGGACACCTCCGTCTCGACATCCCCGGTGGCGGCACGGAGACCGTGGCGGGCCTGAGCCTGTCCGGGAGCATCTGGGTGCCGACCGACAACAACGCCATGCACACCCTGGCGGTCGGGGCGGGGAACACGTCCAGTTCGTTCTCCGGTGCGGTGGGTCCCTCCGGCCAGAACAACGCCTACCTCAACCTGGTCAAGACGGGGTCGGGCACCTTCACGATGAGCGGGGCCAGCTATTACGAAGGCGGCACCACGGTCAACGCCGGCACTCTGCTGCTCAACCGCAACGTCGGCTGGGATGCCGGCAACGCCCAGACCATCGGGACGGGCAACATCACGGTCAACAGCGGGGCCGTCGTCCGGAACGGCACCGACCACTCCATCTGGGGCGGACACCAGAACACGCGCACCGTCACGGTCAACGGCGGCACGGTGGACCTGGCCGGCGGCCAGGAATACTTCCACAAGCTGCAGATGACCGGCGGCACGGTGCAGGGCGTCTGGATCCGCGTGGGCAGTGCGGTCGGCTCCGGGGAGATCACCACGCTCGCCAGCGCGACCACCGCCCTCATCTCCGGCGGCGTGGACATGACCTTCGGCAACCTGACCCTGAACGTGGCGGACGGCGCGGCCGCGAGCGACCTGACGATGTCCTACGCCATCAGTGAAAACTCCGGGGCGGGCAGCGGGGCGAAGAGCCTGACCAAGAACGGCGCGGGCACCCTGACCCTGTCCGGCAGCAACACCTACACCGGCACCACCACCGTCAATGCGGGCACCCTGGCCCTGGGCCACGTCAACGCGCTGGCCCGCACCACGCTGGACACCGGAGCCTCCGGCGCCCAGACCGTCACCTTCACCCTGCCCGGCGTCAACAGCTACAACATCAACGGCCTGGCGGGCTCGGACGCGCTGAATTTCGGCGCCAACAATCTCAACGTCGGCGAAGTCGGCGCGTCCGCCAGTTACGCCGGCGTGCTGAGCGGGACCGGGAACCTGGTCAAGCGCGGCTCCGGCACCCAGACCCTGACCGGCGCGAACGACTTCACGGGCTCCATCACCGTGCAGCAGGCCGGAACGCTTTCGGTGCCTTCGGTCGCGAACATCGGCGTCGCCCAGCCGCTCGGCGCCGGCGCCGGCGCGGTCCTGCTCGACTCGGGCACCCTGGCCATCACGGGCTCCGGCTCCACCAACCGCGGACTCGCCCTGGGTGACAACGCCAACACCCTGAACGTCGCCGGAACCGTGACGATGACCGGAAGCATCACCGGGGGCGGATCCTCGGCGACCTTCACGAAGGCGGGGGCGGGCACCTTCAACTTCGGCGGGTCCGGCGACTGGAATGGCAACGTCGCCGTTTCGGCCGGCGTCTTCAACGTCGCCTCGGCCGGCAGCATCAACAACGCCGGAGCGGTGACCTTGACGGGTTCGTCCACCCTCGCCGTCAACACGTCCGGCCAGGTGCGCGCGGCCGGCCTGAACGTGACCGCGGGCACCGTGAACCTGAATGCCGGCACGCTGAGGACCAACGGAATCACGGTGGCGGGCGGTTCGGCCTTCAACTGGGGCGCCGCCACCCTCACCGTGCAGACGGCGGGCAGCGGCAGCAGCGGGAGCACCGACCGCACCGGCAACAACGGGTCGGGCGGCGCGGCCAGCGGCCCGTCCCTCTACGAAGGCACGATCCTGAATGTGAACAACGGGTCGGGCACCCTGGCCACCAGCAACGGATCCGTCCTCGACCTGGGAGCCCTGTACGGGGGCGGCATCCTGCGCTACGACCAGTTCCGGGTGACGGGGACGCTGAGCCTGGCCGCGAACGACACCCTCAACGTCGGGATCAATCCCTACTTCCTGCGCCCCTCCGGCCCGAACGACGTGGTCACGGGCGACTGGGGGACGCTGGTGCTGGTGCACGCGGACACGATCACGGGCACCTTTGACACGATCACCGGGATCGGCAACGACGCCATCGGCTGGACCGGCCTGCCGGTCGAATTCAACAGCGGACGGCTGCCCTCCACCCTCGGCCTCAATCAATACGTGATCGAATACCGCGACAGTTACGGTCCGCTGGCCGGCGGGGCGGCCATCCTGTTCCACTACCATGTCGCCGGGTCGGTGCCCGAACCCGCCTCCGCCGGCCTGATCGCCGCCGGAGCCCTTCTGCTGCGCGTGATGAGCCGGCGCAGGGCGTGACGTTTCCGCAAAGGCCGGGCGCCGCATTCCCGTCGGTTTCCCCCCGTCTCTCCCGCCCGTTTTATTAACAAGGTGATGGAATTGACCCGGCGTGGTGGAATGAGGTATTGGGTTTCCACGACCATGCCGCGCATCCTGCTCATCGCCGTTCTTGTGCTCGGCTCCCTCTGGGCGGTGCTCCACCTGGGCCGGGAGGCGGGCGTGGTGGGGGGGGGACGGAGGGAAACCCCGAGGGGGGCCCCGTTCACCATGACGCGGACCCTGGTCTGCCGGAATTGCGGATTAAGCATCCCGGCCACCCCGGAGGAATTGGAGAGGCGCTATGCCTCCGGGCAGGCCCGGCCCGGCCCGGACGGGAGCACGCAGGTGTTCCTCTGCGACCGCGACCGCACGCCAACCCTCGAACTGGTGTACGATGTCAAACCCCGGCCATAACGCATCGTTTCCGCGCCGCCGGGGGCGCCGGGGGTTCTCCCTCATCGAGCTCCTGGCCGTGGTGGCGATCATCCTCATTCTCCTGGCGCTCCTGGTGCCGCTGCTCGGCCAGATCAAGGAACAGGGGCGCAACGTGAGTTGCATGTCCAAGCTGCGCCAGTTGGGGGTCGCGTTCCAGACGTTCATGGCCGACCACAACGGCGTCATTCCCGGGTGCTATGCGAACACCACGGGCGCCGAACCCTGGCAGAAGGAGTACATGGGGCGGGAAGTGCTGGATCCCGGCGAGGTGGTGAACGCCAGTTGGCCGAGCCCCGGTGTCGCCGAGGGGACGCTGGTGCCCTACCTCGGGGTGGCGAAGCCCCTGCTCCGCCAGTTCTACCGCTGCCCCTCCATGGTCGAGGGTGTCAAGCACGCGCCCTGGACCGGGAGCAACGGCCGGTTCGACTACAGTTGTTTCAAGATCTTCGCCGGGTCGCGGATTTCCCTGATTCCCAACAAGGCCCAGCTTTACACCAGCCGTTACACCTATCCCACCCCCCTGCTGGTCGAGGAGGATCCGTATTTCTACCTCAACAACGGCAACATCGACCCGGGGCATTCCAATGTCGACCGCACCGGGTCCTGGCATCTCGCCGGGAGCCGGTCGCTCTTCCAGGGTGGATCCGGCAACTACATGGCGATCGACGGCAGCGCCCATACCATCCGGCCGGCCGATCTGCCCAACCGTTCCGGCAGCGTCAACGGGGACACGTTGTTGCTGCTGGGGCCGTATGCCAACGACTGGTCCGCCCTCACGCCGTCCGGCGCGCGCATGTCGATCGGCAACACCTCGATCAATTTCGGGCAGTGGAACTCCCTGTAGAGCCCGGGCGTCACGCGCCCAGCGTCTCGCGGAACACCTCGGCGCACCTCCGGGCGAGCGCCCCCGGGTCGGGGTGGCAGCGGGCGTCGGCCTGCACGCCGATGGTGACGGTCCCCGCGTAGGTGAGCAGGCTGATGCTCAGGCCGATGCTTCCGGACTGCGGGGCGAAGAACGACACCTCGGTGAGCTGGCGTCCGCCCGCCCGCACCGGTTCGTCGGGGCCGCGGACATGCGTCAGCACCAGCGAACTCTTGGAGGTCAGCAGTCCGACCATCCAGCGGTGCAGGCGCGGGCCGAAGGTGCCGAACCGGCGCAGGGTTTCCAGGAAGGCCTGGCCCTGCTGGGCTCGTTTTCGCGACAGCATGCGGCGGCGCACGAGGGCCAGGCGCTCGTCAAAATCCATGCCGTCCAGGGGCAGCCGCAGGTACACCAGGCCGAAGCGGTTGCCCAGGCCCTCCTGTTCGTCGGCGCGCCGGAGGTTGACGGGAACGGTGGCGCGGATGACGGCGCGGGCGGGGTCCCGTCCGCGCGACAGGGCGTCGCGTCGCAGCGCCTCGCACACCACCGCCGTGAGGATCTCGTTCACCGTCGCCCCGCTGCGTTCGCGCATGCGCATCACCGGGTCGAGGGGCAGGGCGGGGGTCCACGCGCCGGGTTTGTCCGGCCCGGGGGGGCCGCGGTACATCTCGGGGTCGGCGCGGGTCAGCAGCACCATGCGCAGCAGCGCCAGCGGGCGGCGGACCAGGATGTCCGCCCAGCGCAGGACCGCAGGCCGCCGGTCCGGGGCGACCGTGTGCATCGGGATCACCTCCGGCGCGCCGTCGCACATCTGCCGCAGCACCCGGCCCATCGCCGCGCCGTCGCCGATGCAGTGATGGAAGCGCAGGAGGAAGCGCACCGCGCCGCTGGTCAGGGGGAAGACGTGCACCTCCCACGGCGGGCCCCGGAAGTCCAGCGGTTGGGGCTGGATGCGGTTGACCATTTCGGGAAACTCCGCCTCCTCGATGTACGGGTGCAGGCGGACGTGGCGATCGAAGGAAAAGTCCGGGTCGTCGATCCACCTCGCCTCGCCGTGCCACCACCCGCCCGCGCGCGGCGCGCCGTCGACGGCCCGCTGCCGCAGCCGGCGCAGGCGCGGGAGGCGTTCGCGCATCAGTTCGATCAGTTCGCCCGGGCTGGCCGGCCCCTCCACGCGGAACATCCCGTGGATGACGAACGGCGTGGCGGGCGACTCCACGCGCAGCCAGGTCGCGTCGATGCGCGACATGACTTCGCTCCCAGGGGGTGGTGCGGGGCCGGCCACGGGGGGTTATTCCTCCAGCGCCCCGACGGCCTCGTCGAACAGGGCCTCCAGCGCTTCGCTGGTGCCGCGAATGACGTCGACCACGGCCCGGGCCCAGGCGACATAGGCCTCGAGGCGGGCTCGGTCCCAGGTGTCGGGCACGCCTTCGCGCAGCGAACGGGTGTTGTGGACCTTGTCGGCGATGCGGATGAGGCGGGCCCGGGGGCTGAGGTGGACGGCCCCGCGGACCTGCGCGGCGCGCCGTTCGGCCTGGGGAAGATCTTCGTCGGTGACTTCGAGGACTAGCCGGGCGATGTCTTCGCCGAACCCGGCGGCCAGTTCGGCGGGGGTGACCTCGCAGTCCTCGACGACGTCGTGCAGGAGGGCGGCGGCGAGGGTGGCGGGATCGCGCACGCCGGCGTGCTCCCAGAGCAGGCCCATGACCTCGACCGGGTGGTTGATGTAAGGCATGCGGCCGGCGTTTTTGCGGCGCTGGTCGCGGTGGTGGTGGGTGGCGAAGCGCAGGGCCTTGACCACCAGGCCGAGGGTTTCGGGCAGCGGATCGGCGGGGTTCATCGCGCGTATCTCCGGAAGGCGGTGCGGGTGAGGACGAGGATCAGGATCAGGAGGGCGAGCACGCCGGCGGCCTGCAGGGCCATGTTGCGCAGGGCGTGCTTGACGCGCGGTTCCCCGGGGCGGAGGCGCGGCCCGAGCGCCATGGGGCGGGCGTCGGCCGGCGCGACGCGCATGAGGGAGCGCGGCGGGTTGGGGGCGATGCCGGAGCGGCCCTCCAGGACGAGGGTCCGGGCCAGCCCGGCCTCGAACAGCAGGTTGGTGGTGGTGCGGGTCAGGACGACGCGGTAGGGGATCCGGATGCCGTTGGCGTCGCGCAGCAGCACCCCGTCGGGCAGGGTGGCGCAGTCGCGCGCGGCGTCCGCGTCGAGCTGGACGCGGCAGACCTCGCCGGGGGTGCATTCGCCCGACACCACGCGCTGCCAGCGCACGTCCGCGGGCTCCTGCGCGCGGCCGGGGGCGGCGGCGAGCAGGAACGCGGCGAGGAGGGGAAGGGGGCGCATGACGCGGTTATCCCCGATTGCGCGCCGGATGACAATATTTCCCGTCGGGGCGCAGGGAGGGGATTCCAAGGTTGAACCCCGGTGCGCTTCCGGGTAGGGTTTCCGCATGAACAGCGAGCCCATCCTCTTCAGCGCCGATCTGGGCAAGGGATTCCGGGTGGGCGAGTACACCATCACCGGGACCCTGGGGCACGGGGCGATGGCGACGGTGTACCTGGCGCGGGACCGCACGGGGCACGACATCGCGCTGAAGGTGTTCAGGGAGTCGCCCGGGGTCTCGCACACCATGCTGGAGCGCTTCCGGCGCGAGGCGGAGGCCACCAAGAAACTGCGGCGGCATCCCTACATCCTCACCGTGTACGACACCGGGCAGGAGGGGCCGTACCACTACATCGCGATGGAGCAGATCCAGGGCAGCCGCACGCTGGACGTGCTGATGTCCGACCCGGCCGCGGGCAACGCGACCCGGCTGCTGACCATCGGCATGAAGATCGCCAACGCGCTCGCCTACGCGCACGAGCACCAGATCGTCCACCGCGACGTGAAGCCGGCCAACATCATGATCGACGAGTTCGGCGAACCGCTGCTGGCGGACTTCGGGGTGGCGGAGCTGATCGACTGGCCGAGCTGCACGGTGAGCGGGGCGCTGACCGGCACGCCGATGTACATGTCGCCCGAGCAGGCGCGGGCGGAGCGGGTGGGGCCGGCGTCGGACGTGTACTCGCTGGCGGTGGTCCTGTACGAGGGCCTGACCGGCAAGCTGCCCTATGACCTGCCGCCCAACGCGCGGACCGCGGACGTGCTGGAGGCGGTGAAGACCGCCCCGGTGATCCGGCCGCGCAAGCGCGCGAAGAACATCCGGCGCGAACTGGAGTTCGTCCTGCTCAAGGCGCTGCAGAAGGATCCGCGCGACCGCTACGCCGGCATGCGGGAATTCGCGCAGGACCTGGAATGCCTGCTGGAGGGGCGTCCGGTGCGGGCCCGGCTGCTGAATCCGGTCTACCAGCTCCGCCTCTTCCTGCGCGAACACCGGACGCTGGTGCTGGCGCTGGGCGCGGTCGTGCTGGCGGGGGGCGTCGCCGCCTTCATCCTCCTCCGGGAACTCCGGCGGATCCACACCGAACAGCTCCTCGGCCTCGCCCGCACCCGCAATCTCGAGCTGCGCATGGCCTCGGAGGGCCAGCCCGCGCAGGGCCCGGCCAACCCCGGCGGGGCGTGGCAGCAGATCCGCAACGGCCGCCAGATGGCCGCGCAGGACAACTGGGCGGGCGCGGCGGAGGCCTTCAAGACGGCGGCGGACCTCAGCCGCTTCTACAAGGACGGGCGGACCTCCGCGCTGGCGACGATCGAGCAGGGACGGGCGGAACTCATGCTGGCGCGGCCGGACAACGCGGTCGAACTCTTCCGGATCATCTCCACCGACCCCGCCTCCTCGCCCGCGCTGGCGGAGATGGCCCTGTTCGAGGCCTGTGCGCGCTGGTGATCGCCCGCCCGTCCGCCGATCCCGCCGCCGCCCTGGCCGCCTACCCCCGCCCCCTGCGGGGGCCCTACGGCACCATGGCGCGCTGCATCGCGGGGGAGATGCCGACCGACAGCCTGCTGGGGCAGCTATCGCACATGCCGGAAAGCTTCCACAACGACGCCCTGTTCGCCGTGGCCCTGCGCGAAATGCGGGCCGGCCATGCCGACCGCGCCCGCGACGCGCTGGTGCGCATGCGCAAGCTCTCCTCCCCGCGCAGCGACTGGCCCGCGTCCGCCGCCGCGCTGCCCTTCTTCCACCCCGCCCCCGCGGTGAAGCCGTGAACCGCCGCGCCGCCTTCGTCCTCTGGCCGTGGCTCCTCATCCTCGCGATGCTGGTCAGCCTGGTGGTGGCGATGAATTTCCTCAACCGCGAACTGCGCGAAGAGCGCGACTGCCGCGCCCGGCTGGAGCGCATCTACATGGCCCTGGAACTGTTCGAACTCGGCAACGGCCACCTGCCCAAACTCGACTTCTATCCCGACAACCCCCGCGAGGGGAGGGAAAGCCTGCGGGTGGTGCTCGGCAAATACGGACTGGCCGGAACCGACTGCGTGTGCCCCGCGGCGCATCCGTTGATCCAGGAGAAGGGAATGAGCTATGTGTGGAACATCGCCCTGAACAACCAGTCCCTCTCCGGCCGCCAGCAGCCCGACTGGATGCTGATCGAGGTGGAGGCGCTCAACCCGCAGCTCCGCGGCCCGCATTTCCGGCAGTACCACATCCTCTACACCGACGGCAAGGTGGAGCGGACGGGCACCATCCCGTATCACCTGCCGGGCGGCGCTTGAGGTGGGGATGGTGGGCCCGGAGGGACTCGAACCCCCACGCCTTTCGGCACAAGATCCTAAGTCTTGCGTGTCTGCCAGTTCCACCACGAGCCCGCGGTAAAACAAAAAAGCCCGCGCAAAGGCGGGAGGAGAATGGTGGAAGCACGGGGGCTCGAACCCCGGACAAGCTGATTAAGAGTCAGCTGCTCTACCGACTGAGCTATGCTTCCGGGGTCGTATGAACCCGAACAGACGCCTTCCGGCAACTGGAAAAACCGAAAAAATGGAACCGGAAATATTTTTGTTTGGTTTAGATTAGACAAGCGCGGGGGTCCCGGGGTTTAATCATGCCATGATACCGAACTCCCAAAGGGGGGTCATCCGCGCATGAACTCTTCGATTGCCCGTGGAATCTTCCTGACCCTCGGCCTTGCCTCCGCCGCCCTGGCTGCGGACACCGTCAGTTTCAACTTCGCCTCCTCCACCGGCACCACGGTCGGCGCGGCCAACGACCCCATCGGCGCCGCGGAAACCGCGGGTGCCACCGGCTACAATTTCGCGAACTGGAACAACCTGCTCTCCGACTGGAGCGGCAATGCCGGGGCGGTTCCGAATCCCATCCTGGACAGCACCGGCGCCACCGTCACGGGGATGACGATCGGCTACGACGCACCCAATGCCTGGAACAACGCCATCGCCACGACGACCGGCGACTTCAAGCTGATGCGCAACTACCTCGACAGCGGCGCCCCGGATTCCCCCTCCGTCCAGATCACGGCGGCGCCCTACCGCAAGTTCGACCTGGTCGTGTATGCCGACGGGGACGGCGGCGCCGGGCAGACGCTGGGACCGTATGTGGTGCGCTACAACTCCACGGGGACGCAGTTCGCCAGCCAGACGGAGGCGGCGACCAATGTCGGCAACCTGCTGCGCGCGCCGGTCTGGCTCAAGGAAACGGGCAACTTCGGCGGCACCTACACGCTGGTGGACACCGGGGCCTCCCTCTCCGTGGCCGGCGCGCAGTCGGGCAATTACATGGTGTTCGGGGGACTCAAGGGCACGATCAACCTCGACCCGACGCAGACCACCTCGGTCTCCCGCGCCCCGCTCAACGGTTTCCAGATCGTGAAATGGGAGACTGCGAACGTCCTCCCCGGCGCCGACGACCCCGCGGCGAAAATCGCCCTGTATTCCGGCAGCGCCACCGTCAGCGCCAACCTCACCATCGGCTCGCTCGCCACCTCCGCGGGCACCTACGGCGACCTCATCATCAACCCCGGCGTCACCCTCACCCTCGCCAACGGCGATCTCGACCTGGGCGACATCAACCACTGGGTGAAGGGCGGGGGCTCCATCACCTCCGGCGGTTCCACCCTGACCGTCAACCGCGACATCTCCGCCGGTTTCTCCTACGTCGCGGGCGGCACCGATGTGGCGTTCAACGGCGCGACGATCGTCGACAACGGCGGCGGGGCCGTCAATCTGGTGAAGACCGGCGGCGGCAAACTCCGCATCACCACCGCCAACCCGTACACCGGCACCACCACCATCTCGCAGGGCTCCATCGAACTGGGCAACACCTCCGGCCTCGGCAACACCACCAGCGCCATCACCCTCAACGATGCCAAAACCTCCTACTTCACCGCGGCCCTCTATCTCCAGACCGGCAACACCCTGACGCGCGACATCACCGTCGCCAACGCCGGCTTCACCGCCCCCATCCTGGGCAGCCTGGAGGCGGGCACCGGCGCGTTCAACGGGACGATCACCCTCAACAAGGGCGTCCGGCTGGAAAACATCGCCGGCAGCACCATGACCGTGAACGGCGCGGTGGGCGGGACCGGCACCGTCAGCAAGGGCGGGGCCGGGACCTTCATCCTCGCCGCGGTGAACGGATACACCGGCGGCACCGTGGTCAACGGCGGCGTGCTGCAGGCGGCCTCGGTGGCGGACGGCGGCACCGGCAACATCGGGCCGTACAGCTCCGGGGGCGGCGCCTATCTGGCCATCGCCAACGGGACCTTCCGCTACTCCGGGAGCGGGACGGAAAGCACGGCCCGGTATCTCTGGATCGACCAGGGCCCCGGCACCATCGACGTGACCAACGCCTCCGCCAACCTCCGCTTCACCGGCACGGGCGGCGCGCTCTCCCAGAACGTCACCAAGACCGGCGCGGGCACGCTCCTGCTCGCGGATGACATCACCGGCGCGGCCGGCGTCACGGCCGGCGGCGGCACGTTGATCCTGACCGGCGGCAACGGCTACTCCGGGGCCACCGCGATCAACAGCGGGGTCCTGCAGATCGGCGACGGCGGGGCGACCGGGACCCTCGGCGCCGGCGCGGTGACCGACAACGCCGCCCTCGTCATCAAGCGCTCCAACGCCCTGACCATCGCCACCGGCATCACCGGCTCCGGCACCCTTTCCCAGTCGGGGGCCGGCACCACCACCCTGACGGGCGCGAACACCTACGCCGGCACCACCTATGTCAGCCAGGGGAGCCTGATCATCGACGGGTCGACCGCCAGCGCCGGACTGATCGATGTCTCCGCGGGTGCGACCTTGGGGGGCGGCGGATCGGGCGGTGCCGTCAGCGTCGCCAACGACGGCATCTTCTCCCCGGGCGGCCTGGACAATGAAATCGCGGTCACCGGCCTGAGCCTTGCCGCGAACGCCATCCTGAAATTCGATCTGGACGACCCGGTTTCGCCCTTCTGGAACGACACCGCCGTCATCGGTGCCGGCGCCTTGATGCTGGACGGACGGCTCCAGGTGGGCCCGCAGGCCGGCGCCCCGGGCTACGACTTCTCCACCGCGCCCGCCGGGACGAAGTGGCTGCTGATGACCTACGCCGGCAGCATCACCGACAACGGCGTGACGGTCGAAAGCGCGCCCGCGCTGGCCCCCGGACTCGCCTACGCGGTGGACAGCACCTCCACCCCGGGATCCGTCTTCCTCGCCGTCGTTCCGGAGGCCGGGAGCGGGGCGCTTCTGGCCCTGGGCCTTTTGTTGTTGAAATTCCGGCGTGGAATCCACTGATTCCCAATCCCCTCCAGGAGAGCTTGTCCGCCATGAAAACCACCGAGTGTTCCGGAATACCAGCCGGGAGAGGGGCCCTGTCCGTCCGGGCGGGCCTGATCTTGCTGGCGGCCTTCGCCGTCCCCCTCCGCGCCGACCAGACCTGGGACGGCGACAATCCCCTCGGGAATTTTTCCTACGACAACAACTGGGCCCCGGACGGCCAGCCCCCTGGGGCTTCACGAACGGAAACCTCCATTTCAACCTTCGCAACAACCCGGGACAGACCACCCTCTATTACGATTACACCGCACTGGGCGGCTGGGTGGACACCAATGACATCTTCTGGGACGCCGGGTTCGAGCCGGCCTGACGTGGGACGGCAACGGCAACGGGATCAACTTCAACCAGCGCCTGCAGAACGACAGCGCCTTCACCCAGGTGGTCGGCGCCACCATGAACCTGTCGGGCGCGAAAAACGGAGCGACCCAGATCGAACTCAACCCCGTCAACGGCGATCTGACCCTCAACGGCGCCATCTTCAACGACAACTCCGTGCCCTACGCCGTCTACGGGAACAACGGCAAGACCCTGACCATCAACACGACCCTGGGCGTGGGCGCCACGCCCGGCAACGTCTTCCTCAACATCGAGCAGAACAGCACCGTGGTGGTCAACAACGCCCAGAATCACGCGGGGGGAACGAACATCCGCGCCGGGGTCCTGCAAATTTCCGACACCAGCGCGCTGGGCGCCTTCTCGGGCGTGACCGGTTATCTGGGACTCGCGAACGCCGGCACCCTGCGCTACACCGGCACCGGCAGCCAGAGCGACGGGCGCGACCTCTGGATCGATACGGGCACGCAGACCAAGACCATCGAGGTCACCAGCGCCACCGGCAGCCTGAACTTCACCGGCACCGGAGGCCAGATCACCCAGCCCCTCGCCAAGACCGGGGCCGGTGCCCTGATCCTGGCCGACGTGGTCACCTCCCGCCACCTGACCGTCTCCGGAGGCACCCTGACCACCGGCGCGATCACCATGGCCCAGTCCGGCGGACAGACCCTCACCGTGGCCGGCGGGGCCGGGTTGACCTCCCCCTCCTTCGCCGCCTCCTGGCCCGTCACCGTCACGGTCAACGGCGCCGGCACCTTCTCCACCGGGAACATCTCCCTCTCGACGGGCGCCACCAGCTCGATCTCCGGCGCCGGGTCGGTCACGGCGACCGGCGTTTCCATCTTCAATTTCATGGCGCTGAACTTCGGCGCCTCCGGAACCACGCTGAACAATTCGGGGAGCTTCTCCTTCAGCGGAACGGCCACCTTGAACGTCTCCGGCGGGACGCTCAACACCGGCCGGCTGGTGACCGCGGACAACAGCGGCGCGGTGTCGACCTTCAACCAGAGCGCCGGCACGGTGAACGTGACCGGCAGCAACGCGACCAACACCACCTCGGCCTCCTTCCTGCTCTCCCACTGGAATGCCGCCTCCACCTACAACCTTTCCGGCGGCGTGCTCAACGCCCCCAACGCCCCGCTGGCCCTGGGTTGGGACGGCACCCCGCGCCTGATCCAGACCGGCGGCACCGCCAATCTGCAGGGCATCAATTTCGCCGACGGAAGGAACAACGCCGCCACCTACCAGCTCACCAGCGGCAGGTTGAACATCGGCAGCTACGGGATGAGCGGCAACGCCAGCGCCAAATGGCTGGAACTCAACGGCGGCACCCTGGGGGCGACCGCCAACTGGACGGGCGCCCAGCAGATCCTCGTGGCGGCCGCCTCGACCGTCGACACCCTGGACGCCGTGGACGGCCTCACCGGAAGGACGATCACCATCAACGGCGTGATCAGCGGCGCCGGCCAGTTGAACAAGGCGGGGGCGGGTACGCTCGTCCTGGGCGGCGGCAACACCCACACGGGCGCCCTGGTCGTCAACGGGGGAACGCTTTCGTTGTCCGGCGCGGCGGCCCGGGGTAGTTCCTCCTTCACCGCCAATGCCGGCGCCACCCTCGAACTCAACGGGACCAACATCTTCGTCGCGGGTCACGGGATCGCGCTGGCCTCCACCCGCACCCTCGCCGTGAATGGAGCGACCCTCCTCATGACCGGCAACATGGACGCCCGCTTCGGCAACGTGGTCTTGAACAACGGATCCACCTGGACCTCCAACCGGGGCTATGTGAATGGCTACGACGCCCTGCTGGCCAACACGGACCTCGGACCGGCCACCGTCACCGTGAGCGGAACCGGCGCGGCGACCATGAACGGCAGCGGCGGCATCCGGCTGCAGGGCGTCCAGAACTTTGATGTCGCGGACGTGACCTCCAGCCCCGCAACCGATCTCGCGGTCAGCATGACGCTCGGCCCGGAAGGCACCATCGGGGCTCCCGCCGGCGGCATCAACAAGACCGGCCCGGGAACCATGACCCTCACCGGCGCGAACACCTACACCGGCGCCACCACCGTCAATGGCGGCATTCTCCAGATCGGCAACGGTGGAGCGGCGGGGACGCTGGGATCCGGCCCGGTGACCGTCAACGCCGCCCTCGCCTTCAACCGTTCGGATGCCGTCAACATCGCGAACGCCATCGGGGGAACCGGCACCCTCACCCAAAGCGGCGCGGGAACAACGACCCTGGCCGCCGGGAACACGTACGCCGGCACCACCTATGTCAGCCAGGGCGCCCTCATCATCGACGGGTCGACCGACAGCGCCGGCCGGATCGACGTCTCCGCGGGGGCGACTCTGGGCGGCGGCGGGTCGGGCGGGACGGCCAGTGTCGCGGACGATGGTATTTTCGCCCCGGGCGGCGCCGACAACGAGATCACCCTGACCGGCCTGAGCCTGTCCGGAAACGCGATCTCGAAATTCGATCTGGACGACCCGGTTTCGCCCTTCTGGAACGACACCGCCGTCATCGGTGCCGGCGCCCTGGTGCTGGACGGACGGCTCCAGGTGGGCCCGCAGGCCGGCGCCCCGGGCTACGACTTCTCCACCGCGCCCGCCGGGACGAAGTGGCTGCTGATGACCTACGCCGGCAGCATCACCGACAACGGCGTGACGGTCGAAAGCGCGCCTGCGCTGGCCCCAGGACTCGCCTACGCCGTGGACAGCACCTCCACCCCGGGATCCGTCTTCCTCGCCGTCGTTCCGGAGGCCGGGAGCGGGGCGCTGACCCTGCTCGGCTTGCTGGTCCTGCTGAAGAGGAGATCCCCGCCCGCGCCTTGAAGCGTCCGGACCGGAAGGGGGAAACACCGAAACGGAGAGTTCCTGGAGGTTCGCCATGCATTGTTTTCAAGGTTCCGGCATTCGACACCTGCTGTTTTCGCTCTGCCTTGGATCAGGTCTCGCGGTCGTCGCCGCGCCTCCCGAAACCCTCTACTGGGACGGCACGGACACCACCGCCGACGCCGATGGTGGCGCGGGCGCGTGGGACACCGCCACCCTCAACTGGGACAATGCCGCGCTGGCCGGAACCGCAACCGCCTGGAGCAGCACCCCGGCGGATGCCGCGATCTTTGGCGGCACGGGCGGGCTGGTCTCGTTGGGCGCGGGCATCGAGGCGACGGCGCTCACCTTCACCGCCACGGGCTACACCCTCGGGTCCAATTCCCTGACCCTGTCGGGAACCCCGGTCGTCTCCGTCGGCGCCGGTCTCACCGCGACCGCGACCACCAGCCTGATCTCGACGGTCAACGTCGGCCTGTCCGGGGGCGGGACGTTCAGCATCAATCCCGCCGCCGGCAACAACAACGGACTGACCGGCGGGGTCACCGTGAGCGGGGCCGGCACCATCGTCGAGTTGCGCGGAAACAACAGCGGCGGGAGTTCGGCCGGGACGGGGACGCTCACCATCGAGGCCGGGGCGATTGTCCGCGCTTTCAGCCACAACACCCTCGGCCAGGGTATCGGGTCGGCGCTCTCCCCGCTGGTGATCAACGGCGGCACCTTCGAGGCCGACGCTTACAATCACGTCAACTCCATCACCCTCAACGGCGGCACCGTGGGGGTGCGCACCGGCGCGGCCCAGGTGGACGGCATGGACATGAAGTTCCGGGTCGTCAACCCGACGGTCACCACCCTGGCCAGCGCCGCGACCTCCACCATCTCGTCCATCATGACGGTCAACGTCCCCCTCACCATCACCACGGCCGACGGGGCCGCGGCCACCGATCTGCTGGTCTCGGGCGGAGTCGTGGGTCCTCCTCCGTCACCAAGGAAGGACCGGGCACCCTGGCCTTCTCGACGCAGAAGACGTATTCGGGCGGCACCGTGCTCAACGGCGGCATCCTGGACCTCACCGGCGGCGGCGGGTCCGGGGGAACCATCCGCGGCACCGTCACCGTGAACGCCGGGGCCACGCTGCGCCTGAGCGCGCAGGACGTCACCGGCTATGGCACGGGGGGCGACCGCCTGAGCACCATCAACATCGTCGGGGGAACCCTGAACAACAACAACGCCGTCAACATGACGCTTGGCAACGCCGCGATCAACCTGACCGGCGGCGGCATCACCGGCATCGCCAACAGCAACCTCGACTTCTTCCAGGGTTCGTCCTCGCTGAACTCCCTCGCCGCGGCCGCCTCATCCACCATTTCGGGCACCAAACTTTCCATCCGGCAGACCGGCGGCCTGACCATCACCGTGGCCGATGGCGCGGCCGCAAACGATCTGGTCATCTCCTCCCTGATCGCCAGCAACGCCGGCTACACCGGCGAGCCGCTGAAAAAGGCGGGTCCGGGCACGCTGGTGCTGAACACGCGCGGCACCCATTCCGGCGGTACCATCGTGAACGAGGGGCTGCTGCGGCTCGATACCGCCAACGCCGCGAGTTCCGCCGTGGGCACCGGCACGCTCACCATCAATGCCGGGGCGACCGTCGAGACGGCGGTCAACAGCTTCGGCTGGAACTACCAGAACAACGTCGTCATCAACGGCGGCACCCTGCGTCAGATCAACCATGCGGAGGGCCCGGACAGCCACCTCCGCAATGTCACGTTGACCGCGGGCACGGTGACCGGGGTGGACGCCGCCAAGCAGTTCAACCTGCACGGCGACATCACCGTCAACGCCGACGCGGCCTCCAGCACCATCCAGACCGCCCAGATAAACCTGATGGCGACCGCGGGCGTTTCGGCCAGCGCGACACAGAACACGTTCACGGTGGCGGACCTTGCTCAGGACGCTGCGATCGACTTGAACGTAACCTCCCTCGTCTCGGGCGGATCGGGGATCATCAAGACCGGACCGGGCCTCATGCGCCTCACCGCCGCCAACACCTATACCGGCGCCACCACCGTCAACCAGGGCACCCTGCTCCTGGCCCGCGACGGCAGCGACGGCAACAGCGTCATCCGCGGGGCCGTGACCGTGAACGCCGGCGCCACCCTCGACTGGACCGCGCGGAACGCCACCGGCTACAACGGAGCCTCCATCAGCAGCCTGACCATCAACGGCGGCACGGTGGGCGGCGGCGACTTCGACCAGCACTTCTTCCACAACGCCGGCACCATCCCGGTCAGCATGACCGGCGGCACGCTCCTGCTGGGCGGCTCCGCGACCGTCACCCTCGCCAACCAGTTCCGCAACGCCCCCGTCACGGTCCTGGCCGCCTCCACCACCACCGCCCGGATCCTGGGCGTCACCGCCAGCGCCACCATGGCCATCCGCGACGACTCGACCCAGACCTTCGACGTCCAGAACGGAACGGCGGACACCGATCTGCTGGTGGACGTGGTGGTGGCCCAGAACAACGCCACCACCGGCTCCGCCATCATCAAGAATGGCGACGGCAAGATGATTCTCGCCCGCAACAACACCTATACCGGGTCCACCACCATCAACGGCGGCGTTCTGCAGATCGGCGACGGCGGCACGACCGGCACGCTCGGCGCCGGCGCGGTGACCGACAACGCCTCGCTGGTGTTCAACCGCTCCAACGATCTGGCGGTGGCCCACAACATCGGCGGGACGGGCACGCTCACGCAGGCGGGGCCCGGCACGCTCACTCTTTCCGGCGCGAACAGTTACGCGGGCACGACCACCGTCAATCAGGGCGCGCTGATCCTCAACGGCACCACCGCCACCGGCGGGCTCATCGCGGTGTCGGCCGGGGCGTCGTTCGGCGGCGGCGGGGCCGGTGGATCGGCCACCTTCGCGGGCGCGGGCGACTTCTCCCCGGGAGCGGCGGACATGTCGGACAACCAGCTTGATCTCGCCGGGCTGACCCTCTCCGGCGGCACCGTGCTGAAGTACGAGCTGGGCACCCCGAGCCCCGTCGCGGATTTCTGGTACGACCATGTGGCGCTGTCCGGCCCCCTGACCCTGGCCGGCAGCCTGCGGATCACCGCCATCAATAACATCAACACATCGTTCGGCACCCCGGTGGCCGGGGACCGCTGGCTGCTCATGGCCTATCCCACCGGCGGCGGGATGCTGACCGACAACGGGCTGACGGTCGACACCGCGAATTCCCCCGCGCTCTCCGGCGGCCTGGTCTACCAGATCGACACCTCCACCGACGGGGCGGTGTACCTCACCGTGGCCGTGCCGGAAGCCGGCACCGGCGCCCTGATCGCCCTCGGCCTGGCTTTGCTGGCCCGCCGGTCCGTGCGGCGCTCCTGAGTCTCCACCGCCCTCGGCGGCAACAGATAGGTTCCCGTCGCAAGGTGCGCAGATAAGGTGGCTCTTCCCGGCTGCCGAGCGGACCGCCACCGCATTGGCCGACCTCCCCTTTATTTGCCCTCCGACCTCCGCCCCCTCTCCCCGAGACTCTTGTCAACACGCCCTCAACCGGGTAGCATGTGCGCATGATCAAGAAGGTTGTCCGCATCACCGCGGTGGAGGATCAAGACGCCACCCGTCGCAAAGACTTGCTGGACCTCACGCCGGCCCAGCGCGTCGAGGCTCTTGTGCGCATGCGCGACCGGATGTTTCCCGGGCGGCTGGACAAGGGAGTGGTTCGGATCCGGACCCTTCCGTGATGATTTTCTCCGAGGACATGCGTGATCTCGCGCGCCTCTTCAACCGGCACGGCGTGTCGTATGCGGTGTGCGGCGGTTTCGCGGTTGCGCATTACGGGTTCGTGCGGATGACCCTGGATTTTGACCTGCTGATCGACCCGGCTCCGGACAACGCCCGGCGGGTCATGGCAGCCTTGGACGAGTTCGGATTCGGCGGGGCGGGGATCACACCCGAAACCCTGGCCCTGCCCTCCGCCGCCATCACCCTGGGCGTGCAGCCGAACCAGATTGATTTGCTGACCCGGATGAGTTCTGCGGACACCGCGGAACTCATCGGGCGCGCGGTGGCGGCGAAGATCGACGGCGT